>NZ_JAVREZ010000012.1:0-308933 GCF_031845645.1 Streptomyces doebereineriae
GAATACTCGCTTCGCTCGTTTCGCGCGTCCCCGCGCGAAAAGCAGGCCGCTTCCAGCGGCGGTTTATGGAATTGGCCTCCGGCCATTTCCATAAACCTGCGTTCCTCCGGAACGGAAAAGACGCGGAGAGGTTTTGTGCCTCCGGCACAAAATTGGGTGATGCTGAATTGTGTTGTGTGGGTGGAGAGTTTGGGTATGGGTTGAGGGATGAATTGAGGGTTCGTCATGTGTTTTACCTGGGGCGGGGGTTGGAGGGAATCTCCGATTCCCTTGAAATCGACGGGAGTTGAATGGTATTCCGTGAAGAAAAGTAAATCACGGAATACCAGAAGACCACAACGGGTCCCCTCCGGGGCCCCGTTGACCCGACAGGAGCGAGAGAGGAGACCTGCCTCCGGCAGGCAGCTGGAGACAGGAAGAGACAGACAGCCACTCAGAGCGCCCCTCAGACCCGACACCCACCAGACCCACCCCCGACCCGCGCGACGGCCCCAGGCCGACGCGCAACACACAAGAACCCCCGCCCGATCCCCGACGCCGCCGCGCCGACCACGCCCCCGCCCTACCCCCCTTCTCTTCTTCCTGGGCAGGGAGCAGCGGCCGCAGAGGGGATGTCAGCAGGCCGACCATGCCCAATTGTTGGGCTGACCTGGGGTGATGCGGAGGCCGGCCGCTAGGCCGCGCAACCTCCAGCGCAACCTCCAGCGCAACGTCATGGCGCAACATCCAGCGCAACATCCAGCGCAACAGGGGTTCCATCCAGAGAGCACACACACTATTATTTGAAGTCCTGGGGGAGGCGACCCCCGGGAACCGCAAGGGACCAACGAAGGGGAAAGACGTGGAACTTCAGATCAGTGACGGGATCGTGCGCGGCGTGCGCGGCGCGGACGCGCCCATGACCGGGCTTGCAGTTCAGGCCCGCACGATCGCAAACTTCCTGCCCCTGCTTTGTGCGCGATCCGGGGTGAAGATCGTGCACAACTCGGACCGGAATTACATCGGTATTCGGTTCGAGACGAAAGCCGCCGGACCGGTCGTGCTGGAAATGCCGACGGACGGGCAGCCCTACCGTCTGGTTCAGGAGTTTATCGACCCCGACAAGTATGGGCGCACGGAAGTTGAGTTGCGGCGATTCCCGCAGATCTACAAGCCCCAGGGAATCGCGCACATCACGGCCGAGTTTCTCCGGGTGAATGGATTCCTCCGGGCTTCCTGAATCCGCAGGGGGCGCCCCGGCAAGGGCGCCCCCCTTTCATCCGGCACCACCAAGCGAGGGGAAGTCATGGAGAGCACACGGATCGCAGGACCGACCGGAGCGCCGCTCACCGACGCGGAGCAGGAGCAGGCCGCTTACGCCCTGGCGAGTCTGGCCCGCAGCGAGAACGACCCGGAGGGGTGCGCGTTGTGGCTGCCGCAGGAGCAGGTGAACGCTGCACGTCCGATCTTCGAGTTGGGTTGGGCGATGGGCGTACGCACCGGTCACACAGGCCCGGCAATGGCCGGGGTTCCCATCGCGCGGGAGGCGGTCGCGCGCGCCTTCAGGCAGCTGTCTGAGCGGGAAGCGTCGTTGCAGTACGGCGCGCCCGTCCTATGGCAGAAGGTTGACTATCACGGAAGCGTGACGGTCCGTCATGGCGCGTTCTGGGTGTGCGCGATCCACGTGAACGCCCGCCCGTTCAGTTCGATCCCCGAGATGCGTTACGACTTGTGCGAGACGCGCGGCTCTGCGTTGGCACCCGTTGTCACGAACGTGAGGCGCAGGAGCGTAACGCCGTTGCCTGAGTACCGGTTCACGGACTGACGTGCAGGTCAGGGGTGGGTTCACTCACCCCTGAAAGACACTATTATTGCAGTTGTCCGGGGGAGGCGGCCCCTCCCCCGGACCCGCAGAAGCCAACGCCGAAGGGGAACGACAGTGGCAGAGCAGGAAGCCCGGCAGATGCTGCCGGACGTACAGAAGTACATCGAGAGCCTTGACGCGGCCGTCACCGCCCGCGAGGCAGCCGTGAAGGCGGCAGGAGAGAAGTACCCGCAGCGTTTCGGGTACAGCGAGGACAACCGGCGCCAGGCCCTCGCCTACGACAACACCGTCGACACGGCTTACGCCGAATGCGAGAGCATCCGCGCGACCGCCTGGGAGGCTCTCAAGGCATCCAGCGACCCGCTGGTCAAGTGGATCGCCGAGAACTGTGCCTCTTACAAGGCAGAGGCTCACAGCGTCCTCTCCGCCCTTCCGGCCACGGTCAGCGAGCTTGACGATCTGGCCGACCGAAAGGACTGGTGCGGAGTCTGGGACACGTTCCGGCAGCGGGCGATCGATGCCGCAGTCATGCCCGGCGTCACTCCCCCCAGCCCGGCCAGGCAGGCAGTGTTCGATCTCATCGACCGAGAGAGCTGCTGCCCCATGGGGACGAGGACGAAGCAGCGCGTCGGCAAGGCCCTCGACGCCCTGATCCAGGAGGCCGTGTCAACCACGGCCAGCGCCACCGAGGCGAAGACCGCCGAGGCACCGGCGTGACCGAGGCAGACCCCAAGCCGCCGACGTCCGAGTAACAGCGCCTCCGAGCCGCCGCGCCCTGCTCCCTCTCCTCAGCAGGGCGCGGCCCCCGCTGCCCGGCGCGCACACTCCCCCTCGGTGGGCGCCGGGCAGCGGGACACGCGGCGAACAGGCGGGACGCATTCGCCGTTGAATGCCACCGGCCGAGCGTCGACTAGCAGGGCACACGGGTATCCGAGCAGACCGACGCCCACCGCCCCCTGTCCGCCCGCGCGGGCGGACAGGGCACCGAGGCCGCAACGGGCAGGCCCCACCGCCCCCAGGCCAGAGCGTCAGTTGGACGCCTGGCCGCCAGCTCAGGGGTGGGTTCACACCCACCCCAAACACACTATTATTGAAGTTGTTGCCGGGGGTGGTGGCTCCGCCCCCGGCCCGCAGAAACCAACCGCGAAGGGGAATCGTGACCATCACCGACGTGAACACCGCCTTCACCGCCGAGAAGGCCGCGCAGATCGAATCCGTCCGTGAGCGCGAACGCGGGTTCCAGGCCCGCATCGACCGGGGCGAGATCCGCATGATCGGAGCGGACAGGTACGAGGTCCTCACCGGCTGGGACAGCGGCGAGACCTTCACCGTCTCCCGCAACACCCAGGGCGAGATCGAACGGATCATCGCCAACCACGGCATGGACGAGCAGGCCGACGGCACGATCGCCCTCTATGCCTCTTCCCCCGCCTGGCACGGTCTGGGCCAGGTCATCCCCGGCGGCACGACGGACATTGACACGGTGCTGCGCCTGTCCGGGCTGGACTTCGAGGTCACCACCGTGCCCGCCCTGTACGAGTGGCAGGGCGAGATGCGCGAGCACGCCGACCAGCGGCACACCGTGCGCGCCGACACCGGGGCCGCTCTCGGCGCCGTCGGGGCGCGCTACATCCCGATCCAGAACCGCACCGGGTTCGTGTTCCTCCAGGAACTCGTAGGCCGCTACGACGTCGTGTGGGAGTCCGCTGGACTCCTTCGGGGCGGGAAGCGGGTGTTCATTTCCATCCGCCTCCCGGAGAGCGTCACCGTGGACGCCGAAGGCATCAACGACATCGTGGTCCCGTACGTCGCGATCATGAACGACCACTCCGGGCGCGGCCAGTTCCAGTGCGTCGTCACGCCGTGGCGGCCTGTCTGCGCCAACACCGAGCGGTTCGCCGTCCGGGACGCGGTCACCCGCTGGGCCGTCCGGCACACGGCCGGAGCCACCAGCCAGATCAAGGAGGCCCGCCGCACCCTGTCGCTTGCCTCGCAGTACTTCGAGCAGTTCGCCGCCGAGGAAACCGCGCTGGCCCGCACCGACATCGCCATCGCCGACTTCCACCAGGTGATCGCCGATCTGTGGCCGCTGGACGACGACGCGCCCAACCGGACGAAGACCAACCACGCCGCGCGGCTGGGCGCCCTCAGCGATGTGTTCCGCACCGAGACCGAGCGGGTCGGGCGGACCGCGTACGCCGCCGAACGCGCGATCACCGACTACCTCGACCACGTCGCCCCGCGCCGCCCGGGCAAGTCCATGACGGAGGAAGTCGCCCGCGCGACCGCCGTCCTGGAAGGTGCCGACGACGAGTTGAAGAGCAAGGCGCACAAGCGCCTTCTCCAGCTCCGTACGCGCTGAGCGGACCAGCACCAAGCCCCCGTGCGGGTCGGGTACCTCCCCCGGCCCGGCCCGCACGGGCCCAACAAACCGACCCGAGCGCGCCGAGCGCGTGACCCCGCCCCGCGGGGAGCACGAAGCGCGCTCGCCCGGCCCCTGCTGCGTAGCGGTAGAGCGACGCGTCCGCGGAGCCGACCGCGCGCCAATAAGCCATCTGTGCCCAGGGATGCGGTGAGGCCGGCCTCCGGCTCCCACCGCCCACCGCCCCGCAAGGAGTACTCATGCCTGCACGCCCGGAGCTCGCCCACCCCGGAGACGAAGCCATTGCGGCCGCCATGAGCCGCACTCTGACCGCCCTGTCCGCCGTGGTCCAGGCACTCGGAGACGGCGAGCACACGCTGAACCTCGTGGCCGAGCGCACCGACGACGCGTTCGTCACGGGCCGAACTGATCTCTCCGTCGGCGACGAAGACGAGTTCTGCGCCCTGCGCATGCTGCTCGTGTTCGCGCTGGAGGGCAGCACGATACGCAGTGCCGTCCTGATCGCCACCACGGCCGCCGAGCCCCACCCCCGCGCGTGCGGCTGGTCCGTGCGGGACGGCTGGCTGCACCCCATGGACTCGCACGACCTCCAGGCCGCCGTCATTCCGTGCCCCGACGTCCTGGCCGTCGAGCGCGAGGTCTACGACGCCCCGGTCCTGCTGCTCCTCGACGCCGACGAGGAGGGCCCCCGTGCCTGACACGCCCGCCGTCACCCCCGCGCCCACGGGCCACGACGACATCCCCGCCCGGCAGCCCCTTCCTGGCACGCGGCTTATCGCCTACCGCCTGCCCGCCTGTGGGATCGCAGGTTCGTACATCCACATGGATCACGCGGACATCCATGTGACCTACGCCCAAGTCGTTGGCCGCGCGGGGCAGTTTCCAGCCCAGGGGGTTGGCTACGGCCTGCGCACCGTAGGCGGCCGCGACGTCAACAGCTGGCTACGCGGGAGCCTCATTTTCTGGTTGTCCAGCGAAGCGCGTATGGCGGAGGACGGAGTGATCCGGTACCGCCAGACCCGTAATCACTCGGTCGTCACGTTCGTGCCGGACACGGCATCCGGAGTTCTGATCAACCGTCCGGACGAGCAAGTGACGGCCGCCGCCTACCGCGTGACCGGCCCGACCGGCGTCACGCAGCTGTGGCGGGGGCGAGCCGTCCGCGATGCCATCGCCAGGTGCCGTCGAAAGCCCCCGGTCGGTTGGCCCGCAGGGTGGGCACACCTCATGCCCGACGCAACGGTCACGTTCGGGCCCGGCGGGTTCCCGTGGAGTTCTGAGGAGATCTACACCGCCGAGCCAGCCGCCGAGCCTGCCTCTTGGGGCCCGCCATGCGCCGAGTGCCGGTACCCGGAATCCGAACACGACCCGGTGCGCCTGTGGGGCCGATCCCGGACCGACGGCACGGGCTGCACCTGTTGGGCTCACAGCGCCCAGGAGTAACCCACAGACGCCGTTCCCGTCCTCCCCCGCCCCCGGGGAGGACGGACGGCCAACCCGGCCAGCGCGCCACTGGCCGAAGACCTGCCGCCCCGACGCCCGCACCCCCCTTCGGCGAGCGCGGGGCGGCAGGCCCCCGCCCGCCCAGTCCCCCCCGAGGAGACCCCAGCCGTGACCAGTCCGAGCCTGACCATCGAGACGCCCGCCGGCCCCGTGCGCGCCACCGCCGGCACCCGCGAGGACAACGCCGTCGTGTTCGAGCTGGGCGGGGCGATGCGCGGCAGCGTGCACGTCACCGGCACCACCGACCCCCACCGCTGGGACCAGTTCACCGCCGTACGCGCCTGTCTCGGCCCCGTGAACGCCTTCACGTCCACCGCCCCCGACGAGGACCTCCCGCGGCTCGCCCGCAGCCGCACCGGCTACCGGGGCAGCCTGACCCTCTACCGCGACAACACCGGCCGCCCCGAGGTCTCGGTGCACCCGCTGTTGTCCGCCGCGGATCACCCGCCGTCGGAGAAGACAGCTGCGGTACTCACCGCCGTCCTGCGCGGGTGCGCCGAGCACGTCACGCAGCGCGCCGACCTGCCCGCGATCCTGGAGGCCTCACGGCAGCGCGACACCCCGGGCCTGCTGCGCTTCCTCACCTGGTCCGCCTCCTACCACGAGGCCGAAGCCGTCCGCCTGGAGCGCGAAGCCCGTACAGCCCTCCCCGCGCTGAAGGCCGCCGAAGCCGCATGGCGTACCGCCGCACGATGGCTCGCCCTCTGCCCGCACCCGGTCCTGCTGCTGATGCTGGCCGACCGCCCCGACTCACTGACCCAGAAGATCAGGGGATTGCAGTGGTGGGCCCCCTACTGTGTCAGCGCGGCCGCCGAAGAGCGCGAGCGCGCTCGCCACGCCCAGACGGAAACCAACTCCCTCCGTGCCCAGCAGCACAGGCGCCCGCGCGGCCGCCGCCCGGCCATGGTCGCCGCTCCCTGACAGACGAAGGAAAGCGCAGGTCAGGGGCGGGTTCACACCACCTCGGAAGACACTATTATTAGAAGTGTGAGGAGGGGGCGCGACAGGCCCCCGAACTGATCGAGACCAGGGATTGAGGAGAACATCGTGCCGACCATGCGCGAACTGCTCGCTACTGGGGAGAAGCACGATCCGACGATCCTCCTGCCGAACGTCTGGTACGACCTGCTGCGTACCGTGGAGACGGTGTGCCCGTGCGGCAATACGACGAGCGTCCGCAACGGCGTCCTGACCACGCACGAGCCGATGTCGACGTGGGACCTGAACGGCATGCGGCGTGCAGTGATCCGTGACGCGTACGGCGTCGGGATCACCTGCCGCTACAGCGGACGGACCGTCACCCTGGCCGCCGCCCTGGAGCGCGACAGCGTTCTGACCCCAGCCGAGCGGCACGTCCGTGAAGTCACACAGGGCCGACTGGAGGCAGGCATCACGGCTACTGCTCCCGAGGGCTACGCCCTGCCGAAGCCGGTTGCTGTCCTGTTCGCGCTCGCTGAGGCTCACGGCTGGCACACACAGCAGGCGTGGGCGCCCCGTGACGGGGGTTTCCTCCTGAACCTCCGTGTGGGTCGACCGGCCGACGGGGGCCGGAAGTGGCAGTACGACCTGCCCTATTTCGTCGCTTCAGGCGTCGCGCGCCGGACCCGGTCCGGGCTGTGCGTCACGCCGGACCGCAGGGGTCAGCACGACACCCCGTCCATCAAGGCCATCACGGCCGTGATCCGGGCCAACCCGGCTCCGACGGAGTGCTGAGGGAGGCAACCCCGCAAGGCGGCGTACCGGGTCGGCCGAAGGAGCCACCGCGCCTGAGAAGTTCACGTTCAACCCTCACTCGAAGAGTGCGAGCGCGCCCGCCTCACCCAGACGGAAGCCGGCTCCCTGCGTGCCCAGCAGCGCGGCCGCCGCCCGGCCCTGGTCGCCGCCCCCCTGACAGTCCACAGAAAGCGCAGGTCAGGGGCGGGTTCACTCTACGCCAGAAGACACTATTATTGTTGTTGCGGGAGAGGATGACTCGGTCCGCCGCGCCCCCTCTCGCACCCGAACCGGCCGAAGGAGCCACCGTGCCCAAGGAGTTCACCTTCGCCGCCAACACCGGCTCGATCGGCCGCCGAGTGCTGGACCGCCATGATCACAGCACCTGCTACGGGGTCGTCTGGCACGACCCGAACGGCGTCTGCGGATGGGTGGCCGAGTATCCCGGCAACCACCCCGGCAGCGGCGGCGGCATCCCCGGCTTCGCCAGCCGCGAATGGGCCGCGCGCTTCCTCTACCGCTACCGCAAGCCCGAACCGTCCCGGCGCCCCTGAACCCCGCCGCCCCCACACGTACCGCCCGCCCGACGAGGGAGACGTTCTGATCATGCGTTGGCTAATGAGCCTCGGTGAGCGCACCCGCCCCGACGCACCGACCTACGCCGAGGACCCCGCCCCCCACCAGGCGCGCGCCCTCGCCCTGGTCGACGACTTCGCCCACCTCTTCACCGTCCTGCAGGAGTGGCGGCAGGAGTACGGCGAGGAGCTGACCGCGTGGGCCGTGCAGGTCGAGGCCGACGACGTCGAGAACCTCCCCGCCGAGCTCATCGAGCAGTGGGAATGGGAGGGCGCCCCGGTCCGCCTCGACACCCAACGGGGCGGCTACGTGAAGGTGTCCGACTACCGCGAGGTCTCCGAGCGCCCGGGCATCAGCGCCCGCACCACCACCGGTCTCCCTCTGTGGACCGCCGCCCCCTGACCCGTCCGGCAGGCCGCCCGCACTGCTTACCACCCCCTTGGAAGGAGAAACCGTGTCCGTCGGACGCCACTTCGGCATGGTCATCAGCCGCATGCCCCGCCTGACCTATGCGGCAACGGTCCGCGCCGCGGAGGACTGCCGGTTCGTATGCTCGACCTGCTACTCGGACTGCTGGGGCATCTACCGGCTTCGCGGCGAGACCGTGTGGATGTGCTCGGGGTGCACCGACCTGAAGGACAACGGTCTGACGCCCGGCCCCCGCAGTTTCCACACCCAGCCGTCCCGTCCGCTCAGGGTGGGTGAGCAGTTGCGCAGCCCGCAGGGCGTGTGGGAAGTCACCAGCCTCCGGCGGGTCTGGACGTGGGGAGGGCTCCGCCTCCAGCAGCAGGCCTACGTGTATGTCGTCACCCGTGAAGACGGTCACGAGGAGGAGTGGCGGGGCCACGACATGATCGACTTCCACCTGATTCCGGCCGCGTTCGAGCACATCACCCGGTCGCGCTGCAACGAACTGGGCAGCGCACTCACGGCCGCCGGCCTCTCCTGGACCGACAACGGGCGCCAGGACACCCCACGGCGTCTGACGTACACCGTCGTCGACCCCCACGGCCTCCAGTGGTCCATTTGGCCCGTCCCCGGAATCGACTTCGACCCGTGGCAGCCCTCGAATCTGTGGCGGGCCGTCCGTGCCACCCCGCCCTACCAGAGCCCCGTCATGTCCGCCCGAGCCCTGGCCGACCACATCCGGGAGCGTTCCGCATGAGCGGCCAGCTCCGCCCGTGGCGCCCCGAGGACTTCGACGACCGGTGCGAGACGTGCGGCGCACCCCCAGGCCAGCTGTGCCGCCCAGTGTGCGACACCGGATACACCGCCGAGGACGCCCGCCGGGAGGCCGAGCTCCGCGACCAGGGCGCGAGGAGCCCCGCGCCCAGCACCCCCATCAGCCATCCGGAGGAGTGAACAGAGCGCCATGACAAGCGAGTTGACCACACAGGAGCACTTCGACGCCTTCGCGGAGGAAGTCGCGCGGGAGCTGGGGACGCACTGCCGCACGGCCGAACTCACCGACTACGGACGCGGTTTGGGACGGCTCGTCATTGACGGAGACGGCCGCGCCCTGCGCTTGTGCCAGCCCGACGACCGCCGCCCCGATCGCCTGAAGATCCACGCCGCACTGCCGGACGAGACCAAGATGATCGCTCCGTCGATCGGAGTCACAGCCAGCAGCCCCCGCCATGTGGCACGCGAGATCACCCGGCGGCTGTATCCCCTGCACGCCGAGGCCGCACAGCAGGCCGCCGAACTCGCCGCACGGCAGGAGGCGGAGGAGAGCGGCCGCCGCGCCGTCACCGAAGCCGTGGCCGGCGCACTGCCCGGGGCCCGGATCGAGGAGCAGTACCGGCGGACCCGGGTCATCTGGCAGCACGACACCAGGCCACCCGGCGAGCACGGCCCCGTCCAGGTCGACAGCGTCACCGTGCTCGTCGGCGCCTCCGGTGAGGGGGTGCAGGCTGAAGTGTCCGGGCGCCCCAGCTCCGTGATCGCCATGCTGGCCGCATTCGCCCAGGCGTCACGGGAGTGAAAAAGAGCAGGTCAGGGGCGGGTTCACACTCCACAGAAAGACACTATTATTTATGGAGTGAGGGGGAGGCGCCTCCGCAGCACGCTCACCGGCGGCTGCGGCACCCCCTCCCGCCCGCCGCCGACCAGGGCCGCGTCTCCGGTCGGCCGCGGGCGCGGCCCGCACAACCACCGAGGTGCTGTAGCTCAGTCGGCAGAGCGCGGATCTTATAAGTCCTGGGTCGTGGGTTCGATTCCCACCAGCACCACCCCAACACCGTTGTCCACGAGAGGAGTTGCTCTGAATCGAGTTCACGAGACCGCCAGATACTGACCCGCCATCACTCGGCCGCCGTCCGGTGGTCCCACGCCTGCGTAGCTCAGCAGTAGAGCGGCCCCACTTGAGGGTGGACAGGGGTGCAATTCCCCTCGCAGGCACGCGCACAACGTAACCACCTGACCGCCCACCGGAGGCCACGATGCCCGACACCGTCAGCATCCCGTCCGCTGTCGCCGAGGCATTCACCGACGCCTGGTGCGACACCGTCATCACGTCCGACATCGCCGCCAGCCTCGGATGTACCGAAGTCGACACGCTCGCCGACCTCCTCCGTGCCTTGAATGCCGACCAGTCCGCCGACGAGTGGATCGCCGCCCACGCGCAGGACGACGAGCCGGACAACCGCCACTTTCAGGGGATCGTGCCCGCGGACGCTGCGCTGGCCACCGATGGGATGCGCTGGAGCCCGGTCCCCGACGACACCCGGGGCGCGCGATGAGCGGCCCCGAGCCTGAAGCCATCCCCGGCGAGCCAGCGTGGGAGCGCCCGTTCTTCGTCGTCGGGCAATGGTCCGGCTCCAACGTTCATGTCTGGGCCGTGTTGGAGGCGCCGATCGACGCCCTGGAGCGGTCGGACGCCCTGGAGGAAATCCTCCTGGACACCGATGACGCGTTCGGCAGCGCCAATGTCGTCTTCGCAGCAAGCGCCGCCGAGGCAGAGGCGACGGCGCGCCGCGAGGCCGTGGAGACGGCCGTGCAGATGCGACAGCGAAACCGCAGGTCAGGTACAGGTTCACACCGCCGCGTTTCGCACTCTTACAGGTAGGGCGTCCGGCCCATCGCCTCGCCGGCTTCCCCTACTCCGGCCGTCAGGCCGCCCCTCTCTCGATCCCACCCAGGAGCCTGCCGTGCAAGCCAACTTAACGCCGGTCATCGACTGGTTCAGCAACAAGACCTATCAGTGCCCGCAGTGCCACCACGACACGGTCGCGAGCCCGTCCCGCTGGGAGGTGTACACCTGCTGCAACTGCGCCACCCGCTTCGCCCGCTTCCCCCGCCTCCAGCGCTTCCTGCGCCACGTCGGCGTCACCTGCGAGTTCTGCACGGAGCGCCACCCTGTACTCGTCGACGGCGAGCCCTTCGGTTTTCGGCGCCGCCGCCACAACGGCATCGGGATGTACACGGAGCATCAGTTCGAGGCGTGGCTGTACGACATGGACGGGTTCGCCGACCGCGGCGACGGCGTGCGCTACCGCAGCACCCGCGCCAGCCGCGCGGAGGCGATGGCCGACCTCGCCCACTGGCGCAGCATGTTCGGCCCCATCGAGGACGACCTCAGCCCCGTCCTCGCCGTCGTCGCCGACGAGCAGTTCGACAAGTACGGGCCTGACGTGACCGAGGAGCAGCGCGACGCGATCCTCGACGGCACGCTGGAGGCCTACGGCATCGGCGTCCTGCGCGCCTTCGTCCCACCCCACCCCCGGCGCGGGCAGTTCCACGCCGACACCGCCACCTTCACCTGGGGCCTGATCGCCCCATCCGGCCTGGAAGGCATCTACACCAGGGCAGCACCGAAGTCCCTGGCCGCGCACGCGCCACAGCTGTGACCTACCGAACGGACGCGCACACCTGACCGTTTGCGCAGGTCAAGGGTGGGTTCACACCCTCCCGATTCACACTATTATTAGTAGTGAGTCGAGGGGGCGCCGCCACCTCCCCCCTTCATTAACCGGCTGACAGCCCCCTTCCCCCTTCAGTCCCAGGAGTTGCCATGCTTGGAACGCTGCGCCGCGCCCTGCGACCGGCACGTCTGCGCATTCCCGCCCGCCGGTTCGCCGCCGGGATCGCGGAACTGCCGCCCACCGCGCGCGAAGCACTCGGCACCGACGTCACAGCCGGGGAGGCCATCGCCTACAACCGCGTCCGTGTCGCCACGGCGACCGCAGTCGCCCTCTACCGCAGCGGGCACACGCTGCCGCTGTCCGACGACGACCTGGACGACGCGGTGCTCGCCCTGGACTTCCCCTACTCGGTCCCGAGCGCGGAGACCCGCGCGTCCATCCGTGCCGCGCTCGCCGTTCTGGACGCCGACTACACCGTCACCGTCACCCGCTGACCAGCCATCCGCCCCGGCCGTGGGCCGCCCCGCCCAGGGCGGCCCACGCGGAAGGAGCCCGGTGTTCCTCGTCGTACCCGACCCCGCTCACGGACTCGTGGCCGCTCCGCAGTCCTCCGACGACCTCACGCCCGCCACCGAACAGTCCCTTGCCGCCCAGGGCTTCGCCTGGAACAACGAAATCGAGGCGTACACCCGTCAGGCCGACCACGACCCCGCGGCCGTGGACGGCACCGCCGGCCTGCTGCGCGAGCTGGGCCACTTCGTCTTCTCCGCCTACAGGCCGCTACCCAGGCGGTGACCCCCGCCCGGCCGGCCGCCCCGCCGCCTCCCGCCCCTTGCGCAGATGGAGTTCCGCCATGCCCCGGCGCCGCACCCAGCAGCGGCCCGTCCGGTACGCCGCCACCGAGCACGAGGGACGCCACCAGGTCGCGGACCAGCTCCACGGGTACGCGCTCAGCAGCCACGCCACCCGTGCGGCCGCCGAGGACTCGGCACGCGAGCTGACCGCCAACCCGACGGCCGCGATCGAAGCCGTCGAAGAGCTCGACGCCGCCCAGAGGGGCCCGGCCGCCACCGAGCGCCGGTCCTGCGCCGGTACGGGTACGGCTTCAGCCTGCGCCAGGACGAAATGCTGTCCCTGTGCGGGGAGTTCAGCCATGACCGGCTGGAAACCCTGGTCTCCGGCGGCCATCTGGCCATGGTCTTCAGCCCGGCCGGTCTGCCGTACTACACCACGCCCGAGCGGTACGCCCAGCTGTCGCCCCGCTGGATACGCGACGACGCCAAGTCATTCCCGGCCGCCGACGTCGCGCGCCTCGAACGCCCCCGCCCCGCACTGGAGTTGCTGCCCGCCCGTACGCGCTACAAGCCGTGCGAGATGCACGGGATCACGCTGTGGCGGTGCCTCATCTGCGGGCCGCGTGAGCGCTTCGAGTGCCAGTGGGGCGAGTGCACCGCCAACCGCGTCACGGCCTACTGCGAGCGCTGTGTGCGCATCGATCCCCGGCGCACCTTCGCACTACCGCCCCGCCGAGAGCACGACTGGCCGTAAAGCATCAGGTCAGAAGGGGTTTACTTTCCATCAAGAGACACTATTATTTGCCTTACAACGCCTGCCCGAGGAGGACTCCCGCGATGAACACCGAGGAACTGGCCGCATCCCTGGCGACGCCGACCGCGGCGACGGTGCGCGACGCGCTGCGCAGCCTCACACCAGCAGCTCTGGACGCGCTGGCCGTCGAAGTTGTGGAGGCCACCGAGGAAGCCTGGCGCCAGGTCGTGGTCAGCCGGGTCGCAGCGTTTGCGGCCGCCCAGCCTCGCGGCGGTCGCACGCCCGTGGCGGCCTACTTCACAACGATCGAGCGCATGAGCACGGACGGCATGTCCATCGAGTGGAACCCGTTTATGGCGGCGCTCACGACCAACGAGGACATCCCCGACCTCAGGAACACCCGCACCACGGTGCGCGTGGTGCGCCCGCCGGAGACGGCGCTGGCCCAGGAGATCGTCGACCCGGAGCTGGTCACAGCGCTTGACCGGCTCGCCCTCCTGGACCCTCCCAACCACGAGGACGTCCTCCGTGTTCACCTGCCAACCCAGCGCGCCTACCGGATCGGGTTCCGCGCGGCGCACTGACCGCCCACTCGGTGCGGGCGCCACGGCGCCCGCACCGGGATGCACCACACCCAAACGCCATCACTGGATGCCGACCCGGCACTGGCCTGCGGGCTCAACCGAACCGGACGCCCGGCACCATCCACGCACACCGCCCAGGAGCCTGACCATGAGGACCGCAGCAGAGGAAACGGAGATGCACCGGCTGGTGCCCCGCTTGAAGGCCTTCACCGTGAAGGGGTCGGAGGTGCAGCCTGGTGACTACCTGTACCAGTACGCGCATCAGGCTCCGGTGCGCGTCGGGGCGATGTGGTGCGGGCGCTGGCCCGGCAGCACCAGCTACGACCGCAATTCGGTGAGCTTCCTCGAGGACGACTTCCCGTGGTCCCAGGGGCGCATCAGCGCGCACCTGGAGTACACCGTGCAGCGGTCCGACGTGTACATCGCGGGCTGGAGTCCGGAGGACTGCGACAAGCGCCGCCAGGAGTTGGAGAGCCTGACGGCGTGACCGCCCGGGCACTCGGCCCTGCGCGGGATGCGTGACAGCACTCCGTGTCCCGGCTGCCCAGGCCAGATCATCGGCAAGCCCAGGCCGAGGACATGCCGCCACCCGAGACCTGTGCCGTCCGGCCCGGCACCGACAACGGTCGCCCGCGCGCCGCCCTCGCGCAGCTGGGAGCAGTACCTGTGCGCCGGCGGCAGCCGCCCTCCGGCATCGTTCTCCCGGTTCCCAGGCAAGGCCGGCAACTCGGCACACCGCGCGCCTGCCAGTAGGGCGAGTGCAGCGCCAAATGCGTCACTGCCTGCTGCGAGCGCTGAGTGCGCATGCACGCTGGGCGCACCGTCCCGTCGCCGCCCCACCGAGAGCATGAATCGCGGTAAATCCGCAGGTCAGGGGTGGGTTCACCTATCCCATAAACACACTATTATGAATGTTGTTGGCCCTGCGGAACAGCCTGTACGGCGGGGCGGCGGCCCCGCCGTACAGGCCCTCACCGCCACGCCACCGATTCGGCACCGACCCCAAGGAGCTGCCCCATGCCCGTATCCCATTCCGTGTACGCCGTCTACGGGGTGGTGGTCGCACCGCCCGGCGCGGCTGCACTGGACTCGGCACTGGACACCCAGAGCCAGCGGCCCGGCAGCGGAAACCCGGACGATGCGCGCGTCCAGTTGTTCACGGTAGGCGACGAAGAGCACGTCATCCTTGCGACCGGCTACGTGAAGCTGGAGCCCAACGAGTACAGGGCAGCGCCGTCCCTGACGATCGGTGCACGGTGGGGCGCCACTTTGCGTGAGTACGTGGACAACCTGGGACTCCTCGTCCATTCCGGTCCGTGCTGGTTTTTCGTACATGACCTGAGCTAAAGCCTGACCGAGCGTTCCCCCAGAACGCTCCAACCTCGCCCCAGGTCAGCGTTTTTGCAGGTCAGTGGGCGTCTAGCCACTACCCCAAAAGACACTATTATTGAATTTGAAGCGAGGGGGACACCCCCAAGCGCCCAAATTCGCCGAACAGGCAAGGAGAAGGAGAGCCCTATGGCCACCGCCGTCTCGACCCAACCCACCGAATCCGTCACGCACGAGGAGGAAGAAGCACCGCAGATCGTCCTGCTCGACCCGGCGCAGGTGGTGCGTGACGAGCAGAACGCCCGCGAAACCGACACCGAACCGGACGAGGAGCTGATCGCCTCCGTCAAGGAGATCGGCGTCGAGGAGACCATCAGTGTCCGGCCCCGGCCCGACGGCACGTACGGCGCTTTCAAGGGCTGGCGGCGCGCGCAGGCTCAGCAGATCGCCAACGAGACCGCCGAAGAGGACGGCCGCCCGGTACGCAGGATCAAGGCACACGTGCGGGAAGACCTGGTCGGCCGCGACGGCTGGACCCGGTTCCTGTCCCTGGTCGAGAACAAGCACCGCGAGGGGATGAGCGAGCGCGACATCCTGAAGTCGCAGGAGCTGGCCCTGATCGGCATGGACGACGTCGAGCGACGCCAGGCCGCCAAGGCTCTCGGCGTCAGCCGCAACGCCGCCAAGCAGGCCAAGGCTGCGCAGAAGCTCGACGACGCCACCCTTCGCCGGGCAGCCGCCGGAGGCATGGACCTGGAGCAGACCGCCCAGCTCGCCGAGGTCGAGCACGTGCCCGGCGCGGAGCGCCGTCTGCTGCGAGCGCTGGAGCGCGACCACGAGGAGGGCAACGGCGGACGCGGTCACTGGGACCAGGAGATGGCGCTGCTCAAGGCCGAGCAGGACGACGCCGATGCCCGGACAAAGGCCGAGGAAGACCTCAAGGCGGCGGACATCCCGTTGCTGCGGCAGCCGGGGTGGGGGCAGAAGGACCCGTCCAAGCCGCTGGCCGAGCTGACCAGCGGGCTGGGCAATCCGCTCACCGAGGACAACCACAGGAACTGCCCCGGCCACAGCGCCCGCCTCGACGACGAGCACCAGCCCGTATGGCACTGCTCCGACCCGTCCGCGTACGGCCACAAGGTCCGCCCGCAGCCGAAGAAGCCCAGGACGGAGGAGGACGAGGCCAGGGCGGAGGAGCGCCGTAAGGTCATCGCCTGCAACCGGGCCTGGAAGGCCGCCGCCGGTCCCCGTCAGGACTTCGTCGCCCGGCTCGTGCGCCAGAAGACCCTGCCGGATGCGGCCCGCGTCTTCGCGCAGGAGGTCGTGCTCACCCTCCCGTACTTCTACAGCTCGTGGACCGACAAGCACGAGTCCGAGACCGTCGCCCGCTTCCTGGGCATCAAGGAGCCCGAGCACGCGGACCTGGCGGAGACAGCGGCGCAGCTGCCCAAGGCACGCGTTGTCAACGCGCTGTTCGCGCACGTCGCCGCTGCCTGCGAGTACGACATCCGCGAGCCCAAGACGTGGTCGAACCTCACCGTGCGGCAGGCCCACTACCTGCTGCTCCTCGAAGCGCTCGGCCAGGACGACAACGGCAGCTACCAGCTGTCCGAGGTCGAGGACCAGGCGGTCGCCCGCCACCGGCCCGAACCCGCCGCCTGACCGCACTCCCGCAGATCTCCGGCCGGGCACTCCAGTGCCCGGCCGGTTCCCCACCCAGCGTCACAGAGAGGCGAATCAGCATGACCGTCACCATGGACGAAGTCCTCGACTTCATCAGCCAGCTGCCGGACGCGATCAAGGTCTCGAAGGTCCAGGAGGCGTCCGCACGGCGGCTCCGCGAGATCGACGAGGAAGCGTTCGCGGGACTCGTGGCCGGACGCAGGGCCCGCCTCAACGACTCGCTGCGCCCGGTCCTCCTGCGCGGCCTCACCGGCACCGTGCAGGAGCGCAACCGCACCGGCAGCCGCGCGGGCTTCATCCTCGACGAGAAGTCCACCCGGCGGCTGCGCACCGACCCGCGAAACGGCGAGCCGGGCAAGCCCAAGTACCGCATCCCCGAGGACATGACGCGCTTCCGGCTCCCCGGCAACGGTGTCCCTGTCGCCTGCCTGGAAGAGATCGAGGACGACTGACCGGGCCTGACGGCGCCGCCCCGTTTGCCGGGGCGGCGCCCGCCCCCGCCGACCAACCGGCCGGGCCCTTCCCTGCCCGGCCTGCACGTGAAAGGACGTCATGACCGACCAGCAGCAGGCCCCGTCCCCCGACCCGGACGGCGAGGCCCCCGACCGCCCCCTGACCCTCGCCGTACTGCGCCAACTGGTCCGTAAGGACTGGAAAGGCTTGCCCGGAGACACGCTCGTCGTGCTGTCCCGCGACGCCGAGGGCAACCTCTACTCGCCGTTCTCCACCTACAGCCACGCGCGGTACGCGCCGACCCACAGCGAGCTCGTCGGCGACGTCTTCCCGCTGCCGGAGGAGCTCAAGGCAGACCAGTCCCTGCGCGAGCTGTACGCGGACGGCATCCCCGACACCGCTCTGCCCGCGCTGGTGCTCTACCCGCTCGGCTGAGCGAACGCCTGTGGGCGGGGCGGCTCCCGTCAGCCGTCCCGCCCACAGAACGCCAATTCCCCCTTTACCGAGGCCTCTTCCTGGCCACGGCCCTCACGAAAGCGACGTGTCACCGCCATGTCCGCCCCACCACAAGCCGGTCGGGAAGGACCGCGGGCCCCCGTGCTGGTCATCAGCGACAGCCCCGACAACGATCCGGTCGGCCTGCGGACGAGCCCGGTCCCCCTCCTGCACCTGCCATCGCCCCTCTTCAGCGCCGAGGAGTACCAGCGCGCTCCGCTCGTGATCCTGGACGACCGCAGCTATACCGGCTTCACACTCCGCCACGTGCCCCGCCGCCAGGGACTGATCGTCGTCCTGGTCGACCCCGACGACGGCACCATCTACCCCCGGGCCGTCGCCATCGGCGCCGAGGCCGTCATCCGGGCCGGAGACAACCTCAACTGGCTGCACCTGCGCCTGCACGACGCCACCGAATGCCGCTACGCCCACTGGGAAGCGCTCCTGGCCGGCGGCCCCGCCGACCCTCCCCCACCGGCCAGCAGCTGACATCCGGCAGCACCGGCGCCCGTCGCTCGCCCTGCGATCGGAAGGAACTCACCCCATGCACGCGATACCCCAACGCTGCGCTCACCGGCCGCTGGCGGGCGGGCTGGTGGTGCCGTACGTGACCCTGATCCACGACGGACACGCCGCCTTCGGCGTCCTCGACGCCGACAAGACCGTCACCGCCTTCCGGCAACGCCTGTGCCAGATCTGCGAACACCCGCTGGACGAACGGTGCTTCCTGCTCGTACGCCCGGCCGACGTCCTCAAAGGCTGCTCCCCGGAACCGGCGCTGCACCCCGAGTGCCTGCCGTACACCGCCGACCACTGCCCGATGCTCAACGGCACCGCCACCCACTACCGCCGCAGCCCGGTCCTGGCCAGCCACCCCGCCGGACGGCGCTGCACCGATCCGTCCTGCCCCTGCCCGTCGCGCACGGCAGACGAGGGGAACGCCGCCCGCAGCGGCAGCCCCGCAGACCGGTACGAGGCCTGGATGATCCACACCCGGAACTACCAGGTGGTCTCGCTGCCCGAGAGGCCCGAGGTGCCCTCCGGCATCAGCCTCAACGTGCCCGTCCTGCGTCGACGCGTGCTGCGCACCGCGACCCTCACCCCCGACCAGCAACACCTGATGGACCTCTTCAACAGCCTCATGAACGGGTCCTGACCGCCCGTTCCACACGGAAGGAAACCACCATGCCGATCACACCGGACCCGGCCACGCCCGCAGGCGGCGCCATCATCGAACTGGCCGACCGGCTGGACGGCCTCCAGGAGCGCACCGGCGAATGGCCGGGGGCGGACACCGTCGACATCCTCGGCGAGTGGCTGAGCCGCTTCAGCTTCGCCGTCGACGCGAACCTCACCCCGCAGGTGGCCGGCCAGGCGTGGGTGCTGCGCCAGTGGGACCGGCACGCCGACGATGTGACCCTCTGGTCCGACGAGGCCTCCGCCCTGGCCGCGCTCGCGCAGGAGGTGCGCAGTTCCTGGGACGACGTGGCGGGCACCGACGGTGTCCCGTACCGGCCTCCCACCGACGACCAGACGGCCGTGGACCTCTACTACGGCCCGGAGAACAACCGCGGCGACGCGGGATACACGCTGTACCCCGCCGGCATCTCCCGTCATCTGCGAGCGCCCTTCAGCCTCAGCCTCTCGGACACCGAGGCCTGCGCGCAGGCGAACAGCTCGGCGGTCTTCTACCCGCAGGCACACCCCGACGACGAAGGCCTGCCCTGCATCGAGATCGCGGGCATCCTCGTCTTCGCCTACCTCGACGCCGACCGCGGGGCCGTACGGGTCTCCGTTCATCTGGACACCACGCACGAGCAGTTACTCCGCGCCGACGGCACAGTCCCCGTGCTGGTGGAGATCGAGGACGCCACTGTGTTCGACAACCTCACCCCGCCGCCGGCCCCGGCGCAGACCACCGGGTGGAAAGCACGCTTACGGCGTCTCACCCGCCGTACCGCACTCTCCGGCGGGACGTGCCGACAGGGGGATTGACCACACTCCAAGAAACACTATTATTTGAATAGGAGGTGTTCGCATGGCCCCGTCCGTCACACACGTGACCGGCACCGTCGCCGGTGACGTCGAAGTCCGCTTCACCCAGGACGGCATCGCCGTCTGCCGGTTCCGCCTCACCCAGACCCCCACGCAGTGGGACGCCTCCGCACAGAAGTGGCGTGACCTGGACCCGATTCCCTACATCTGCACCGCCTGGCGGGACCTGGCCAGCAACGCCGCCGAATCCCTCGTCGACGGGGTCAACATCCTGGTCAAGGGGCGCATCACCGAGATCAGGGACAACTCCATCTACCTGAGCGTCGACGACCTCGGCATCAGCCTGCGCAGGCGCATCGCCTACACCGAGACCAGCCTGCCCAGCCCGATCGCCGCCCGCCCGATCGCCGCTCCCCCGGCGCCACAGCCCGCCGCCGCGTCCCGGCCAGCCACCGGACCGGGCAGCCCGCCCGCCTGGTGGGAGCAGAAGCGGGCCGCCAACTGGTCCTAGCCCGGCCCCTTGACCGCAGCCGCCGACGGCACTCCCCTTCCCGTCGGCCGCTGCTCACGTCACCCCTTCGCCCGCCCCGGCTCGGCACCGGTTCGCCTGCCGGTGCCGCGCCCCGCCCGAAAGGCCCGCCGTCCATGCCCGCACACACCCTGTCCGAACGAGCCGCACGCGCCGCGCTCGCCGCCCACTTCACCCCCGGCCACCTCACCGCTGAGCTCGCCGAGTACACCCCGGCCGAGGTGTGGGAGCGGCGCGTACGCGACGACGCCAGCGGGCTCCTTTCCTCCTACCGGCCGCGTGAGGAACTCGCCCAAGCAGAGCTGACCTGCTCGTTCGTCATCCCCTCGGACGAGGAGTGGCCCACCGCCCTCGCCGACCTGGGGCCGGCTTGCCCGCTGGGCCTGTGGGTCAGCGGCCGCGAGCGACTGCCGCGGCTGACCAGCAATGCCGTCACCGTGACCGGCAACCGGGCGCCCACCGAGCTAGCTGTCACCCGCGCGCACGACTTCGCCACCGCCCTTGCCCAGGCCGGTCACACGGTCACCGCCACGCTCGCCTACGGCATCGACTCCACCGCCCACCAGGCGGCCGCCGAGGCAGGCCGGGCCTCCCTCGCCGTCCTGCCGCGCGGCCTGGACGGCGCCCACCCCCACGCTCACGCACCGCTGCTGCGCTCCGTCCTCGGCAACGGCGGCGCGGCCCTCAGCCTCTACCGGACCGGCACAGCGGCCAGCGGCGCGACGCTGAAGGCCAGCGCCGTCCTGATGGCAGCGCTCGCCCGGGCGGTGATCCTCGTCGAGGCCTTGGACCACGCCGGGGCGATGTACGCGGCCGAGACGGCCGTCGACCTGCGCCGGCCCCTGCTCGCCGCGCCCGCCACCGGCGATGTCCGCTCCAGCGGCAACGCCCGCCTCATCGACGGGCAGCTCGCCGTGAACAGCCCGGATCCCCGTCTCGCGGTTGCTCTGCCGCACGCGCGCGTGGCCCGCGCCGGCGACGTCGCGGACGGCGACCTGCTCCTGGCCGCGGTCGGGAAGCAGGGAGCCGACTACTTCACCACCCCCTACATCGCCCACCCCGAGCCGTTCAACCCGTCGTGCGGCTGCGGCGTGTGCTGCCTCATTACGGCGCCCGGCGACGTGGTGGTGCTGTCGCAGGGCGATCCCTGGGAGTCCTGCGATCCGTGGCCCGCTGACGACCTCCTGCTCATCGTCTCCGCCCAGCCGCTGACCGACCGGCCCCTCGAGGAGTGAGAGCCGCCATGTCCCCTACGACGTACACGCCGCCGCTGCCCGGCCTCACCGCCGACGGCAACCTGGACACCATCATCAACTGGGGTGCCGGCGCCGACTCCACGGCGTACCTCGCCAAGATGCTCACCGCCCCCCGCGCGCACGGGATCGACCTCGATCGCACCGCCGTCCTCTACATGGCCACCGGCAGCGAGTGGCCCGAAACCCGTCTCCTGGCCGACGAGTTCATGATCCCGCTGCTGCGCGAGAACGGCGTGCGCTTCGTCCAGCTGGCGCGCAACGGGCACCTCCAGGCCGACGGGTTCACGATCCTGGACGACTCCCGCCACCCCGAGCAGCTCGTCCCGTGCGGGCCGTGGACGCTGTGGGACGACCAGGAGTCCGTCGGCACGGTGCCCCAGGTGGCCGGCACCCGCAAATGCAGCCTGTGGGCGAAGGGAGACGTCGGCGACTGGTGGCTCAAGCAGGTCTTCGGCGGGCGGCCGTTTAGGCAGATCATGGGCTTCAACGCCGACGAGGAGGGCCGCCGCTTCGGCGACCAGGTCACCTCGAAGATGCCCGGACGTACCGGGGAGTTCCCGCTCATCGACTGGGGCTGGGACCGGCAGCAGTGCGAGACCTACCTGCTGAAGCGGTTCGGCGTGCACTGGCCGAAGTCGTACTGCACGTTCTGCTGCTTCCCCGCCTCCATGGGCTCGCTGCCCGCCCACATGGAGCGCATGCGCTCCCACCCGGACATCGCCGGTGAGGTGCTGCGCCTGGAGTACACGGCGATGAGCCTCAACCCGAACGCGAAGCTCTACGGCCGCAAGACCCTCCTGGAGCTCTTCGACCCGACGCGGCCTCGGGACCGGGCGTGCCTGGAGGCCTTCGAGCGCGAGCTCGACATGCCGTGGGCGCTGTACCACGTGCGCCGCCTGTTCCTGCTGTCCGAGGACGGCAGGCGCCGGCCGGTGAAGCGCTCCACCGAGCGCGTCGACCTCGGCCGCCCGCACCAGCTCGCCAGGCGTCTCCTATCCATCTCCGAGCGGCACGGCGTCGACGTCGAGCACGACCCGGTGTACGGGCGCACCCGGGCGTGGGTCCGCCCCCGCGCCGAGGGCTGGCCGATGGCGGAGGAACTCTTCGCCACCGCCCCCGCCCGCGTGATCAACAAGCAGGACAAGAACTTCGAGGAGTCCTGGGACGCCCTCCTCTCGGGTACCGCCGCCCAACTCCCCCTCGCCTGAACCGCCCCCACCACCCCCACCGCCCCTCGGAAGGACTTCCCGTGCGCGCAGCCATGCCCTCAGCCCCTGCTCCTCCTCCGCTTCACCGTCGTGCTGTACCTGGCCACGCCTTCCGGAGCTGACGTACGGGCCGCCATGCAGGCCGGACTCTGGCCTGCATGACGACCCCGGCCCAGGGCAACGTGATCCCGCCCGGCGCCCTGTACGCCTGCGACAACGGCAAGTTTTCGGCAAGGGATGGCCCGGCGCGCACGCCTGGTTCGCCTGGCTGACGGCAACCGTCGACCGCTACGGCCCCGACCGCTGCCTGTGGGCCGTGGCCCCCGACGTCCCGCTGGACGCCGCGGCCACCCTCACCGAGTCGATGCCCTGGCTGGCACCCATCCGCGCCCTGGGCATCCCGGGCGCGTTCGCCGCCCAGGACGGCAGCGAACACGGCCTCATCCCCTGGGACTCGATCGACGTGCTGTTCCTCGCCGGCAGCACCGCGTGGAAGACCTCACCGGCCGCCCACCGACTCGCCGTTGAGGCCCGCGAGCGCGGCCTGAGCGTCCACATGGGCCGCGTCAACTCCCGCCGACGGCTGCGCATCGCGCAGGCCTTCGGCTGCACCAGTGGCGACGGCACCTACCTCGCCTACGGGCCCGGCACCAACCTCCCCCGCCTTCTGGCCTGGATGAACGAACTCCACGCCGCCCCAACGCTGTTCGGAGACGAAACATGACGACCCGCCTGCGCCATATCGGCGCCGCGATCATGGGCATCCTCGACCCCATTGCCTCCACCACGCCCTCCCCGATGACCGAGGAGGAAGGCGCCTGGGTCCGCGCGCACGCCTGGACCAAGGGACTGCGCAAAATCGACGACGCCTACCCCCACGGCTTCCACCGCTGGTGCTCCTGCGAGCGCGGCATCTGCCCCGGCTGCGCCTCCGGGCACCACGACCGGTGCGTCAGCGCCGGCGGCCCCCGCGTCGACGAGCACGCCGACACCGTCACCGACGCCCAAGGGTTCGTCGTCGCCGTGATCCGCTACAGACCGGGCCAGCGGCCCTGCCGGTGGCTCTGCCCCTGCCCTCACAAAGCCGACGCCGAGGAGACTGCCGACACCGGCGGCCCCGGGGAACCCACCGCCGCCCGCCAGGCCCTGCCCACATCCAGGCCTGCTCCGGACACCGAGGACCAGCTCAGCCTCTTCGCTGACAGCTCGGAAGACGGCACGGACGGTGAGGCACCGTGACGTCCCCGCTGCAGGAGACCCTGCCCTTCGAGGACCTGCCGGAGATCCCGACCGCCTCGCCCTGGTGCCAGCGGTGGCGCAAAGGAAGGCACTCTTGGGCGCACGTCCGGGACGGAGGCTTCGACGCCCGCCGCTACACCGTGGACGTCATCCCCGACGAAGAGCCCGCCAAGGAGTTCGTGCGCACCCACCACTACTCCGGCTCGTACCCGGCGGTGACGGTGCAGTTCGGCTTGTACGACGTCCTCGAGGGCGAACGGCGGCTGTGCGGAGTGGCCGTCTTCGGGGTTCCGGTCAGCACCGCCGTCCTCACCAAGCCACTACCGGAACTGCGGCCCTACACCGAGTCGCTCGTGGCCTCGCGGTTCGTCCTGCTCGACGAGTGCCCCGGAAACTCCGAGTCGTGGTTCCTCGCGAACTGCCTAAACCACCTGCTCGCCAGGGGTGTACGCGGGGTCGTCTCCTTCGCGGACCCGGTCCCGCGCCGGACCGCCGCCGGAAGTCTGGTCATGCCCGGACACGTCGGCACCATCTACGCCGCCACGAACGCCGTCTACGCCGGACGCGCCACCGCGCGGACCGTGAAGCTCCTGCCGGACGGCACGGTCTTCCACGACCGGACGGCACAGAAGATCCGCCGCCAGGAGCAAGGCCACCAGTACGCCGAAGCACAGCTGATCGCACTCGGAGCACCGGTGCCACGGGCCGGCTGCACCCCGGCGCTCTGGCTGAGGGAGGCTCTGGCCGCGGTCGGCGCCCGCAACGTACGCCACCGCGGAGCACACCGCTACGTGTTCCGGCTCGGCAGAAACCGCCGCGAGCGAGAGCAGATCAAGCTCGGCCTCCCCGCTCAACGGCCCTATCCCAAGCAGGCCGACCCCGAACGACTCCTGGTCTGAACGCACGTGGCCGCGCGGTACGCGCTGCCGCCCCGGCCGACCTGTCAGGGACGGCCCATCACCCCCTCCCTGGAAGGAACCGATCCATGTCGAATCCCAGCCCCCTCTACGGCGACCCGGTCGAGTTCGCCGCGACCCGGCACCGCATTGTGATCAACCTGTCCGGCGGTAAGGACGGACTCGTGGCCGGAACCATAGCGATGGACGCTGCCCGACAGGCCGGTGTCGACGACCGTGTCTGGACCGCCCACGCAAGTCTGGGCCCGATGGAATGGCCCTCCGTCACCGTGGACGGGGTCCGCTGGCCCAGTGCCAGCGAACTCGCCGCACAGCACAGCCAGGCCCTCGGCGTGCCGCCCGAGCGGCATATCGAGGTCCGGCGCAGCCGTGAAGTCGACGGCGAGCGGGTGCCGTTCGACCTGCTGACCTTCATCGCGGAGCGGGGCGACTGGCCCTGGCTCGGCCGGGCCCGCACCTGCACGGGCCCGTGGAAGACAAAGATGGTCTACCAGGCGTTCACCCCCCAGGTCCGCGCGCTCAGGAGGGAAACCGACGGCCCGCTGATGTTCGCGAACGTACTCGGGATGCGCGCCGAGGAGAGACCGGACCGCCGCAACCGTGAGGTGTGGCGCCGCACGACCGACAACTCGGCCCGGGTCGTCGACGAGTGGTTGCCCGCCCACCAGGTGACCACCGAGGAGGTCTGGGACCGCACGATCAGTGCGGGGCTGCCCTACCACTGGTGCTACGACTCCTACCCCGGCGCCAAGGACCGCCGTGGTTCCAGTCGCTGTTCGTGCTCGGCCTGCACCCTGGCCAACCACCGCGATCTGCTGCTGACCGCCGGGCGCCGCCCGCGGCTCGCCGAACTGTGCGCGCTGGTCGAACGCGTCCGCCAGGTGCCGTTCAACCCGAACATCACCATGAGCGAGCTCATCGCACTGTCCCGCCGGCGCGACGCCCCGGACCCTGGCCTCGAGGTCGAGGAGACCGAGGACTTCGAGCGGATGGAACGCGACGTCCACGCCGCCTTGCGCAAGCCGCCCACCTGGGACTCCAAGGCCCGCACCGGGCCGGGCGAGCTCCTGCACAGCGCCGCCGGGTGCGATGGCTGCAGCTGACCACGGCACCGGCGCCCACCCCCACTCGGGAGGGATACTCAATGACGATGACAACGACCCAGCGCATCCTCGACCTCGCGGCGGCGGCACCCGCCAGCCACGGCGAGGACCTGGTGCTGCTCCTGAGCGAGGCGAACGAGCTGTACCAGCAGGGTCTGCAGAACCTGCGCCGGGAGATGGCAGAGCGCCTCAGCGGAGTGGCCATCGCGGATCTGATGTTCGCCGCCGAAACGGCCGGGATGCCCTGTGAAGCGTCGCAGGACCGCAACGAAGTAATCCTGCTGCTGGCCCTGGTCGAGTGGGAAATGACGCCGGCCGCCATGGCGTACACGGAGATGGCCCAGGACGCCGCACGCCGCGGTGTCTGCTTGATCCCTGAGGAGTAGGCCAGGAGCCGCGAGCGCAGCGGACGGGGGAATCTTGCACCGCGGGCTGGACCTCCGACCGAAACTCCTGCCATTATTTGCGTTGCGGGCCGGGCAGGCCGGCCCGCAACTGACAGGACGGACGGTTCTGCCATGACCTCGCGCCGTGAGCCTCGCCTGGCCGACGCTGCCGAGATCGCGGCTGACCATGGTCTGACCCCCGCAAGGATCACCGGGCTCTACACCGGGCGCGTGCAGAACACTGCCAGCAAGACGTTCCCCGAGCCTGTCGACAAGCGTGGCCGCGCCCGGCTGTGGGACCGCGCGGAGGTCGACGAGTGGTTCGCCCACCGCGCGCCGGCGAGGCTCGCCGAACACACTCCGCCCGCCCTCCCCCCAGAGACGTTGCTGAACGCCGCGGACGCCTCGAGGTACCTCGGCTACAAGAACTCCAACCAGGTCACCACTTTCGTGCGCGACCACCCCGGCTACTTCCCCGAGCCGGACGTCGTCGAAGAGATGGGCACCGCCGAGAACCCCTATCGCCGGCAGCTGTGGAAGGTGCAGACCCTGCAAGAGTGGATGGCCACCCGGCCCGGCAGCGGGAGACGAGCCGGAGCACGGAAGGCACCGCCCCTGCCCCAGGTTCCCGTCGACGGCGATCCCGAGGAGCTCCTGGGGGCGAGCCAGGCGGCCGCACTGCTGGGGTTCAAGAGCATCAACTCCTTCTCCAGCAGCCTGTCCCAGGGCAACCTGCCGCTGCTGAAAGAAACGGACAGCCTCGCCCAGAACGCCGGACGCCAGAACGGGCGCCGGCGGTGGACGCGCCGCCGCATCCTCGAGCAGGCCGCCCAGCGGTCCACGAGGTAAAACCCGGCGGTGCGCGGACCTCCGCCCACCGCCCCCTGAACGCGACCCCCGGTCTTGGGAGTTGGTCCCTTGCGGGCCGGGAGCCGCACGATGGCCGGCATAGCGTGGCTCGCCACCACGCCCCGCAGCAGAAACTGCTGCTGCGGACCGGCCATCGCCTCGTACAGCACCGCTTTCCTAGAACCCCTCCGCCTCATCGCCGGCGTTGTCGAGGTCCGCACGGCGCGTGGTCGGGACCCCACGCCCCCCGACCACAGCCCCGACCACAAGAGCGTTTCTGGGTTGTGACCTTGGTCGGGGCTTCATGGTCGGGGATCGGGTCGGGCGCTGAAGGTTTCCTCCACTCCATGACCCGTTCCACATCACGTGTCCCGGCCGTCGAGCTGGCCCCCAGCCCCACCGAACCGCTGCGCCTGCAGATCCTGAGCGCGCTCGCCCTGCACCGCATGGCCACGACCGGCCAGTTGCGCCAGATGCTGCGCCCGGACAGCTCCCGCCAGTTGTTCTCCCGCGTGCTGAACAAGCTGCGCGCCACGGGCTTCGTCGACCTCACCCCGCTGCCCGACTCACAGCGATCGCGCACGCACGCCTGGTATCTCACCGCTGAAGGGGCACGCCTGACCCGCGATCTCCCCGTCCTGCGGGGACGCCCGCCATACCCCATCACCTCAAGCACCGCGGCCTCGCTGAAAACCGCGCACACACTGACCGTCGTACGATCCCACCTGCCCTTTGCAGCAGACGCCCGCCGCCTCGGGCACGAACACAGCCCGTGGGACTGGACACCTGAGGTATCCCACCCCATCGGCGAGAGCGAGCGGCTCGTGGCCGACGCAGTCATGCGCTACACCGTCATCAACGGCGAACACCGCCGGATGCTGCGCGCCTTCGTGGAGGTCGACCGCACCACCATGAGCAGCGAGCGCCTCGCCGTGAAGCTGATCGAATACGCAAGGCTCTACCACTACGAAGCCCAGCCCGTCGGCCGCCGCAGGCCCGTATCCACCGGCCCGACGTGGCTGCGCTGGTACCCCGTTTACCCACGCGTGCTCCTTGTGCTCACCGGCGCCTCTCCGGCCAGACTGGGTGACCGGATCAGCGATCTGCAGGCCATGGTCGCGCAGCACCCGCTCGTGGCAGCACTCGCCCGCGAGGTCCCGCTCGGAGCCGCCATCCTGGAAGACATCGAGGAACAGGGAGCCAGCGGACCGGTGTGGTCACCTCTGGCTGGGGGTGAATCTCGCCCCTGGACCTCCTTGTGATGACTCCGCCCACGCCTTGATCGTCCGTTGGCTTCGTTCATCTCGCTGAACTTGACGCCTGCTCGCCGCAGCCGTGCGCCGGGCCGAAGTGGCTGCCGTCCTGCACCAAAGCGGGTCCGGGTGCGGGTGCGGTCAGCGCGGTACTCGGCGGGCGCGGCGCCAGGCGCTTCGCCAGTGGCGCCAGAGGTCGGCGCCGTTGACACCGACCGCCAACGCCACGACGGCGATGGAGCCCAGCCCGAAGATCCAGGAGAGGGAGAACCCGGCGAGGATCGCCATCCCCGCAAAGCTCCCCCCGCTGTACAGCGCGACCAACCTCTCGGCCAGTTCTCTGTACCGGCTGTGCCCCTCGATGAGCAGCTCGCTTGCGAAGTTCAGTACGAACCAGCCGCCGATCAGGATCAGTGTGAGATAGATGAGTGTCCACCACGGCCATGGTTCGTACAGTTCTTCCCACCGATGGTGCTCGCTCTCCTGCCAGGCCCACACCTCGCCCTGCAAGTCGGCGACGGTCACTGTCGAGCTGTCCCGCTCGCTCCAGCGCGGCGAGATCTCGAACGCCGGCTCCGAGGCCCCGTCGAGATACACGTCCAGCATGTCCCCGCCGAACGTCTGCTTCAGCCTGACTGTTTTGGTGATGGCGGCGGTCCGCACCGGCAGGCACTGCTCGACACCACGCTCGGCAATACACACCGACACAACCCGTTGCTGGTGCTCACGGTGGTACGCCGGCCCGATGCGCCAGGCGCCCAGACCCACGAGAACCAACCCGAACACGATGTTGGCGACACACCATGAACTGCCGTATCGCCAGCGCATTCCGCAAGTAGATCAGCGAAAGGCGGGCCCGTACAGGTGGCAGCGGATCCGCTGTTCCCCGCCCTCCGACCAAGGGAGAGGACACAGCTTCTAAGCCTCCATGAAGGCTGCGGAGCGAGCTCACGTCTCGTGTGGGCGCTTCGCAGTGCGTGCACGGTCGGCGCAGCAGGGGCGGGTGGCCCTCATGCCTGTTGGAATGAACCGGGTAGAGCCAGCGAGCCGAGTGATCGCCGGGGAGCCGGTAGGCCCAGGCATCGAGGAGTGGCTTGAGCCGCTGGTAGCAGGCCAGTTGCCCCTGGACCAGCGAAACGATTGATCGCCAATATGTGGCTTTTGTTCGCTTTGGGGATCATGGCAGATAGATCTCAAAAGCCCTGATCATCTCTGAAATTGGGGGACTCAGCTGTTTACCTTCTGGTTCGCCTAGACCGAATCGTCTAAAGGACCATGCGATGTCAGACAAGCACCGCCCCTCTTCCAAGAAGCCCCCTGTACTCGACATCCGTTGCGGTCCGGTGCGCGTGACCGTGCAGCGCATCCCCCTGTGGATGATCACTGCGATCCTCCACGGCAGCGGGCGCAGCGGCGGGCGCTGCATGGTGGCCAAGTCGATGATTCGCACGGAGCGGGTGCGGCACAGGCGTCCGTGCGGTGTGCCAGCTGGCCGGTCCCGCGTCGGGACAGGCTGGGAATCCGGTAACACCATCACGGGATCGGCACCCAGGTAGGCCGAAGATTCTCGCAGGTCAGCGAATTTCGTCAGTAGCGCGTTGGAAGGGAGGGCGTAGCAGGCCATCGCCCGGCCAGAGATCCTGTTCGGCTACAAGGCACGTCAGGAACGCGTCGATCTCGGCCAGAACCGCCGCACGCTCCGTGGGCCCGTATGTGAGGACTTCGTCGGCTCCGGCGTCGAAGGCGCGCACGTGGCTCTGAGGGCCAGCGGTGATGAGGGCGCGTGCGATGGCGGGAAGGCCCAGACTGAGGGCATCGCACTCCCCTGCATGGACGAGCTGCACAAGGTCGGTGGTGACTTTCTCCCAGTCGCCGACCGCCGGCCAGTCGGCGCCGCCGCCCAGTTCGTGGGTGAGGGTGGACAGCGGGACGATCTCGCCCGGCTGGCGCTGCTGGGTGAGGCGGTCGTGGATCCGAGCGCCGTCGGGCTGTTGCACCCGGGGGTGGAGCAGGGTGTCGGCAGCGACCAGCGTGGTGTTGATCTCCTGGGTGCCGTCGCCCGGGTAGTACGGCTCGTGCGCGAAGAGCAGATAGACGTCCGCGGTGCGGGCTGCGTCGCCGGGCTGGGTCTGCGTCATGGGCGGGTATCCCTTCAGCGGTGAAAGGTCGTTGGTGGGCGAAGATGTTGGCCGCAGCGCTGGTTCGAAGCCGGGCGGAAGCGGTCCCAGGGAGCTTTCGGCACGGCGGGGCTGGCTGGCCTCGTCGCCGGTCGGCGCGGCGCGGGTGCGCTCGAGTATCTGGGCGACCTGGTCGGCGAGTTGGGCCATCAGCCGCTCACGGTGCGCGAGGCGCGTCGAGGCAGCGTGGGTGTCCCGGTTCTGGAGCAGGTCAGCAGCCCCCCACAGCAGGTTGTGGCCGATCTCAACCGACCGGCGCAATTCGTAGCGATCGCTGTCGGCGACGGCCAGGACGATGTAGGTGTGCAGGACGGCGAGGCGCTGCAGGTACTGGCAGGCGGCGTGGTCTTCGACGCTGCGCACGCGTGCGCGGGCCCGTTCGTCGAGCCGGTCGGGCAGGTGCTCCGTGAGCAGCGGGGCGAGCAACATCGCCGGCAGCACAACGTCGGCGGGCATACCGCGCCTGAGGGCGAACAGGGCGGCGAAGAAACTGACGGCCCCCATGGCGGCGGCGGAGAACCGCAGGGAGGCGGGGCTCGTGGCGGTCAGAGCGATGCGGTAGGCGGGGCGCCGGGTCAGCCAGCGCACGGCCAGCCGCTGCGGAAGCGTCGCGCCCGGGGTGAAGACACCGATCTGCGAGGGGACTTTGGGCACGGTGGCGTCGCTGGGAACGCTCCAGCCCAGCCAGCCCCATCCCGTGCGCTCGTACACGAGCGCCGGTTCGCAAGTGCCGGTGCATACCCTCTCGCGGCAGACATGGCCGGAGCGCAGGGCGCGGATGCGTTCTTCGTTCCATCGTTGCGGGTCGCGGGCGAAGGGGCGCAGCGGCTGCTGAGGTCCCGTCCCGAGTGAGTGAAGGGGGTGTGTCATGAGGTGCTCGCTTCCAGAAGAAGGTCGGTCGCAGTCAGGGCAGAGGCGCAGGTGGCGCATCGGCCATCGCCATCGGGGTGCGCGCGACGGGGAGTGGGGCCTGGGCAGGTGCGGCACAGGGGCCAGTCGAGGCAGGCCGGGCAGAGGTCTTCACCGGGTGCGGTGCCGGGTCGGCCGCAGCCGGCGCATTCGATGAGGGCCCGGTAGGTGAGTGCCTGGTCGACCGTGCGGGCGGTAGCGGACGGCGTGGAGGGCTGCGCTGTCCACGACGCCCCGACCGGTCCGGCGTCGTCGAAGCGGGCAGCGGGAGGCGGGTAGAGCTGAGCGGAGCGCAGTCGGGCCGCGACGATCGCGCCGACGGAGGTGCGGATCTGGCTCGGCAGCGGGCGGCTGGTGATGACGTGGCGCAGCTGCTCCACGCTCCAGCCGGCGTCCAGCATCGCGGCCACGACGCGGCCCTGGTCGTACAGGACCTTCTCCTGCAGCAGCAGTTCGGGGTGGGCCGACCCGATCGACAGCAGCAGCCGGGTGCCCGGATCCAGATCCTGCGGCGCCGGCGTGACCGCCCGCTGCGGAGGCACAGCCAGGCGGCCGCTCGTGCGCTTGCCGCCAGCGCACGGAGGGAGGGAACTGGTCTTCTGCTGGTTGGTCTTCTTACTGATGGTGTTCTTTGTTCGGCGGTCAGCCAACGTAGGGCTATCCAGTCCTGGAATTCCCGACTCTGGATGCAACCTCGTGTTTTGCAGGGCAGGCAGGTCGGTGATGACATACGTGGCCGAGCCGAGGGTGCCATCGGGATTACGGTCGCGCTCCCGCTGCAGGAAGCCGTAGCGCTCAAGCTCCTGCAATCCGGTCGTCACCGCGTCCACGCCCTCGCGACCCCGCCGGACCAGGTCCGCGACCGTCATGTGCCAGCCCTCGCGATGCGTGCTGATCAGTCCGAACACGCCTTTCGCCTTGAAGGACATGCGACCGTCGCGGAACAGGCCGTTGGCGATCTGCGTGAACTGGTCCCCGGCCATCACGCCGCGGCGGATGCCCATGCCGTAGCCGCCCCGCCCGTCTGCGGGTGCCGACGGCGCGTGACGCGCTGTGGAGGCGTCCGCCATGAGGGCGTCAACGAAGGCGGGTTGGTCCGTGATTGAGTAGACGATCTCGCCGAGGGAGCCGTTCGGACGGCGCAGGCGTTCGCGGATCAGATAGCCGTGGGTCTCCAGTTCCTTCAGGCCGGTGCGCACCGCGTCCCGTCCGTCGGGGCCGGAGCGGACGAGGGCGGCGACGGTCACCTGCCAGCCGTCCTGGTGGGTGCTGATGTATCCGAAGATGCCTTTCGCCTTGAAGGTGACGCGGCTGTCGCGGAACAAGGCGTTGGCGATCTGGGTGAACTGGTCCCCGGCCATCGAGCCGCGACGGATCCGTCCTCCGGTCATCGCACGTCCGCAAGTGCGCGGTAGCCGGGGCATCCCACACCGCCCGGCTGAGCGAGACAGCCGGGGCCGGCGGTTGCGGGGACGTGCGTGAAATCCATACAGGCAGCTCACCCGGCGAGGCCGACCACGGCGGCGGCCACAACCCCCGACCATCGATCACGATCCGGCAACATGCGCGCTCGGCTGCCATGGTCGGGCCCATGGTCGGGCGGCCATGGGCTCCGGCACGACCAACGCGCACGGCGCAGCGCGTTCAGATCTTCGTCTGGTTGGCGAGCAGGATGGCCTTCATGCCGCCTTCGGGCTTGGCGCGGCACTCGCTGTGGCGATGAAGCCGAACGTGGCGACGTGAACCCCCGCGGCCTTCATCGCCCTTGGCCAAGGGCTCCAGCGGAGGGGGTCCACGTCTTCGGATCCGGCTGCGCAATCGGTGCGCACCGCCGGCACTGCAGCCGCACACGGGCGTTTGCGCACCGGGCGCAGGTCGTGCGCAATCGACATGCGCGTGTGGCTGCGCAGCCCCACCCCGGGGTCTCCCGGAGGCGGCTGCGCAACCGCCTGCCGCTGCGCAGTCCCCCGCGTGGGCGACTGCTGACTGCTCACCAGCAGGCTCCACAACGCACGCTGCGCAGCATCGCGAGCCGCCCCGATCACGGTCTGCTCCGGCGTATCGGAGCGGAACTCCGCGGGGTGCGAAATGTCGTGGTCGGGTCTGTGGTCGGGGCGACCATGGCCCCGACCACAGGTTTGTGTCCCCTTCGTGATCGTGGTCGGGCCTTCGTGGTCGGTGGTCGGGTCGGGGGCGACCGGTTGCCTCGGGTCAGAAGCAACAACTCGCTCTGACCTGGGAGTTTGGAATGTCTCCTGCTATGCAGGCAGCGGAGGAGCACGCTGCTCCTGCGACCGCTGCGGGGGTCCGGTTGCAGCAGATGCGGCGCCGGGTCCGTCTGGGCCGCTGGGGCGTGTGGGCTGCGGTGGCGGCCGGCCCCATCGCGCTGGCCGTCGCCGTGGCCACGCCCGCGACCGTGGTCCGTGTCGCCCCCGCGACGAAGCCGGCCACGGTGAAGACGACCGCGGGGGCCAACCCGTCCGGGTACGCCACGGTGTTCCTCGGTGCGTGGCTGCGCAGCCACGCAGGCGCCGAGAGCACTGCGCAGTCCCGGCTTGCGCAGTCGATGGCCCCGGACGTTGATCTTCCCGGGACGGCGGATGCGCAGCCCGAGCCGGAGTCGGTCGTGGCGGTGCGCAGTGTGCAGCAGACCGGCACGGCGTGGTCGGTGACGGTGGCTGCGCAGTACGCCGACGGGTCGGTGCGCTACTTCGCGGTGCCGGTTGTCGCCGACGCGGGCGGCACCTCGTTCACCGTGTCCGGTGCCCCTGGGGTGGTGGCCGGCCCGGCCCACGCCGCAGGGGTTACGTCGCCGTACACGGTGACCGTGCCGACGGACAGCGAAGTGTCGTCCGCGGCTGGAGAGTTCCTGGCCGCCTATCTGGCGGGAGCCGGTGAGGTCGACCGCTACCTCGCACCCGGCGTGCGTCTGTCGCCGGTCTCCCCCGCCCCCTACCGGACCGTCACGGTCCAGCAGATGCTCGCCGCCGACCAGGAAGCGGCCGCCGAGTCCGTCCCCGCGGAGGGGACCCGGGTGCGCGTGATGGCCGAGGTCGAGGCCCGCGACAGTTCGGGGCGGTGGCCACTGGCGTACGAGCTGACCCTCAAGGTCCGCTCGGGCCGTTGGGAAGTCGCCTCTCTGGAGTCCGGCACCGCGCAGGCGGAAGGTGCCCGGTCATGACCGGTGTGCTGCTCGCCGGGGAGCTGGGCGACCTTGGCGACTCGTGGATCACGATGTTCGAGAACTGGGCGACGAAGGGCCTGCAGGCCGGTCTGCTCGTGCTGGTCGTCGTGATCATGATCCAAAAGTTCTCGTTGAAGGCCGGGATCGGTGCGCTGATCCTGATGGTGATCGCGCTGGGCCTTTACAACTCGCGTAACGATCTTGCCGACATGTTCGAGGACGAGGTCAAGAACCCTTCAAAGGGCGCGCCCGCCGTTCCGGGCATCGTGCAGGGCGAATCTCCGGCCGCTGTCGATCACTCCGCAGGCGTGGGGGGTTGGCTGTGAGCGCCGCCACCACAGCCTCCGTGCGGATGAGCCGCTTCTACACCGCTGCCCGCCGCCACCCGTGGGTGCTGGGCAAGGTCGCCGACTGGCGCATCCCGCTCGGGCCGTTCACGCCCGCGCAGATCCTCCTCGCCGTCGCCGGCGGCTTCGTTCTGGTCAAGACGATCCCCTTGTGGTCGTGGATGGGGCCCATCCCGCCCGCTGCCTGGCTGCTGGGCATATGGGCGGTGCGACGTCCGAAGATCAAGGGGCGTGCCCCCTTCCCGGCCGCCCTGGGCTGGCTGTTGCTGCTCTGGCAGCCGCGCGGGGGGCGGATCGGTGGCCGCGCGGCCCGCGACCATGCCGCCCGCCCCTACACCGGGGGTTTCGTCATCGAGAGCAACGCCCCTGCAGCGCCGAGCACGTCGGCTCCGCAGCCGCGTCGTCCCGCCGCCGTCCATACGCCACGCCAGAAGCCGAAGCCGTCGGATCCGGGCGGTCGCCCGGCGTCCGTCGCCGCCCAGCCGGTGGGGCCGGTGTCGGGTGTGCAGCAGCTGCTCGCGCTCGCCGAACAGGGGGGTGTGCGGTGAGGGTGCCGATCCGTCACATCGCCGGGCACCTGGTGTGGTCGACGCACGGCAGCGTATGGGCCGTCTACCGGCTGCACCCGGGCCCGGACGAGCAGGGCCGCCACGAGGAGACGGTGCAGGGCACGTACGTTCCGGCCGCCGTACGGGAAGAGCAGCTCGCCAAGATCACGCATCTGGTGCGGTCCCTGACGGGGGCGCCGAGGCTGTTCGGCCTGTGCGCCCGCCTTGATCCGGGGGAAGTCGCGCTGCGCATGATCGAGGGCATCGAGCCCTCCGACACCCCGCCGGGCCAGACCCACCCGTGGGTGGAGAACGTCGAGGCCACCCTTGATCTGCTGGACGGGCAGGAGATGCACCGCCGCACCCTGTGGCTGGCCGTCCCGCTCCAGTCCGAGGGCACCGGCCTGCAGATGACCACTCAGTTCGGTGCGCTGTGGGCGGAGATCGCCCCGGCGCTGGGCCTGCGGCCGGCGCCGGTGGCGCGGCGGGAAGTGACCGCCTACCAGGAGCAGGCCTTGCGGGTGGAGGCCGCGCTCGCCGGTGGCGCCGCGTTCCGGCCCGCCCGCCCGGCGGAGATCGTGTGGATGATCCAGCACGCGCTGCACCGCGGGCTGGACGAGCCGCTGCTGGCCGAGGCCGAGAGCAGTGAGCTGTACGGCGGGCAGGTACGCGAAGGGGTGCTGCACTCCCCCAGCTACGCCGATCTCGGGCAGGTCCGACTGCAGGAGGGCGGCATCGACCTGGACCTGGACGACGTCGACGAGCTGGGGAGCGCCGACCAACTCACCCGCTCCGGACGCAAGGCGTGGTGGCGGGTGAAGACGGCGTCGCCGCTGCGCAGGCGGTGGCTGCAGATCGAGTCCGACGCCGGCACCGGCTACCAGGCGCAGTTGGCACTGGCCGAGTGCCCGCCCGCCGTCAGCCAGGATGCCGCCGACCTGTTCGCGCAGCTGGAAACGCTCGCTTTCCCCGTCGACTACACCGTCGACCTCACCCTCGTACCCGCAGAGAAGGCCCGGGACCAGGTGCGGCGCAAGCGCAACGAACTCGTCGACCAGGCCGACCAGTACGACGCCCGGCCGACCGGCATGCCCTCCTCACTCACGGACGCCGCCCGCGACCTGGGCGAGCTGGACGCCCGCCTGTCGCGCACGTCGGTCGAAGTCGAGGTGCAGTCCGTGACCGTCCTCACGGTGTGGGGGCCGACCGCCGCGATCTGTGACGCGCGGGCCCGGGCCCTGGCCTCGCTGCTCGGCGGCGCCGACTACCGGGCCATACGCCCAGCCGGCCTGCAGGAGGCACTGTTCCTGCTCGGCCTGCCGGGCACCGCCAGGCCAGGCGTCGTGCGGGAGTTCACGCAGCACCAGGTCTCCGAGGACTGGGCGTTGGGCGGTGCCTTCAGCATCGGTGAGGTCGGTGACCCCAACGGCATGTTCCTCGGCATCGACCTGGACTGCGGCACCACCCGTCCCGTCATGATCAACGTGGCGGATGCGCCCAAGGTCGACGCGTCCGCTTCGATGGGCATCGTCGGCGATCTCGGTGCGGGCAAGTCGGTGATGCAGAAGCTGATCGCGGAAGCGGTGTGGGCGCGCGGCGGCTGCGCGATCTGCATCGACCGCACCCCCGTACGCGAGTGGGCGGCCTTCGCCCGCACCGCCGCCAAGGGACGCGTTCAGATCATCGACGCCGCCCAGGCCGAGGTGTCCATCGACCCGCTGCGCATGTTCGACGGGCCCGAGGGCCGCCACTACGCCCTGTCCTACCTGACCCTGCAGCTCGGCATCGGCCCGATGAGCACAGGCGGCGAGGTCCTGCACCACGCCGTCGAGAAGGCCGCCGACAGCGACCAGCCGTCCATGAGCCGCGTGCTGCAGGTCCTGGAGGAGATGGCCACGTCGGAGGTGGGCAAGCGGCAGGACGCGGCCGCTACTCTCGCCGGCCTCGTCCGTGTGGTGGCCACCAACTCCCTGGCCCGGATGGTCTTCGACCCCAGCTTGCCGCCGGTGCGCCTCGACGCCTCCAGCACCTCCGACATGATCGTGATCACGACCGCGGGCCTGAAGCTGCCACCCAAGGCGGCCTTCGCCAACCCGGAGGTCCTGCACCAGCAGCCACTGGAGGCCCTGATCGGGCGGGCCGTGCTCTACCTGATCGCGGCACTCGCCCGGCAGACCGCGTTCGAGGACCCCGAGCGGTTCACCGCGGTGGTCGCGGACGAGCTGTACTGGCTCACCTCCTCAGCCGAGGGCACCGCGCTGATCCACGAGATCCTCCACGACGGCCGCAAACACGGCGCCGGCCTGCTCGCCGCCAGTCACGACGCCGAAGAACTCGGCCCCGACCGCGGGCTGATGGCCTACCGTGCGCTCGCCCGCACGGCCGACCGCGAACGCGCCCGCCGCGGCCTGGAGTTCGTCGGGCTCGACCCGAACGACGGCGAGCTGCTGCGGCTGGTTACCACCGGCCTGTCCCCCGTCGGGCAGCGCGGCCGCGAAGGGGAGTTCCTGCTGGCCTGTCCGCGGCAGAACACCGGTCGCATCAAGGCCGTGATCCCGCGCATCGAGCGGATCTCCACGTCAATCGCCACCACGCCGGGCCGACGTACGAGCGCGAGCACCAGGCAAGCAGCCGACGGCGCCGATACAGGCCGACAGAAGGTGTACTTCGCATGACCACGTCGTCTTTCAGCTCATCCCGCAGTCGGCGCATCGTCTGCGCGGCGAGCACGCTGATCGTGATCGTCCTCCCGGCCGTTTTGTTCGCGCTGGTCATGGGGGCGGGCGTGCCGGAGTCGTGGTGGCCGCGGACCGGGCAGGCCTTCGCCGCCGACCAGACTCACGCTGAATCGGCGCACCGCAATCCGTGTGATCTGATCGTGGGCCCGGCCAAGGAGTACTGCGCGCGCGGCCAGCACTCCACGTCCTCCGCTGTCGGCGAGGCCCCCCACGAGGGCGCCGGTGCGGCATGGATGCTGATTCCGGCCGCGTCGGGACTGGCGGCCTTCGTTGTGTGGCGGCGCCGGGGCGCTGCCGGACACGGGCGGCGCTGAATGTGGCGCCCAGAGCCCGGCACGCTCCGCTCGGCCGGTGTCGTCGTCCTTCTCTCCGTCGTGTTCGTTCTGGTCAACAGCCAGGTCGTGTACGCGGCGAGCAGCAGCAGCGAGACCGGTGACCTTCTGGCGCCGCTGAACATCTCCTCCTCCGAGGGGCTGCCGATCAACGGCTACGAGCTGGGCGCGGACGGGGGCTCCATCGTCAGCTTCAAGACGCAATTCCTCGCCTTCATGCTGGCCGGCCTGTTCACGCTCATCCGGCTCCTGGTCGGACTGGCCGGCTGGTCCATCGAGGTCGCACTCCGGTTCCCGCTGCTGAAGATCCTCACCGCCCCGGCGCAGAAGGTCGCCGACGCCTACAACAACGTGGTCGTCGACACCCTCGGCATCAAGGGGCTCCTGCTCGCCTGGGCGTTCGTCTTTGCCGGGTTCATGATCGTGCGCGGCCGGGTCAGCCGCGGTCTCGGCGAGATCTTCCTGACCCTGCTGATCGCGGCGTTCGCCGCCTCCACCTTCGTCCGCCCCGACTACCTGCTCACCCAGGACGGGCCGCTGGGACAGACCCAGCAGGTCGCCGCCGAGGTCGCCCAGGAGAGCGTCAACTCCTACGACTGGGGCGGCAAAATCGCCAGCACCGACCCATGCGCGGGCATGGCCGGCAACGCCGAGATCAAATGCCTGGAACGTGAAGAGGAAGCGCCCGTCTCCGCGGCGGACGTGGCCCGCCCCCTGCAGGATTCGATCACCAACGCGCTGATCGTCAAGCCGTTCATGCTGCTCGAATACGGGCGCGTCCTCGACCCCGCCAAGAAGTCCGACCGCAAGGCCTACGCCGTTCATCTGAAATGGGTTTCCGGCGGATACAAGGCATCCACCGGCGACGACGGGGACGGGGGTGCGGACTGTTCTCTGATCGCCCCGCCGGCGCGGAAGTACTGCGAGGAGCAGAACCAGGCGCAGAAGAAGGCGCATGACGCCTGCTCGCTGCTCGACGGCCAGGCCAAGAAGGTCTGCGAGGAGGACAAAACCGCCCGGGATCTCACCGGCTCGCTGCCCGAGCTGACCCCGGGGGGTGAACTGCTGGACTCCGCCAGCCCGGTGGTGTCCGAAGAGGATCAGGAGTTCGCCGCGTTCCTGGCCGACATGAAGAAGGCCGGAGACGTCGGCAAGGCGTGCGCCGCCTACGCAGAGGAACCCACCTGGTGGCGGGTCGGCGGCGCCTTCCTGTTGCTGATCGCCGCCCTGTTCATCTGCGGCATGCTCCTGTCCAGCGCGATCGTCCTGCTCGGCACCCAGGGCGTGTGCGCCGCGGCGGCGGCGGGCGGGGGCGTCACCTTCGTCGCGGGCATGCTGCCCGGCCCCGCCCGCCAGTCGGTGTGGAAGTGGCTGTCGATCTGGGGCATCGCGATCATGACTATGGTCGGGATCTGCGCGTTCGTGCCGTTCTTCGGCATCGCCGTTGACGCCACCATCACCAACGGGCCCGACCTGATGGTGGAACGGATCCTGCTGATCGACGTGCTGGCGATCGCCGGTGCGTCGGGGCACCGCCGCCTGCTGACCGGGCTCGCCTCCTTCGGCCGGCGGATGGCGATGCGGATGCGCTACGCCAAGGTCGGCGGCACCCACCTGCCCGGCGACACCTCCGAGCTCGGCGCCGCCCTCGCCATGAACTCACCGATGGGATGGGGCGGTTACGGCGGCGGGCTGCGGGCCTTCACCGGCGGCGGGGGCCGGTTCGGGATGCTCGGCACCCGCCAGCGGCTCATGGGGGCGCTCACCTCCCTGTTCGACGGATCGGGCATGCCGGTGGACACCGGTCGCATGCTCGCCGATGCCACCGCTGAAGCCGGGCGGGGACTCGCCCCGCTCACCGCAGCCGCAGTCGCGGGCGGGCTGGGCGGGCGACTCGGCTCCAAGGGCGCGCACTGGCTGCTGATCGGCAGACGGCCAGAGGCGGAACAGCTGGCCAAGTGGCGCAAGGCCACCGCCGACGGTGACCCGGACACGGGCGGGTCCGGCTCGGGCGGCCCCGTGGGCGGCGGGCCCGGCTCGGGCGGGACGGGGCCGCGCCGGCCCGGTGGGCCCCCCGACCGCTACCGCGACGAAGACGGCCAGGTCGTCGACCGGGACTCCGGCCAGGTACTGCACGACCAGCACAGCGACCGCACCCTGCTGTCCACCCGCGCCCACAACCGTCTGGTCCGCTTCCGCGGCTACCGCATCCTCAACCGCGGGGGGCGCACGGCGTATGGAACAACCCTTGGCCTGCCCGCCGATGCCCGCCGGGCCAAGGTCGCAGGCTCGCGCTACGCGTTCGACGCCCGCCAGCAGGTACGGGTGTGGGGCAACACTGTCCGCGAGGACGGCCGGGTGTGGGCCGAGACGGGCCGTCAGGTGGCCCGCGCCAACCGGGACAACGGTGACAGCGGCGGGATGGGCCCCTTCACCAGTCGTCGTCTGCCGGCCCGTCCGGCCCCGGCTTCGCCGCCGAGCAGGTCCTCCACCTCCCCCGACCGCACCGGGCCGGCTACGCCGGAGCCCCCAGCGCGGTTCGAAGGCGGCTCGCCCCTGCGGCCGCCCCCGGCGACGGGCGGGCCCAGGACGTTGTCTTCCGCAGGCGGAGCAACCAGTGGCCCCGGCCGTGGAGATGGGCCTGACCGGGGGCGGGAGGTTATGCGGGACGCAGCAGATGCAGAACGCCGGCGCCAGGCCGAGGCCTTGCGGCAGATGCGACAGCGGTGGGCCAACGAGGGCGGTGAGGAGGAGTGAGCGCGTCCCGGCGCCGGCTCGGCCGGTGGGGGTGCGTGGTGGTGCTGTTGCTGCTGGCCGCCGTGTGCTGTGCCGCGCCGGTCAGCAGCGCGATCAGCGCATACGTCGCGCTCAGGACGGGTGCGCAGGAGGACGGCGGGATCGCCGAGGGCGGCAGCGCCGCGGACATCCCGCCGCGGATGCTGGCCGCCTACAAGAAGGCCGTGCAGTTGGCCGCACATTACGTACCCGCGTGCCGGGGCATGCGCTGGCCTGTCCTCGCCGGGATCGCGAAGGTCGAGTCCAATCACGCCATCGGCCGCACCATCGCCGCAGGCGGCGACATCACCCCGAAGATCTATGGGGTCCTCCTCAACGGCTCTGGCCAGGGCGGCAATACCACCGCCGTCCGGGACACGGACGGCGGGAGGTGGGATGGCACGTCCCGGGGCGAGCGCGCGGTGGGGCCGTTCCAGTTCTTGCCCTCCACCTGGTCCTCGGTGGGCAAGGACGCAGGCGGCGACGGCATCGCCGACCCTCACAACGCCGATGACGCCGCGCTCGGCGCCGCGATCTACCTGTGCGGCGACGGCCGCGATCTGACGAAGAGGACGCAGCTGAAGGCCGCGATCTGGCAGTACAACCAGTCGGCGGCGTACACGGACAACGTGCTGGGCTGGATCGACCAGTACACGGCGGCCGCCTCCGACCCGGACCTGAAGAACGTGACCGGGACCATCCGCACCGTCATCGACGCCGCACTCTCCCAGCGCGGTGTCCCCTATTCGTGGGGCGGCGGCAACGCCAGCGGCAAGTCCTACGGAATCTGCTGCACCCCCAGCGGAAAGAGCGGCACGAACATCAAGGGCCTCGACTGCTCGGGCTTGACCGTGTATGCCTACGCGAAGGCCGGGATCAGCCTGCCGCGCACGGCGGCCTCCCAGGCCGGCGTCGGCCGGCGCATCCCCGCCTCTCTCGGCACGGGTGCGCTCAAGCCCGGCGACCTCATCTTCTACGCCACCGCTCCCGGATACGACGCGACGATCTACCACGTCGGGATCTACGTGGGCAGCGGGAAAATGATCAACGCGCCGCGCCCGGGGACCGTCGTGCGCCTCGACGCCGTCAGCGCCATGTCCGGCTACGCGGGAGGGGAACGGCTGCTGTGACCACGCCTGTGTATGACCGTACCGCGGACCTGCCGCTCTCACGTGAGGGGACCGGGCTCACGTCGGTGCCTGCGGGAAACCGCAGGCCGCGCATCCCAACGACCAGGCCCGATGGGCAAGATGCCCGTTCTCCCCGAGAGAGCGGACGGCGCCGGGCCAGGGAGCGGCGACGTATCGGGGAGGTACGCCGGAGCCGCGGGCCGGACGAGCGTCGGCGGAAGGGGAGCCAGGCGGCAGCCCGACCCCCGACCTCGCCGCGGCTGCTCATGCTGAGCACCCTCACCCTCGCCCTCCTGGGCATCGCCCTGCTGGCTGTGCCGCACAGGCCGGCGCCACCGGCGCTCACGGCGCCGTCGATGGCCACCACTCCACCCGCCACGTCCGCTCGGACCACGGCAGCCTCTGCGCCTGCGGGCGGCCGGCCGACCGTCAACCCGGCTGCTTCCACGCGCTTGGCCACACCGGCACGGTCGGCCCCCGCGCCTGCTCTCCCGCCGCACGGTGAGGGCATCGCCGGCGACCGGGCCATCCAGGAGGCACTGGAGTCAGCGTGGCCCGCCGACCTTCCCGCCGCCGACGAGCGGGAGTTGCTCGCAACCGGGCGCGCGCTGCTGCGCGCGGACGCCACCGGTGTCGGCCGTGCGCCGTGGCCGCACCTCTTCTCCGGCTCGGGCCAGGCGCTGGCCCCGGCCTTCGCCACCGGCCGTTTCCGCATCCAGGCCGCGATCGCCCGCCGCGACGGCAGCCCGGACAAGGCGGTGGTCCATCTGGTGTGGGCGGGCATGGACCGCAGCGGCACCTTCACCGACCTGCGCATCACCGACTGGTTCTTCACCCGCACCACGACGAAAGGAGCAGGCACGTGGACTCCGCAGTCCCGCACCTGACGAACCCGGCTCCCCAGAACGCTTCCGGTCAGGTCCTTGGCGCGACCGCCTGGCTCGTCGGAGCCGTCGACTGGCTGTATAGCCACTGGTACTTCCTGGTCCTGGCCGTCTGCGTGTGTTGGGGGGCGGGCGAGATGGTGGTACGGCGCCTGGCCAGGCGCGCCAGTGCCGAGCGGATGGCCCTGGAGCTCACGCCCAGCCGGCACTTCGACCCCGGCCTGGAGGAGATCTTCCGCCGCGGGGTGCAGTTGGCGCGTGCCTCGACGAGCATGCCGTGGTGGGCGCCGCGCCGGTCGAAGACGGTGCAGATCAGGCTCCGCGCGGACGGCTCCAGTGCGCTGCGCTACCGAGTCGAAGGTCCCGCGGGTGCGCAGCGGCTGCTGTCCATCACCCCGTTCGGGCCGAACGTCACGGTCGAGCGGGCCCAACCGATTGCGGACAAGCCGCGCGAGCACGTGGTGCGGGCGGAGTTCATCCTGCGCGGCAAGCTCACCGCACCGTTGCGGGAGGTGCCGCTGGATCCCGACCCGCTCCAGCCTCTGGTCGACGCCGTGTCCGACCTGCGCGCCGAGCTCGGTGACCTCGCCGAGGTCCGCCTCGACATCCAGCGCGCCCCCAAGTGGGCCTTGCGCGCCCGCCGTCTGCAGCTCATGAGCGCCGCGCGCCGCCGGGAGCGCCGGGACACCCAGCGCGTGGGCCGGTGGGTGCGCCAGGACGCCACCGGGATCGAGGACTCACTGCTGTGGAATCTGCAGGCGTTGGTCACCGGCAAGGACGGATCCGGGGGGCGGCGGCTGGTGATGCCCCCCGTGCCGCGCCGGGTGGATCCGGGCGAGGCGCTCGGCAAGCTCGCCGACGACGACCACCTCGTCCGGGTGCAGCTGCTGGTGATGTGCGCATCCAACACCGGCGGGCGCGCCGAGGCCCGCCTGGCGCAGCTTCAGGCCGCCTTCGACATCTTCGGGGGCAGTTCGCGGTGGTCGATGCGCGGCTGGCGGTTGGGGCCGTGGCGGGTGGGTGCCGATCAATGGCCCACCCGGCGCGGCTTCGAGCGCCGCTGGCAGCTGGGCCAGTGCCAGCCGCCCCGCGCGAATTGGGTCCGGCTGGATGAACTGGTCGGGCTGCTCAAGCCACCCACCATATTTTGCCGGCTTCCCCTGCTCGCCGGTGACCTGCCGACGTTCGAACACGGAAATCCCGACCTGCTGTTCCAGGGCATCTACCGGGAGAGCGACGGCCGGAAGCGTCTGGTCGCCACCCATACGGCGGAAACGCTCTTCGAGTGCGGGGTGGGCAAGGCCGGCGGCGGAAAGACGGAACGCGCCCTCGCGCAGGCGATCGCCTGGGCCCACAGCGGCGGCGGGTTGATGTTCGTCGACCCGCACCGTGACTCCTGGGCGCGCGCCGCCACGTTCCTCGCCCACGACCACCTGATGGAAAGGATCGCGCTGATTGATCTCAGCACCGCGGGGCCGTCTCCGATGTTGAGCTCGTGGAACCCGATCGCCATGCACCACGGGCAGGCCCCGCACGAGGTGGTGGAGGCCGTCACCGACGCGTTCGCCGCCGTCCTGGGCTGGGACGATGCAACCGCACCGCGGGCACTGACCATCCTCACCTCGTGCGTGGCCGTGCTGGTGGCCGTCAACCAGGCCGCCTGCCAGGCGCGCCGGAGCGAAGACCAGGCCACCCTCTTCCACATCCGGGCCCTGATCTCCGATGACGAATTCCGGGGCGCGGCACTGGCCGCCGTGGCGGACCGGCTGGACGAGGAGACCCGGCAGTGGTGGCGGAAGGTGTTCCCGACGTTCCTCTCGGACGCGTTCGCCGTGGTCCTCAATCCGCTCGCCCGGCTCGCAGCCCACCCGGTCACCCGCGCCTTCCTCGGTCAGCCGATCGGCGTCTACAACAGCCGGGCAGCCATGGACCAAGGGATGATCGTGTGGGTGTGTCCGGGCGGCAACGGCCCCACCGACCGGCTGCTGACCGCGTTGCTCGCCCGGGACCTACTGCGGGCAGTGCGCTCGCGACGGGACACCCCCGAGGACCAACGGCGCCTGTTCAAGCTGTACTTCGACGAGCTGATCACCCTGACCGGTGCAGCCCCGGAGACCATTGCGTCGATGTTCGAGGACTTCCGCAAGTACCGGGCCACCGTGCACGGTATGACCCAGCTCCTGGGCCGCCTGCCTGCCCCGGTGCGGATGTCGCTGACGCAGAACGCCTCCACGCTCGCGTCCACGGCGGGATCCCAGAGCGCGATCGCCCCGATCACCGCCGAGTGGGGAGACAAGCCCACCCCCGGCGAGGTGGCCACCCTCGACCGGTACGAGCACTACATCTCGCTCACCGTCAACGGCCGCCGCGTCGGCCCCGTCCGGATCACCGGCCCGCACCTGGACGAGGTGTTCGCCGACTATGCCCGTCCCCGCATGGTCGATGCCCTGGAACGGGCCGCCCGCGCCACCGCCGAAGCACAACCGCTCACCGACCTCCTTGCCCGGGCCGCTGCACAGCAGGAACGCGTCCGCGCCTTCCTCACCGAACGCGCCCCAGCCGCCACGGCCGACGTCCAGCTGAGCAAGCCCGAGAAGCGTTATACCTGACCCACCCAGCGACCACCCTCAATGGACGCCCCCCTTCCGCGGCCCTTTCAACGTGCAATCCGCAGCAGGGTCGTTAGCAGAAGTGATGGTAGAAGCGACGGATCGAATAACTCGAAATCCGCTTTCTATTGTGGCCGTGCACGTCCCGAGATGTACGGGTGAATTCAATTTACGCGCTGGGAATTTGACTGGCTCATGCGTAATCTTGTCGCTACGCAAACGGATCACCGCAGCTGGACCAGGCCGCGGAGCTGGACTGAGTCCGCCGGCGGCTCAGACAGCGGTCAGGTCACACCGCGCCGCACGGGGAGACCACGTGACACACGACCACAACAGCTCAATGACCACGGTTGTTCGCATCCGGAATCGGCGCACGGTGTCGACGGCACTCGTGGCCCTTGCGGCGATGGCCACGGCTGCTGGCTGTTCCTCCGGCGATAAGGACGAGAGCGATCAATCGCCCGCCCCCAGCAGTACGGCTCCCACGAAGACCGTATCCGCTGACGAGGCGCAGGCCCGCAAGGCCGTCATCGCCGCCTACCAAGGCATGACCGATGAGCAGGTCAAGGCTTACGCGAAGTCTTCCCTCGCCAGCAGCAACATCACCAAGTACGCCACTGGCAAGGCTCTGCGAGATGTGAAGAACGCGGTCTTCGTCAACCTGCAGAACGGCATCGTCGTCCAAGGGGAGCCCGAGGTGACAGCGGACGAGGACGACGTGACACTCGACACCGCTAGCAAGCCTCAACGTGCGTCCCTGCAGGTGTGTTTCGACATGAACACCTGGGAGCCGATTGACAAGAAGACTGGCAAGAGCGTCGCTCCGCCCGAGCAGATAAGGCGGTACACCATCGCCGTCCAACTGCAAGAACAAGGGTCCCGGTGGCTGGTCACTGAGGAGAAGGCGGACAAGGAGAAGAAGTGCTAAGTCGCCGCGCCCTTGTCGGCGCCGTGTTAGCCGCATTAGTCGCCCTGGTGTCGGGAGAAGTCACCGCGTATGCCGATGGCGGCAAGGTCGTCTGTGACGAGAAGGGCTTCTGCCGAGTCGTGGCGGACGACACCACCACGACGCCGGGCAAGGAAGGTGACGGCCAGCAGGCCTCAGACGCCAGCACCGGCAAGCCCAAGTGCTACGACAGCAACATGGACGCCGAGACGGACGTCCCCTGCTACCTGAAGGGCTTCGGCTACTGGGTCAACGGCAGCAATTGCTACTTCCAGGAGGCCGATCCCCAGCCACCAGCGGGCGATCCCCGATGGGAGGGCCACGACCCCGCGGATGGCGCGGTATATGACGCGTACTGCCCCGACAACCCGAACAAGAACTCCCAGTGGTTCGCCCAGCCGCCCAACGGCGGCGCGGGTGTTGACCCGGAGGTACTGGCGCAACAGGCGGTCAAGAAGATGAGACTGCTCGGTCCGGACATCGCCAGCCCGCGGGCCGCCGGGCGATACACCGTGGGCGTGCCGCTGTGGATGTGGGTCAACCAGAGCGCGACAACTTACGGTCCGCAGTCCGCGTCGGCGTCTGCCGGCGGAGTGAACGTCACGGCCACGGCGAAGGTCTCTCAGATCGTCTGGCAGATGGGCGACGGTGCCACGGTGACATGCCGGGGCCCGGGCACGATCTACCAGGCGTCCGCCGGCATGGCGGAATCCCCGACCTGCGGCCACGTCTACACCAAGGGGTCGGCTGACGCCCAGGGCAGCAAGTACCCGGTGACCGCGACCTCAACGTGGGCGATCGACTGGGAGGTCACTGCTGGCGGAGGCGGGCAGACCGGCCAGCTCACCCAGATCCAGCAGTCGCAGATGCAAGTAGCGATCGGTGAAGTTCAGGTCGTCAGGTAAGGCACCGGAAGGATGAAGCGTTGAGCAAGACGGAAGAGCGCACGGCTCCGCACGTGACCGCGCAGGGTCAGATGGCCGGTCCGGTGGCGCCCCCGCGGGTATCGGCCCGCCGTCGCCGACCAGGTGTCATCGCCCTGTCCCTGGCGCTGATCGCCGCCGGAGGGGCCGGCGTTGCCGTCCTGCTGCTCCAGGTCGGCAACCGCACCGAGGTGGTGACCGTCGTCCGCGACGTCCAGGTCGGCCAAGTGGTGACCGAAGACGACCTGGGCAAGGCCTCCCTTGCCCTGGATCCGTCCGTCAAGGCGGTGCACGGCACCGACATGGGCTCGGTCGTGGGCAAGCGTGCCGCGGTCGAACTCAAGCCCGGCTCTCTGCTAGCCCCCTCCCAGGTGACGAAGGGCTCGCTGGTGAAGGCCGGCGAGCAACTGGTGCCGATCGGGCTCAAACCCGAGCAGCTACCGGCAACGGCGCTTGTACCGGGCCAGAAGGTGCAGCTGGTCCACGTCCCGGCCCAGGGGCAGGCGGACAGCGGCAAACCCTCGAGCACCCCGCCGGAGACCATCGACGGCCGGGTGGTGAAGGCCTCCACCGCCGCTCCCGGCACCGGGACCGTGGTCGTCGACGTCGCCACCACCACGGAGGACGGCCCGACCGCCGCCGCGTGGGTGTCCGCCGGCAGGCTGCGCCTGGTCCTCGCTGCTCCGGACGGCACCTGATGGCGGTGATCGCGCTCGCCGGGTGCAGCGGCGCGCCCGGCGTGACCACGAGCGCTCTGGCCCTGCTGCTGTCCTGGCCCCTTGCCCCCGGCCGACGGATGATCCTCGCAGAGTGCGACCCGGACGGCGGAGCCGTGCCGCACGGTCTGCTGCAGGGCTCACTCGGCGACCGGTACGGTCTGCGCAACCTCTCGGTCGCCGCCCGCAAGAACGAGTTCAGTGACGCCTTCTGGCGTCAGCTGATCGACCTCAGCAGCGAGGACGGCAAGAGGGAGTCCCCGCGCGACCGGCTGCTGCTGCCCGGCATCACCGACCCCGCGCAGACGGCGAGCCTGGGCTCGGTCTGGAAGATCCTGGCGCAGATGTTCCGCGGCATCGACGCCCAGACCCAGCACGACGTCCTGATCGATCTCGGCCGCCGCGGAGCGTACGGGCCGTCCGGCGTCCTGGCGGAGCAGGCCGACGCCGTGTTCGTCGTGGTCCGCAACACGCTGCGCTGTCTGCAGGCGGCCGAGGGCAGGGTGCGCACGCTCGAAGAGCGCGTCGGCGACGTCGGTGTCGTGATGATTGACGAGGGCCCGTATCCGGCGGGCGAGGTGCAGCGGGTTCTGCAGGTGCCGGTGGTGGCCACGCTGCCGTACGCGCCGAATTACGCCCGGGTGCTGTCCGACGGCGTCGAGCAGCCGCGCCAGTTCACCAGGTCGCCGCTCATGAAGGCCGCCCGCATGGCCAGCACTCCCCTGATGCAGCGGGCGGCCATGCGCCGGGCCCGTCTCGATCCCCGGGGCCTGCGCACCGCGGGCGGGGAGGTGGGCCGTGCACGGTAGGCCGCTGCATCCCGACCCGAGCGTGGCACCACCGCCTCCAACGTGGGTGCCCCACAGCAATGGCACACCCTCGTCTGCCGGTGCTGCCTCGAGTACGCACACGCTCGGCATGGCAGTTCCTCAGGTCACCGTCGACTACAAGGTAGCCCGGGACATCGCCTCCCAGGTCGCCAAGCAGCGCGAGGAACTACTGAAGACCAAGCCCGATATGGACCTGGCCAGCGAGGAGCAGCGCTGCCTGAACTGGATCGCCGAGGCGGTGGCGCTGTGGTCGGACGCCCAGGCCATGACGCCGCAGGAGGACGAGGCGCTGCGGCGCGCCGTCTACGACCAGCTCTTCAGGGCCGGGAGGTTGCAGCCGTATCTGGACGATGACCGGGTCGAGGACATCATCATCCAGGGCCCGCACGAGGTGTGGCTCGACTACGGCGACGGCGAACGCCGCAAGGTGGGGCCGATCGCCGAGTCTGAAGAGGAACTGCTGGAGCTGATGAGGGAGTTGGCGAGGGGTTCCGGGCACAACGAGCGCACCATCTCCACGGCAAACCCCACCCTCGCGCTGTCTTTGCAGGACGGCTCCCGTCTGCAGGCCATCACCGGGCTGGGTCCGATGACCTATGCGGTCATCCGCCGGCACCGGGTCTCCCACGCCGATCTTGACGACCTCGTACGGCTGGGCACGATCGACCCGATCCTGCGCGAGTTCCTCGGGGCGTGCGTGCGCGCAGAGAAGAACATCATGATCGCGGGGAAACAGAAGGCCGGAAAGACCACTTTGATGCGGGCGATGCTCAAGGAGTTCGACCCGGAGTGCCGGTTCGCCACCATCCAGACCGAGGATGAGCTGTTCGCCCACGCCAACGGCTACCACCGCCAGGTCGTCTCCCTGATCGGCCGCGAGTCCAACGGGGAGAAGGACGTCACCGGGCGCGGCGCCGGCGAGGTGACCCTCCTGGACCTGATGCACCCGGCACTGCGAATGTCGCTGGAACGGATCGTGGTCGGCGAGGTCCGCGGACCCGAGGTCGTCGCGATGATGCAGGCGTTGACGAACGGATCGGGCGGCAACCTGTGCACGATCCACGCCCGCCGCCCGGACATCATCTTCGACCGGATCGCCGAGCTGTACGCGCTCGCCCAGCAGAACCTGTCCGAGCAACTCGCCTACCGGCAGACCGCCAACGGCCTGGACTTCATCGTCTACGTCGACATGACCGACGAGACGCAGATCGGCGGCCGCCGCCACCGCTACGTCTCCCACGTCCTGGAGCTCACCGGGATCGGCGAGAACGGCCGCCCAGCCACGAACACCATCTTCTCCCCCGGCACCGAATTCGGGGACCTTCGGGCAGTGCCGCGCATGGATCCCGGCTGCATCGACGACTTGCGCCGCGTCGGCTTCGACTCCACCCTGCTGCAGCAGCCCTACGGGGCCTGGCAGGCGCCGCTCCCCTTGAAGGTGGAGGTGCGCCGATGATCCTGTTGTGGGGGCTGCTGTGCGGCATGGCCGTCATCGGCGGGCTGATCGGCGTGGTAGCCGGTGCCGTTGGCACCACCGCGCCCCGCCGGGCTCCTCTACGGCAGCGCTTAAAGGTCCTGGGCGCAGGAAAGGAGCAGAGCGTGGACGTCCGGCTGCGGCGCCGGACCCTGGTGGGCGTGGCGGCCGCGGTCTTCGTCGCCGTGTGGCTGGTCTCGGGGAACTTCGTGGGCGGGGCGCTGCTCGGCGCGGCCGTCATCGGTGTGCCGTGGCTGATCACCCCAGCGCAGATGGCGCAGGAGCGCATCGGGCAGCTGGAGGCGCTCAGCGTGTGGACCCAGCGTCTGGCGGGCCTGCTCCGGCTGGGCATGGGCCTGGAACAGGCGATGATCACCAGCCGACAGGGGGCACCGGAGGAGCTCGCCCCGCAGATCGTCAACCTGTCCGACCGGCTGCGTCTGGGCTGGCGCCCGGACGGAGCGCTCCGCGCGTTCGCCGACGAACTCGACGACGTCACCTCGGACAAGGTGGTCGCCGCGCTCATCCTGTCCGTCAACGACCGCGGCCCGGGCCTGGCCCAGGCGCTGGAGGATCTGGCGGGCACCGTCCGCGAGGAGGTCGCCAAGAAGCGCGCAATCGAGGCGGACCGGGCCAAGCCCCGCACCACCGTGCGGTGGATGACCGTCATCACCGTGGGCATCGTGGTGGCCGGGTTCTTCGTGCCCTCCTACACCAAGCCCTACTCCACGCTGCTCGGACAGTTGGTGCTGGCGTTCCTGACGGCCGGGTTCATCGGGGTGCTCGCCCTGATGCGGCAGCTGGGGTCCTTCCGCCGCATCCCGCGCTTCCTGATCACCGACCCGTCCAGCGCCGTCCGCCTGCCCGCGCCTGCGGCGGAGCCGGTCGCCGGCCGTGAGCCGCAAGGAGCCACCTCATGAACCTGCTTCACGTCGTGGTGACCGGCGGCACGGTCGGTGCCGGTCTCGCCCTGCTGGTACGGGAACTCCTGCGCCCCCAGCCCGCCTTGGGACCGGCTCTCGCGCGCAGCGCCCCAGCGACGTTGACCATGCCCGAGCCGGAACTGGACCGCGAGGAGAAGTGGGGCCGGTGGCTGCTGGCCCGCCTCGAGCGTCTGCCCGGCGTCCGCATCCCCACCACCAACCTGGCCCTCCTCGGGCAGGGACCGGGCCAGTTCATGCTGAAGAAGACCGCGCTCGCTGGTCTCGGCCTGCTCTGCCCGGTGATCGCGACGATTCCGTGGATCATCGCGGGCGTCTCCCTGCCGTTCTACGTGCCCGCCGCCGTCGGACTCCTCATCGCGGGGCTGCTGTTCATCACCCCCGATCTCGCGGTACGGGACCAAGCCAAGCGGGCACGGGAGGAATTCGCGCACGCCCTGTCCGCCTACCTCGACCTGGTCGCACTCAAGCGGGCCGCCGACGCCGGCCCTGCCGAGGCCCTGGAGAAGGCCGCCGAAGCCGGCGAGGGCTGGCCGTTTTTGTATCTGCAGGGCGCGCTGCGACGGGCCCGGCTGGAGAAGATCCCGCCCTATGAGGCGCTCACGCAGCTCGCCCATGAGTACCACCTGCCCGTCCTGGACGACGTCGCCGACATCATGCGTGGCAGCGCGACCGACGGCGCCGCCGTCTACAAGGCGCTGCGGGCCCGCACCGCAGCCCTCAACGCCGAACTGCTGGCCGATCAGGCCGCCGAGGCGAACGCGGCCAGCGAGAAGATGACCGCGCCTGGAGCCTTGTTGGCCGTCTTGGTCATGCTGCTGATGGCTTTCCCCGCGGTGATCCGCATGCTGACCGTCTGAGACCAGCACCTCATTCAACGCCCCAGAGAGGTAAGGAACATGAAGCACACCGCAGCCCGCACCCGCCGCGCGGTGCTCCAGGCGACCACGACCCCGCACACCGGCTTCCGCACCGTGTCCCGTTGGCCGGGCCGTGGCCGCCAGGGCGCGCAAGCCCGCGTGAATCGTGCGGTCCTCCGGCTGACGACCCGAGTACAGGAAGGCCTTGAGGAGGCCGCCCGCCGACCGGACCGCGGCGACATCAGCACCACCACCGTCATCATCTGGGTGGCCGCCGTCACCGGTGCCGTCCTGATCGCCGGGACCATCGCCATAGTGATCGCAAAGTACAACGGCGAGCTCAACGGCCTGTGATGCCAGCTCCGGAGCAGCTGAAGAGCTGGTGGCAGGGGCGAAGATGGCGCCACGACCGTGGTGACACCTCCATCCAGATGGCGATCATCTTTCCCTTCGTGCTACTCGCCACCGTGGCCGTCATCCAGGCCTCCATGTGGTACTATGCACGGCAGATCGCCCTGACCGCTGCCCGCGAGGGCCTCACCGCGGCCCGCTCATACGAGTCGAACCCGGCCGACGGTGCGACCCGGGCCCGGGAGGTCCTGGGCCGGACCGCTGGCGACAGCCTGCGCGGCTACAGCGTCTTTGCCAGCAGCGACGGGCAGCGGGTGCGGGTTCAGGTCTCCGGCACGGCCCTGTCGATGATTCCCGGCCTGTCGGGCTTGCAGATCACCCAGTCGGCGTCCGGCCCCGTTGAGCGCTGGACCGTCCCGGGAGGGTGAACCACGTGCGATACACGGACCGATGGGCTGGCAGGCTCCGCAGCGATGAGGGCAGCGCCGCGATCGAGGCTGCCATCATCCTCCCTGCGCTGATCATGTTCCTCTGCATGGCGATTGCCGGGGGCCGCATCGTCACCTCCGGAGCGAAGATCGACGCAGCCGCTGAGGACGCGGCGCGGGAGGCCTCCATTCACCGCACAGCAGGGGCCGCGCTAGGCGCCGCACAGGCGGCAGCCGCCGAGTCCCTGACCGACCAGGGCATCAAGTGCGCCAACACCAGCGTCAACATCAACACGGGCGGTCTGAACGTACCGGTGGGACAGGTAGGGACGGTCACCGCGACCGTGACCTGCACGGTCAAGCTCTCCGATCTGCTGCTTCCCGGGGTGCCCGGAGCGAAGACGCTCACGTCGACCGCCACCTCGGTCGTGGACCAGTACCGGCAGCGGGGTGACTGATGAACTTCCGTCCTTCAGGACTACGGCGAAGGCGGCGGGACGACGCCGGAGGCATCACCGTTTTCGTCGCCGTGTGCGTCATCGCGCTGATCGGGATCATCGGCATCGCCGTCGACGGCGGCAGCAAGATGCGTGCCACGGAACGCGCCGACTACCTCGCCGGCGAAGCCGCCCGGGCGGGCGGGCAGGCCATCGATCCCACAGAGGCCATCAACGGAACCGCAATCGTCGTGGATCCACAGGACGCAGTGGCCGCCGCCCAGGCCTACTTGGGCTCCGCCGGCGCCACCGGAACGGTCAGTGTGTCCGGCGACGGCAAGACCCTCACCGTCAGCGTCACCGGCTCCTACGACACGAAGTTCCTGTCGGCGGTCGGGATCGGCTCGTTGTCGGTGACCGGCCACGGCACAGCCACCCTCCTGCATGGCGTCACTGCTCCTGAAGACATCGCACGGAACTAGACGTCAAGCAGCAGCCGCTAGAGAGGAGGGAAACGCCAGGTGCTCTTCGAACAACGAGCGGGTCTGAAGGCAGTGGTAGAGCTGTCCGAGCATGTGATTGAACAGGTGCCGTTGGGCCTGCGCGTGCCAGTCTCCGTGCGCACGTCGGCGGCGGTAGTGGGCGCCCGCGCCCTCGGAGGCCTTGATGGCGGAGAAAGCCCACAGGTAGCCGGCATGGTTGAGACGGTCGTTCTTGACCACGCGACGCCCGACGTAGTGCTTCTTCCCAGAAGATCTAGTGACCGGAGCAGAGCCCGCGTAGGCCTTCAGGCCCCTGGCGTCGGTGAATCGTCGGCGGTCGTCACCGACCTCGGCGAGCACCCGGGCACCGAGCTGGACGCCGAGCCCGGGAAAGCTGCAGATGATCTCAGCATCCGGGTGCTGCGCGAACTCCTCTTCCACGGCCTTGGCCAACTCATCGGTTGCTACGCAAGCGGCGTCCAACTGCCTGATCAGAGCGAGCATCTGCTTGCCGAGCGCCTCCTCGACTCGGGTCGGCTGGTGGGCGTAGTCGCCGCGGAAGACTTCCCGAAGCCTGTCGGCCTCGGCCTCAATGCCTCGTGTGCGACCGGCACGCTTAAGAGCCGAGCGGAGCTGGGCGCGCGTCAGTCGGGCGGCTTGAGTGGAGGTGGGAGCAAGTTTCAGAAGCTCGCGGGCCTCGGGACGGCACAGACCGTTCTGCCACGCGGTGAAGGCGTTCAGGGCGGCTGGGTAGTACTCCCGGAGCAGGGAGCGAAGCTGATTGGCCAGCTGTTGCCGGTTCCAGGTCGCATCCTGCTGGGCCCGGGCGAGTACGGCGATAGCGCGGGCCAGATCGGTATCGGCGGGCAGGGGGCGGTGCATCGCCATGTCGGTACGCAGAATGTTCGCCAGGACCAAGGCGTCGCCGGGATCGGACTTCTTCCGGCTCACGCCGTGCCGGTCGCGGTAGCGGGCAGCAGCCATCGGGTTGATCGCGAAGACCTTGCGCTGGCCACTGCGCAGCACAGCCACCAGCAGGCCGCGGCTCGTCTCGATCGCCACCGGAATGGGGTCGGCTTCGGTGTCGCCGTGCTCGGCGAGCAGGTTCAGCAGGAGTTGGTAGCCAGCGGCGTCATCAGTGATGCGGCGCTTGGCGAGCAGCTGGCCGGTGTCGTCGACCAGAGCAACATCGTGATGGCGCTCAGCCCAGTCGATTCCGCAGTAGATCAAGGTGCCCCTCCCCATCGTTCTGGCAACTGCGCTGGCCACGAGCGCATGCGGGTCACGCGGCTCCCTAATTCCAGGCCTCAAGATCGGGCCGACATCGCACAAGCCGTTCGCGACACCAGCGCGCCTCACGGGCCTCGGTCTTGCCCAGAACTCACCAGTTCGGGACGTTCAAGAAGTCACCGTGAAGCGGGCTCGCACCACCAACACCAAAGAATGGCCGTCGCATTGAGTGGTGACCACACGAGAGCGCCAGGCACGGCCAGCCTTCAGGAAGGCCTGCGCTGCCGGGAAACTGAAAGGTCTGCACCCGGCGCCCACGAGTCGCCACCACGCGATGCCTGGGACGGTGGCTGCGTGGGTGCCGAGCAGCACCGCTCTCTCAGAAGGCCTCGCCGGGCCAGGAGCGACCCAGGTATCTACTCGACACCCACGCAGCCACCACCCATAACCACGCCCCGTACCTGGCGCGACGCCCCTGCCTTATCTGAGCCGGCCAGCGCATCACACTCCCAAAAATCGAACAGTCCACCAGCGGAGATCCGTCCGAAGTAACCACACGAGAAGAATTAGGAAACTGATGCGCACCGCCCTCTCCCCGGCCGCGACGGCCGGCCGCACCCTGGCTCGGGTCCTCAAGGCCGTGCTCAGCTTGATCGTCCTGGCTGCCGCGGTTGCCGGGCTGCCGCTGCTGCTGGCCTGGGCTACGCCGGCCATCTGGGGTGCCACCCACGACGACCTCACGCACTTGCTGGACCGGCAGGACACCGGGGCGGTGTTCCTGCTGCTGCTCGTCGCGGTGGGCTGGATCGGGTGGGCACAGTTCGCGTTCTGCACTGTCCGCGAACTGATCGCGCAGTTGCGTGGCCGCACCTGGCGCGCCCCGCGCGGTCTGGGTTCCTCGCAGCGGGCCGCCACTCTTCTGATCGGCAGCATTCTGGTCCTGCTGCCCACGAGTTCGGCTCTGGCCTCCGACGCGCAGGCAGCACCAGCCACGACCGCAACCCTCACCCCCGGCCAGGCAACGCAGGCCGCAACGGCCGCCGAAGCCGATCACGCCCCCGCGTCCGCGGCGAGCACCTCGAGCAGCCCGTCGTTGTACACGGTGCGCGAGATGCGGCCCGCGGAAAGCCTGTGGGGCATCGCCGAACGGGAGTTGGGAGACGGCGAACGGTGGCGCGAGATCGCCGACCTGAACGAGGGCCGAACCATGGCCGTTGGCCACATTTTCCGCGCGACTAGCTTTCTGCAACCCGGCTGGCAACTGCAGATGCCCGATGCCGCCGACACCGCAGGAGCCGTCCGTACGCAGCTGGGTGACGGCGCCCCGGATTCCGTCGAGAAGGGCGAGCGCGTCGTCACGGTCCACTCCGGCGACTACCTGTCGAAGATCGCGGAGGAAGAGCTCGGCGACGGTGACCAGTGGCCTCGCCTGTTCGAGGCCAGCCGGGACAAACCGCAGCCGCGCGGGCTGCCCGCTATCTCCCACCCGGATGTCATCTACGCAGGACAGCAGGTCACTGTGCCCGGCAACCAGCCCGACCAGCCGCGCCAAGACCAGGACCAGGACCACGGTGACGAGTCGGAGAGCCAAGAGGCCACTCCCCCAACCACGCAGAAGCCTGAGGGGGAACCAACGGCGGGCGGGGATGCAGGGGATGAACAGGCGCCCGCTCCCAGCAACACCGCCGCGCCTGCGCCTCAAGCGTCGGCTCCCAGCACTGAAGTGAGCCGCCCTGCCCAGGAGGGAAGGCAGGACCAGGCCTCTCCATCTGCGTCGGCCTCCGCGACGCCAGGGCCCAGCACCAGCGCTTCGCCCTCTGCCGCCTCGCCATCGGCTGCATCAACCGGCTCCGCTGCCTCGGCAGCCGCTACCACGGCGTCCGATGCCCCAGTGCCAGCCCCGGCCAGCGGCCCGCTGAGCCTGCGCACCGCTTTCGGCGCCGGCGCGCTCTTGGCCGCCGCCATCACCGGGGCCCTCACCCTGCGCAGGATCCTCCAGCGCCGCCGCCGCAAGCCAGGCGAGAAGATCGCTATCTCGTCGGAGGCATCCCTCGCAGAGGCCCAGTTGGCGGCGGCCGCCGAGCCGAGCGGAGCTGCCCGCCTGGACGTGGCGCTGCGGACGCTGGCCCACAGCGCGGCTCAGGAGGAAGGCGCCGCGGTCATGCCGGCGCTGCGGGCCGCGCGGATCGGGGCCCGCACGGTGGAGGTGCTGCCCGAGGACTTCTCCCAGGAGGCGCAGACGCCCTTCGTCTCCGGACGGGGCGGTTGGTGGATCCTGCCCCCCGATGCGGTCCTCCTGGACGAGGAGGCCGCCCGCGAGGTGTCGGCACCTTATCCGGGGCTGGTCACGGTCGGCAGCACCGAAGCGGATGAACTTCTGCTGCTCAACCTTGCGCAGCTGCCTGCGTTGCTGCTGGACGGCAATCCGGTCCACATCTCCGAAGTGTGCACCTCGCTCGCTCTGGAGCTGGGAATGAGCCCGTGGGCGAGTGACGTCGAGGTCGTGACGACCGGGTTCGGTGAGGACCTGCCGCAGCTGCTGCCCACTACGCGGATCGCCCACATGCGGCAGGCCGCCCACGCACTGCGCGATTTGTCCGAGCGGCTACTGGAAGCGCACCAGATGCCCGAGACGCGGCATCAGCCGTATCTGCTGCTGTGCGCGTCGTCTCTGGCCGCGGACACGGCCTGGCAGCTCGCCGATGTCATCGACAAGTCCGGCACGGTTCCCGTCACTCTGGTCGCCCCGGCGAGTTCGGCGGCCGCACACTTCCCTGACGCGGAGATCCTCAACGCCTCACTCAGTGGGCCGCAGAACCTCGACTACGCCGGCACCGGCATCACGGTGCAGCGCCTGGAGCACGCCGCCTATGTGCAGATCACCACCGCGCTGAAGGTGTCCGGGCAACCGTCGCACCCGGCCGAGGGTCCCTGGCAGGACGTCCCGGACGAGCCCGGCGCAGTGCAGCAACCGGACGCTCCTCTATCAGTGGACCCCATTGCGCCGACGCCTGCTACCCCGAACCCTTCGCTGGCAGGGGATGTGGTCGGCGAGGCGTTCCCAGCTCTGCTCGCCGCCACCTCCGATCCCTCCGGGCTTCGGCTCCTGCCCACGACGCCAGCTCAGGCCGGCGCCCGGCCAAACCCAGACACCGGGACAGCGCTCTCGGGTCCCGACCCTGTGGCGGCCGCGGACACCGCTGGAAAAGGGGCTGCCAAAACTGACGGCCACAAGGAGCCCACCGAGGAAGGCAAGCCAGAGACGCAGGAGGGCGAGGCGCACGACCTGCACGCGCCGGAGATCCGGGTCCTAGGCCCGGTCGAGGTGACCGGCGTGGACAGCACCGGCCACGGCCCCAGAATGGCGCAACTCGCGGCCCTGTTGCTTTTCCGGCCCGGGCGGAGTGCCGATGACTTGTGTTCGGACATGGATCCCGTAAGCCCTTGGTCGCTCAGCACCCTCAACGCCCGGATGCAGGGCCTGCGTCGCTCCTTGGGGAACGACCCGACCGGCGCCCCCTACGTGCCGCGCCGCACGACCGGCGAGAGTCCCTACCGGCTCTCCGCCGGCGTGCGCTGCGACTGGACCCGCTTCCTTCAGCTCGTCGAGCGGGCCCTGCCGCTGGGACCGGCTGGCCTGACCGATCTGGAGAGAGCGCTCACTTTGGTGCGAGGCCGGCCGTTCGGCGGCAAGCCCCTGCCGTGGGCCGAGCCGTACCAGCAGGAAATGATCACGCGCATCATCGACGTCGCGCACACCGTGGCCACTTACCGCACGCCCCCAGGCCCGCACCACAACCTCACCGCGGCCCGGCAGGCCATCACGACCGGCCTCGACGCCGACCACACAGCAGAGCTGCTGTATCGGGACTGGCTGCGGATCGAGCATGCGGCCGGGAACCGCTCCGGCCTGCACACTGCCATCACCCGCGTGCAACAGGTCAACCGGTCACTGGACTGCGGTCTTGAGACGGAGACGGAACAGCTCATCAACGATCTTCTCCACGGGAGCGGATCGGCGCTGCGCAAGGCCCATTAGTGCTCTGACCGCAGAGCTCCCGCGGCTGTGGGAGTACTCAGAGAGTGTTGCCGGTCGCCCAAGAGCGGAACAAGGCAAGGGCTTCGGTGAGGTTGCCGGGGCCGCACCTGGCGTGAAAAGTCTTCTCGGGAGTCCACGCCCAGACCCAGCCATAAGGGCTGCGGTTGACGTCTTGGCGGGGGTACTCGTGTCCTTGCAGGTCCGTCTCCTCCAAGTCGATGGTGACGGTCCGCCCGCGGTCGTCGAGCGTAGCGATCTTCAGGCCCCAATGGTGCTCCCATTCCTCGTTGCACTGCGCGGCGTACCAGTGCTGCAGCCAGCCAAGGGCTTCCCCGAATCGTTCATGCCAGGGGATGCCAGGCGAATCCCGCACGGCGCGCCTGGTCCAAGGATCTCGGTCGAGGCGACCGCGTCGTGCTCGGCGAGTCGTCATCGTTCTGACCGAGCTGGAGGAGGAGAACAGCATCGAAATCGCCTCCAACGAGGCGTTCACCGGCCGGTCCAAGACCTTCACCGACCCGCGGCTCTGCGCGGCGATCGTCGACCCGGCTCACCTTCAACGCCACTCTCATCGAGACCGGAACCCAGTCCTACCGCCTGGACCGCACCAAAGCCAACGAGACCAACCGGACAAAGTGACTGCTCCCGCACAGATCACGTGCTCAGATGCTCATGCAGAATCTTCCACCCGCCGTCCCGCCGCACTATGACGTTCGTGCCCGCCCCTGTCCAGAGCGCGGTTTACCTCCCACGACGCCCGTCCAGGCGAACCGATAACGGCACACGGTGACATCCACTGTGGCAACGGGCCACTCCAGATCCCTGACCTCATACACCTCATCGAGAATCGTCGCGAACGTCCTCTCGATCGCGGACCGAATCTCCTCGACACGCCGAAACGATCCGTCCGAGAACCAGTACGTCGCCTCCTCCGCGATTAACGGCACGACGCGCGAGATGTCGTGGCTGTTGTTGGCCCGCTCGTATTCGCCCAGGAAAGAGGCGAGTTCTGCTTCCAAGGATTCCCGATCCGTCACACAGCCATCATGCCGACGCTCACGCACGGCGTCACCACCACCGGTAGTCCCAGATCAAGCCGCCCTCCGGGCCACCACACGACGCCTGATCTTCACGAATCATCCTCAACCGGGGCCAGTTGGAGTCACCCTGGTGGGGGCCGAAAACGGACGCCCTGGACAGGCACGGGCCGCGCAGCGCGCGTCGGCCTCCGGGAGGTCGAGGCAGCGCAATACTGGGCTGAGCAGATACGCCTTGTGATTGCGCCGCCGGTGAGGGCGGGCAGGGTCGGCCATTGCACCGGTGCCGTAGGTCTCACGGTGGGGTTCGCGCATGGTGGTGGGTGAGAGCCTGCCAGCGTCGTTCGAAGCCATCGACCTGTGCAGCGAGGTAGGCGATGGTAATGGGCTTGTTGTGCTGCGCAGTGATCCCCTGAGCTGCGCAGTCCTGCGCAATGGCTTCGAGCGATGGAGGGCCGCTGCGCGCCCGCTGCTCTGCCCAGAGGCGGTAGATCCGGAACGGCAGAAGGTAGCGGCGCAGATTGGAAGGACTGACCGGCTGCTTTCCCCCGCGGCCCTTCATGCCCTTCTCCTGCGCCAGGAAGGCTGACAGTTGCTCGGCCTCCTGCGTCGAGGATTGCAGTTCATCGCCGCGCTGTGTCTGCAACTGCGACCACGCCAGGTAGTACCGGTCGACGGTGGTGAGTTGAGCAGAGACGAGGGCCGTCTCTTCGTCGGGCAGCGGGGTGCCGATAGCGGTGTTCACGCAGGGCCCGCGCTGGTCCTTGGCCGGCTGCGCGCCCACGCCGGTGTCCGCCTCGGGCTCCTCTTCGCGCGGCACAGGCTCGCCGGCCTGGTCCTCGTCGGGCTCGTGGGCTTCTTGGTCGGCAGGCTGGTCCGTCTCGTCGGACTCAGTCTGCTGGAAGGCGCCGGCGAACGCCGTCAGGTCCTCGCCGGTGAGGGGACGCCCGCCCGGGCCGGTGATGGTGTCGCGCTCGTAGGCGTTCGCGGCTGGGTAAGGCCCGTTCTCCTGCGCGTACATGAACCAGGAGTTGGAGAAGTAGTCGTGCCAGGCCACGTCCGTCTGCTGCCCTTCGGGGGCAGGTTCGGGCGGCGGACCATAACGCTGCTGGAGGACCTGCAGGAGAGGCAGCACCTGCTCGTCGGTGAGTACGCCACCGGCCGCGGTGGTGGTAATGCCGTGCTCCTGAAGCCAGTACACGAACTGGGCGGCGGTGGGCTCGGTCTGGAAGCGCGCGATCCAGGCTTGGTAGGCGTCGGCGAAGCCCTCGGCCGCATCCTTCTCCGCCGGCTCTGTGGGGGACGGCTCCGGCTCGGCGGGCCGGTCCTGCGTCTCGGGTGGGCCTGCTTCAGTGCGCAGTTGGCCCGGCTCGTCTTCCCGATCGGCCGCCGCCTCAAGCGCGGCATCCTCCGACTGGAGGTGGGCGGGTGGCCGTCCGGCGGTGAAGGTGAATGCGATCGGTAGCTCGTCGATTCCGGCAGCGGCCAGGCCGGCGGGAGCCGTCTCGGCGAGCGGCACACCGTAGCGGGCCAGGCGCAACGGCATCAGGGACTCGACCGGTGCCTTGCGCCGCCAGGCGCGGCCGAACCGGGAGCGCAGGCTGCTCTGGTAGACCAGGCGGTCCCTTTCGAGCCGGATGACCTGCTCATAGGAGCGCAATTCCCACAGCTTCATCCGTCGCCAGAGCAGGAACGTCGGCGCCGGGGAGAGAATCCAGCGGCTGAGGCGCACCCCCTCTATGTGCGTGTCGGCGGTGATGTCGGTGATCCTGCCTGTCGCATGCCGAGCGGCCTCAACGGCGACCACGAACAGCACCGGGAGCGCCGCGTGCATCGCGACGCCGAGCGGATCGCCCCAACTGGCCGCACCGTTGAAGGCGATCGTCGCTGCCGTCAGGAGCCAAGCCGTCTGCCGCAGGAGGGGGAAGGTGATGCGGATCCAGGTGAGCAAGAGGTCCAGGGCGAGCAGCACACAGATGCCCGCGTCGATCCCGATTGGGAAGACGTAGGCGAACGTCCCGAAGCCCTTCTTCACCGCCAGTTCCCGGACCGCCGCGTACGAGCCTGCGAAGCCGATACCAGCGATAACGACCGCTCCGGTGACCACCACACCGATGAGAACCCCCTGTGCCCGAGTCAGCCGGGGAATCTCGCCTCGCCCTGCAGGCACCTCCGCTCCCCCCCTGACTATTCGAGTTGCACAACGGAAGAGCTTTCCCCTCCCCCGTTCCGGGATCGGCCGTCTCGGGTCCCTTCGTCGAAGATCGTCAAAGACTTGTGAGCGTGATCTCGTGGCCTTCACAGGGATCGCTTCGACGCCTCTCGCGAACGAACCAGTCGTCCTGAGCGGGCATAGGAGGGAACCGACCGGGAAGGCCCTGCTCGTAGCCGCGGCCAGTGGCCAAACGAGCGCTGGGACTCGCATTCCGCGGTGGGCGACCACTGGGACGACCGCGAAAGCGGTTCGCACGCCTACTGGCTGCTGCTGTCCTCCTTCATCGCGCCACCGCAGACCTCCGTTCGCCAACGCCATCCGCCGCTGTCCAGGACCGGGCGCACAATCACCGAACAGCCGTCCTTGGACACCTGGAGGCGGGCAGCGTCCAGCTCGCGCACGAGTGCACGGTGGAAGTGCTCCGGCAACGGCGGCGTACCGGCACCGGTCATCACCCCGGCCAGGCAGATTGGCGGCTCGGGGCTGTCGACGAGCGCCACCTCGACGCGGGGCCCCTGGCCAGCAGACGCGGGCGGTCACCGACGAGTCGCTGGTGCCGCATATCGTCGGCGTGGATCAACGCGTACACCGTGTCGCGGTTGTCCGCCAGGTTGGTCGCCACCCACACGTCGGCCATATCGATCCTCCTGTCAAACACTGTTCGACTTCCTGATTTCCGCAGACAGCACGCGCAGCGTTCGCGCGTGATCCGCGGCTTGTCCGCCGCAGGGTCCGGCGCTCAGCCGGCCCGGCAAGCGGCCCCCGACCCGGGATGCCGGGGCCCGCCGCCAGCCGGCCAGGCGGTCGCCAGAGCCAGTACCGAGGGCCGGGGCGTGGTACTCCCGCGACAACAGGAAAGGCATGTCCCTGCCAGCCATCCAGATGTGCGGCGCACGGGCCTCGCGGCCGAGGGAGGTCCGGGCCACACACCTCTGGAACTCGTGCGTTCCCCACGACGTCCGCCACCCGCCCGCAAAACAAGGTCGGGCACCTGGTTTGGCTACAGGGACTCAACCATGTGCGGTGCAAGAGAATCAACGTCGGCGTAGTGGGCGCAGTGATGATGCGACTAACCTCATCGCTTACTGTCCGCGCGCAGAAGACCAGCACTCGCCGTGAGTGGTCCTGCGTCGGTCCGGGCCCTTGGGGTCCGGCGCTGGGCAGTAACCGGTTTGTATATCAGGAGGCACGGTGGCACGGCAGCCAGTTCAGGCTCGAGCTCGGGCGAAGTACGACGCGATCTTCAAAGCTGCCGCCGAGTTGTTCGCCGAGCAGGGCTTCGCCCAGACGACCGTTGACCAGATCCTGGAGCGGGCCGGCAGTCTCTCCCGTGGCTCCTTGTACAACCTGTGGAAGGACAAGGACGAGCTTGCCTACACCGTGGTCCAAGAGTCACTGATCATGGATTCGATCACGCCGACCTCTCCCCGTTTGCAGGGCGTCGTCGACGCATCGATCCTCCTGGCGGTGCTGACACCCCACGTCACAGTGATCAAAGCCGCGAACCGGCTGGCCACCGAACAGGGCAAGGCATTCTTCGGATACCTCTGGCGGACCTACACCCCGTTGATTGCCGAGCTGATGACACAGGCCCGAGATCTGGGAGAACTGCAGCCGGGCGTGGAGCCCGCCGACTGGGCAGCGCTGTGGGTCGACGCGTGGGTCGGCCTGGACCTGCGCTTCAGGGAGAATTACGACGAGCTGGCCGTCGCAGTCGACCGGCTCAACCAGCAGATCGTGAACTCCGTCGCCACCCCGGAGACGACGGCAAAACTCCAGGTCTCCATCGGACGCGGCCATGAGTTGATCCACACCTCCCAGCACGCTGACGCCTATTACACCTCCCTCCAGGAGCACTTGAAGGAGAAACGGGGTTCCGCACCCAAGCCCACTGCCGCAGGCTGAACGGCAGGGCGCGAGTGGACGGTCACGATCGACGCTCCCTTCACGCCCCGCGGTGCGTCAGCCCAGCCGGACGGGGACCTTCGTGAACCCATTGGCGATGAAGGAGTGCGGCTGGGGCAGCCATGCGGCATCGACCGCTAGTGCTCTGACCGGGAAGGTTCGCCGGATCGGCGGTTCCAGCGGTTGGATGTCCGGAGACGTGCGATCGGACCGTTGGGGGTGTGGTGGCTGAGCCTGTCCGTGTGCGCAGGTTGACCGACCAGGAGGGGCAGAAGCTGCAGCAGATCGTGCGCCGGGGCAGCACCAGCTCGGTGCGATACCGGCGCGCGATGATGCTCCTGGCCTCGGCTGGCGGAAACCGGGTCCCGGTGATCGCCAAGCTGGTCCAGGCCGACGAGGACACCGTCCGCGACGTGATCCATCGGTTCAACGAGATCGGCCTGGCCTGCCTGGACACTCGCTGGGCGGGAGGCCGTCCCCGCCTGCTCAGTCCTGACGACGAGGACTTCGTCGTCCAGACGGCCACCACCCGCCCGACCAAGCTCGGCCAGCCCTTCACCCGCTGGTCCATCCGCAAACTCGCCGCCTACCTGCGGAAAGTGCACGGCCGTGTGATCCGGGTCGGCCGCGAGGCATTACGGTGCCTGCTCGCCCGCCGCGGCGTCACCTTCCAGCGCACCAAAACCTGGAAGGAGACGCCCGACCCCGAGCGTGACGCCAAGCTGGACCGCATCGAGGAGGTGCTGGAAGGCTTCCCGGACCGCGTGTTCGCGTTCGACGAGTTCGGGCCGCTCGGCATCCGCCCCACCGCCGGAGCCGGCTGGGCTCCCGCCGGTCACCCCGAGCGCCATCCCGCGACCTATCACCGCACACACGGGGTGCGGTACTTCCACGGCTGCTACTCCGTCGGCGACGACCGGCTGTGGGGTGTCAACCGCCGTAAGAAGGGTGCGGTGAACACCCTGGCCGCACTGAGGTCGATCCGGGCCGCGCGCCCGGACGGCGCCCCGATCTATGTCATCCTGGACAATCTGTCCGCCCACAAGGGCGACAAGATCCGTCGCTGGGCGAAGAAGAACCGCGTCGAGCTGTGCTTCACCCCGACCTACGCCTCCTGGGCCAACCCGATCGAAGCCCATTTCGGGCCTCTGCGGCAGTTCACGATCGCCAACTCCCACCACCGTAACCACAGCGTGCAGACCCGGGCCCTGCACGCCTACCTGCGCTGGCGCAACGCCAACGCCCGCCACCCGGGCGTCCTGGCCGCCGAACGCAAGGAACGCGCCCGCATCCGCAGCGAGAAGGGCATCCGCTGGGGCGGACGCTCCCTCGCCGCCGCGGCCTGAACGACCCGGCGAACCCCATGCGCTCACAGCACTAGCCAGCCGAACTGACCAAGGTCTCGAAGCCTGAGCTGTCGCAGTAAGACACTGCACGACCCTCAGCCCCGATGTCGCCGCCGACCGCGTTGACGGTGTCATCGAGGATGTCGGTGCCACCGTGTTCCAGGCCCGCCCGGTCAAGCCTTTTCGAGGCCTCAATGACCGCATGCCCTGCCGATTCGGTGTTGTCGAACTCGGGCGACTGGACACTCTGTCCGTCACCGGCATCGGCGTCTGGCTCGCCGGTTGTCGTGGCGTGCGCCGTGTCCTGCCAGGACCCCAGCTTGGTGCAGTAATCCCGTTGTCGCTCCTTGGCCTGCGCTGGATCGTCCGACGAACAACTGCTCATCAGGACAGCGGCAACGACAACGACCGCTGCTCGCCCGACTGCTCGTGTAATCCCACTGCTGTGCTGCAAGGACATGCCCTCCCCGAAGCTGCCGCCACAGAGTATGGATCACGAAGGTGTCACCTTGCGCCGATCTCCACGCATCATCAGCACTGGATCGGCGAGGAGTTTTTCCTCAGCACCCGGACGCTGAGATCATCCTCAGCTTCCCCGGGCTCGGTATCCAGCTCGGTGCCCGGCTGTTCGCCGAGATCGGAGACGACCGCACCCGCTTCGCCGATGCCCGCGGCCTGAAGGCGTATGCCGGCGCCTCACCCATCACTCGGGCCTCCGGCAAGAAGCCGAGCATCACCCGCCGGTGGGTGAAAAACGACCGTCTCAACCACGCCGGCTACCTCTGGGCCTGTTCGGCCATCACCGCCTCACCAGGCGCCAAGGCCCACTACCGAAGGCGCCGCGACGGCCACGGAGACTGGCACGCCGCCGCCCAGAGGAACCTCTTCAACCGCATGCTCGGACAGCTCTACCACTGCCTCCAGCACCGCAAGCTGTTCCACGAACACACCGCCTTCCCCCTCCAGGTCACCGCCGCAGCCTGACGGCGGACCGCGTCTGCCATGCTGTCCCTCTCGCAGAGACGGGAGACGCGTGACCGAGCCGATCGCCGGATGGATCTGGGGCCGCAACCTGCGTGCCTTCCTCGAGTTGCTGTCCCGCTACGCCGGATACGCCTTGGACGAAACCGACTGGGAAACCATCGAAGCCGGCGTCCAGGACACCGACGACGAAGCACCCGACAGCTGGTACTCGTATCCCCTGGTTGGCACGAACGCGACCTTGAAGGTCACCCTCGCTCAATCCGTCGGCGGCCAGGAAGTGACCGTCAGCGTCACAGGAGCCGAAACACCTGAGCTTCGGCTCCGCACGGACACACTCCTGTCCGCCTTCGCCAGCGTCTGACCACAGGCTTGTTCGACCGGAGCGCACCACGCCCCTGTGCCCCTTGACGGCCTAGACGCCTGAGGTGTCTATGCGGTCACAGCACTAGCCGGGCATCGGGAAACCGTTCCAGCCAGTAGGACACGGCGATGCCCACGTCGCGCCGGGCCGACGGAGCGCCCGGGCACACGTGCGGTCCGCGACCGAGCACGAAACGCCCGAGCGTGCTGGTGGACACGAGGATGAGGGTGGGCGACCGGTTGTCGGCGCGCGGAGGAATCTTGGCTCATTCGGCGCGGTGTACACCTACTGGGCATCAAAAAAGACGGCGGGCCAGACAGCAGCTCCGTCGGGCCCGCCCCACCAGTCCGGCGCATCATGGCAGTGCGAGGGTGCCGGACTCGCTCGGCGGCTCCGGTGGCCTGCTTACGGAGCAAGGGCCCGAGCCCCTCGCCGTCCTCACGAGGAAGCACGGCGAGTCATATGCCGGGCTTACCCCATCCGGCCAGTCGCTGCTGCTTCTGGATGTGCCACGCATGGCCGGGGCGAAGCCGTAGGTGTGCGGGTTGATATCGGCCTCGCGCTGCTGCGTCCACACGCGGGGATGGTCTTGTCTGAGTCCCTTCACGAAGGCCGTGCCCTCGGTGAAGTGCGAGCGGGCAGCGATCTCACTGTTGTGGCCAGCCGACAACATCTCGATGTCCAGCACGGGCCCGGCGAGGGACTCGATCTCTTTGAGCGCGTCGACGGGGACTTCGGTCAGGCGGTGCGTCGGCACGGATGCGCTCCAGGAGGCTTGTAAAGGAGCAGGCGGACGAGGCTCGCTCGATTGGCATCCCCAGGTCGCCGGGGTATTGGATGGGAGTTCAGCGAGTGCGGACGGTTGAGCTGGACTCACGCCACCCTGCCCACTTCCGGGCCGCGTCGGTGAGGATTGCCCGGTGAGGAAGTGGCCGCGTGTGCTCCCACTCCTGCCATGCGGCGAAGATGGTGCGCGCGAAGATGGTGACGGTATCCCCGTCTGCCGCGCTGTAGGCGGGAACCAGTCGCGCGATCTCCTCGCCCTGGGCGGGAGTGTGGCCCGCCGAGATGAGCCGGGGAATGGTGAGGGCCGTGTCAGCCCATGTCGGGGCGGGGCAGGCGAGAGCCCAGTCCAGCAGCAGCAGTTCGCCGCCGAGGGTGACGAGCATGTTGTGCGGTGACATGTCCGTGTGCGCCAGAACCCGCCCTTGCATCCCGGCGGGCACATCGTCGGGTAGGAACCCCGCCCATCGTTCGTGCAGCGGCTTCTTGCGCTTCGTCTCGGGCCAAGCCGCCTCGGACAGGACGGTGAGCGTATCCACCAGTGGCGGGAGATCGTCAGACCCTGGGGCCAGGTTCGGGTAACGGCCCTGCACATACTCGTACCCGTACAGCCGCCATCCGCCAGAGTCGACGTCCCACAACACGCGGGGCGCGCGGGGCGCGATCCGCGTCACCTGCGCCTCGTGCCGGTACACCCAGGCCTGTGGGTCGTCCTCGGGAACACCCTTGACGAATGCTTGGCCCGCTCGCGTGTAGATGGTGCAGGCGAGCCGGGACATGACGCCATGCGGCGCGGTCTCGGCCCGTTCGACCGGGCCCGTGTGGCGCTCCACGGCGGCCCTGGCCGCTGCCGGTAGATCATGCCATTCGATGCGATGCACCCACGGTCTCCTGCGTTGATCGAGGATAGAAGGCCTCCGGCCTTGCCACAGCGTGGCACAGGCCGGAGGGGCGTGCAGAGCCGTTACGAACGGCTCGGGGGATGGTTCGGGCTGTCCGAGCAGTTGGCGTGGCATTGCGAGCATTCCGCGAGATCCAGCGCGGGCCAGAACTCCATGTCGATCTCGTACCCCGCGAGAGTGATCGCGTCCACGGTCCGGGCCCGGAGTGCCTTGCCGCCCCCGTGCTCCTCACGGTCGAGGAAGCCGGGCTGGTGATCGAGGAACCTGCTGAAGTTCTCCTGGCAGAACTCCCGGTAGGCCTTGGTGTGGAGCAGGAATGCGTGCCAGAAGTCGTCCACCAGTGGCGAGGGGCTGAGCGGCCTGCCGCTGTAGTCGCAGGCCGCCAGGAAGGCGAGCATCTGGCCGACCCCGCGGTCCGCCTTCTCCTCGGTCAGTTGAGGGAACTTGTCGCACATGTTGGCGACGAGGGTCTCCCTCATCTCGGAGCTGATCAGGCGGCCCCGCGCGTCTATGAGTGCGCGCTGCTGGGTCTCAGTCACGATTCGTGCCTCCTCGAGTTGGTGGCGCATGGTCTGATCCCTACGCTGCACAGGCGCAGGGTCTGGCCCTCGTTCCCCGACCACCGTCCGATCGGAGAACGAGGATCTTGCCCCTGCCGCCGAGGGGGGAGTTACACCCGGCGGCAGGGAGTCTCAGCGGGTGCCGCGCTGCCGCTCCATGTCCGTGACGTGTGTGCGGTACCAGGCGAGCTCGGCCCGGGCTGCGTGGGCGTAGTGCAGCACGACGTCCTTGCCGAGCAGGCACTGGGCGATGGTGCTGTGCTCGAAGTGCTGGAGCGCCTCGGCGAGATCGGCGTAGAGGGGGACGGAGTTGCGGTCCTGGTAGGCGTCGCCGTCGCAGGCCGGCCGCGGCGACAGTTCCTCCTCGAGGCCGTGGGCCATCGCGGCGAGGTAGGCGGCCAGGGCGAGGTAGGCGTTGGCGTCGGCGCCGGCGAGACGGACCTCCAGGTGGGTGCCGTTGCCGTGGCCGGTGACGCGGATCGCGCAGCCGCGGTGATCGAATCCCCAGCTGTAGCGGGTGGGGGCGAAGGAGTGCGGCTGGTAGCGCTTGTAGGAGTTGGGGGTGGGCGCATACAGCGGGGCCATGTGCGGAAGCGCGGAGAGCAGTCCCGCAACGGCCCGCAGCATCAGCGGCGGCAGCTCTTGTCCCCGGTGGTGGGCGAATCCCGGCTCGTCGCGCTCGGTCCACAGCGACACGTGCAGGTGCAGTCCGCTGCCGACACCGGTCTCGGGGGCGGCCATGAACACGGGGACCATGCTGTGCCGTCCGGCGATGTCGCGGATGAGGTGACGGAAGACCGCGTAGTCGTCGCAGGCTTTCAGCGCCTCACCGTAGGCGAACGTCACCTCGGTCTGGCCGGCTGCGCTTTCCGTTTTGATCGCCTCGTGTACGAGGCCGACGTCGCGCATCCCATCGGCCAAGTGGCGAAAGATGTCGCTGACTTTTGGCGGATGCTGAAGGCCGTAGTCGAGGTTCTCGCCCCACACCGGTGTCCGGCCTGATGGCCCGTCCGTGTAGAGCACGAACTCGCTCTCGACCCCCGCCTTCACCACGTAGCCCAGTTCGTGGAGCCGCTCGATCTGGGTTTCCAGCATGCGGCGGGGCGCCACCTCGACGGGTGTGCCGTCGTCGTGGACCGGCGTACCGAACACCAGGGCGGTACCGGGCCGGTACGGCAGCATCCGCACGTTGTCCAGGTCCGGGGTGACGAGGAAGTCACCGAACCCCTGCTCCCAGCCGGTGAAGTCGAAGCCGTCGAGAGGGGTCATGTCGACGTCGGTCGCCAGGACGTAGGAGCACATCTCCGCCCCGTCGGTCATCCGTTCCAGGAACACCGGGGCGTTGAACGTCTTGCCCAGGAGCCGCCCCTGGAGGTCCGGCACGGCCAGCATGATGTCGGTGACGTCCCTGTCCTGCAGCAAACGCTGAAGCGCCTCTCGGTTCACTGGTCCTGCGGGCCAGGGCGTCGTGGAGTTGGTCTCTGCGTTCATCTCAGAAGCCCTCGCTGATCATGGCTTCGCCGGGCCGGGCGGTGTGGGCGGCGGTGAGCTGGTACTGCTGCTTGCCGCGGGTCAGCCAGGTGGCCCAGGCCAGCAGCAGCGCGGCCAGCAGGGTCACCCCGGCGTAGTTGAAGGACTCCGTGGTGATCGGCGAGGACTGCGGCAGGCAGAACACGAGGGTGATGCCCACGACGTAGACGACCGCGACGTACCCGATGGGCCGTCGCCAGCGGCCCAGGCTCCACGGGCCGGGCCGGTAGTCGCGGCCCTTGCGCAGGGCGAGGAGAACGGGGATGCCGTAGGCCGGCGTCATGCCGACCGCGTTGATCGCGGTGATCGCGCCGTAGGCGGCGGGCGACCACAGGGCCGGCAGGGCAAGCACGAACGGCACGAGGATGACGAACCACACCGCCCTTGTGGGGGTCTTCGTACGGTCGTTGACGATCCGCCAGTTCTGCCAGCCGGGCAGGGCTCGGCTGCGGGAGAAGGCGTAGACCATGCGGCTGGCCGCGGCGACCTCCGCGTTGCCGCAGAACAGCATCGCGACGATGACGACCAGGAGCAGCGCCTTGGCGCCGCTCGCGCCGAGGACGTCGAGGAAGATCTGCGCGGGCGGCACCCCGGTCGCGGAGTTCTGCGTGGCCGTGTAGTCCTGCATGGCGAACAGCAGCCCGGCCAGGAGCACGAACCCGGCCGCCCAGGAGACCCAGATGGCGCGGACGATGCCCTTGGGTGCGGAGGTCTGGGCGTCGTTGGTCTCCTCGGCAACGTGGGCGGAGGCGTCGTAGCCGCAGAACGTGTACCCGGCCAGCAACGAGCCAATGAGAAGCACGTAGAAGGAGCTGGAGAAGCCGGTGTCGTTGTGGAAGTGCGTGAACACGAAGCTCACCGACTGATGCTGGGCCGGAGTGATGGTGAGGGCGCCGACGATGACGGCGACGCCGCCCAGCTGCCACCACACGGATATCGAGTTCAGCACGGTGACCAGGCGCACCCCCGCCGAGTTCAGCAGCCCGTGCACCAGCAGGATGCAACCGAAGATGGTCATGGTGGTGCCGTCCGTGGGGGTGATGCCCCACTGCATCTGCGCGAAGGCTCCGACGAAGGTGGCGGCCCCGTAGTCGATACCGGCGATCGCACCGAGCAGGCCGAGCAAGTTCAGCCACCCGGTCACCCAGCCCCAGCCGGCCCCGCCGAGCTTGTCGGCCATGAAGTACGGGCCGCCGCTGGTGGGGTAGGCAGAGACGACATCGGCCAGGGACAGGCCGACCAGCAGCGTCATGAAGCCGATGACGATCCACGTGCCGAGCATGACCACCGGGCCGCCGTGGCCCAGGCCGAACCCGAACAAGCTCATGCCGCCGGCCAGGATGCAGATGACCGAGAAGCTGATCGCGAAATTACCGAAAACGCCCATCTTTCTGGAGAGCTCGGGTTTGATCCCGAGGGCGGCCAGGACGTCATCGTCGCTGGCTGGTGCAGTCATGGCAGCGCTTCTGTGAGACACCAGAGATCCACTTTCAGGTGAGCAGGGGGAGACGGATGGGCCGGGGGCGCGTTGGCGACCTGGCGGTGCCCGGCTGTTCGCCACGGCGCTGCTATCGCAGGAGAGACGAGCGGATGCGCAGGAATGCGTCGGTCCAGTCCCGGGAGCGGCCGAGGCTGGCGTTGACGTCTTTCCAGGGCTGCGGCATGGCGTAGGGGCCCATCGCCTTGAACACCCACGCGGCCCGCTCGTCCTCTCCGCAGGCCACCAGGGCATGCGCCAGATGGCCCAGATCAAAGATCGACAGCCACGGGTATTCGGTGGCCGGAAGAGGCGCGAACCATTCGTCGTAGGCCCGGCAGGCGAAGTGCCGCACCTGCGCGGTCTGCCAGAACTGCAGCGCTCCGCCCCGGCCGTCGCCGTGCCGCTCCCGGTAGAGGTCCAGCAGCGAGTACACCGGCAGCATGAGCAGATCAGGATTCGACAGCCTGCCGGACACGAGCCAGGCCGAGAACTGCATGGCGGCCGCTGCCCCGCCGCCGCGGTGCAGGAAGTACTCCCGCATGCGGTGATGGCCCTCCCGGTTACCGGGGTGGAGCCAGTTGACCTCGTCCAGCAGCGGCCACGGCCCCCGGTAGTGCATCGCCGGATCGTCCAGCTGATCCCACGGAACCCGGCGCCGCTGCGCATAAGGGTCGAAGTAGTTTGCGTGGTACGGGAGTTGGGCGAGATACAGGCGGCCGATCCACCGCACCGGACACTCCGGCCACAGATGGTCCAGCCTCCGCCACTCCTGCTGCGCCAGGGCCGCGGCGCGCCCCACTACCTCCTGGCGCTCGCTCTTGCGGTAGGCCTCCACTGCCGCCCGGGTCAGGGCCCGCGCCCACATCATGCAGGCATGCGGACTGTCCGGCTCCTCATCCCGCCAGGCCTTGAAGACACCGGCCTCCCCCGCGCCGGCGGCGAGGAGCTGGCTGCGGCTCGTACGTAAGGCCCAGTGCGAACCCGTCCGGGACAACAGGTCACGGGTGGCCGAGTGGCGCCCCAGTTTCAGGTCTTCGAGAGCGTCCCGCAGATCGGAATCGGCGCCGACGGGACTGACGATCAGGGGCATGCCATCGGGGGTTGCTGCTCGCTCTCCACCGCGGGGGAAGGCGGCACGGGTGGCTAACGGATCGGGCATGGAAGGCCTCGTCGTTGAGGGTGGGGGGTAGTAGTGATGCTGGGCCGCGTGCGGCGTCAGGGGCGGGCGGACGCTAGTCCGCCGCGTCCACCGACCAGCGCTCAGGGAGCACGACCTGGACGGTCTTCCCGATGACCTGGCCCTCGGTATCTCGTTTGACCTGCCACGCAAGGCGTCCGCGGTAGTGCTGAACCCAACACAGTCCGGTGGGCTTCCCACCTTCGACCGGCGTGGACGCCGCCTCATCGAACCGGGGGAAGTCGGGGCGGGCGTCGTCGACTTCAACGATCAGGTCGTCGGTCTTCTTCAGGCACATCAGCCGTAACCACACGCGATTGCCGTAGAGCGGTCGACCGTGCCGGACAGCGTTGTCCGTGAGCATGGCGCCGACGCGTGCAGCGGCATCGATGTTTCCGCTCCAGCGGGCTGCGGTGAGGCGTGGACGGATGCGGAGACGGGTATTAGGGCCGATGAACTGCTCGGCCATCATCCAGTCCTCCCACATGAACCTCAGCTCCTCGTTGGGGCTAACGACCTCAAGGAACGTGTGGGACGCGGTGCTCTGGCTCACGGGGACTCCCGGATTGCAGCTGTGCTCGTTCGGACACGCTCTGCTAAGAGCTGGTACGAGCGTGGCAACGCCAAGAGGACGGAGCTAGCCCCAAAGCCGCCGCTAAGTGGCTTCGCAAACTGACGGTCAACCGCTGACCGACCGCTGAAGCTCCGCGGACTTTCTGCGGACTGGTAAGTAGCGTCTGCAGAGGGCAACTTGATGGAGGACGGTTTTTGCCGTCAGCACAGTGACATGCCGGACATGACAGCGAGAGGCGGACACCGTGTTGTTCTTCAGGCTCAGGCTCGAGCAGCTCGGCGTACGCACACCGGAGGGCCTCCTGGCGCTCTATCAGAAGACCGCCAAGAGACTCGGTGACCCCAACGGGGACCCGGCTCTCAAGACTGTGGACGGATGGTTATACCGGGACCGGAAGCCCCAACGGGCGTTCCGGAACGTCGTCGAAGAGATGACTGGGTACCGCATCGAGACCCTGTGGTCCGAGGTGCCCGCTGATGCCGGCCCCGACTACATCCCTCCGTCCGGCAGGTCACTAGACGATTCCCGCGGCGTAGCCGACGCGGGCCTGCTCGAGATGCAAAGGACTGGCGCGATGGCTGTGCAACGCGCGAAGGAATTCCTCATGGGAAAGGACCGTGGAACGGTGGGCGAAGACACCCTTGGCCTGCTCGACGACGAGGTCACCCGCCTCGTCCTCGCATATCCACGCGAACCCCTCTCCGTAATCTGGAACGACCTGCTCGCTACCCAGGAACAGGTCTTCCGTCTCCTCGAGGGCGGTCGGCTGAAGCCATCGCAACTGCGAGACCTGAACTACAAGGGCGCCGTGCTGGCTTTCATGGTCGCCAAGGGCTTCAACGACATGCAGTCCCCCTTCCAGGCGATGACCATGACCCGGGTCGCGCAGGCCTGTGCCCGTGATGCCGAGCACGACGGCCTCATCGCACTGACCGACGGACTCAAGTCGCTCATCTCGTACTGGGCGCACAAGCCCGATGACGCGTACCACTTCGCCAGAAAGGGCGCGGCGCTAACCAGCCCCGACCGCGGCACAGTGGGGCTGTGGCTGCTGGGCCTGCAGGCGCGTGCGGCCGCCGTCCTCGGCGATGCCGAAACAGTCAGCGAGCTCAACCGGCGTGCCACTGAACAGCGCGACCATGTCACCCCCGATGGCCTCGATGCGCTTGGCGGCCTGTTCACCTACTCACCGGCGAAGCAGCTCTACTACACGGTGGAATCCGAGGCGCTCCTTGGCCGCGGAAGTGCGGAACTCGCCACGCAGGCGGAGGCGGCTGTCGCGGCGTTCAGCGACCGCACCTCCCCGGACTGGGCGTTCGGTGATCTCGCCGGCGCACAGTGCGACCTGGCGATCGTCCGCCTGAACGGCGGTGACGCGGACGGAACCGCGGAAGCTCTCCGGCCGGTCCTCGACCTGCCTCATACACACCGCAACAACGGGATCATCGTGTCCGCGATGCGCGTGCGTGAGGCTCTGGCCCAGAGCCCCGCTGTAACCGGCACGACCGCCCGCGACCTGTGCGCGGAGATCGACGTCTTCCCGGTGGACCGGCCCGCACTGACGGCGGGATAGGGTCCGCAGCATGTACCCGGTCAAGTCCTCAAGTCCCCGCCTCGTCCTACGCGAACTCGACCTTGATGACGTGGACGCGGTGCTCGCCATCTACGGCAGTTCGGCGGCGACAGAGCACTTGTCGTTCGAGCCGCGCACGCGGGACGAAGTGGGTGACATCGTCGCCCGGTCCATCGCTTCCGCTACGGCGCAGCCTCGCAGTGAATACGCGCTCGCTGTCGTCGAACGCGCCTCGGACGAGGTGATCGGGTTCGGGCGGCTGGCCCTGGACCCGCACCAGCAGCGCGCGGCCACTCTGGGCTTCGCGCTGCGTCCGGCCTCCTGGGGCCGCGGATACGGCCTCGAGACCGTACGGCTCCTCCTGAGCCTGGGATTCGACGAGCTGGATCTCCACCGCCTGTGGGGCGCGCGCTCACCCCTCAACGAAGCCTCCGCCAAGACGATGCAAGCGGCGGGCATGGTCGAAGAGGGCACCATTAGAGAGCACGTCCTCAAGGCCGGTCAGTGGCGCGACTCGGTAGTGCACGCCATCCTCGATCACGAATGGGTCGAGCGCGTCCCGACCGTGTAGCAGAAAAGGGATCATGTAGTGCCCGCGCCACTCAGGCGTTGTAGCCCTTCTGTCGCACTCCCGGCCCCCACCTGGCTGCGACCTCCGGGAAGCAGGAGCGGCACAGCGGGTTGGCGCCGATGCCGTAGCGCGTCCACTTGGCGTAGCACTTGCAGCACAGGCCCTCTTCGGAGGAGTCCCACACCGGCATCGGGTAGTCCTTCAGTGCTGCCTCTGCGGGTGTGGCCACGGTGCGCGTCCGTTCTGCTCACGGCCAGCAGCCTCTCAGCCAAGGCCGTTGACGGCGGCCTTGTACTCGTCAGCCTGCGACGGGGTCAGATAGTGCGAAACCCGGACGAGGACCGTCCCGCGGACGTAGTCGTACTCGGTGAGCGCAGGCATGCCTTTCACGATGGTCTGGATGTACTTTGCGCGTGCCTTCGCCCCCGCCCCATTCCCGAACACCTCGATGGCGCCACCGCGTTCAACGTCGCCCTTCTCCGTGCCGCTGACATCGGCCGCTGCGATCCGCGAGTCCGAGAAAGTCACCTTCGACGTGTACTGGTTCGGCCGGCCGAGGAGGTGGTTCGGGTCGTTGGCGGCAGTGACGGTGCCGTTCTGCTTTGCCGTCTGCACGCTGGTGGAGATCTTGTCGAACGCGGCGCTCGCTGTCAGCGGCTTACTCGCGGGCGTTGCGTGCTTCGCGGTGTCAGGGCTGGCGGCCGGCTCGCTGGTGTCCGCTTTGCTGTTGCTGCAGGCTGCGAGGGCGGCGAGGAGGAGGGCGGTGGCTGCCGTGCTGGTGAGGGTTCGCTTCATGAACGTGATCATGGCGTCTGCGCGGGCACTTTGGTACGGCTGTGGCTGAGTTGTGATGGGCGTTCGGCGGAGTTCGGGCCAGGCGCGCGAAGGGCCCGCTCCCGGGTCGGTGGCGACGCTGGGAGCGGGCCCGCTGCTGTGCGGCAGGACAGAAGCCGCCGCCGGGGAACGTCGGGCGTTGGTGTCGCGGGCGCTGCTCGTTGCCGTCGCTGAGGTGATCGAGGCGAACGGTGTTAAGAGGGCCGCCGACTCGGCGCGCCGCGCCATCGCCACCGCGGTCGCCACGCCCGCTGCATGACGAAGGCCCCGCCCGGACGGACCAACCCGGAGCGGGGCCTCTTCACATCCGAACTGCCGCCCTACGATCCTGCACGCGGATCATTCGCCATTCCCAAACCGTCAAGCAGCGCCCCCATGAAATCCCGGTTCCCCCGGGTCGGATCATCCTCATCCGTCAACCCCCGGCATACAGCCGGTGTCCCCGGATCGTCCGCCCAACCGCCGGGGTCGAAGTTCCAGTCATCCCACCCCGGGGCCGCCTCGGCGACCGCGGCGCTGCATTGGCGCTTGGTATCGGCCCGGCTGAGCGCGGGTGTCGCGGCGGGCGTGGTGGGCCTGGTGGTTGCCGTGACGGTGACGGTCTTCTTCTCTGGCTCCCCGCCAGACGAGCACCCGGCCAAGGCCAGACAGGCAGCGGCTAGCAGGGAAGCGGTGGTGCGGCGCGCGGCGTCGAGCTCCTCGTACGTCTCCCGCGCCGACTTCTTCGGCAGTCGCGCGATCAGCGCGTCGAGTGACCCGTCTCCGGGATCGTGGCCTGAGGTAAGGCGCTGACCTGGGGTTGGACAGATGTGGTGAGACGCTGGTCTTCGGGGTGTCTCGCTGCTTGTGGCCATCGCAGGCGGGGATGGAAAATCTCACCTGCATGGCCAGGGCCCGCGGATTAAGGTGCCCCGATGAGTAGCCGGAATGATCAAGTCTTAGGGGAAGACCGCGGGGCAGTCGCCGTAGGGTCCGTGCCGACCAATGTGGTGGGCCTGTGCGAGGTGTTCACTGATCCGCTCTGGCGCATCTCCGTCCATCTCACCCCGGTGGAAGTCGACCTACTGCGCAGTGAGCCGCTGCGGCGCCTGCACTTCATAGCGCACGGCGGGGCCTCGACGATCAGCACCCTGCAGTCGTACTCAAGGCTTGAGCACAGCCTGGGGGTCCTGGCCCTGGTCTCGCATTTCCGCCGCGACGACCAGGTGCTGCGGGTCGCGGCGCTGGTGCACGACATCGGCCATCTGCCGCTCAGCCACACTTTCGAAGGCGTCGCCGACCTCAACCACCACGCCATTGGCACCGATCTGCTCCAGGCCGACCCGGTCCGCGCTGTACTCGCAAGGCACGGCATCAGCACTGATGCGGTCGTAACCACACTGGACAAACGGTCCGCCTCCCCGCTGAGCAGTCACTCCAGCCTGCTCAACCTCGACCACCTTGACTCCTACGTCCGCAGCGGGCGGTTTTCTGGGCGGCTCAACGCCGATCCGGCCGTTCTGCTGGATCGGCTCGAAATCAAGGACGCTGCGGTCTCAACCGATCGCGAAACGGCAGGAACGCTTGTCGACCTCGTCTGCGCAGAAGCACGACTGCACACCTCGTGGGACAACGTGGGCCCAGTCTCCGTCGTGCGACGGCTGGTCTGCCGACTGCTCGACGGCGGGGCAGCCGATCCATACCGGCTGGCCCGGATGACTGATCCGCAACTGTGGTCCGCCTTCGACTCTCTCGAAGCCACACGTGCCGAGGGCACCATGCTGCGATACGAACTGCACCGGTTGAAGGTCGTATCTGGTGGAGTTCCCGATGACCCGTCGGCCTGGGACTACGCGCTGCGCAAGATCTACAGCTCTGCCCCGCTGATCGATGGCGAGCGCCTTGAGGTCTCAGCCCCTGAACTGGCCGCCGAACTGGACCATCTCAGACTGCTGCCCACCAGATTTCGCGTCTGGTGGGCCTGAGCGCCGACTAGTACTCCAGCAGCGGTTCGTGTCTTGAGCTGGCGGTTGTCGTTGTCCTGGTATGGAGGGGATGACTGAAGTCGCTTTCTGGGCAGCTGAGTTGGAGTCGGCGTTTACTCGGTTGGCGGGAAGGTTCGCTCGGGCAGATCTGCGGTGGCGGATGCGGGACTACGTCCGCGGTCTGCTGGGGCGTGCGACACGCAAGAACGGCTGGCAACTCGCGGAATGGGCGGGTCACCGCACTCCTGACGGCTTCCAGCGGCTGTTGAACAGCAGCGTCTGGGATGCGGACGCCGTGCGCGACGATGTCCGTGACTACGTAGCTGAACGGCTCGGACCAGGTGGTGTGCTGATTCTGGACGACACCGGGTTCATCAAGAAGGGCACCACCTCGGCCGGGGTCGGCCGCCAGTACACCGGCACTTCGGGAAAGATCGACAACTGTCAGATCGGAGTGTTCGCCGCCTACGCCACCAGCTTGGGCCGGGCTCTGGTGGACCGCGAGCTCTACCTGCCGAAAGCATGGACGTCTGACCGTGACCGCTGCAGGGCGGCGAAAATCCCAGATGAACGAGGCTTCGCGACCAAGGGCGAACTGGCCCGGGACATCGTCCGCCGCTGCATAGCCGCCGGCCTGCCCGCCAGATGGGTCACCGCCGACGAGGCTTACGGGCAGGACTGGCACTTCCGTCGCCTGCTCGAACAGCTCGACGTCGGCTACGTGGTCGCGGTGCCCAAGTCCCAGCAGATCAAATCCCTGGCCGGGATCTGGCGCATCGACCAGCTCATCGAGGAAGCACCCCTTGATGCCTGGCAGCGGCTGTCCTGCGGTGAGGGGGCCAAGGGTCCACGGGTCTACGACTGGGCGGCAGCCAAGCTGCCCACCAACCTGATCTTCGATCCGGATCCGCCGACCCATCACCGCTGGGTGATGGCCCGCCGCAGCCTCTCCGACCCCGGCGAAATCGCCTACTACCTCGCCTACGCACCCATCGGCATCGAGCTTGCCGAACTCGTGCGGGTCGCCGGCTCCCCCTGGGCGATCGAGGAGTGCTTCCAGGCCGCGAAGAACGAGTGCGGCCTGGACGGCCGCTACATCGGCTGGTACCGGCACATCACCCTGTCCATGCTCGCCCACGCCGTCCTGACCGCACTCGCAGCACAAGCCCAGGCCGGCGGCGAGGCAAAGGGGGCTGCAGAAACGGATCACCCCCCGTCCCACTCACCGTGGCAGAGATCCGGCGACTCCTGGACGCTCTCCTGCCCCGCCCACGAGCCGACCGCGATCCCATCATCCACGCACTGAACTGGTCGGCCTGGAGAAGACACCGCCAAGCCATCGCCCGCCGCTGCCACTACCAAAAGCGCAGCTCAAGACACGAACCGCTGCTGGAGTACTAAGACCGTGTCCTACGTGGTGAGGCGTCGTTGACCTCGGTATGGGGCGGGGTACGTGGAGTTGGATTGTTCCGGACGGGCTGTGGGAGATTGCGAAGCCGCTGATCCCGCCGTCGAGGGTGCGGCCGCAGGGTAGCGGGACGCAGGACACACCTGATGAGACGCTGTTCGCGGCCATCGTCTACGTCCTGGTCAGTGGCTGCGCCTGGCGCCAACTGCCGCCCTGCTTCGGCATATCGAAGTCGACCGCCCACCGCCGGTTCCTGATCTGGTCGAGAGCCGGCGTCTGGGGCCGCCTGCACGAGGCCGTGCTGCACCACCTCGACGACGCCGGCCTCATCGACGTCACCCGCGGGGTCCTCGACACCGCCCACGTCCGGGCTAAAAAGGGGGCGAACACACAGGTCCGAGCCCCGTGGACCGGGGCAAGCCGGGTTCCAAGATGCACATCTTGTCGGACGCGAACGGACTGCCCATCCTCGTCGGCGTCTCGGCCGGCAACACCCACGACAGCGAGGGGCTCAAGCCCATGATCGAGGGTCAGCAAACGAGACACGACCCCCACCGCGGCCGCCACTTCAAGCCCCAGCGCCTTCACGCCGACAAGGCGTACGACCGGGCCGACCTGCGAAAATGGCTACGCGGCAAACGGATCGGAGTACGCATCGCCCGCAAGGGCATCGAATCCAGCGAACGCTTAGGGCGTCGGAGATGGGTGATCGAGCGCACGATGTCCTGGCTGTCCGGCTACCGACGTCTCAGCCCTCGCTACGAGCGCGATCCCCGCAACTGGCCTTTCTCGGACTGGCAGCCGCCCTGTGTTGCTACAAACGGCTCGTCCGCCTCACCACGTAGGACACGGTCTAAATGCGCCCTGTAACGCGCGTGGCCCGCTACATCCGTCGGTATGTGCGGGCCACAATGATTTCGCGAAGCAGCTGACCGTTACTGCTGCTCATGAAACGGCGCGCATAGCTACCATTCTTGCCTATGAAAGGTGCCTCTCCAGCGGAAGGTTTGCCGTAGGGTTCGGGGCGCTGGGGAGGCTTCTTCGTAATTATCTCCCATGTGTGCTTTTCGACGGTTTTGGTCATCTTGAGGCTCGCGACATCGATCTCGGTCGCTGCAACGACTTCGTACTCGCCTTCGGGGAACCTTCCGCCTCCGAGTGCCAGCAGGGGGGCCTGCTCGCCATTGGCTTCCGCCGCCTTGTAGTACTCGGAGTCAGGATCCGTCAGCAAGGCGGATCAGGGCGGCGCGTTCGGTGTCGTCGACGGTCAGATTCCAGCGGAGCTTGGTGGCCACCCAGTCGGTGGCGTAGGTGCAGCGGACGTCCTCCAGCGGCGGAAGCCACTCGGCCAGGTCCTGATCGGCTTTCGAGCGATTGGTGCGCGCGGTCACCGCCACAAGGGAGCGTTCCACTTCCAAGTCGTTGGCATAGTCCTGACGCCGCTGCGCAGTCCAGGACGACGCGCCCGAATCCCAGGCTTCAGCGAGAGGGAGCATATGGTCGATGTCGAGGCCGCCGGGAGCCGTCACCGTGACGCCGTCGTAGTAGGAACGCCACTCTCCGGCAGTCACCTTGCAGCTGGCCTCGACCGTCGGCACTACGACAGACTCCGCGATCAGCACCTCAGCGCGTACTGCAGCCGTCGCGATCGGCATCCACCCAGTGCCTGAAACTGGTGCGCTGATAACCCTCGCGGGATTCGGACGCCGACACCAGCCAGTCAATACCTGTTGCCAGAGGAAGACGTTCCCGATGACCACCACTGTCAGGGGCGACAGCAAAGGCAGGAGCAGGCCCTACGACATCTCCTCGACGCATTAACGAAAGCCCCTGGCCGAATGTCGTTCCGGCCAGGGGCTCCTTGAGTACGAACGGCCTCAGGTCTGCCGTGCCGCCTCGCGCAGACGTTCCCTGGCGGCCTGTAGCAGACCCTCGGACCACGTGGAGCGCGCGACGCCCTCGGGCGGTTTCATCGATTCGGCGTGGCTGGCACCCAGTGCACGGGCAATCGCTTCCACCGCAAAACCCTGCATGAGCTCGTCGTTGTACTCACCGCGGCCTTCCTCGGCGATCTTCACAAGCGCCTTCAGGAGATCAGCATTGAACTCGTCGTGCAGGATCTCCCCTACTCCTGAGACTGCAGCCATGAACGCATCGTCGTTCTCGTCCCACTCGGGCGAACCCAGCAGTTCCAGGATCTGTTCCCGGTACTTCGCCCCGACTCTCCAGTGGCCAGAGAGCACCTGTATGGCAAGCGCCGACACCTCGGGGTCCTCAGGGTGGACCAGATAATTAGCGACCAGTGGCTCGTAGGCCGGACCACCCGCCCGGACCACCGCATACAGCATCCGGTACAGGCTCTGGCCAGCACGCCCCTCGGAGACGGCCTGGGCGATCTCCGCCACCTCTCGCGGAGGGATGGTGCCGTCCTTCGCCCGCGAGATCAGCTGCTTTACGTATTCGCCATCTGTCACTGTCATGCTCCACTCACCCCCTGGGAACGAACTGCTCGGAGAAGTCCAGCATTCTGCTGGCCCGAGCCAGGTCGGCGACGTACAGTTCCCGCTCGGCACCGCCCGTATTGGGATGGGCCAACTTCTTGTTGATGGCCGCGATCGTTTTGAGCAGGCCGTTCTGGGCGTCTCGAACCTCGTGCACATGATCCCACGGGGTGCCGTCCGCCTTCCTCTTGACGACCTCTCCCTTCAGTTCCCGCGCCGCTGCGGTGAGGTCCTTCATCTGCACATGTTCGGCGATTGAGTCAATCTTGGTGGAGAACGGGGAGGCAAGCTTGTCCGTGAGCCTGATCGTGTCGGCAATGTGATCGGCGATGCGGAGGGCCTGCTTGGGGAACTTGGCTACATCGCCTGCCAGTGGAATGAATCCGGCCGCACCAAGGACAACCCCGGCCTTGTCCTCTTCCGCGACGGACCTCCCCAGGTCCGCGGCGTCGCATGCGGCGCCGGCCACCGGCACCCAGCCGCAGACCATCAGGGCGACCTCGCCGGCCACGCCCCACGACCCTGTCGCGGTTCCCTTGTAGTCGGGGTCTGGAGCCATGCCCGGGCTAGGGTTCGGCGTCCCGGTGAACGAGTCGTCACTGCCGTACTTCACTGCGGGCAGTGGGCTCGGGCCGGTTTTGAACCTGACTTTGTAGGAGACGTGGCTGCCACTGGATCTCACGGTGAGGGTCAGCGACGAGCCGTCGGGGTAGCTGTAGTTGTAGGTTTGCGTCGCGTGGTGCACCCATATGAATCCGCCGTGACCGTTGGACTTCATGGTGAAGTGCTCTTGGACGCTGCAGTTCGTGCCACAGCCGCTGTTCCCGAATAGCGGCGCCGGCTTGAGACCCGTGGGGTCGGCCAAGGTGACCGGGGTGTTATTCGCGTACGCGTAGCCGTTGATCGATTCGTGGTCGTCCGCAGCCAGCACCGGGTCCGCAGACAGGAAGAGCGGCTCCGCCCTGAACCGGCGGACCTCCTCCCCAAGGACAACGGCGCCCGGATCACGGGTTTTCCGCCTGTCCCTGCTCAAGAGCATGGGAAGCGGCCGGGGCAACGCCGAGTCCGGCTTCATCCGCAGCGTCGACGACGCCGTGCACCGTTTCTACACCACCGTCGTGGTCCACCTGGACGCTCCGACACCACGGCGAGCACCGTCCAAGGAGCGCGCGGCGGCGGGATGATGCCTGGGGACAAACGGCAGCAACTCCCATTCCCCGCCCTAACGCGAGACCGTCCTCTTGCCCAGGCCCACACCCGGCCTGAGTTCAGCAAGGGGACGCTCGAGCACCTCCGTGCCACGCCGCCCCGTTACTCCCCGGTCAAACAGACCAAACCAACTCTCGGCAGCCCCATTGCCAGACGCTCGGAAGCTCAGGGCACCACCATGGAGGAGTGATCCCGACGAACAGCATTGAGCGCGCCCCGGCCATCAGCCTGACCAAGGTGCAGGAGAAGGCACCTGATCTGGTCAATCTGTACAAGGCGGCGGGTACCAGCGTGCGCACGCATGGGCTGCAGGACGTGCAGGCGGCGGTATACCTCGTGCTGGACCGCTCCGGGTCGATGCGGCCCTACTACCGAAACGGCACCATGCAGCACCTGGCTGAGCAGGTTCTGTCGCTGTCGGCTCACCTCGATGACGACGGCACCGTTCCCGTGGTGTTCTTCTCCACCGACGTCGACGGACCACGGACCTGACGCTCAGCGGATACCGAGGCCGAATCAACAAACTGCACGAAAACCTCGGCCACATGGGGCGCACCAACTATCACTGGGCCATGGACGAAGTCATTGACCACTACATGGAATCCGGCAGCCATTACCCCGCCCTGGTCATCTTTCAAACCGACGGCGGCCCCACCAGCAAGTTCGCTGCCGAACGCTACCTGTGCAAAGCCGCACGCCTTCCCTTGTTCTGGCAGTTCATCGGCTTCGGCGACCCCGACGACAACGAGTTCACCTTCCTACGCAAGATGGACACTCTCGCCGTCCCGGCCCGCCGCATCGTCGACAACGCAGGCTACTTCCACGCCGGCCACACCCCGCAAACCATCCCAAACCACCAACTCTACGACCACCTACTGCAAGAATTCCCGGACTGGCTGGCCACCGCCCGCACCGCTGGCATCCTGCAGTGAAACGTCCATCGCTGTCTCCAGCACCCGTGCGCCAGCGGCAACCGTGCCCCACCAGTACGCCCAGCGGGAGCAGCGACCGAGGGGGCGTCGGCAACCGGAGGTGACCTGCACGGCCGGACACCTCCACCACTTCAACCAGGAAGCGGTTCAGCCGTTCCGGCCGCCTGGCAGGGGAAGCCGAAGGGTGGCCGGCCTCGCTCGCCGGGTTTCCGCTGGGCAATAGATCGCCGGCGCCCGAAGGTTCCACGCCCGCGGAGGCTTGGACGCCGCCGTCGCCCCGCCCGACTCCCCCACCGGGTAAACCTGCCGCCGCGGACAGCGGCGCGGCCCGGCGGCCTGGCCGACATGCAAGATCGGCAAGCGCGCCCCCTCCTTCGGACAGGGCGGCACGGTGTGACTGAGCGCTTTGGGTTGGCCAGTTGAGCGTTCGGTCCCCAGCCCGTGCCTCAGCCCACGTCCCGCCGGACGAGTACGTGCGCGATCGGCTCTCCGCTGCGCTGCGCGTACGTCATCCGTTCGCGTACCTCACGCAGGGTCCGGGGGCGATATCCACGGTCGGCACCATGCGGCCACCCGCGCCCGACCCGCTGCACATACGGCCGCAGCCCGGCCAGGCAACCGCCTTCTACCCCCAGCCCTCAGAAGACCAGTCGGCACCGGTACCTATAGGCGCGCCAACCACCCTGCGCAAAACCGCCGCCCCACCCAGCTCACTGCGCAGCACCAAACAGCCAGCTCAGCCCACGTATCCACCGGCGCCCGACACTCGGCTTCACATAAGCCTCCCCCCCCAAAACGAACACACCACTCAATACAGCTGAGCAACACCAGGTCACAACCAAGATCAATAAGCAAGCTCAACAGCCACGCCACACTGGTCCGGCCCGCGATCGAGGCTATGCCGCTCAGCAGGCGCGGCAAGGTCGTGCAGCTGCAGAGCCAGGGTCTCGACGACGCAGAGATCTCCGCGGCATGATGGACGACCTGGACGAAGAACTGCCCGTCCTGTCGTTCCACGGTCCCGGCGACTACCGGCTGCGCGTTCACGCCCGCGGCCGGGACACCGCCATCGACCTTGCCCCGGACCAGATCACCGAGTGGTACCTGATCCAGACCTGGCCGGCCCGGCCCAGGCCGCACGGGCGCTCCGCCAGACCGACGGCTATGGCGCCTCGGTGCGCGCACGCTGACCATCACTCACCACCTTGCCCGCCCCCGTCAACCGGAAGGCGGGCAAGGTGCTGGCAGGCGACCGAAGTCCCGATCCCTGCCCTGCGTCACCGCTCACTCAGGCCAGATCGGCAGCATGACGTTCCCGGCTTGCGCGCCACAGGATTTGAGCATTCGTCGTCATCAAGGAGCTCCTGGGCCACGCCCACATCGGGGTGACCGCGACGGTCTATGCACACGTCCGCCTCCGCCTCCAGCGCCAGGCCATCGACCTCCTCGGAAACGCCCTCGGGCACCTCGCCAAGCCCACCGCCGAGGGCGAGGGCGACGATCCGCCGACTTGTGCAGCAGCCGTCCGCTGACGTTGCCGTCAACTACTGCCGTCAGACACCATAGAGGCCCCACCGGAAACAAACTCCGACGGGGCCTCTGGCCGTTTCCCAGACGATTGAGTTGGCTTCTACAGCTGGGCCTCCAAGGCCGAACCAGGGAACGCAAGCCAAGCGAGATTCAATTCATCCTTCACTGATAACCGTAGGACGCACGCCGCTGATGAGATTGTCCATAGCCTGTGGCATTCGGCCAAAACTGGCGACCCACGTTTCGATCAGATAGATCTCGCTCTGCTCGTCAATGCCGAGGAAGTATCGACCCATATCAAGGACTCCGACTGGGAAGAGCGACTTCCCAATCTCTTCCCCCCATTCGAGGAACCTGTCCTCTTCGCCGGAACACAGAAGCGGGTCAAGTTCGAAAGGCTCACGCGCCCGATTGACTCCGGGGCCCGAGATGTCGACCACAAGGCCGCCAAATTCAGCCAAGAAGGCCCGAGCCGCATCGTGGGCGACCACCCCAGCCACCCCCAGGGCAGCCACCCACGACGACGTATCTACCTGCCTTCCTGCGTGCCATCCAGCATCGCGGAGGACTGTTCGCGACTCAGGCGAAAGATCGTTCACTACCCTATCCCCTCAAACGTGATATCGAATGCGTCTTCGAGGGCTACGCAACTATCACATGGCCCGACAGGCATTCCATGCATTGGATTATCGGTCGAACTTCGCACGATAACCGCCGCAGCACGAGATCCGGTTGGGTTGAATCCATCACTCAGAGCATCCGACACACACACTGCCAGCCCACATCTTCCATGACCAACGCCTCGTTCGCCCTCAGGAATGTCATCCACATTGGCTTGAACGTCGGGGTGAAGCTCGGGAGCCACACCACGAATGCTAGGACTCGAATAGATCTGACCTTCCGGCAGCTGAAGAGCCTCTGCCACTGCCGGTCTCGCCTTACCCGGCCTGATTGTCGATGCCGTATCAGCCGCCGCTCGTGCAGCCCCCAGTACCGGGCAACTATCCGGACCATTGGAATTGTGGACCAAGATCGAGACGCCGCCCGCCACGACATAGTACGTGTGGAGTTGCTGGACGGTGAGGTTCCAGCGATTCGCCGTACCGGGTGTGGGCTGCGTTTTAACGACGTAGGCGTGGCCGTTGGTGGCGGTGTTGAGGGCGTCGCCGTCGTGGAGTTTACCGGCGGCGACCCAGGTGTGGGTGGTGTCATCCCAGAACGGGTGATTGGCGGTGGTGTGGAGGGTGGCGGTGCGGCCGCTCTCGGTGCGGAGAGTAAGGTCGAGCAGGTCGCGGTCGTGGTTGATCCATACGTGTTGGACGGTGCGGGCGCCCTGATGTTTGCCGGTCTTTGAGTTGGCGGCTTCGACCTTGTCACCGGTCTTGATCTTGCCGATCGGTTTGGTCTTGCCCTTGTCCATCAGGACGGGGGTATCGGGGGAGAAGCTGCAGCGGCTTGATGTCTTCGGCTCAACCGTCGGTTTTGTGCTCGAATTGCCGGTTTCTGGTTCGCTCGCTTTGGCCGCCTCGGCGTCCGCTTCCTTGGCATGTTCCTGAGCGTTGGCACGCTTTGCCGCGACGATGTCGGCCTCGTCTGCGAGAGCTTCGTTGACGGAGTCGGATGCGGCTGCTGCGTTGCCGTCGAGGACCCCTTCGCCCGCGCCACCGAGGTCACGCTCCGCGCTACCGCCGACTGCTCCGACGCCGTCCTCGAGACCCCCGCCGGAGACAACGCCGCCAGCGACCTGGCAGGCCTGGTCATGGGCGGCTCCGCCACCGCCTATCCAGAACTCACATTTGGCGACGTCCCAGAGGGGCTCGATGACGACCTTGACGGCCACCTTGGCGACGATTTTGGCGGGGTCGTGCTTGTAGCTGACTGTTGGTCCGCATTGTCCGAATCGGCCGCAGGCGTAGGGGCTTCCTGGGGTTTCCGAGGTCGAACCACCGCCAGTGTTGCCACTGGATTCATCCGTGTTGCCGGATTTGTTCTTTGTCTGCGTGCCGCAGCCGATGCCGGTTGCCTGGCACTGGGGTGACTCCCCCCAACTGGCAGGGTCGAATCCCGTGGGGTCGCTGCTGCTGGAGGGATTGTCGGCGGCGTAGGTGTAGCCGCCCATCTGATTGGGGTCGCCGGCTTGGAAGATGGGGTCTGGGGTGAGGAAGCGGCCTTGGGCTGGGTCGTAGTTGCGGGCGCCGAGGAGGTCGAGGCCGGTCGTGGCGTCGGTGGGCTGGCCGAGGTAGCCGTGGTTTTCGTCGGCGGCTACCCAGGAAGTGGGCTTGGTGCCGCGGGAGTTGCCGTAGGGGTCGTAGTAGCGGCGGGTGACCGCCAGGGTGCCGGCGTCGATGGCGGTGGTGGCGGTGCTCTGGGCGTTGGCGACCTGGTAGGTGACGGTGCCGGTGCTGGAGCGGGTGATGGTGGTGCCGTCCGGGCCGGTGATGTTGCGCAGGCCTGTCCAGGTTTTGGCGGAGACGTTCAGGGTGATCTGTTCGGTGCCGCCGAAGAGGTACAGGATGCGGGTTCTGTCGGTGCCGTCGACGCTGCTGGTCTGTTCCAGCAGGCTGCCGTCGGCGGCGTAGAGGTACTTGCTGGTGTTGGTGTGTGTGCCGGAGCCTGTGGCGACGGTGGCGGTGGCGCCCTCGGCGTCGTAGGTGAGGGTCTGGGTCTGTCCGGGCGGCAGGGCTCCGGTGCCGGCGGTGGTCCAGGTCTGGCCGGCGCTGCCGCAGGTGGCGAGGGTGAGCTGGGTGCGGAGGGTGGCGCTGGCGCCCGGGTCGGTCACGCACATCGCGCTGTTGGCGTTGCTGACCAGGGTGCCGGTGCTGGTGGCCTTCCACTTCTGGGTGGCGTCGCTGTTGCAGGTGTCGATCACCAGGAGGGTGCCGGCGGTGGTGGCGTTGCCGGTGGTGTCCAGGCACATGGTGCCGAGGACCTTGACGGTGCCGTCGGTGCCGATCGTCCAGTTCTGGGCGGCGGAGGCGTTGCAGGTGTAGGTGCGCACCACTGCGCCTGGGGTGGTGGAGGCGCCTGCGTCGTCGATGCAGAGCTTGCCGCCGCCGGAGAGGGTGAAGCCGGTGGTGAGTGGGCCGGTGGTGGTGGTCTTCCGGCTGATGGTGTTGCCGGCGTTCTTGTTGTTGTAGGCCGGGTCGGTGTAGCTCGGTGTCCAGGTTGCGGTGCCGGTGGTGGGGTTGCTGCTGGTCGTGGTGCCGGCCTGGTCGGGCAGGGTCGCGGTGGTGGTGCCGTCGGTGCCGGTGTAGGCGGTGGTCTGCGTGGTGTTGTTGGCCGCGGTGCCGGTGGTGTCGTGGTTGACCATGCCGGTGCGGTCGCCGAGCAGGTCGTAGGTGTAGGTCTGCCAGTACGGCGCGGGGCCGCCGACCGTGGTGGTTGTGACGGGGGCTGTGGTGGTGGTCTGTACGGAGCCGGTGTTGCAGCCGCCGACGCTCCCGACCGGGGCGCTGGTGGAGTTGGTGATGCCTGCGGTGTCTGTCCAGGCGGCGGTCAGGCGCTGGAAGGAGTCGTAGGTGAAGCACTGGGTGTCGTGGGTGGTGTTGTCCTGCAGGTCGTCGATCGCGGTGATCTCGCCGGCTTGGTTGTAGCGGTAGTTGGCGACGTCCAGGGCGGTGGTGGACGTTTCAGGCCTGGCGGCGCAACGGCCGCAAGCGGCACCTGGTCGTGGACACCAAGGGCCTGCCTCTGTTCGTCATGGTCACCCCGGCCGACATGACCGACCGCGACGCGGCCAAGGAAGTGCTGTTCCGGCTGCGGCTGATGCACCCCGAAATCATCGTCTGGGCCGACTCCGCCTATGCCGGACAGCTCGTGACCTGGGCCAAGACATATCTGAACCTGACGATCAAAACCGTCAGCCGTCCGAAGAACACACCCGGCTTCGTCGTCCTGCCCCGGCGCTGGGTCATCGAACGCTCCCACGCCTGGGTCATGCACGCCCGCCGCCACGCACGCGACTACGAACGGCTCATCCAGCACTCCGAATCTCTGATCACCTGGGCCGCGATCACCCTTATGACCAGACGAATCACCCAACGAAGTTCCCGCAGAAGCGGACAGCCGACCTCCCGGGAAGCGCAACGGGACTGATCGTCTTGGCGTTGGCGGTCAGCAACCCCGCCAGGAAACCCGCGCGTTCTCGGGCCGGACAGCCATCAAAACGGCTACCCGGCACCAGGACCGGGACGGCAGGAACAGCATGTAGCGCTCAGCACAAGGCACAAGGCGCCACAGCAAACGCAGTGCGCGCCTTTGAGGACCTCGCGGCCCTGGCTCGCCGACCTCCTGGACAGCCATCCCTCGACCGACCCCGTGCATTTGTCCGTGCCCGCCAAATTCCCCGACGGCTGGGAAGCCAACCAGGTCATACTGGCCAAGCTCGCACTGCATCGCGTCGCCGCGTGACTTCGGCACAGGCACCCTGACCGCAGATGGCCGGAACGACACAACCATCGCCCTCACAGCCGGAGTAGTTCTTCCGGAGCCGGGGCGCGGCTGCCCTTTGAACAGTGGCTCGACACTGTCCAGGACATCGCTCCTCCCCCGCCCGCTGCGCACGTCACCCCCGCCGAGCTCCACCTCGTGTGGGAACTCGTCGACTACGCCCGCCAACAAGTCGCCACCGCCCACAGCATCACCGGCGACCCCGCCAGCGAACGCATCCAGCTCACCACCTGGATGCTCCTGCCCCACCGCACCGTCGCCAGTCCGCAGACAGGCTGTGCCTGACTCCGCGGCGAATCGGCAGGCGCCACCTGCCTGCGCTGACTCCGGGACTTGTCGCCAACGGCGCCGGGCACACCCGGCCAGGGGCACCGGTCGGGTGGCGAGGTGGTGTGACTTTCCGCCCGCGCAGGTGAACTGACGGCCGATCACCCCATGTGCCGGACACCGGACCCGCTACGAAGATCACGGACCTTTCCCCTCCTGTGGTCTTCGTGAAGGAGTCCCACCCGTGCGTTTCACCACCGCCCGGACTGCGGCCGCCGCGCTGTCCGTACTCGCCGTCCTGCTCACCCCCACCGCCCACACGGCCTCCAGCCCCGGCGACACGATCGCGCTTCCGGTCCGCGATGCCCTCGCCGCGCTTCCCGTCCAGACCGAGTCCCGCACCGGGTACGAGCGGACGAAGTTCCACTGGATCGACGCCGACCGCGACGGCTGCAGCACCCGCAACGAGGTCCTCCTGGAGGAAGCGGTCACTGCTCCCGAGCAGGACGCGAGCTGCCGGCTGACCGGCGGCAGCTGGTACTCGCCGTACGACGACGCCTACTTCACCGCGGCCCGCGCCCTGGACATCGACCACCTGGTCCCACTCGCCGAGACCTGGGACTCCGGCGCCTCCACCTGGACAGCGAAGGAACGCGAGACCTAAGCCAACGACCTCGACGACCCGCGAGCCCTGATCGCGGTCTCCGCCACATCCAACCGCTCCAAGGCCGACCAGGACCCGGCCACCTGGACGCCCCGGCCGGCGGCCACCGGTGCACCTACGCCACCGACTGGATCACCATCAAGACCCGCTGGGAACCTCACCATCGACCAGACCGAACAGACCGCCCTCACCGACATCCTGGACAGCTGCCCGAACACCCCGGTGGAAGTCACCCTCGCCCGCTGAATCGCCACGCGGCCGCGCCCTCAGTTGACGGCCCTGCGCGACACATCAGCCCCCGGACGAGGCCCCGGTGGGACCGCTCCGCTCGCTGAGCGGTCCCACCACGGAGAGGCTCAGCTTGGCTCACGCTTGTGATCCGCGTCCGTACGCGGCCTGCACCGCCGCGAGGGCCCGCTGTCGACCTGTGTGTCGAGCGTCCTCCAACCCGGCCTTGAAGCCTGGCGATTGAGCTCCCATGCGGACACGAGACCGCCTCCGCACCGACATGCACGCCCACCGGCAGCTGCCCGACGACTCCGACCTCGGCCGCGCCATCGCCGTCCTCGCCCGAGCCCAGCAGGACACTCTGTGGAACCGGCAGCAGCTCGCCAACCAGCTCCGTTCCCTGCTGCGCGAGTACTACCCCGCCGCCCCTGGCCGCCTTCGCCACCTGGACCAACGGCCTGTGCCGCCCCGAGACCCGTCAACTCCTCAAACCCCGCAACTCACACGCCAACTACCCACCCCCAGATCCACACACTGACACCAAACCAGCACATCGCATCTGGGGCGCCATCATCGGCGTCGGCGTGTTCCAATTTTGTTCCCCAGCATGACAAGGCGTGGCAAAGCTGACGAGTAGGGGATCAACCGCTCGTTAGGCTCCGCCTGCCTTGTGCGGTACCCGTCATCGTCACGGGAACCCATTCCGCGATGTCACCAGGGGGGAACGCATGTCACCGCTGCCCGTGTGCAGGCCGCGTCGGGAGAGACGCCGACCGACGGGAACCGCCGCGCTCGTCGTACTGATCGTGACCGTCATGGCCGTGGTCCTGGGACTGAACGGCACGGCCTCCGCCGTGACGTCAAAGCCCGGGACGACGAAACCGGCGGCGACGGCCTCGCCGAAGGCCAAGCCCCGGGTCTCGGCGGCCGTGACGCCAGGGACGGACTGCGCGGCGGCGCGCGACGACGACTACGCCTCGGGCCCCGCGACGGGCACCTTCGCCGCCGCTGGCAACGCGGTGTGTCTGACCCTCCCGACGGCCACCGGCAACGGCCTGTACCTGGTCAACGAACCGCCCTCCGGCGGCGTGACCCCGGAGATGACGGTCTTCGACTCCCAGGGGGCCCAGCAGTGTGACACCACCTACGCCTTCAGCGTCTGCAAGCTCACCGGCACCGCGCCGTTCCAGGTGGTGCTGACGGCGCCCGACGCGGGCGCCTACCGGGTGACCATCCAGCGCACCGGCGACACGTCCGGCTGCACCGCCTGGCCTCAGTCGGCGTTCGGCGGGTCGTGGGGCGTGCAGGTGCCGCTCACCGCGGACCAGCAGACCGCGTGCCTGGCCATCGGGGCGGACCAGCACTCCACCGCCGAGCTGTTCGACTTCACGAACACCACCAACCAGCTCAACGCCTCGGTGCAGCTGTACGACCGCGCGGGCGACAAGGTGTGCGCCACGCTCGGGGGCTCCACGGCCGCCTGCCAGTTCACGCCCGGTACGGCCTACGCGGCCCTGCTGGTGGGGACCGGCACCGCCGACACGTACAAGGTGGTCCGGCGGGACGTCTCACCGACGGCGAACTGCGCCGCACCGAGCTCGCTGACCGTCGGCGGGCCTTCCACCACCTACTCGTTCACCTCCGCTCTGGACAGCCGCTGCCTGCGGGTCACGGCGGCGACCACGGACAAGCTGTGGTTCTCCGCACGCACCCCGGCAGCCGCCGACGGTGCCGGGGCGATGCTGGGAGTGGTCGACGCCTCGGGCAAGCTCGTGTGCCGCCAGGGCGGCATATCCTGCCGCGCCACCGGGTCGACCTCGTACGTCGTCTTCGTCCTGGCCTCCGGATTCGCCGGCACTCCCATCACCGCGCATGTGGACACTTGGCGGATCGGCACATCGTCCGGCTGGGCGTCGCAGTGCACCGCGCACGTGGTGTCGCCGGATGGTTTCTCGCTGCGCAGCGGCACCTTCACCGAGTCGGCGACGGCGTACTGCGCGGTGATCCAGATGCAGCCGTCGCAGGACTTCGAGGTGTACGGCACGCACAGCAGCACCACCACGGCCACGCCGTGGGTGAGCCTGCTGAGCAACACCCGCTACAGCGGCACATACGTCGACTACGCGTACCAGTGCAACGGCGACAACGTCGGAACCTTCAGCTTCAACTGCCTGACCACCTCCTCCGCCGACGCGGGCCAGTACGCGCTGGTCGTGACCCCGGCCCAGGCGGACACGCCCGTCGAGTACTCGATGCAGGGTGTCTGCCAGCAGGGATGCTCCACCCCGCCGAAGCAGGCCGCTCTGACATCGGTGAGTCCGGCGAGCGGACCGACCGGGACCGAGAACCAGGTGGTCCTCCACGGCGCGAACCTGACACTGGGCACCCAGGTGGAACTCGCCAGCGACTACACGACGGCGAGCGCCTACCCGAGCGAGCCGGTGTCCGTCAGCCCCGACGGGACGTCGCTCACCGTACGGATCAGCACATACGACGTCGCCCCCGGAACGTATGACGTAGTGATCCCCGGCACCGGGTACGCGCCCGGCACGTACCTGACCGGCGCCTACACCGTCACCGCCGCCCCGGCCGCGACACCGGGCCGCCTCGCCCCCATCACGCCGACGCGGTTCCTGGACACCCGCAACGGCACCGGGGCGCCGAAGCAGCGCGTGGGCGCGGGCGGCGTGGTGAAGCTGAAGGTGACCGGTGTACACGGCGTGCCGACCTCCGGCGTCACGGCGGTGGTCATGAACGTCACCGTCGTCGCCCCCACCACCAGCGGGTATGTCACCGTCTACCCCGACGGGCAGACACCGCCGTCGGTGTCCAACATCAACTTCGCCGCCAAAGAGACCATCCCCAACCTGGTGACCGTGCCCGTCGTGAACGGCACGGTGGACCTGCGGAACGCCCACGGCACGGTGGACCTCGTCGCCGACGTCTCCGGGTACTACGCCGCCGGGAGCACCGGGTCTGCCCTGACCCCCCTCGCGCCGACGCGGTTCCTGGACACCCGCAACGGCACCGGGGCGCCGAAGCAGCGCGTGGGCGCGGGCGGCGTGGTGAAACTGAAGGTCACCGGTGTACACGGCGTGCCGACCTCCGGGGTCAGCGCGGTGGTCATGAACGTGACCGCGGTCAAGCCCAGCACCAGTGGCTACGTCACCGTCTACCCCAACGGCAAGCCCGTGCCCGCGGTGTCGAACCTCAACTTCACGACGGGCGAAACGATCCCCAACCTGGTGATCGTCCCGGTGATCGACGGCACGGTCGACCTGCGCAACGCCTCCGGCACGGTGGATCTGGTCGCCGACGTCACCGGCTGGTTCTCCTCCGCCGGGTCGACGTTCACCTCCAGCGGGCCCGTACGGCTGCTGGACACCCGCAGCGGGCTGGGCGCCCGCATCGGCACGGTCGGCCCAGGCGGCATCGTCAGCCTGCAGGTCGGCGGGGTGGACGGCGTGCCGTCCTCCGGGGTCACGGCCGTGGTGCTCAACGTGACGGTGACCGGACCCACGGCCGGGAGCTACCTGACCGTCTACCCGCACGGCAGGCCGCTGCCAGCGGTGTCGAACCTCAACTTCACCACCGGCGAGACGATCTCCAACCTGGTCGTCGTGCCCGTGGTCGATGGGAGGGTGACCTTCGCCAACCACGCTGGCGATGTGCATGTCGTGGCCGACCTGAACGGCTACTTCAGCAGTTGACGAGCGAGGGGGCTGGGGAGGGGCAGATCCCCTCCCCCGGTCAGCCCATGCGCCCCGGCGGAGCATCCGCTCGGGCCGGTCGGGTCGATCCGCAGGCACAAGCGCAGGCGTCCTTCGGGGGTCAGCGGTGCGTTCCGGTGTCCCCTGCTGGTGTGGCGCTCCTGGACTCGGCGGCCGCGTTCATCGGGAGCCCTGGGATCTCAGGGCTCCCGCGTGAGCGGCTTTGCGTAGCGTCAGCGTGCGAACTTCTCGATGGCCGCTGGGGTGACGGGGGTGAAGAAGTTGACGAGGTTGCCGTCGGGGTCACGGAACAGCAGCGACCGGTTGCCCCAGGGCATCATGGTGGGCTCGTTGACGAAGTCGGTGACGAAGCCGGTCAGGTTCTGGTGAACGCGGTCCACGTCGTCGACGAGGAACTCGGTGATCACGCTGTGGTTGTCCGCCGGGCGGGCAGAGCCCGGGGCGAACAGCGGGACGGTGCGGGTGCCGGCGATCGCGAGGGTGGCGCCCGCGGTGTTGAGTTCGGCGAAGTCTTCGGTGGCCCACGTCGCCCGCGCCCCTGTGGCTCGCTCATAGAACTCGACGAGGCGCGCCACGTCGCTGGTGATGATGCGGATCGAGACGAAGTCCATGGGGATCTCCTTGGCTGTGCTGGAGGCGTGCACGTCGCAGGCTAGGAGAAATAGGGGACAGAATCGGTCCTGTATTCGCGTTAGGTTTGTGCACATGTCCCGACCCACTGCCCGCGTGCTGACACTCCTGGAGTTGCTGCAGTCGGGCGGCACCCGGACGGTGGCCGAACTCGCCGACCGGCTCGGCGTCGAAGGGCGCACCGTGCGGCGGTATGTGGACCAGCTGATCGACCTGGATGTGCCCGTGGAATCGGTGCGCGGTCGCTACGGCGGGTACCGGCTCGCTCCCGGGTACCGCTTGCCTCCGCTCATGCTCAGCGACGACGAGGCGCTGGCCGTGCTGCTCGGCCTGGTCGCCGGCCGCCGGGCAGGGCTGACGACGACGGAGCACACGGCAAGTGAGACGGCATCGGCGAAGATCCGGCGGGTGCTGCCCAAGCACATCGCCCGTCGGCTCGACACACTTCTGGAGGCTCTCGCCTTCACGGATCAGCTCGGCGAGTTCGACACCCCGGACGCTGGGGTCCTGCTCACCCTCGCCGATGCGGTGCGCCACCGCAGACCGGTCTCGATCCGCTACACCGACCGCGACGGACGGCGCAGCGAACGCACGCTGCACGCGTACGGGATCGTCGCCCATGAGGGCCGGTGGTACGTCACGGGCAAGGACGCCCGGATCGGCGAGGACCGAACCTTCCGGCTCGATCGCATCGCAGACGCGCGGACCCTGCCCGGCTCATTCGAAGCGCCCGAGGGTCCCGGTCCGGCACAGCGCGTGTTGTCAGGGTTCGCCACGGCCGAGTACCGGCATGAGGTGATCTTGCGGATCCACGGGACAGCTGAGCAGATCCGCGCCCACCTTCCCGCCAGTGTCGCGAGCCTGGAGGAGCACGAGCCCGCGGCCGGCCAGGACCGGGCGACCGAGCGCTGGCTGCGCGTCGAGCTGCGGGCGGAGCGGCTCGACTGGTTGCCTCCAGTACTCGCCTCACTCGACCGGCCGTTCGTCATCGAGCGCCCCGATGAACTGCGCGACCTCGTCACCGCGCTCGCCGATCGCCTTGCGTCCTACGCCCGCCAAGCCTGACCACGAGGAACCAACGTCATGAGATGGCACAGCAGTCCTTCGGCGTTCGGCGGCGAAGGCCGCACTGAGCAGGTGTGCCGCCGCGCGCCCTGGAGCTCGGCAGCGCGGAAAAGACGGTCCGGTCTGGGCTCGAACCTCGCTCAGGCGTCAGGCTGGCTCCTGGCGCAGCAGGTCGGGGCGGGCGTCGGCAAAGTCGAAGGCGCGCTTGAGGCCCTCCAGGAGGGCGGGCTCGATCCAGTAGATGCGCCTGCGGTCGTCCCGCTCCAGGAGGTTGGACCGGTTGTCGAAGCCGACCCGGCGCCGTACGGCGCGGATGCTGGTGAGTGTGCCGCCGATCCGCTTCGGGTCGATCGGTGTCTCGGGGTGCACGGCGAAGTGGTCCTGGATCTCCTCGTAGGAGGCGGTGCCGCCCACTTCGACCAGGCGGCGCAGCACGGCCCGGGCGCCGGGCACCACGGCGGCGGCGATGTCGCGCAGCTGCTGCTCGCTCGCGCCGGCTTCCTGGGCGTCGAAGAGGCGGGCCGCGTATTGCGGGGCAGGGCGATGGTCAGGTGCCGGATGCGGGCGTCATCGGTGGTGCCGGGGGCCGCGGTGAAGCCGAAGCGGGCGCGGGTGTCGACGACCAGGCCGTGCTGGTGGCGGCCTGCTTCCTGGCTTCGGCCCTGATGCGGAGCTGCCAGCGCGCGCGGACGGCGTCCTCCAGGCGCTGCGCGAGGTCGGCGCGGGGCCGGCGGATCTGGTCTTTCACGTACCGCTCCACGGTGGGCTGCGACATGCCGAGGGCGTCGGCGACGGCGCGGGTGCCTTTGAGCTGCTTGACCGGGTACGCATCTGCGCGCCGGCTGACTTGGGGATGGGGCGGGTGAACGCCTTGTAGCACCGACTCGACGTCGTCCGGGCGCTACGCCACAGCCCTTGTCCTCGGCGTGGCTCGTCGCTTCCCCTTGGCCCGGCGTCGAGCGGGACGTGTCGTGTCCCTACTGCGTGGTCTGGGTCGAGTCCTTATGCTCCGCCTTTGCGGCGGCGCGGCGCGGCCGAGCGGGACGGCATCGAGCGCATGTGGTCGCGCACCGGCGCCAGCAGGCCGGCGAGAGCTTCGACGTCGTCGCGCGAAAGCGGCTTGAACAGCAGGCCGCTGACCACCTCGACATGCCCTGGCAGCACCTTCGCGAGCAGCTCACGTCCGGCGTCGGTGAGGGTGACGGTGATGCTCCGTTCGTCGTCCGGCGAGGGAGCGCGGACGACCAGGCCCTCCTTCTGGAGCAGATCCACCTGGTAGGTCAGGCCGCTGCGGCTGTAGACGACGCCGTCGGCCAGGTCGGTCATGCGGTGACTGCCCGACGGAGAGTCTCCGAGGCGGGCCAGCAGCTGGAACTGCACATAGCTGAGATCGCCGGCTTCGCGCAGCTGCTGCTCCACCGCGTGCCGGAGCAGGCTGGTCACCTCGATGAGGTCGAAGTAGGCGCCGAGCTGCACGGGTTCGAGCGACGGCGGTGAATCAGGCATGACCGAAGTCTACTGCTTCGAATTCGAAGAGTGTGGCGTGGTGCCGTTCCGACCACCGCAGACGGAGCTGAAAGTGAACTCCTCCTCGAACTCCGGTGCCATCCCGGGCCGGTGGGTCGGGCGGACGCGAGGATCTCCCGGCCCGTGTCGTGACCTCGCGAGCACACGGTGTGGGCGGTGTTGGGCCCGACTGAGCACCGCAGAACATGGAGATCGGGCAGTGGCGCGGCGCAGGGTTACGAGTCGAAGGACGGCGCCGCCGCCCACGTATCCCGAGGACCCGCCATGAGCATCCCCTACCTTGCGCAACGTCGCACTCGGCCCTCCCGGTGACGGCACGACAGCCCGGCCGCAGCGCAGAAGCCATGAACACGATGCCGGGATGAGCACCGCCGCGTGGAGCCCGGTGTCCCTGGCCGTCCTGTGCGCCGGCGTCGGCTACGGGCGCCCGACCCGCCTGCTCGCGGACCTGGTCGCGGAGGCCGTGTGCCGGTCACTGGCAGCCGGGGGTGCGCGCGCCGAGGTGGAGGTGCTGGAGCTGCACCGGCTGACGGCCGACCTCGCCCAGCACTCCGCCCAGGGCCGCGCCAGCCTCGACCTGCGGGAGGCGATCGCGGCGGTCGTGACAGCGGACGGGCTGGTGGTGGCGACCCCGGTGCTCGCCGCATGCCCGAGTGAGGTGTTCGACTCGTTCCTCGCCGTCCTCGGGCCCGGAGTCCTCTCTGGCATGCCGGTGCTGCTGGCGCTTAACAGCAGTTCCGACCGGCAGCAGCCACCCGACATCACACAGGTGATGCGCAGGCGCCTGACCGACGTGCACGCCGACCCCGTGCCCACGGTCGTCATCGCAGGCCCCGCCGACTGGCAGGCCACGGCGCTCAGCGACGCGGCGCGGCTGCGCGCCTGCATCGGCCGAGCCGCCGTCGAACTCGCCGCGGCGATGCGCTCGCACCGGCAGTAACCCACAACACTTGCTTCGAATTCGAAGTAGAGGTACCGTCATCAACAGTTGCTTCGAATTCGAAGCAACGTCGATCGCAGTGAAGGTGAGAACCGAAATGAAGGCAGTGCGTTTCCACGAGTACGGCGCCCCCGACGTCCTCCGTTACGAGGACGTGGAGCAGCCCGTCCCCGGGGCCGGGCAGGTCCGCATCCGCGTCGCCGCGACATCGTTCAACCCCGTCGACGGCAACATCCGCGGTGGCTTCATGCAAGGCCCCATACCGGTGCAGCTGCCGCACACGCCCGGCATCGACGTCGCCGGCACCATCGACGCGGTGGGCGAGGGCGTCGAGGGCATCGCGGTCGGCGACGACGTCATCGGCTTCCTGCCGATGGACGGCACCGGAGCCGCCGCGCAGTACGTCCTCGCGCCGGCCGACGTCCTGACCCCGGCCCCCAAGAGCGTCCCCCTGGCCGACGCCGCCGCGCTGCCGCTGGTGGGCCTGACCGCGTACCAGGCGCTCTTCGACCACGCCAAGATCACGGCCGGGCAACGCGTCCTGATCAACGGAGCCGGCGGAGCGGTCGGCGGCTACGCCGTGCAGCTGGCCAAGAACGCCGGCGCCCACGTCATCGCCACAGCCGGCCCGCGCAGCAGCGAGGCGGTCACATCGGCCGGCGCCGACGAAGTCATCGACCACACCACCATCAGCGTGACCGCAGCGGTGACCGAACCGGTCGACCTCGCACTCAACCTCGCACCGGTCGCCCCGGACGAACTGGCCTCGCTGGTCACCCTGGTCCGTTCCGGTGGGGTCGTCGTGAACACCACGGTGTGGATGCCCGCCCCCAGCGACGAGGAGCGCGACGTGCGCGGCATCGACCTGTTCGTCCGCAGCGACGCCGACCAACTGGCCCAACTGGTAGCGCTGACCGACCGCGGCGAGCTGCGCGTCGACGTCGCCGAGCGGGTACCGCTGGCCGAACTCCCGGCGCTCCACGCCCGGGCCACCGAAGGGGCGGTGCACGGCAAGGTCATCGTCGTCGCGCCCGCCGCCTGACGACTGACGCCGACCTCCCCCGAAAGGAAACGACCATGGCACTCAGTCTCGACCCCGAAATCGCCCAGGCGCTGGCCCCGATGGCCGGCGCGATGGCGGACGCCACACCACCGGCCGTAGGCGACATCGCGGCACGGCGCGCCATGTGGGAGCCGATCATCGGCGCCGCGGGAACGGCCCAGCCGATCCCGGACGACGTGAAGGCCAGCGAGCACCACACGACCGCCGGCGACGGCGCGCAAATCACCATGCGCTGGTACACCAAGGACGGCGCGGCGCCGGGCCCGGCCGTGCTGTTCTTCCACGGCGGCGGATACATCTTCGGCCACATCGACCTGTTCGACGGCCCGGTCTCCCGCTACGTCTCCGCCAGCGGCGTGCCGATGCTGTCGGTCGAGTACCGGCGCGCCCCCGAGCACCCCTTCCCGACCCCGCTCGAGGACGCCCACACCGCACTGCGCTGGCTGCACGCACACGCCGCCGAACTCGGCGTCGACCCCGACCGGATCGGCGTGATGGGCGACAGCGCCGGCGGCGGCATGGCCGCAGCCCTGACGATCCTCGCACGCGAACGCGGAGGCCCGCAGATCGCCCGCCAGATCCTCATCATGCCGATGCTCGACGACCGCACCACCACCCCCGACCCGCACATCGCCCCCTATGCGCTGTGGTCCTACGACGACAGCCTCACCGCATGGCCCGCCCTGCTCGGCGAGGCCGCCGGCGGGCCCGACGTCCCGGCCACGGCGGCCCCGGCCAGGCTCGAGGACGCCACCGGCCTGCCGCCGGCCTACATCGAGGTCGGACAGCTCGACGTCTTCCGCGACGAAGACACCGCGTACGCCACCAAACTCAGTCGCGCCGGCGTGCCGGTCGAATTCCACCTGCACCCCGGCGCCCCGCACGAGTTCGACTCCATCGCCTTCACCTCCGACGTCGCCCGCCGCGCCATCGCCGACCGCATCCGAGTCCTCAAATCCATCTGAGCCGCCACCGAGCGCGCTCACCCCATGCCGCAGGAGGGGTATGCAGGCGTTCCACACAGGTGGCCCGCACCCCGTTGCCCGCCGCGATGGAGTCCCTCGGACACCGGCACGAACACACTGAAGCACCGCGCGGCCGGGCCGGAATCCCACTTCGCGCAGCATGCGCATCTACGGCCGGGAGACTGCCGGACTCCATTCGACCCGCCCGGCACCTGATCCTCACCTGACTGACCTCTGAAGGAGACGACCCAGATGATCCCCGACGACGACCTGTCCCGCTCACTGACCGTGGCGGACCCCGACGATCCCGGCACGACGTACATCTCTCTGGTGGGCAACACGTACGCCATGCTGGTCACCGGCGAGCAGACCGACGGCCGGTACTGCCTGATCGACATGCGCGTCCCCGACGGCGGCGGCCCGCCGCCGCACCGGCACGACTTCGAGGAGATGTTCACCGTCCTCGAGGGCGAGATCGAGTTCACTTTCCGCGGCGAGAAGCACACCGTACGGGCCGGGTCCACGGTCAACATCCCGGCCAACGCCCCGCACAACTTCCGCAACGCTTCGGGTGCGCCGGCCCGCATGCTGTGCATGTGCACCCCCGCCGGCCAGGACGAGTACTTCACGCGCATCGGCGATGTCGTCGCGGGCAAGGACGCGCCGCCACCCCACCTGTCGGAGAACGAGCTCGCGGAGCGCCGCCGCCGCGCGGCCGAGCTGGCCCCGACCTACCGGAGCGAATTCCTGTGACTCGCAGGGCCGGCAAACCCGGCACCGGTCGGCAGGGTGAGGTTCCCCGCTGAGCTGAGCAGCAGGACCAGATGGTTCGGGGTCCATCGCCTACACCCGACCAACAGTTCCTGGCTCAACCGTATCGACGCCCAGTTCACCGCCCTGCGCCACTTCGCACTCGACGGCACCGACCACGCCAGCCACAAAGAGCAGCGCCACATGATCCGCCTTGGCCGTGAACCGCTCACGGACCCGAGCGCCCCTGCCGAACAGCCGCCGGCCCTGGCTGCCGGCCGGTCTCGAAGGCGCTGCCTCCGAGGCGACGGCGGACCAGTGTCCTTTCCCGCTCCCGAGACGGCGGCCGACGTCGAGCAAGCGCCGGTCGCTCAGGAGGCTTCCATGCCCCTCCCTGTCCTGTTCGGCGCAAACGTAGAGCCATATTCCCTCCCCGTCGGCCGCTCCAGCGAGCAGGCACTACTCATCGACAGTCTCGGCCTTGACCTTCTCCCCATCCAGGACCACCCGTACCAAGCGGCGTTCGACGACACCTGGACACTGCTCACCTTCCTGGCCGCGCGGACGCGAAATGTCACGCTCGTCCCGACGGTCGGCTCCCTTCCGTTACGTCCGCCTGCCGTGCTGGCGAAGGCTGTGGCGACCTTGGACAGACTGACCGGCTCCCGGGTCCAGCTCGGCCTGGGTGCCGGCGCCTTCTGGGAAGCCGTCGAGGCCATGGGCGGCTCCCGTCGCACGCCAAGAGAGGCCGTCGACGCACCTGAAGAGGCGATCACCGTCATCCGGGCCATGTGGAGTGGCGAGCGCAGTGTGCGGACGCACGGCGCGCACTACGCGCTCGCCGGCGTCCACCCCGGTCCGGCGCCGAGCCCCGGTCTGGGGCTGTGGCTGGGCTCGTACGGACCTCGCATGCTGGCTCTGACCGGTGCGAAGGCAGACGGTTGGCTTCCCTCCCATGCCTACCTCGGACTCGACGCACTGCCCACGGCTGTCCGCCGCATCGACGACGCAGCCCTGGCGGCGGGCCGCGATCCGGACACGATCCGCCGGGTCTACAACATCGCCGGTGTCATCCAACCGGAGTCGGCCGGCCCGTTCCAGGGGCCCGCCGCCCAGTGGGCCGAGCACCTTGTCGCGCTCGTGCGCACCGTCGGGATGAACGGTTTCGTCATCTGGCCCGACCGAGACCACACCCGACAGATCAGCGCGTTCGCCGCCGAAGTCGTACCCGCGGTCCGTGAAGCCCTCGCACGGAAGACCTGACCACTCCGTGCCCTCCGGGCGCTTGGGCCGGTCAGCACCCCTGGCACAACGGCGCCGGCTGTTACCCGTCACAGTCCTTCCTTCCCCAGAGCAGCGTCGTGCTTCTCGCTGGCCACAAGGGCGGCGCGCTGAACTGCCCCTGTCCGCCCCGCCCTCAACAACGCCGACCATCCAACGATGCCCGCATCCGCCGCGTCGTCGAGCGCACCGGAGCCCGCGTCACCTCTACCGACCAGGTACAGGTACTGGCCGAGCTCGCCGCCCGCTCCGGCGGCCCTCACTCTTCGACCCAGCCCCAGGTGATCCCATGAGCGACGACACGCCCCTGCCCGACGGATTCGAGAGCATCACCGTCACGGCGAACGGAACCCGGCTGCACGCCGTGGTCGGCGGGTCCGGTGCACCGGTACTCCTGCTGCACGGCTGGCCCCAGACATGGCGGGCCTGGCGACACCTCATGCCGGCCCTCGCCGCGCACGGATACCGCGTCGTCGCGCCCGATCTGCGCGGCACGGGTGCCTCCGACCGTCCCCCGAGCGGATACGACAAGGACACACAGGCCGAGGACATGCGCGAACTCCTCGCACAGCTCGGCATCCACGGCGGCGTGCGCGTCGTCGGGCACGACATCGGTGGCATGGTGGCCTTCGCCTACGCCCGCCGCCACCCCGCGGAGGTCGAACGCCTCGTCCTGGTCGAACTCGCCGTGCCCGGTTTCGGCTTGGAGCAGGCCATGGACGTGGCCTCCGGGGGGCTGTTCCACTTCGGCCTCTTCATGACCGAAGAACTGCCCGAGCTGCTCATCGGAGGTCGGGAGAGCGAATTCCTTACCTGGTGGTTCGACTGGTTGTCCGCGGTACCTGGGACTTTCCCGCAGGAAGAGGTCGCCACCGTCGCCTCCTCCTACCGCGGGTACGAGGCACTGCGCGCCGGTTTCGCGCACTACCGCACCCTCCTTGAGGACGGCCGCGTCAACCGGGCCTGGCACGAAGCCGGAGGAATTCTTCCCATGCCTGTACTCGCCGTCGGCGGTGAGTACGGCACAGGCGCCCGACTCGCCGACAGTCTGGACACTGTCGCGACGAGGCTGACCGGGGCGGTGATTGCGGCCAGTGGTCACTTCGTGCCGGAGGAACGTCCCGATGCCTTCGCCCATGAGCTTCTCCCGTTCCTGTCCGCCCCACCCCGACCCGCCGGGCGCGTCTGACGAGACACACCGCCGGTACTGCAACGGTGCTTGCCGTGACTGCAGGAGTGTCTGATCAACGGCGGATCCGATGGTCAAGGAGACACGTCTGATGACGGAGACCGCCGTGGAGAACGAGCAGGCCGAGCAGGTGGTTCAGGCACCGTCGAGTGCGGTGTCGGACGGGCAACTCGCTGCGATGCTGGTGGACCGGGCCCGGAACGAGGGCCTGCAGCTGACCGGCGAGGGCGGGCTGGTGCAGCAGCTGACCAAGCGGGTACTGGAGTCCGCCCTGGAGGGCGAGATCACCGACCACGCCGGCTACGAGAAGCACGACCCGACCGGGAAGAACAACGGCAACAGCCGCAACGGCACCCGAGCGAAGACCGTGTGACCGACTTCGGCCCGGTCGAGGTGAGGGTGCCCCGTGCGATTCCCTCCTTGCCGAACGGACAGGCCCTGGCCCCTCTGCAGGAGGCCGACACTGCTCGGACGATAGAGCGGACCAAGGCGTGGCTCGGCGGCTGCCACAGAATTCACCGCCTTCACAGCCATCGCCTGCACCCTGGTTGGCTACCGTCGTCTCGCCAAGTGAGACAACCTCTCTTCCGTTTGCGGCGATTCGCCATCAGGCCCGGATCGGTCCACGCCGAACAGCCTGCGCGGCGAGTCGTGCGGCGTGGCCTGGGGTACGACCGTGTCGTCACCGTCGAGCCGGCTGCCGGGGCCGGGCCGGGTCGGGTCGTCCGAGACGTCGTCCTGATCCGCGCGGTGTCCCGGCTTGATAGTGGTGTGCGGATTGGCCGCTTCCTTGGTGCGGAGGTGACTCCCGGGACCGGTGTGACGTAGGACACGGGAACTCGCTCGCACTCGCAGTCAGTTCAAGACGTGACCACAGATATGCGAACCCGGGTGCGAACTGGAGATCCGGACGCCTTCGCGGAACTTTTCGACGCATACGCCCGTGCGGTGTACAACCATGCTTTCCGGCTGACCGCCGACTGGTCCGCGGCCGAGGACGTCATGTCGACCACGTTCATGGAGGCGTGGCGGCGTCGTGCGTCGGTCGAGGCCGACGGAGGCTCGCTGCGGCCGTGGCTGCTGGGCATCGCGACCAACGTCGCCCGCTCCCAGTACCGCAGCAACCGGCGCTACCGGAACGCGGCCGAGGCGGCGGCAGCCGCGGGCGCCGCCGAGGAGCAGGTCGAGGACCACGCCGAGGAGACCGCCGGACGGCTTGACGACCGGCGTCGGATCGCCGCCACGCTCACCGCGCTCAGTCTGCTCAAGCGCCCCGAACGCGAGGTCCTGACGCTGTGCCTGTGGGAGGGCATGGAGTACTCCGAGGCCGCCCGCGCCCTCGGCGTCCCCGTCGGCACCGTCCGTTCCCGGCTCTCCCGCGCCCGCGGCAAGCTCCGCAAGCTCGCCGACGCGGAACTGCTCAGAAAAAAACGGGAACCCACCACCGCGAACCGGCAGATAACAGGTGATCGCGGATACGTGATCCGGTCCGCACAGGAAGGAAACCGATGAACGCCAGCCCCTCCCAGCCACACCCGGCTGAGTGGACGGAGACCCAGGGACTCCTGCCCTCCGTCGAGCGGGATCTGCCGGCGGGCCGCCACCAGTTCCACAAGGAGCAGATGATGGCCCAGATCCACGAAGACCTCCGCGCCGCCGCCCCGGCCGTCACCCCGCAGCGCCGCAACCCCTTCCTGCGGCGCGCGATCCTGTTGCCCGCCGGGGCCTTCGCCCTGGCCGGCGCGGTCGTCGCCGGTGTCGCCCTGTCAGGCGGCAACGGCGACGGCGGCACGGCCGACCTGGCCACCGGCCCCGCCCTGACCACCCGGATCGGCGCCGCCGATCCCAAGGGCGCCCCCCAACTGCTCGACCGCATCTCGCTTGCCGCCGCCGACACCTCCGGACCCACGGTGCACGACGGCCAGTTCATCTACATCGCCTCGAAGGTGGCGAGCACCTATCCCAAGACCGTCGACGACAAGACCACGATCGTCAGCCAGGAGCTGCACGACCGTCGGGTCTGGTTGTCCCCCGACGGCAAGAACGGCTGGCTGATCGAAGCGGGCGAGACGAGCGACAAGGGCATGACCCTGTCCAGCGACACCCCGATCGACTCGGCCTACAACGCCTTGGTAAAGCTGCCCACCGACCCTGCCCAGCTGTTGCAGCGGATCTACCGGGACTCGGACGCCGTCCGGGACCACGAAGTGCCCCGCGACCAGGCGGCCTTCGTCGCCATCGGTGATCTGCTGACCGAGAGCTACCCGCCGGCCGACCTCACTGCCGCCCTCTACAAGGCCGCGGCCAAGATCCCCGGGGTCGTGGCGGTGGATGACGCGGTCGACGCCGTGGGCCGTCACGGGGTGGCGATCGCCCGGCAGAACGACGACGCCGGCGAGCGCACCGAGTGGATCTTCGACAAGAAGACCCTGCAGTTCCTCGGCGAGCGCAACGTCGTGGTCAAGAAGGTGGCGGACAGCCCGTTCAAGGTCGGCACCGTCACGTTCACCAGCGCGATCACACAGCGCGCCATCGTCGACGCCAGCAAGCAGGTTCCGGGGCAGGTGGGCTGATGCGTATCGGATCCTCATCGGCGGCGCTGGCCGCCCTGTTGGTCGCGGGAGTGATGACGGGCGTCTCGGTGACGGACACCGGTACGGGGCTCGGGTTGCGCACCGCGGACACTGACACCGCCTCCGAGTTCGGCGCGCGGACCGCGGGGGCGTCAACCGCCGCAGCGGCGGGTGCCGGATCACCGGCCCGGTTCGTCACCCTGGTCACCGGGGACCGGGTCCGACTGGACGCCCGGGGCCGGGTGACCAGCGTGCAGCAGGCGCCGGGACGCGAGGCCGTCCCGGTGTCCGTCCGGCGCCTCGGCGGCGAGCAGTACGTCGTGCCGGCCGACGCCGCCGCCCGCATCGGCCAAGGCACCCTGGACAAGCGGCTGTTCGACGTCAGCGCCCTGATACGCGCCGGATACGACGACGCCCGGCGCGGCACGCTCCCGCTGATCGTGTCGTACGACGGGACGGGCGCCCGGCGCAGGGACACGCAGAAGTCGCTGGTGGCGGACGCGGACGTCACCGTACGCCGGAACCTGCCCAGCCTGGGCGGCGCCGCGCTCACCGTGCCCAAGTCCGAGGCCGACGACGCCTGGAAGACCCTTACCACCGCCTCGGGAGTCGCCCGGGTCTGGCTGGACGGCCGGTTCACGGCACGGGCGGTGCAGGGGGAGGCCAGCGGCAACGTCACACAGATCGGCGCGCCCGGCGCCTGGGCCGCCGGGTACGACGGCAAGGGCGTCAAGGTCGCCGTCCTGGACACAGGCATCGACACCACACACCCGGACCTCGCCTCGCTGGTCACGGAGTCGAAGGACTTCAGCGGCACCGGCAGCACGGACGACCGCAGCGGCCACGGCACGCATGTCGCGGCGACCGTGGCCGGTTCGGGGGCCAGATCCGGCGGTCTGTACAGGGGCGTCGCGCCCGGCGCCGAGATCCTCAACGCCAAGGTGCTCGACGACAGCGGCGAGGGCAGCGCTTCCAGCGTCATCGCCGGCCTGGAGTGGGCCGCCGCGCAGGGCGCGAAGGTGGCCAACCTCAGCCTCGGCCAGACCGACACCCCGGGTGCCGACCCGGTCGAGACGGCTGTGAACACCCTCTCTAGGAGCACCGGCATGCTCACCGTCGCCGCGGCGGGCAACGACGGTCCAGGGCCCGGGACTCTCAGCTCCCCGGGCACGGCCACGTCGGCGCTCGCGGTGGGCGCGGTCGACGGCAAGGACCGTATCGCCGGCCTTTCCAGCACCGGCCCGACCGCCGACAGCGCGCTGAAGCCTGACCTCACCGCGCCGGGCGTGGACATCGTCTCGGCGAAGGCGGCACACGGCGAAATGGGCGACCCGGCGGCTGACGGCTACGTCTCCATGTCCGGTACGTCGATGGCGACGCCGCATGTCGCGGGGGCCGCCGCGATCGTGGCACAGCGGCACCCCGACTGGACGGGACAGCGGATCAAGCAGGCACTAACCGCCTCCGCCGTCCCGACGGCCGGCCTGACCGGCTACCAGCAGGGAACCGGCCGGGTCGCCGTGGCGCCGGCGCTCACCCAGACCGTGGTGAGCGAGCAGACCTCGGTGTCCTTCGGCGAGCAGCGGTGGCCCCACTTTGACGACCAGCCGCTCACCCGGCGCGTCACCTACCGCAACGACGGCGACGGTCCGGTCACCCTGGACCTCGCCGCCACCGCGACCGGCCCGTCCGGGCAGACCGCGCCTGAGGGCATGTTCAGGCTCAGCGCCCCGCGACTCACCGTCCCCGCGGGCGGCTCCGCGAGCGTCGACCTCACCGCGGACACCCGCACCGAGGCGGCGGACGGCGCGTACTCGGGCGCGGTCATCGCCACCGGACAGGGCGCCGACACGACCGTACGGACAGCTTTCGGCGTCGTACGCGAGGCCGAGGCACACGATCTGACCCTGAAGTTCCTGGACCGCGGCGGAAAACCCGTCAGCTCGCCGCTGACCGAGATCTTCGGCCACTCGGGCGACTACTGGACCACGGAACTGAACGACTCGCAGCAGATCGCCAAGGGCGTCTACAAGGTGCGCGTCCCACGTGGTGACTATGTCGTCGACACGGTGATGTCCGCAGCCGAAGGCGGAACCGGAGCCGAGGGCACCACGGCCCTCGTCCGGCCGAAGCTCTCGATCACCAGAAACACGACGGTCACCTTCGACGCCCGCAAAGCCAGACCGGTCGAAATCACTCCGCCGAGGGGTGGCGGGAAGATGCTGGACGGCTTCCTCAACTTCGGCGTGGGCGCCGGAAGCCAGGCGCACAACACGACCCTGTTCTGGGGCCCGTTCACGAATCTGCGCACCGCGACGCTGGGGCCGGCCGCCGCGCCCGGGAAGCTCAGCACGCAGCTCGGCGGCCTGTGGCAGAAGGGCAGCACCACCTACAACCTCCTCTACAACCTGCGCGACCGCTTCCCCACCGGCTATCGGCACACGGCACGCATGAGCGAACTCGCCCTGCTGAAGCGGCACTTCGGCTCCTCCGTCGCCCACCGCAAGGGCATCGTCAACGCCATGTGGCACGGACCCTCCCTGTCGCTGGGCACGGTGAGCGCCCCGTTCCCGCTTCCGGCGACGGCGAAGACCTACGTCACCACGCCGGAGGGCTTTCGCTGGACGGTCGGCCTCGGCCAGCAGAACGCCTCCGGGGACGACACCGACGTGTTCTACGGCGCGGAGAGCCCCGTGTCCTACCGGGCGGGACGGACGTACGGGTCGACGTACAACGTGGGCGTCTTCAGCCCGCTCGTCGGCGGCGCGTACGGCGCGTGGCGCAGCGGTGACACGCTCGACCTGTGCGTCCCCGACCTGGCCGACGGCGCCGGCCACCCGGCGTCCTCCATGGCCGCACGGCACACGACGGTCACGGCGGGCGGCAGCACCCTCCTCGACAACGACGGCGACCTCTGCCAGACGGTCGACGACCTTCCGGCCGGCTCGACCCGGTACACGATCCGCACGGACCTGACCCGCCCGGCCACGGTGGCCGCAACCACCAGCCGCCTCACTGCGGCTTGGACCTTCACCTCGAAACACACGTCACAGCAGCCGAGCGCCTCCACCCCCCTCCCTCTCTCCACCGTCCGCTTCCATCCCACCCTCACCCCCACCGGCACGGCCGCCTCCGGCCGCCGCATAACGGTCCCGCTCTCCATCGAGGGCCCGGCCGCCAAGCACCTGAAGTCCCTGGTGGTGAAGGTCTCCTACGACGCCGGAGCAACCTGGTCCGCCGTCGGCGTGACCACCGACCACGGTAAGAAGACCCTTGCCATCACCCATCCGACCAAGGCCCGCTCCGTCTCCTTCAAGACGACCCTGACCGACACCGGGGGCAACACCTACTCGGCGACGATCCTGAGGGCGTACCTCCTCACCTGACCCACCGGGCGCAACCCGCGAAATGCTCGTCAGCTCCCTGCAACCCGCGTGCGGCGAACCGGTTCATGCCGGTCGCCTCCGTGGCCGCCGGTTCGCGGGAGCGGCCCCGGACTGATCGTCACGTCACTGGCCGGCAGGCACCCCGCTCCCTGAACCGGCGGCTTCACGCCCGGAGAAGAACAGACCGAAGGAGAGATGGACATGGACGAACGAGCGGAAGCTCCGGGCGAGGAGACCGAACCGCAGGAGGCGCAGGAAGCGGTCAGGACCGCCCTTTGGGAGGCCTGGACGGCAGGGGGGCCGGCAGAAGGGACGGACAGGAAGCGGGGTCCCCGTCGCGTCCTCCGCCATGGGTCGTCGTGCCGTCTCGCACAGTAGGGCTGGACTCCCGGCACCGAGGCGTGGGCCGCGAGGAACCCGGATTGGGTGCGAGGGGCCTGGCGGACCGGCTGACCGCGGCACGTGCCGGAGCGCTGGTGGGCAGGGAGCCGGAGCGGGCGGTGCTCGACCTGATGCTGTCGGGAGCGGCGCACGCTCCGCTCGTCGCCTACCTGCACGGCCCCGGCGGCATCGGCAAGTCCTCGCTCGTGCGCTACGCCGCCCGGCAGGCGGAACTCGCCGGCCGCCTCGTGGTACACGTGGACGGACGGTTCCTCGAAACCGATCCGCGCCGACTCGAGGAGGCCGCCGCCCCGGCATGCTCCGAACCCGGCACGGTGCTGCTCATCGACACCTTCGAACAGTGCCAGCCCCTCGAGACGTGGCTGCGCGAGACCTTCCTGCTGCGGCTCGCCGACCAGGCGATCGTGGTGGTGGCCGGCAGGACCGCCCCCGACGCCGAATGGTCGCTGGACCCCGGGTGGGCGCAACTGTTCACCGCACTGCCCGTACGGCCGCTCGATCCCGCCGAGTCCGACGCCCTGCTCGCCGCCCGGGGGGTCCCCGCCGAGCAGCGCGGCGCCTTCGTCGCCTTCGCCGGAGGCAGCCCGCTCGCCCTCTCCCTGGCCGCCTCCGTGCCCCCGGCCGCACCCGGCGCACCGTGGTACCCCACCGGCGACACCCTGACGACCCTGGTCGAGCGGCTGGTCGGCGACCTGCCCAGCGCCCTCCACCGACGCGCCCTCGAAGTCGTCGCGCAGGCCTACGTCACCCGCGAGCCCCTGCTGCGCGCGGTACTGGGTGACGAGGACACCAATACGGTGTTCCCCTGGCTGCGCCAACTGCCCTACATCGAGGTCACACCCGAAGGGCTGCACCCGCACGACGCGGTGCGGGCGACCCTCGAGGCCGACCTGCGCTGGCGGGACCCCGAGCGCTACGACGACATCCGCGCCCGCATCTCGCTCGCCGGCCTGCAGGCCGTACGCTCCGCCACCGCCGACGACGCGCTCTTACGAGTCGCGGAATGGATGTTCCTCTTCCGCGACCACGACCGCCCGGACAACCTGTACGACCACCGGAAGCACCCCCACATCGAGGACGCTCCGCTCCGGCCCGAAGACGTGCCCGCCGTGCTGCGCATGGCCGAGGAGGCCGAGGGCCCGGCATCGGCAGCCGCGGTCGCGCACTGGCTGCGCCGTCAGCCGGACGCCTTCCGCGTCCACCGCTACACGAGCTCCACCACACCTGTTTCGTTCATGGCCATCCTGCGGCTGGACGCACCGCTGCCCGAGGACCGCGCCGAGGACCCGGTGATCGCAGCGGTCTGGGACCTCGTGGAGACGGCCGCTCCCCTGGGACCGGGCGAGCACCTGGGCATCCGCCGCTTCGCGGTGCAACCCGGCGGGCGACAGCGGCCCTCGCCCCTGATGGAACTCAGCAGCCGGCGCACCCTCGCCGAGGAGATGAGGAGCCACGGACGCGCGGTGACCTTCACCGTCTTCGAAGACGCCGACCGGTGGGGACGCTACCTCGCCGAGGCCGGAATACCGGAAGTCGCGGCCGTGGACGTCGGCGGCCTGCGACAGCACGTCTTCGGCCGGGACTGGCGACGGCAGACAATGGAACAGTGGGTGCAAAACCGGGCTCGCACCGCGGTCACGCCCCTGGCGACATGGCCTGCAACCGCCCCCGCGAGGGGCCCGGGCGACCAGCTGCCGCGCGCCGCGTTCGAGGAAGGGGTACTCGAGGCGCTGCGCACCTGGCACACCCCGCGCGAATTCGCGACCAGCGTCCTGCTGCATTCCCATCTCGTGGCGCCGGGCTCACCCGACCCGGCCGCGGACCTGCGCGGCGCCATCGCCACCGCCCTCGACGCGATACAGATCGACCCGGCGGGCGTCAAAGCCCACGAGGCCCTCACCGCCACGTACATCACGGCCCCCCGCACCCACAGGGCCGCCGCCCGACGACTCGGGGTGCCCTACGGCACCTACCGGCGCCACCTCGCCCTGGCCAAGGAACGCCTCACCGAACAACTGCTGCGACAACCGGCCACGACACCCACACCGACCCCGCCACACCAGTTGCCGAGGGAGTGACCTGTGGGCAGCGCTGAGCACGGTTGAGCAGCACAGGTGTGTGCCTCGGGCAGGCGCTTGCCGCGATGCTCGTGGCATGACCAAAACGAGTGTCCCGATCACCGTCTTCGCCTGTACAACGTCCAGCCCCGCCCACACCTATGAGGTCATCGTGCCGATCGACCTCGCCCAGGTGTTCAAGCCGTGGGGACCGTTCCCCGGCGTCGCGGAAGTGCGCGACCAGACCGGCACCTGGAACCGGCCGGGGACGTCGCGCCAGACCTGGTTCACCGACGGCTCCAAGGCCGACGAGCGGCTCACCGAGATCGCGGAAGGGCACGGGTTCGCCTACGAGCTGAGTGGCTTCACCAACGTGCTGGCCAAGCTGACCTCCGGGGTGCGCGGCGAGTGGTCGTTCCTGCCCGATGGCACCGGCACGTCGATCCGGTGGACCTACGATTTCCGGCCGCTGCCAGGCCGCCGCTGGATCGTCGCGGGACCGTTCAAGCAGCTCTGGATCCGCTACATGCGCGCTGCACTCACCAGGATGGTGACCGTGGTGCAGGAAACGCCCAAGGGCATCATGGAGGAGTGAGCGACCCGAGCTTCGCCGCCGTAGAGGTCGTTTTCTCCCGTTGTTTCATCCCGGAATGCGTAGTTGGTCTGGTGATGTCGGGTCGCGCCAGGAGTTGGTGTTCTCTCCGGTGAGTCGGCGGGCCATGAGGTCGGTCATGGCGAGGTGGATCATGGCTTCGGAGCGGGCGGGGAGGGTCTCGTAGTCTCGCGCCAGGCGGCGGTGGAGCATCAGCCAGCCGTAGGTCCGCTCAACCGTCCACCGCTTCGGGATCGGGGTGAAGCCCCTGGTCCCGGGGCGCGTTGGACGATTTCCAAGTCGATGCCGAGGGTGGCGGCGTGCTCGACGAAGTGCTTGCGGTAGCCGCCGTCGACCCAGACCTTGCGGATCGAGGCGTGAGTGGTGGCGACGTGGTCGATCAGTTGGGTGCCGGCCACGGAGTCCTGGACACTGGCCGCGGTGACCAGCACCGCGAGGAGGAGGCCGAGCGTGTCGGGCACAATGCTGCGCTTCCTGCCCACGATCTTCTTGGCGTTGTCCGTGCCCTGACTTGAGGCGGGGACGCTGGTGGAGGTTTTGACACTCTGTGCGTCGATCACGCACGCCGACGGGTTCGCGTTCCGGCCCTCCTGCTGACGCACCAACTCCCGCAGTAAGCCGTTGAGTTGGGTGAAGATGCCGTCGGACTGCCATTTGGCGAAGTAGCCGTAGACCGTGTTCCAGTTCGGGAAGTCGTGCGGCAGGTAGCGCCACTGCACCCCCGGTGCGGTCTACGTAGAGGATTGCGTTCATGATCTCGCGCAGGTCATGCTCGGGGGGCCGGCCGAAGTCCAGGGCCCGGCCGCGGCGCTCGAAGCGCCACGCGGACAGGACCGGCTCGATCAACTCCCAGCGGGCATCGGACAGATCACTCGGATACGCACGTCGGTCGGCCATGTCCTGGACGTACCGCCGGCCGGGGGCGTGCGCCCAGGCGTGTGTCGTGCCTGGCGGAAGCACGGAACAGATCCGGACGCCCTGGAATGAGACAGGCGCAAGTGGACTTACCTCTCAGAGGTCACACCATCCGCCTCAGGAAGCAAGACCACCTCGGCGGCCCCACCCGCACCAGTTCATCGGCGGGTGCAATAGCGGAGCTATCGCCGCACTAGAGATGAAAACGACCTCTCAGCGACGCCGTCACGCATGATCTTGTCCACCACCGCCTTCTCGGGCCGGCGAAGCTCGTCGGCGATACGGGTCAAGCCGGGCTCATCGAGAGTGATCGCCGCCTGGCACCTCGGCGCGGCGCTCAACCTGGCCACGCGCGAAGCATTGAGAGAATCTTGGGTGGCGTCACCGCCCCGTTGCTCACGCAGACGTGCCGCTTGACGGGCGAGTTTCTCCCAGAAGTCCTGCTGGGGGGCTCGGGTGGATCGTCTCGGGGCGAGTGTCTTCGTCTCGATCACCATGCGATGCGTTTCTACACAGACCGGGCGGGCAAGGTCCTGGTCGTTCAGCGCGGCGACGGTGGCCTCGCTGGACGCTGTCCGGGCTGCAGCGTCGTCCGCCTCCAGCAGCGCGCTCCAACTGGCCGGCAGCGTGAGCCAGAGCAGCAGACGCGCTGTCGCGGACATGGCAGCCCTCGGGATTACCAGCACCCACTCGCTGAACTTGCCCCGGATGTTGAAGTTCCGTGCTCCGGCCGCCACATGGTCCGCACCGAAGGCGAGAGGATTGGCATTCCAGGAGATGTACGCGGTGTCGTTGGTTCGCATGGTCCCCGACCCGGCGGCCAGTGACTCGAGGGCCATGGCGACGAATGCACGGGAACGGGCGTTGCGAGGAGCCGCATAGGCCAGCGCATGGGCTACGGCAGCAACGCGTTGCTGGGGCGGGTAGGCGGCCCACAGCGGGAGGCCGACAACGAGGCAGCGCTTCCGGGAGAACCCGTAGTGGGTGACGGTGACTGAGAACTCCGCAGCGAGCTGGACCGTCTCGGGAGGCCGCACTCCGCACGTGTCGGCTATGCCGCCCAACAAGTCGAACAACGCCGGGGCGTCTGCCTCTCGCAGGGTGGGCAGGTCGGGATTCAGCCGTCCGATCCGCGGACGCAGAGCAAGAGCCAGGCCCAGAAGCGCCAGGCCCATCATGGGCTGAACAACCGTGTTCAATCCGAAAACAATCAGCAACACGCTGCCGATGAACAGCGCGGCCGTTATGAGATGGACCATGCCGCCGACGGCGTACGCGGCTGCCGTCCTGGCTCTTACGTGCATAGCGCCTACTGGCAGACCTCGGCGGTCACGTTCCACGAGTCCCCCTTGCGGTGAGCGGCCGGTGCCGCTCGAACACGTGGTGATCCGACCATCGCGGCAGAGACCCCAGCAAGCGGTCTGAGCAACATCTGAGCCTCCCCAGCCAATTGGGTGCAGGGTCAAGCCCGGGAAGGGTGGGACAGGGGCGGGTCTCTTCGCCCACCGCGTTGTGACGATGGCTGATGTCCGCACTGAATACTCCCGGCCCCTCCCGCCAGCCCCCCCACCGGAGATCGTCCAGGGCGCACGCACCTTACGCCCAGGGATCAAAAACACCTACTTACCGCTGTCGGAACTTCCGCAGGCGGTCAGGAACGAGGCACCACCGCCGACCGCCGCGGCGGCGACAGTGGCGGAGGCGAGAAAGCTTCTCCGGCTGGGGGCCCGGGGACCGGGAACCGGCGACGAGTTCGGCGTCATTGTTCAACCCTTCGTGGCGCGACACTGCGGAACGAGCAGCGCGGGCAGGAGTACAAGTCTTCGAAGCGCTTCGATATTGCAGCGAGGTTAAGGGGCCACCTGTAGGGCCACAAGGCTCGCGTCAATTTTCCCTGAGACCATTGGAGAGTGGGAGGTTGACGGGGTCTTCTGCGGGTCTGTGTGAGCTTGGGTGAACGCCTTGACGTCTGGGTCGGGGCGACGGAACATCGAAGCGCTTCGAACCTCGACTCATCTGCTCCCGCACCACCTCCAGCTCGGCCTCCAGGTCTTCTTCCTGCTTCGCATCCTCAAGGGATCTGAGTACGTGACCGAAAGCTCGCCGCCCCTCTTCCGCGACCCCACCCCCGCCCTGGACCAGCGCGTCGACGACCTCCTCTCCTGCCTCACACTCGACGAACGCATCGCATTCCTGCACCAGTTCACCCCCGCAGTGGACCGTCTCGGTCTCGCCGCCTTCCGCACCGGACAGGAGGCCCTGCACGGTGTGGCCTGGATGGGGCCCGGCGACGATCTTCCCGCAGGCGGTCGGCCTCGGCGCGACCCGGAACGACGGCCTCCTCCGCCGGGTCGGCGACGCCGTCGCCCAAGAGACGCGGGCGATGCGCGCACGCGACGACCGGGTGGGGCTCAACGTATGGGCGCCGACGGTCAGTCTGCTGCGGCACCCGCTGTGGGGCAGGAACGAGGAGGGCTACGCCGAGGACCCGCACCTGACGGCGGCGATCGCCACGGCGTACACCCGCGGCCTACACGGCGACGACCCGGCGTACTGGATGACGGCCCCCGTCCTCAAGCGCTGGCCGGCCCACAACAACGAGACGGACAGGTCGACTTCGTCCTCCTCGGTACGGCCGAGGGTCCTCCACGAGTACGACATGCGCGCCTTCCGCCGCCCCGTCGAGGCCGGCGCCGTGGCCGGGGTGATGCCCGCGTACAACCTCGTCAACGGGCGGCCGAACCATGTCTCGCCGTACCTGCGGGAACACCTTCGGACCTGGACGGACCAGGAAACTGCAGCCTCTGGGCAGACGTGGCCCCCCGATCAACATAGGCATCCACGGCAACCTCATCCGCGACATCAGGTGCGACAACATCCGCGTCGAGGACATCCGCAAGGACGTCACATTCGAGAACCTCGTCGTCAACGGGCGGATCATCCGCGACAGCGGGGGCAAGCCGGCCTGGTAGCTGGCCTCGGACGGCGTGCCCAAGTTCGCCAATGAGCACGTTCACAAACTCCGCTTCCTCACCACCGAGGAGGCCGCGGCTCTGTAACCGCCGGCGCCCGACCCCGGCGTCTTCCTCAGGCGACGCCGGAGCCGACCGCCCACCTTTGACACCGGCAACGAGCGGGTCGGTCGCGTCCACCAGTTCCTCGACAGCTGTCTCGAAGGCTCCGTACGGGGAGGTGCGCAGCCGCCCTTCACCCCGGTCTCTTGACGGCCTCCCCTCCAGGTACCCCCCCAACTCTCTTACCGATACAGAATTCTCCCGAGCCTCTTGGAGCCCCCATGTCCACCGTTACCGCCATCGTCGACCTCGACATCGAGGGCCCGACGATCAGCCGACATCTCTACGGTCACTTTGCCGAGCACCTCGGCCGCTGCATCTACGGCGGCTTCTGGGTCGGGGAGGACTCGACGATCCCGAACGAGGGCGGCATCCGCCTTGACGTCGTCCAGGCGCTGCGTGCCCTGAACATCCCCAACCTCCGCTGGCCCGGCGGCTGTTTTGCCGACGAGTACCACTGGAAGGACGGCATCGGCCCCCGCGACCGGCGCCCCCGGATGGTCAACACCCACTGGGGCGACGTCGAAGAGAACAACCACTTCGGCACCCACGAGTTCATGGCGCTGTGTGAACTCCTGGGCACCGAGCCCTACATCAGCGGCAACGTCGGCTCCGGCACCGTGCAGGAGATGAGCGAGTGGGTCGAGTATCTGACCCGCGACGGCGACAGCCCCATGGCCAGGCTGCGCAGGGCCAACGGCCGCGACCAGCCGTGGCAAGTGAAGTTCTGGGGCATCGGCAACGAGACGTGGGGCTGTGGCGGCAACATGCGCGCCGAGTACTCCGCAGATCTGGCCCGGCAGTACGCCACGTACTGCCGCGACCACGGCGACAACAAGCTGTACCGCATCGCCTCGGGCGCGGCCGGCGACGACTACAAGTGGACGCGCACCCTGATGGAGCAGATCAACTGCTTCGGCTGCGTGGCCACACCGCGCACGTTCTTCCAGGCCATATCCGTGCACCACTACACGATGACCGGCACCTGGGAGTCGAAGGGCAGCGCCACCGGCTTCGACACCGAGGGCTACTACCGCACCATGGCCTCGGCACAGCAGATCGACCGTATCCTCACCGGTCACTCCACCGTCATGGACATCTACGACCCGGGCCGGAAGGTCGGCCTGGTCCTGGACGAGTGGGGCACCTGGTGGGACGTGGAACCGGGTACCAACCCGGGCTTCCTGTTCCAGCAGAACACCATGCGCGACGCGCTGGTGGCCAGCACCCACTTCGACATCTTCCACAAGCACGCGGCACGCCTGTACATGGCGAACATCGCGCAGACCGTCAACGTCCTGCAGGCCATGATCCTCACCGACGGCGACGCGTTGGTCCTCACCCCCACCTACCACGTCTTCGAGATGAACAAGGGCCACCAGGACGCCACCTCACTCGCCGTGCACCTGCGCACCGAGGATGCCCGGCGCCGGGTGGGGGATGCCGAGCTCGACACGCTGTCCGCCTCGGCCAGCATCAAGGACGGCGCGGTGCTGATCTCAGTGTCCAATCTGGACGCCGAGGAACCGGTCGAGGTGACACTCGACCTGCGCGGAGGAGCGGTCGGCGAGCCGACCGCTCGTCTGCTGACCGCGGACAGACTCCAGGTCCACAACTCCCCGGACTCGCCCGAGGCGGTGGTTCCGCGCCCGTTCGACGGCGTGAAGCCAACAGGTCAGGGGCTCGTTCTGACGCTGCCTCCCCACTCGTTCGTCACCGTCCAGGCCCCCGTGGCCCGCGCGCACTGAGGAGCCGTCTTGACTTCCTCTCCCGCCTAAAGGCGGGGGATTCCAGCGGTCGCCCGCTGGGGTTCCTGCTTCAGCGACGACGGCCCCGTCCGGGAGGACTCCCGTTGAGGTCTTACACCGTCTCCACAGGCAGACGCCGCCAGCCCGGCGGCCAGAATGTTGCGCGCCGCGTTCACGTCGCGGTCATGCACCGCACCGCAGACGCACGCCCATTCGCGGACGTTCAGCGGCAGCTTCGCCGCGACCGACCCGCAGTTCCCGCACAGCTTGCTGCTGGGGAACCATCGGTCGATCACGACGAGTTCACGCCGTACCAGGCGCACTTGTACTCCAGCAGGGAGCGCAGTTGCGTCCACGAAGCATCGCTGATGGCGCGTGCGAGCGTGCCGTTCTTCACCAGGTTGCGGACGGTGAGGTCTTCGATCACGACCGTTTGGTTCTCACGGACGAGTCGAGCCGACAGCTTGTGCAGGACGTCACGGCGCCGCTTCGGCGATCCGCGCATGCACGCGGGCGACTTTGCGGCGGGCTTTCTCCCGGTTCGCCGAGCCCTTGGCCTTGCGCGACAGCTCACGCTGCGCGCGGGCCAGGCGGGCACGGTCCCGCTTCTCATGCTTCGGGTTGGTGACCTTTTCCCCGGTGGACAGGGTCACCAGGGAGGTGATCCCGGCGTCCAGGCCGATCGCCGCCGTGGTGGCGGGGTCCGGGGCGATGTGGTCCTCGCACAGCAGGGACACGAACCAGCGTCCCGCCGGGTCGCGGGACACCGTCACCGTGGTCGGCTCCGTCCCCTCGGGCAGCGGACGCGACCAACGGATGTCCAAGGGCTGCGTCACCTTCGCCAAAGTCAGCTGTCCGTCGCGCCAGGTGAAGGCGCTACGCGTGTACTCGGCCGACGCGCGGGACTTCTTGCGGGACTTGTAGCGCGGGTACTTCGCACGCTGGGCGAAGAAGTTCCCGAACGCCGTCTGCAGATGGCGCAGCGCCTGCTGCAACGGAACCGAGGACACCTCCGCCAAAAAAGCCAGTTCCTCGGTCTTCTTCCACTGCGTCAACGCGGCCGAGGACTGCACATAGGAGATCCGGCGCTGCTCGCCGTACCAGGCCCGTGTGCGCTCCTCGAGCGCCTTGTTGTAGACGAGGCGGACACAGCCGAACGTGCGCGACAGCTCAGCCGCCTGCTCGCCGGTGGGGTAAAAGCGGTACCTGAACGCCCGCTTGACCTGCCGCGTCACGCCTCACAACCTATCAACTTCCGTGCGGGCAGCGGGTGTCGGCCGGTGGACGGCGCACGCCGGTCCGCCCTGGCGGCGAACCGGCTTCCCCTGCCCTGCTCCGCAGGAGCTTCGATTCCTCCCCGGCCTAAACGCCGGGGTATCCACGAAGGAGAACACCGATGAATGGCTCCGCACCTCCCCGGTGCGGAGCCGTCGCTACTTTGTTCTGTCGGTTCACTCCGGGCGGGTGGAGAGACGCAGCAGCACCGCCGAAGGGGCCGACGGGAGGGAGACGTCGAGCGTCGCGGCCTCCGGGTCCCACGTGGCTTGCGCCTTGGTGGTGGAGGGGTACAGCACGTCGACGCCGCCCCGGGCGCCGCGAAGGGTCGGGAACGGGAGAACGGCCGACTCGTCGGAGTCGTCACCGGGACGGCGCCACACGGTGACGTACGTGGTGTCGGGTGTGTGCAGAGCCAGGGCGACCCACGGGTCGTACCAGCCGGGGAGGCCCAGCGGCCAGGCGGGGACAGCGGTGGCCAGGTCACCGCGGATCGTCTTGTGGACGGCGACCGCCTCGTGCGCCAACGCGAGGGCTTCGGGGGCGAGTTCGGGGAGGAGGCCGGAGAGGTGGATGCGGCCGAGGAGGGCGCTGGCCATGGTGAAGGCGACCTCGTCGAGGGAGTCGTCGGGCAGCGGGTAGGCCCACACCGCCCCTTGTTCCGGCGTGACCGCGGTGGGTGCCGCCGCCGCGATCGGGGCGTACAACTCCAGGTTCTGCTGGTCGCTGGTGGAGTGCAGCTGGACGCGCGAGAGAAGGGCGTAATCGGCGCGCTTGCCGCCGGAGGCGCAGCTCTCCAGGACGAGGCCCGGGTGGCGGTCCAACACGCCGTCCAGCCAGTCGAGGAAGGCGCGGTTGTGGCCGAGCAGGCCGTCCGCCGGGGCCTCACCGGGGTGACTGCTGGTGCCGGAACCCGCGTCCACGTTGTAGTCGAGTTTGAAGTAGCCGATGCCCAGGCCGTCGACGAGCCGGTCCACCACCGAGTCCAGGTGGGCGCGGGCGACGGGGTGGCGCAGGTCGAGGTGGTAGCGGCCGTTCGCGTTGACGCGGGCGCCGTGGCGGCGGAAGAACGCCTCGTCGGGCAGGGCGGTGGCGACCGGGCTTTCCACCCCCACCACTTCCGGCTCCAGCCACAGTCCCGGCACCATGCCGCGCTCCCGTATCCGATCCATGACCTCCCCCAGGCCGCCCTCGCCGGGAAAGCGGGAGGGGGCGGGCTCCCACGCGCCGACGGTGGTCCACCAGCCGCCGTCCCCGTCGTCGTACCAGCCGGCGTCGATGACGAAATACTCGGCGCCCGCCTCGGCGGCGGCGTCGATGTGCGGCAGCAGGCGGGCTGTGGTCGGGTCGCCCATCAGGCAGTTCATGTAGTCGTTGAAGATGACGGGAAGGTGCTGGTGGTCGGGGTGCGGGCGGCGGATCGCCCGCCGGTATCGGGTGAGCGCGGCGAACGCCCCGTCGATGCCGCCGGCCTCGGTGGGGGCGAGGGCCACGGGTACGGTCGTGAAACTCGCCCCCGGCTCAAGACGGTGCGACCAGCCGTGCCGGACGTTGGTGGGACCGGACAGGGACAGGAATCCCGTGTCCATGTTCTCGCCGCACTCCCACTGCCAGCCGCCGCCGTTGGTCTCCAGCTGCCACAGCCAGGTCCGCCCCGTCCCGCGGTCGCTCAGCGCGCCCATCGGCAGGTGACCGCCGCTGGAGCAGGAACCCTTCCCGGCGATGGTGAAGGCCCCCTTGCGGTAGGGCTGGTGGACGCGGCCGTTGATGTGCGGGACGGCCTGGCGCAACGGGCACTGCTGCCAGCGGTGCTCGTCCATCCAATCGTTCTCCGCCCACAGCAGGTCCGCGGTCACCAACTGCGCCGGGTCCGTGGTGAGGACGCCGAGGACGAGGGAGGTGACCGACTCCAGGTCGAGCGGGTTGCTGCCCCCGTTGCGCAGCTCCACGTGTGCACGCAGGACCGGGATGCCGTCGGGCGAGCGGTAGACCACGTCAGCGGCGAGGTCCGTCTCGGGGTCGTGCAGGCGGACGGTCAGCTGGTGCCAGTCCCCGTCGCGCCGGGCGTCGTGGCTGAGGTAGCGCAGCCGTGCGCCGACACTGTCGATCAGGCGCCGGCTCGACGAGTCCGGGCCCTGGGCGCCCACGACGGCCTCGACCAGCGGCAGCGACTCCCTCGAACCGGCCGGCCTGGGCACGGTGTCGGGGGCGCCGAGGTGACGGAGTCGCGGACGGCCGTCCTGGTCGGCGTCGATGATCAGGCGCAGGGCGTCGTGGCCCCAGTCGAGGAGAACGCGGGTGTCGATCATGATGAGTGTTCCTTCGCTTCTTCGGTGTCAGCGGCCGGTGTGCGCGGCGAACGCCCGGCCCGCGTGCGCCGGTACGGCAGCGGGCCGCACGGGGGTGCTGGTGATGTGGACCGGCTGTCCGGCTTCGGCCGCGGCGAGCAGCGCCTCCATGACCTCCAGGACGTGATAGGAGAGGCAGCCGTCCGCGCGGTGCGGGGTGTCGGAGGCGTGGGTGGCTGCCAGGTCAGCGATGCCGTAGCCGCGCTCGGCGCCCGGGTAGCCGCCCCGAACGGGGACGTCCTCCCAGTCCTTGGTCTCCGCGTCGGCCCGGAAGAGGCGCACCGGGCCGTCGAAGTGGTTGGGGTCGGGGACGGACAGCGAGCCTTCCGTTCCGTAGATCTCGATGTGCGGCAGGCCCGCTACCCAGACGTCGAACGACATCACCAGCGTCGACAGCGCCCCGCTCGCGTGCTCCAGAACGCCGGTGACGTGCGTGGCCACCTCCACCGGGAATGTGGTGCCCGCGCGCGGGCCGTGGCCGACGGTGCGCTCGGACCGCGAGGCGGAGGTCATGCCGACCACCTTGCGCAGGTGCTGAAACCACGGGTGGTGTCCCGGCCCAGTCCCCTGGACTGTCCCGACACGGAGGTCGCCCCCCTCGTTCTGCACCACGAACCCGGTGGTTCCCGGCCGCTCGGCGAAGATGCGGTGGAGTGCCTGGGCGGTGCTCTCGTACATACCCTCGCACGGGCGGTGCAGGAAGCGCAGGCCGCGCTGTCCGGCCCGCTCGGCGAACCCTGCGAGGGTGCGTTCGGCGTACCCGGCGTGCCGTTCGTAGATCCGGGAGCCGTAGCCGATGAAGGCGATGTCCCGGTGGCCGAGGTCGCCGAGGTGGTCCGCGCACAGCCGCCCGCCACGGCGAAGTCATGGTCCACGCAGGACAGTTGGCGCGAATCGTCGGGCAGACCGATGAGCGCGGCCTGCGTGCCCTGCTCCCGCAGTACCTGGATGCGCGGGTCGTCGAGCTCGACGACCATGAGGATCACGCCGTCCGCGAGACCGCTCGCCGCGACGCGCCGCACGCCCTCAGGACCTTCGTCGCTCGTGATCAGCAGGACGTCGTAGGCGTGACGGCGGCCGGCCAGCGCCTTGGCGCCGGCGTTGGGGTGGTAGCCGAGCTCGGCTACGGAGCGCTGCACACGGCGCCGGGTCGCGTCGGACACTGAGGTCCTGCCGTTGAGCACGTAACTCACGGTGCTGGTCGAGACGCCCGCGCGCCGAGCCACATCGGCGATGGTCACCATGGTGGTGTCTCGGCTTCCTTCCTGTCGGCCGGCGGCCCTTCCCCCGATGGAGAGCGCGAGAGTGGTCCAAGTGTCGAAGCGCTTCACTTCGCGACGCAAGTTAATGAGGTCTTTCCAGCGAAACAAGGGGTTGGACTAAAAGAAGCTTTCTTCATTTCGGGCATTGACACCCGATCAGGGGCGATGACAGCGTCGAAGCGCTTCACCACTGGCTTCCCGTCCCACTCGTTGAGGGGTTTCTCCCGTGGGTTCTGCCTTCCTACCCGACGCCGGCCGGCCGCCGTACCGCGATACCGCCCTCCCGCAGGTGAAGCGCGTCGACGACCTGCTGCAACGGCTCACGCTCGACGAGAGGATCGCCCTGCTGCACCATGACGCGCCGCCTGTCGAGCGCCTGGGCGTCGCCTCCTTCCGGACCGGAACGGAGGCGCTGCACGGCGTGGCCAGCGAACAGCGCCTTGCCCTCCGGCCCGGACGGCGGAATCCGAAGTGCCGCATCCTTCGCGCCGCGCGGCCGGATCATCTCGTCGATCGGGCACTCGATCACCCGACCGGTCATCCGGTGGATCTCGGCCTTGTGCCGCAGCTCCAGGAACAGGAAGTACGTGGTCAGCGCCTGAGAGCGCCCCAGCCGGGTGCCGCTCGGCGAAGCCCGCAGCACCTTCCCGAAGTACGCGTCGGCATCAGGCGGCTCCATCTCCCACAGCGGCCCGCCGAACCAGGACCGCATCTGCTCCCGTGCCCGACGTCGCCGCGGATCGTGCCGTCCGCCAGCCCCGCCGAGGCCCGAGCCAGCACGAACCCCGCCAGCACGTCGGTCTCGAACTGCTCCAGCTCCTCGGCCGTGGCCGGCGGCCGGACATCGCGCAGGTCCCGGACAACAGCCAGCGCCAACCCGAGCCCCTCACCTTCACCATGACCGTCGACCGGTCATACACAGTGAGAACGCTTCAGGAATCCCGAAGTTACGTCAGAGCGCGAAGCGTCACCAGAGAGAGGGCGAAACCCCTGGCCACGAGGTTGGGGACTCCGCGGGGCTCAGTAGAACTCACGGGATGTCGCGCATTCCTGCCCGCCGACGCCGCCGCGGAGGCCGACGGCCCGGCGCGTACGCCACGGGTGGGTGGCGTTGCTGCCGGGCCGTCAGTCACTCACGCGGTCTCACCTCCCGTGCAAACCCCTGCGGCGACGTCCGCGAAGCACCAGCACGCCGCCGCCGGCGATGACCAGCAGGCCACCGAGGGCGCTGTACGTGACAGCGTTGCTCGCCCCGGTGGAAGCCAGGTCGCCGGACGTGCTGCTCGGGGTCGGCTGGCCGACGGGTGCGCCGATCTCCCCCTGCGCACGGGTGCCGGTCGTGCCGGGGGCGGAGACAACCGGCGTGACGGCGGTCGGCGTGGGGGCGGGCGTCGGCTTGTCAGCGCCGGCGGTCCCCGACACGGGCTTCAGCTGAAGAGTCGTGATCGAGTACGGCGGCAGCGTCTGTGCGGCCGCCGTGCCCCGCTTCGCCGTCGTCAGGGCGGTATCTCCCTTGGCATACGAAACGGTCGTGACCGCCCCTGCGGCCGGGGTGAATCCGGCGTACGAGAGCGACACCTGCGCCGCGTTCTGCGGGCTCTTGTTGGTCAGCATGACGTTGAGACCGCCGGTGCTGTTCCGCACCGCGTGCACAGTGACCGACGAGTTGCCCGAGGACGACTTGACCATGGTGTCGCCAGGCTTCGCCAGTGCGGTCAGCGAGCGGATGCCCCAGTAGGTGGGGAAGGGCGTGTCGCGCCGCGGTTGACACTTCCCGCCGGCGCAGGTTCCGGCGGAGAGTATGCCCCCGTCCTGGTAGTCGGTCTGGCCGTGGACGGTGGTGGGTGCTTGGTCCGTGCCGTTGTGCAGGTTCCACCAGTCCACGTGGGTGGCGCCCTGCTCGAACCAGGTCATGTAGGTGTCCGGCGCAAACAGGGCTGCGGCCTGGCTGGTCAAGGCGGGCGAGCCGACGCCGTCGGTCTCGGTGACCGCGATCTCCACCGAAGCGGCGCGCGAGCCCGTGTACTTGGCGATCAGCGAGCGCAGCGAGGACCTGACACCGGCGATCCGGGAGGGGGTGTTCAGCAGGTCGGCAGTGGTGGTGCCGCCCGGATACCAGTGGACGATGACGAAGTCGATCGAGCGTCCCGCGATGGAGAGCACCGTGTTGTTCCAGTCGGCGCTGTCACCGGGAGCCTTCTCCGCATCCGGCCAGAAGCCGGGGGTGGTGAGCACCGCTCCGATCTTCACCTTCGGGTCCACGGCCTTCATCGCCTTCGAGTAGGCGACGAGGTTCTTCCCGTACTCCTTCGGGCTCTTGTCGGCGTGGTTGTCAGTTTCCCAGCCCTTGCCGTTGCCGTAGTGCCCGTTGCCGTAGACCTCGTTGCCGATCTCCCAGTACTTCACGCCGTAACCTTTGTCGACGTTGGCGTACTTGACCCAGTCGGCGGCCTCCTGGGGGGTGCCGGAACCGTAGTTCGCGGTCAGGATCGGCTGGGCGCCGACCTTCTTCGCGGTGGCCATGAAGCTGTCGAAGTCGGTGTTGGGTACGATCCAGCCGCCGTTGCCCATGGTGTGGGTCTTCCAGTGGAAGTCGTCCGCGCCGGAGCCGCCGGGATAGCGAAGCTGCCGAACTCCCGCGGCTTTCATCAGCGATGTCACCTTGGCGTCCCCCATCCGGTCGTCCCCGACGCCCGTGTTGAGGCCGACACCACTGCTGGGCACCGTGCCCAGGGAGGTACCGGCATTCACACTGATGCCGACGGTCGCCGCGGCGTCCGCGCTGGTCGCCAAGGCGCCGACAACGGCCGAGGCGGCGAGCACCGCCACCGCCCCCGCGACAAAGCGGAAGCGCATCCGGCTACGGCGGGGCGTGCGACCCCGAGGCATCGGCTGCTCGGCGGATCTCGGGTCTTCTGATGACACGTAATGCTCCGATCGGGTGCTGACACAGAGGGCGTAGCGCCGCTGACCACGGCTCGCCCTCGTCGGTACACCCCTAAGTGGCCACTCAGAGCGGAAAGGTTGCCGTCTCAACTACTTTTTTCGCCGAGACGCGGTCGCACGGTCTCACCGGACCCGGTGATCCCGTGCCCCGGTGACACGCCCGGGCTCCCTTTCCACCTCGACGGCGCGAACCATCACATGTTTCCGGCCGCACACCGCCCCGCGGTGGCCGAGCGGCTGAAGCCTCACAGGAAGCACAGGAAAAGACAGACGGCGGCCGCCGCCACCGCGGCGGGCGGCGGCGCGGCGGGCGGCGGCGCGGCCCAGGCCGCACTGGCCGGCCGGAGCGTGGTGGCCGGAGCACCCGACGACCCGGCCACGCCGCATCACCACGCGCAGGAGAACACCCTTGGCAGGCGAGCGTTGAGCCGGGGGCCTGGCGTGTCAGGTGGTCGCGCTCGGCGAGGCCGGGTGCCTTGTGGGCCGCCTCGGCGTACAGCCGAGCCGCCGTCGCCAGGTCGCCGTCGCGCTCGTGGAGGTACGCCGCCACCGCGGCATGGCGGAGCATGGGGTATCCCCTGCTCGAAGAACTTGGGGAGGAGTCGTCCAGCGCCGCCAGGCCGACGCGTGGCCGTCGGCCTGGCCGACGGCCACCGCGCGGTTGAGCCGGACGACCGGGCTGTCGGTCAGGCGCACCAACTCGTTGTGCCACTCGACGATCTGCACCCAGTCGGCCTCCTCGGCGGTGGGTGCGTCGGCCTGGTCGTGGGTGGATAACTTCGTGAAGATCGTCGGTCACCGGGAAAGGTCGCGGTTTGTGAGGACGCGCAGGGACCTGACCAGGGCGGTCGCCCACATGGCGGAGCTTTGCCGAGCCCGCGCGCGCACCGCTACCTGCCCCCCCAACCAAAGACTCCTTACAACCACGGGACTTGAAGCCGTCTGGTTTAAGCCTGCGAACGTTTCTGCCCCCGGATTTCGCGAGAAGCATTGACGTCATTCATGGGATGTCTAGCATTCTCTCGATCGACACTTCGACCCTCGTTCGGTATACCGCACAGTCAGGTCCTATCACACCGCCAATCCGGACAGCCTCTGACAGGGAAGACCGGAGTCGCTTGCTCAAGGATGACGAGGTCCTTATGCGCAGACGTAGTTTCAGCCGCAGAAATCCGTCCGCGGTACTCGCCGCCGCGGTCGCGGCCCTGGCCGCGTTGGCGGCACTGCTCGTCGCCAGCCCAGCTCAGGCGGCCACCACCAGCGACGTGCACGGTGTTGATTCCGGCCGGTGTCTCGATGTGGCGGGCTTCAGCCAGACCGACGGCGCGAACGTGCACATCTGGGACTGCCACGGCGGAATCAACCAGCAGTGGACGTTGACGGACAGCAACCAGCTGACCGTGTACGGCAACAAGTGCCTGGATGTCCGGGGCGGCGCCACCACTCCCGGGACCCCGGTACAGATCTGGACATGCAACGGCAGTGACAACCAGCAGTGGCGGGTGAACTCCGACGGCACCATCGTCGGCGTGCGGTCCGGACTGTGCCTGGAGGCCTCGGGCTGGGGCAAGGCCAACGGCACGGCGGTGCAGATCTGGTCCTGCCACGGCGGCACCAACCAGAAGTGGACCGGCCTGTCCGGGACGGGCAACTCGTGTGCTCTTCCATCGACGTACCGCTGGACCTCGACCAGCCCGCTGGCGCAGCCGAAGGCGGGGTGGGCCTCGCTCAAGGACTTCACCAGCGTCGTCTACAACGGCAAGCACGTCGTCTATGCCACGACGCACAACACCCTCGCCGGTGACGACGGGCGCTGGGGATTGACGAGCTTCAGCCCCTTCACGAACTGGTCCGACATGGCCACCGCCACCCAGAACACGATCCCCTTCGATGGCATCGCGCCGACGCTGTTCTACTTCGCCCCGAAGAACCTCTGGGTGCTCGCCTACAACGGGGGTTGGCCATACAGCTTCTCTTACCGCACCTCGAGCGACCCCACCAACCCCAACGGCTGGTCCGCGCAGCAGGAACTGTTCACGGGCGCCCTCCCGAAGGGCGGCCCCCTCGACGTGACCCTCATCGGCGACGACACGAACATGTACATGTTCTTCGCCGACGATGAGGGCGGCATCTGGCGCGCCAGCATGCCCATCGGCAACTTCCCTGGCACCTTCGGTTCTTTCACGAAGATCATGAGCGACACGCCGCTCAACCTGTTCGAGGCCGTTGAGGTCTACAAGGTCCGGGGCCAGAACCAGTACCTGATGATCGTCGAGGCCCAGAATTACACAGGCTACGGTCGCTACTTCCGCTCGTTCACGGCCACCAGCCTCGACGGCACTTGGACACCGCAGGCCGACACCGCGACCAACCCCTTCGCCGGCAAGGCCAACAGCGGCGCGACCTGGACCAACGACATCAGCCACGGCGATCTGGTTCGCACCAACCCCGACCAGACCAAGACCATTGACCCCTGCAACCTCCAGTTCCTCTACCAGGGGCGCGACCCCAGCACCGACGGCATGGACTACGGCCTCCTGCCGTACCGGCCGGGCGTGCTGACACTGCAGCGCTAGACCCAAGCCCGTTGGTTTATGTGGGTGAGGGTTGGGGTCGTTGGATGCGGACTGCTCGGGTGCCAGTGCGGGTGGGTTGGGGCCAAGTGTGGTGTTCGGCCCGTTTCAGCCGGTAGTTGGACATCTTGCGTTTGACGACGCGGGGCTGACTGCGCAGGCGTCTGCGTGGCAGGAGGCGTTCGAGCAGGTCGTGCTGGAGCAGGACGAGGGATCTGACCAGCAGCTCAGGGGGAAAAGCTGCCCGGCGTGACGGTCACGCTGCGTCGGGCGGAGCGCAGGGCTTCGGTGAAGGAGACCCGGTCGGCATCCAGGCCCCGGGTGGCCGCGGTTCTCACCATCAGCTCACGCAGTGCATGGTGGACCAGCAGGTGGGCCCAGATCTGCTGCAGGACCCCGTCGGGCGTCTTGCTGGTGAGTACGACGCGGGCTCCGCGTTGATGGGTCTTGAGCTCGGCGAAGACAGCCTCCGCCTCCCAGCGTTCCTGGTAGAGCGCAGCCAGCTGGCGGGCGGGATAGCGACGGGCATCGAGCAGCGTGGTCACCAGCCGGTAGTCCTCGCCTTCGTGGCCGGTGCCGTGCAGCTGATAGGCCACCACCCGCACCGTGACCGGATCACGGTGCGCGCGGTCGGTGTGGGCGTGGATGCGCGAGAGCCAGGATCCGTCCCGCAGCATCCGCTCCACGGGCAGGAGCCGGTTGGCGGGCACCCGCCACAACAGATCGGCACCGCTGTCGGTGAAGGCCCGCCACATGGGCACGCCGAGGAACTCCCGGTCCGCCAGGACCAGTTCGCCGGGTCCGCAGGAGCGGGGCAGGCGGCCGACCAGGGTGACTTCGCCGGTGCGGCAGCCGGCCAGCTCTGCATCCAGCACGAGATGGGTGCCCACCTCGCTAAGACAGGCCATCCGCACCTGGGGAAAGCTGGACTTGTCGTGGCTGCGGCTGTTTCCCGGCCGGCCGAAGGCGGCCTCATTGGCCGGGCTGTCGGCCACGTCCCAGCAGGTGGAGTCCACCGCCAGCAGCCGCAGGCCGCACCAGAAGCACCCCGGAGTGGCCTGGGTGCCCATCGGTTTCACGGTCGTGGCAAACAGCACCCGCAGCGGTTCCGATCCCAGGCGCTGACAGGCCCGAAACAGCGACGACTTCGCAGTTTATGGCGTCCCCCGATATGGCGCACGCCGATCACGCCCAACCCTACGAATGATGGAATGGAAGCAGATCCGTCACCGTATCCGTCATCGCGCTGCCGTCATGGTCGGGCTGCTTCAGTTGCGTCGAGGTTCCCAGACTCCGACTCGACCCCAACGCCCGCAGCTCAGGATTTGATTAGCCTGGAACTTGGGTGAAGAGGCAGCCCGCTTGGTGAGGATTTCACGCAACTTGAAGACTCATGTTTCGCTGAGTAGGCCCGGGGCGCGGTGCCGGGATTGCTCCCGGTCCGTTTCCCCGGACCTCTCGCCCGCCGTGCCTATTACTAGTACTCCAGTCGTAGATCGCGATCTGACGCAGTGTCATCTATGTTGACTCGGCTGACGAGGATGATGACGGCCGGGTGCATCGGCCTGTTCCGGATCTACTGTTTGTCCAGCGGAATGCCCCAGTTGGGTCGGCTTCACGGCTGGGTGCGTCGCTCGGCGGCGTCGAACGCGGGCGCGAGCGGGGCCAGTGCCGCGCGGAGCTGGTCGGGCAGTGAGCCGGAGGGCAAGACGAGTCCTCCGGCGCCGAAACTCTCGGCGGCCTCTGCGTTCCCGGCCGGCCGGAGCCAGCCTTCCAGCGCGATGCGAACCGCCGCGGCCACGCTTGCCGCGAGAACGCGGGCTGTGTGCGCTCCGGTGTCACCTAGGCGTTCGGCGATCACCGCCGTGAGCGGGGGCTCGATGTCGGCGGTGGTGTCGAGGAATGCGTCGCGCAGCGCGGTCCGGGTGGTGATTAGCAGCAGCGCCTGCTGTTCGCGCTCGCCGGTGTTCGTGTACTGCTCGACCACTGCTTCGGTGACGGCGTCGGCCAGGTGCACTCCTATGGGCCGAGCCGCGACAGCCGCCGCGATCCGCGCCTCCCGGCCTGCAGTAACAGCGGAGACGATCGCCTGCTCGCGGCTGGCGAAGTAGTTGTTGTAGGTGCGCGGCGAGACCCCGGCGGCCTCGGCGATGTCCTCGACCCGCACCTGGTCCGGTCCGCGCTCCACGGCCAGGCACAGAGCCGCCTCGCGTAGTGCCTCGCGCGTGGCCTGCTTCTTCCGCTCCCGCAGCCCTGGTGGTGGTGTCGTCACAGTGTCAGCGTTCCACACAAGGCTGCGTGCGCGCAAACTTGCGTGCACGCACTTTTTCTGTCAGCCTCGACCCGCCCGAGATCGACAGAGAGGACGTCACCGTGCGAGCACGAGGAATGACCTACGACACCGGATTCGTTGTGCACGGCCAGATATCCCGCGAGCACTTCGACCTCGCGGTGGTCCGGCGCGAGCTCGCCATCATCCGCGACGACCTGCACTGCAACGCGATCCAGATCATCGGCGGCGACCCGGACCGACTGGAGCTGGCCGCCGGTGCCGCCGCCGAGCTCGGCCTGGAGGTCTGGTTCTCGCCCTATCCGCTGGAACTGGACCCGGAGCAGATCCTCACGCTCCTCCGCGACTGCGCCGAGCGAGCGGAACGGCTCCGGCGGCAGGGGGCCACGGTCGTGTTCGTCGCAGGGGTCGAGCTGAGCGTGATGAACCGCGGGTTCCTGCCCGGAGAAAGCCCCGAGGAACGGGTCGAACAGCTGATGAGCCCACCCGAGCGGCGGGCCGAAGCGATGCGCGAGCTCGGCGTGCGCATCAACGCGTTCCTCCGCGATGCCGCGACCACGGTCCGCGAGCGCTTCCAGGGCAAGCTCACCTACGCATCCATCCAGTTCGAGCAGGTCGACTGGACTCCCTTCGACATGGTGACGTTCGAGCTGATCCGCTCCGCCGAGGTCGCCGACCGGTTCCGGGACGCGGTGCGCACCCTGGCCCAAAGCCCGAAGCCGCTCGCCATCACCGGGTTCGGCACCGCGGCCTACCACGGCGCGGGAGACCGCGGCGGGCGCGTGCTGGAAGTGGTCGAGCACGACCCGCAGACCAAGTCCCCTGTACGACTGAACGGTATATACGAGCGTGACGAGGCCGGCCAGGCCGCATATCTGAGCGAACTCCTGGAGATCTTCGACACCGAGGGCGTGGACAGCGCGTTCGTGTTCCTGTTCGCCTTGCCCGGCTACCCGCACCGCCCGGACGGCGACCCCAGGGACGACCTGGACCGGGCCGGTCTGGGCATCGTCAAACTCCTCGAAGGACGCCGGGGGCAGACCTACCCCGACATGGAATGGGAACCCAAGGCCGCCTTCACGGCAGTGGCCCAGCGGTATCGGAAGTGATCGGCCCCGCACATGATGCCCACGGCTCGGGATCTGCACCGCACCGCAGTGCAGATCCCCCGTCTTCTCCTCCGGGATTCCGACCGCGATGATGTCAGCGCGGATGAGGTCGGCGTCGGGTCCGGTGACATCTTGCGACCAGGTGTGCATGTATATGCCGAAGCCGCACGCATAGTGGTCGTCGTGGAAGTAGGCGAATGAAGGGGCGGGACCTTAGGTTCTGCTTCTCGTGGTAGAGCTCGAAGACGTGGACCCCGTCTCGGGATGTCCCGTCGTGGTACGCAGGCCCGAGGACGGAGGGCCGGCGACCGTACGCTACGGCGAAGCCCAGGCCGCCGTGGTCGCCGTAGCGGACGGCGATGCTGGTCCAGTGACGCCAACGGGCCCGACGCTGCGGAACGGGCCCGCTTCGTCAGGACCAGGGCCCTGAGGTCTTGGGCGCTGACCTGATTCCGCAGAAGCCGGGCTGAGCGCAGCGCCCACTCCACCAACGCCCACCCGGCGGGATGGGCGGCGGCCTCGTCGGACACGGCGGCGTCGTCGGTCTCCGCGGGAGACTGCGCCGTGGCGGGCGCAGCGTCGTCCAGTTCGGTCTGCCACCGGTCGAACGTCGCGACTTCCTCCTCGGAGCACTGATGGGCCGGTCCTGGTCCCGTTCACGGGATGAAGTCACGCAGGTGAAGTGCATGTGACGAAACCGTTGACCGGATCATTGCCCCCGCTTATCTTCTGACCGAATTTGCGAACGAGGTTCGAAATTACGGACAGGGACGGTCCCGCATGCCTAAGATGTCAGAGCAGCCCCCCGCCAGACGCCACAGATCCCTCATCCTCTGCGTGCTCGCCGTACTGATCGCCATGGTGTCGGCGACCACCCCGGCCACCGCCGCCGAGGGCCGCCCGTACACCAACCCGGTCAAGTCGACCAAGGGGGCCGATCCCTGGCTCGAGTACTACAACGGCAACTACTACCTGGTCACCACGTCCTTCACCGGCGTGCTGACCATGCGGAAGTCGCCGACCCTGGCCGGGCTCTCCACGGCCGCCAGCGTCCAGATCTGGAGTGACACCACCTCCACCCGCAACACCAACATCTGGGCGCCCGAGATCCACTTCCTCGATGGCCACTGGTACCTGTACTACTCCGCCGGGCAGAGCGGTGTCGCCTGCTGCGACTCCCAGCGCACCCACGTCCTGGAGAGCGCGGGCACCGACCCGATGGGCCCGTACACCTACAAGAACCAGCTCTCCGGTTCCAACCTCACCCCCGGCGGCTGGCTCATCGACGCCACCGTCCTCCAGAACAACAACAGCCTGTACCTGATCGGCAGCGGCTTCATCAACGGCAGCAAGCAGAGCCTGGTCATCGCGCCGATGAGCAACCCGTACACGCTGGCCAGCAGCACCTTCACGATCATCTCCAGCCCCACCGCGAGCTGGGAGACCTCGGGCGGCGCGGTCAACGAGGGCCCGGAACCGCTGTACCACGACGGCCGTACCTTCCTCACCTTCTCCGCCAGCCACTGCCAGACCGCGGACTACAAGCTGGGCCAGCTGGAACTGACCGGCACCGACCCGCTGAACCCCGCCTCCTGGACGAAGAAGTCCACGCCGGTCTTCCAGCGCAACGACGCGGCGGGTGTCTACGGCCCCGGCCACAACGGCTTCTTCACCTCGCCGGACGGCACCGAGAACTGGATCGTCTACCACGCCAACGACACCGCGACCGGCGGCTGCGGCAACGGCCGTACGACGCGGGCGCAGAAGTTCACCTGGAACGCGGACGGCACGCCGAACTTCGGCACCCCGGTGGCGCTCGGCACCACGCTGCCCGGCCCCTCGGGCGAGACCGCGGCGACCCCGACCGCGTACACCCTGGTGAACCGCAACAGCGGCAAGTGCCTGGACGTCGAGGGCGGCAACACCGCGGACGGCACCAACATCTTCCAGTGGAGCTGCACCGGCGGCGCCAACCAGAAGTGGCGCGTCGAGGACCTCGGCAACGACACCAGTCGACTGGTCAACGTCGCGACCGGCAAGGTCATGGACACCACGAGCTGCGCGACGGCCGACGGCACGGACATCAAGCAGTGGTCCTGGCTGAACAACAACTGCCAGAAGTTCCGTCTGGTCTACACGGCCACCGGCGACTACGTGCGCATCGTGAACGAGAACAGCGGCAAGGTCGCCGACGTCGCGAACTGCGGCACCGCGAACGGGACCGACGTACGGCTGTGGACCTGGCTGAACAACAACTGCCAGCAGTGGCGCCTCGTCCCCACGACCTGACCTTTCTCCCCACCCCGCACCCCGTGATCTGGAGCAACCCCTTGAGACGCAACGCCGTACGGCTGCTCACGGCCGTCCTCTTCGCCGTGGTGGGCTGCCTCGCCGGGCCCGGCACCGTCGCCCACGCGGCCGTGCCCGCCTCCCCCGGCGTCACCTACACCAACCCGATCGCCGCACAGCGCGCCGACCCGCACATCTTCAAGCACACCGACGGCTACTACTACTTCACCGCGACCGTCCCCGAGTACGACCGCATTGTGCTGCGCCGGGCGACCACCATCCAGGGCCTGTCGACGGCCCCCGAGACCACGATCTGGACCAAGCACGCCAGCGGCGTCATGGGCAACCACATCTGGGCACCGGAGATCCACTACATCGACGGCAAGTGGTACGTGTACTTCGCCGCCGGCTCCACCAGTGACCAGTGGGCGATCCGGATGTACGTCCTGGAGGGCACCGGAGCCAACCCGCTCACCGCGACCTGGGCCGAGAAGGGCCAGATCAAGACGACGTGGGAGAGCTTCTCCCTCGACGCCACCACCTTCGTCGTGGGCGGTGTCCGTTACCTCGCCTGGGCGCAGCGCAACCCCGCCGAGAACAACAACACCAGCCTGTTCGTCGCGAAGATGGCCAACCCCTGGACGCTCACCGGCACTCCGGCGGAGATCTCCCAGCCCACGCTGTCCTGGGAGACGGTCGGCTACAAGGTCAACGAGGGTCCGGCGGTGATCGAGCACGGCGGCAAGGTCTTCATGACCTACTCGGCCAGCGCGACCGACGCCAACTACTGCCTCGGCATGCTGACCGCCTCCGCGACGGCCGACCTGACCAGCCCGGCGTCCTGGACCAAGGGCTCCCAGCCGGTGTTCAAGACGAGCGAGGCGACCTCGCAGTACGGACCGGGCCACAACTCCTTCACCGTCTCCGAGGACGGCAAGTCCGACGTCCTCGTCTACCACGACCGCAGCTACAAGGACATCACCGGCGACCCGTTGAACGACCCCAACCGCCGTACCCGCGTCCAGAAGGTGTACTGGAAGGCCGACGGCACCCCCGACTTCGGCATCCCGGTCGCCGACGGAGTCACCCCGCAGCGCTTCTCGTCGTACAACTTCGCGGACCGCTTCATCCGTCACTTCGACTACCGCGGCCGGATCGACGCCAACGTCAGCCCGCTGGCGGACTCGCAGTTCCGCGTGGTCACCGGCCTGGCCGGCAGCGGCACCGTGTCGCTGGAGTCGGCCAACTTCCCCGGCTACTACCTGCGGAGCAACGCGAGCTTCGAGGTCCGGCTGGAGAAGAACGACGGCACGGCGCAGTTCGTGTCCGACGCCACCTTCTCCAAGCGGGCGGGGCTGTCCGACTCGGCCGGCGTCTCCTACGAGTCCTACGGTTCACCAGGCCGCTACGTCCGCCACTTCAACTACCTGCTGTACGTGCAGACGCCGAGCACGGCCACGGACCGGGCGGACGCCACGTTCTACGCCCAGTAACACCTGCGGACGGCTCTCACCGGGGCCGCGGACCGGTGTCGAAGGCGGCCTCCATGGGCCGCTCGTCGACCATGATCCGGCCCTGGGGAGGGCCGTTCAGTACCGCGCGTACGGCGGTCAGGACATCCGGGGCCACATGCTCGGCCCCCGCCGTCTCCTCCGGCCGGGTCCGGCCGGAGGGGACGAGGATGCCGTGCCCGCCCGCCCGGCGGGCGGCTTCGACGTGCGCACCGAGGTCATCGACGACCACGCACTCCGACGGGGTCGTACACACCCGTCCGACCACCCAGAGGATCAGCTCCGCCACGTCGCGCAGCCGGTGAACACGTCGGCCATGAAGAGGAGGGCGGCTGGACGAGGCCTCCCCCACCCTCCCCCTCAACCCGCGCCGCAACTTCGGCACTGACGAGGACAAGACGCGCTTCGGCGAGGAACTGCGGCATGCACAACCGGCTGCCTATGTCGCCGCGACCCGGGCCGCGTATCTGGCACTGTGGCCGGACCACGAAGAACGAATCGGCGCTGCTCCGCATGTTCTGGTGAACGGTGAGCGGCGCTTCCACGGCGCTGTCCACGTCGGCTTGGAGGCGCTGGACTTCGTTGACCGCGACGATCTGGCCTCCAGCCGTGAAGCGTTCATCAACCACCTGCTCAAGGAAAACCTCGCGCGGGAGGACTTCGACGTGATCGAGCGGGCCCGTGGCGTGGAGCAGCTCGTTGCCGTGTGCGCGGAGACGACGGAACGCGGTGCCAGGACTCGGGCAGCCGAGCAGCTCGGTAAGGACCGCTCGTGGGTGACCAACCAGCTGGTACTGCTTGAGCTGCCAGCAGAGCTGCAGACCATGCTGAACGCAGGCACGCTTCCTGAGCGTGATGGGCGAACACTGGCCCGATACGCCAAGGAGAACCCAGGGCTGGGGGGGGCAGCCGCGCTGTTGGCCATCTGCAAGCGGAGAAGGAAGCTGCAGCCCTGGCCAAAGCCGAGGAACGCCGGCAGTTGCAGACGCTGCGCGATGCTAAAGGCGCCATTTTGTTGTCCGCGGACAACAAACCGGCCGACGGGACTGTACGAGGAACGGCCAAGCCTCCGGCTCAGCGTCAGCCGAAGCAGGAAGGCTCTGAACCCGCAACGGACTCCGCTGAAGCCGTGTCGGACGAACCGGATAGCCACGGACAGCCACGTCAACCGCCCTACGACAACGCGTTCTACGTCGTCAACCACCTTCATTTGAAGATGGAGCCAGCGGCCTTCGCCGAGAGTGCTCGCCTGTGGCTGGGGATCCTGCGCGAGCAGCATCCCGACGAATACAGCGCGTTGCTCCGAGAGTTGTCCGAGCAGCAGCCAGCCTGAGGGCCGGGGCCGGTCTCGGCACACATCCCGTCGCTACGTGAGCTCCTCGGCGGTGTAGTAGCCGTCCCTGACCAGTACTTCGTAGTTGGTCTTGTCGATGCTCTGCGGCTGGAGCAGGTAGGCGGGCACGTCCTTGACGCCGTCGTTGTAGCTGAACCGGTCGTTGATCCGCGTCGCCCGGCCCCTGAGGATGTCGTCGACCATCCACGCGGCGGCGCCGGCGAGGACGCGGACGTCCTTGTAGACGGTCTGCGACTGCCGGCCCGCGATGATCGACTTCACCGAGGGCAGCTCGGCGTCCTGGCCGGTGACGATCGGGAGGGGCTTGCCGGCGGAGCCGTAGCCCTGCGCCTCCAGCGCGGACAGGACACCCCGGGAGATGCCGTCGTACGGCGACAGGACCGCGTCGAGCGTCCTGCCGACGTACCACCGGGTGAGCAGGCCGCTCATGCGCTTCTGCGCGGTGGGTCCGTCCCAGCGCGGGGTGGTGAGCTGGCCCAGCCCGGTCTGACGGGACGGGACGACCAACTGCTTGCTGTCCAGGAACGGTTGCAGGAGCGCCATGGAGCCGTTGAAGAAGTACTTGGTGTTGTTGTCGTCGGGGGAACCGGCGAAGAGCTCGATGTTGAACGGGCCCTTGCCCTTCTCCAGGCCGAGCTTCTCGATGATGTAGTTGGCTTCTATCCGGCCGACCATCTCGTTGTCGAAGGAGACGTAGTAGTCGACGTTCCCGGTGCCGAGGATGAGCCGGTCGTAGGAGATCACCGGGATGCGCGCGTCGGAGGCCCGCTGAAGCACGCCGTTCAGCGACTTGGCGTCGATGGCCGCGATGATCAGCGCGTCGACGCCCTGCTCGATCAGGGTCCCGATCTGTGACAGCTGGGCTTTCGGGTCGTCGTTGCCGTAGACCAGCTTGGTCTTGTACCCCCGTTTCTTCAGACCCCCGACGACGCTCTTGCCGTCGGCGAGCCAGCGCTCGGAGGACTGGGTGGGCATGGCGATGCCGACGGTACCGCCCTCGGAGCGGCTCTGGGAGCTGCCCTCGCTCTCCTTGCCGCAGGCGGACACGGTAAGGGCGAGGGAGGCGGTTCCGGCGAGGGCGGCGAGGGCGGCTCTTCGGTTGAGCATCGTGAATGGGTCCTTGTTCTTCTCGTCGTTGACACGATGACGGCGCATCAGACGTGCGGGTACCCGGACGGGTGCCGTGCGGGTGGAGCGGGTGGATACCCGAATGCCCTGGACGGGCCGAACGTCAGGGGGTCGGCGGTCCCTGCCGTACAGGCCTGCTCCCGCTGTTCCGGGCGTGCACAGGGGAACCGCCTTCAGATGTCCGAAATTTCGTCACGCGTTCTATATGCCGGCGCGACGGTAAAGGCGGGTGAGGGGAGATGTCAACGGTGTGAACAGGATCAGTTACAGAGAGCGTGTGCGGGACGGGAACGCCGGACCGGGCGTAACGATGAAGGCCGGCCGCAAACGACAAGAAGGACTGCCCCGCCCACCTGCGCACGCCGACGGGAGTCCCGACCCTGGCCGGGCCTGATGCCCGGGAACACGGCGTGCGCGGCCCCTCGCCTTCGCCGTCACAGCAGGCCAGGCCGGTGACGCACCCGCCTTCGAGACGGTGATGTCTCGCATCCGCGTGCCCCGAAGCGGTGTGGGCAGACCGCGCACCCGGCCGGCCCCTGGTTGTCCTGGCCGACCGCGCGTACTCCTCCCGTGCCGTTCGCAACCACCTCCGGCGCCGGGGCATCCGCGCGGTCATCCCGCAGCCGTCCGGCCAGATCGGCCAGGACCGCGCCGCAGTCCTGCGCGACGTCAGTCCTTACTGTCTGGCGCCGATGGGATCGGCCCAGGCCTTCCGCAGTAACCCTGCTGGAAGGCAGCCCAGAAGGCCTCGTCGATCCCGGCGGCGAACGAGTTCCAGTTGGTGTGGGCGACGAGTTGGCCGCGCCCGTCGCGGCTGTTGAGGGCGTAGGTCAGGTAACCGGGTGCGCTGCCGCCGTGGCCGTACGCACGACCGCAGCTGGTGGCGTAGACGTAGACCCCCAGGCCGTAGGCGACAGCGGGCGGGGCGCTGCCGGCTGTGGGGACCGTCTCGGTGAGCATCCGACGAAGCATGTCTGGGGGCAGCAGACGTCCTTGCAGCGGGGCTCGGTAGAAGCGTGCGATGTCGGCCGCGGTCGAGACGAGGGCGCCCGATGCGCCGGCCTCGGATGGGCTGAACGCGGTGACGTCGAACCGGGTTGCGTCCGGCGCGTTCGGCAACAGGGGCGAGATGTCCGCGTAGCCGTGTACATGGGCTCCGTCGATGGCGGTCTGTGTCAGCGGGTACGAAGTGTCGCGCAGCCCGAGGGGGGCGAAGATGCGGCGTTCGAGGTTGGTGCGCAGATCGCGGTCGGTGATCCGTTCAACGATCAGGTCGAGCAGCAAGTAGTTGGTGTTGGAGTAGCGGAACCGGGTGCCGGGAGCTGGGAAGTACCGGGGCTGGGCAAGACCGATGCTGATCAGCTGGTCGCGGGGCCAGTACTGGTCAAGCCTGCGGAAGTGCGGAAGCAGCCCCTCGATGTAGTCGTACAGCCCGCTCGTGTGGTTGAGCAGCTGGCGGACGGTGATGGGCGCACCGGACAGTGCGTTGTCGGCGCGGACCTGGTCGGGCAGCAGGCTCTGCACGGTGTCGTCGAGTCTCAACCGGTGCTCGGCGACGAGTTGCAGGACGACCGTTGCGGTGAAGGTCTTGGTGACGCTCCCGGTGCGGAACTTCAGGTCCGGTGCCATCGGCGTGCCGGCGGAACGGTCGGCGACGCCGGCCGCGCCGAAGCGGTCGTCCGAGCCAAGTCGGGCGAGCAGGAAAGCGCCTGGGTTGGGGTTCGGGTCCGCCACCACCTGGTCGGCCAGGGCCTGCAGGACCGGGTCACGGCGGCTGCCGGCCGTCTGTCCGTCACTGGCCTGGCCCGCGGTGGCCATACCGGGTGGCAGCAGGAGAGCAAGAGCAAGTCCCAGGCCTAACAAGCGGGTTGAGTGTCGTCGGATCATCGCAAGGGCCCCCTCCGGTAGCAATATAGACATACGGTTATAGCACGCGATACCGTCTTCACGTGCCGAGAGTTGCCGACCATGACGCCCGACACGGGCAGATCACCGACGCCGTCCAACGCCTGATCGTGCGACACGGCCTCACCGCCGTGACCGTCGCGCGGACCGCCGCAGAAGCGGGCATGTCCGTCGGCCTGGTGCAGCACTACTTCATGGCAAAGGACGAGATGCTGCTGGCCACATTCACCCGCGTCAACGGGCGTTTCACCGCACGCGTGGACAAGCTGGTGAACCGAGGCGAGGCCGAGGGCCGCACCATCGCCGAGATGCTGCGGCAGGCGCTGGCCGAACTCATACCGCTCGACGACGCCCGCCGCGCCGAATTCCTGGTCCGTCTCGCCTTTGCAGACCAGGCCGCGCACAACCCCCGCCTGGCCGCCGTCCAGAAAGAGACCCTCGCGGGCATCCGCTCACGCGTCGCCCAAGCCATCAAAAATGGCACGGTATGCGGCGAGGTCACTCAGGGAATCGACGCGGCTGACCAGGCCCTGCAAATCGTTGCGTTCACCGAAGGACTCGCCCTGCACACGCACATCGACCCCGACGGCACACCGAAACCGGCGACCCTCGCCGCACTGGACGACCAAATCGGCCGCGTATTCACCGGAACCTGCCGACACACCCAGCTCGGTTAGAGATCCGCAAGGCGGCACCCTGGGACACAACGCCAGCAGGCCCAGCGCTGCTCAGAGCCGGGGATCAGAGGATCAGAAACAGGCACTGACCGGCGCGGGAACCCATGGGGCGCTGGCATGGTCGAAGCCGTGCACCACGAGCCTGGGCGTCGGTCCAGGCCCAGGTCAGACTCTTGGCGACGAGAGAAGCCCTAGGTGTGTGAGGGTGGGGCAGCCCCGTCTGGCAGTGTCAGCGACGGTGGACTGAGCTGAGCCGGGGAAGTACGGGGATCTGTGATGAGCCAGGTGCTGTATGGCGAGCGGTCGTGGAATCCACTGGCGCGGACCCTGGAGTTGACCGAGGACGGGCTGCGGGTGGGCGGCTGGACCATGCCGCCGAGCGAGCTGAACCTCGGTGCCATGGCCGAGGCTTTCCAGCGTGGGTGCTGGCTCGGGGGCGGCGGGAGCGAACGGCCGCTGCAGTTGTTGGCGGAGGGGGCCGGGGTCGTCCCGGTGACCCGGGTCACCGGGACCGCCAGGCCGGTGCGGGTGCGGCAAGCCGCGCAGTTCGCCCGCGAGCTGGGCGCGATGGCGGTACGGCAGTGCGGCGGGCCCCAGCAGGTGGCCGCCCTGGCAGCCCGCGCCCAGGCCGAGGGCGTACCGCTGTGGATCGCGCGGCGGCACACGCCGGGGCCCGCGGGCCCGGTCACCGTCGCCCTCGACCGGCGTCTGGGGCGCGTGGACGTGTGGGGACCGCACGCACCCGTCGTACGGATCCGGGCGCCGCACGGTTTCCAGCCCGATGCCGCCGACCCGTCAAAGGGCCTGCGTCTGACCGTCGGCGATGTTCCGGCACAGCTCAGCCTCAAAAAGAAACTGCGCAAATCCAAGAGTTCCGTGGAGGTGCGGCTGCCCGAGCGGCACTGGGTGCTGCGGAGGGAGAGCGCGCTCACTTCGTGGCTGCTGGGCGGTGAGCGGCCGGTCGCCCTGCTGACGTGTCCCCCGCGCCGCCCGGTGCTCGCGCCGGGCACGCTGCTTCGGCCGCTGGCCGATGTGCCGTACGAGAGCACCGACCCGCTGAATGCCGTTATGGCGCACGTCTTCGCCATCGCTTTCGGGCTCGGGGACGCGACGGGCACGGCGAGGTTTCGGCCGGAGCGGCGCCCGACGGTCGCCGGGGGCGAGCCGTTCGCCACCGACGCGGCGTGGGACCGCCCGTGGTTCAGCAACCTCGGGAGCGGCAGCAATGACAACGAGCCTGGTGGCGGCGACGGCTGGGGCTGGCACGGCGACGGCGACGGCGTGGATTCCGGAGGGAGCGACAGCGGAGGCGGCGACGGCGGTGGAGGCGACTAGTGTCCTGCGCCAGAGATCCGTCGGCAGAGGCGGGCGAGTGAGTCGAGGATTTCTTCGGCTGTCTTGGTCCAGATGAACGGCTTGGGGTCTGCGTTCCAGTCCTTGACCCAGGTCCGGATGTCGGCTTCGAGGGCCTGGATGTTCTTGTGTGCACCGCGGCGGATCATCTGGTGGGCGAGGTAGCCGAACCACCGCTCGACCTGGTTGATCCAGGAGGAGCCGGTCGGGGTGAAGTGCAGCTCGAACCGCGGGTGTTTGGCCAGTCAGGCCTTGATCGCCGGTGTTTTGTGAGTGCCGTAGTTGTCGACGATCAGGTGGATCTGCAGTGCGCGGGCACCACTTTGTCGATGCGGATCAGGAACTTCTTGAACTCCGCGGCCCGGTGCCTGCGGTGCAGGGCGGTGATGACTTCACCCGTGGCGACGTCGAAGGCGGCGAAGAGGGTGGTCAGGCCGTTGCGGACGTAGTCGTGGGTGCGCCGCTCGGGCATGCCCGGCATTATCGGCAGCACCGGCTGGGACCGGTCCAGGGCCTGGATCTGCGACTTCTCGTCCACCGAGAGCACTACCGCGCCCTCGGGCGGGTTGAAATATAGGCCGACGACGTCGTAGACCTTCTCCACGAACAACGGGTCCGTCGACAGCTTGAAGGTGTCCGCCAAATGCGGCTTGAGCTGGAACTGCCGCCAAATCCGGCCGACCGTGGACTTGGACAGACCACTGTGCTCGGCCATCGATGTCCGAGACCAATGGGTGGCGTTCTTCGGCAGCTGTTCCAGCGTCGTGACCACGACCGCTTCGACCTGATCGACACTGATGGTGGGCGGCCGACCCGGCCTCGGCTCGTCGGCCAGACCGTCCAGCCGCTCGGCGAGGAAGCGCCGCCGCCACTTGCGGACCCTGTCCGCGGTCACCCGCAGATCCCGGGCGACCGCGACGATCGGCGGTACTTCCAGCCCCGCGCACGCCAGCACAATCCGCGCCCGCAGGGCCAGCGCCTGGGCCGATGTTGCCCGACGCGTCCACCGCTCCAACACCGCCCGCTCGTCATCAGACAGCAGCAACGGCTCAAGTTTCGGGGCGTCCTGGCCGTCCGGCCATTCGGCCATTCGGCGCTGGTCGGCGTAGTCGTAGGCGTTCGCGCTCCCCCCGAGGACCGAGTCCACCTGGAGGAATCTCCCGGTGTACATGTCGTAGACCCGCAGGCCCATCAGGACGGTCCCGCCCAGCGAGGACCCGGAGCGCTGGTATCCCCCGAGCCAACCGTACGTGCCCGGCGCCGCACCGTCCGGTGCGCCGAACTCCGTGTAGGTGTACGTGGCGGTGGGTCCCGTGTCACCGGTTCCGGAGATCTCCGTGGCCATCACGTCACCATGAAGGTCGACGAGCTGCAGACTCGTGCCCGCCCCGTTGGTGACGGCCGACAGCTGGTCATCGGGACCCGTCACGTTCCTGCTCCAGCCGCCGGAGGAGTCTGAGGTCCAGGCAGTGGCGTTGGGGAGTCTTAATGACCCAGTCAAGCGCCGTTGGCCGGGTGCTTCCGCATCAGTCTGGAGATGGCGTACCCGGATGGCCTCTGGTCTGCGGTGCCGCTGACCTGCGCCGCAACCGGCCGGGATTTTGGTATGAGCTCAGAGCTGCGGTGTCCTGGCAGCGATCTCGAACCCGGAGGACTCGTCCCAAGGAACCGCCCTCCACAGGCTCACCACGGCGGCCCAAATTCGGTGCACCAGAGCCCAGTCGGGGGTGTCCCCGCTGAGGGTGACGGTGGCTAGCAGGTCGCATCCCCAGATGCCCCGCTCGTCATTAGGCGATGCAGCGATCACAGACTCTGCGATCTCGGCTACGCCCACGTGTACTTCCAGCGTCAACAAGTCCGCGACTGGCCTGTCGCTGTCGCTACTACCAGTACCGAGCCTGAACGCGGCCACCGAATCCTCGAACGGCCCCAACCACTCGCCCACCAGACGGTCGCCGCTCTCCAGGAGGTAGTCCAGCAGGCGATCAAGCGCCTCGTCGCCTCTGTCTTCTCCAGAGCGGCAGAAGAAGCTGAGTTGGTAGACCACGATTCCCCCATCGTCTGTGCTTGACCGGAAGCTGTTTCCACTGCGTCATCATGCACGCCGCACCTGCGATCGCGGTCGGCGGAATCTTTACGAACGAGTCAAGCTGCTGTGGTGGTGCGCGTCCTTGCCGGTGGGCTCGTAGTGAAGGGGCGGTTGTCGCGGAGCAGGGCCCAGAGGACGCGGCGGCGGCCAAGGGAGATGATGGCGGGAATGTGTTTGTGACCCTGGGCTCGATTCTTCAGGTAGTAGGTGCGGTTGGGGCCGTCGCGGATGATGCTGGTCTGCGCGGAGAGGTAGAACATTGTGCGCAGGCGGCGGCTGTAGCGCTGGGGCCGGCGGAGGTTGCCGGTGCGGCGTCCGGAGTCTTTGGCGATGGGAACCAAGGCCGGCGGCGGAGGCGAGGTGACCGGCGTCGGGGTAGGCGGCCAGGTCGCCCGCGGCGACGAGGAACTCGGCGCCGCGGATGGGGCCGATTCCGGGCATCGACTCGATGACGGCTGCCTGCGGGTGGGTGTGGAAGGCGTCGCTGATCTGCCGGTCGAGCTGCTTGAGCCGTTCGTCCAGGGCCAGCACCTGCGCGGCGAGGTCTGCGGTGATGCCCGCGGCCGTGTCCTGGCCGGGCAGCTGGATGTGCTGGGCGTACGCGGCGGTGAGGCCGGTGGCGGCGACCGTTTCGGAGTGGCGCACGCCTCATGCGGCGAACCAGCGGCTGAGGCGGGCGTGGCCGCAGCGGCGCAGGGCGGCGGGGGTCTGGTAGCCAGTGAGCAGGACCAGGGCGCCTTTGTGGTCGGCGTAGTCGAAGGCGGCTTCCAGGGCGGGGCTGATGCCGGTGAGCACGTCGTGGAGGCGGTAGAGCAGACGGACCCGGTCGGCGATTAAGTCGGAGCGGTGGGTCGTGAGCAGAGCCAGGTCAGCGGCCAGGTTCGTGGGCACCTCGACGGGGGCGCAGTCCCTCCGCAGACGGGCGGTCTCGGCGATGACGTAGGCGTCACGGGCGTCGGTCTTTGCCTCGCCCCGGTAGGCGCCAGCCATGCGGTTGACCGTTCGGCCCGGCACGTAGACGACTCGTTGGTCGTGGTCGGCGAGCAGGGCCAACAACAGGGCAGGAGCGGTGCCGGTGAGATCCACTGCCCAGCGAACCTCACCGGCCAGTGCAAGGACCTCGCTCAGGCCGGCGAGGATGACGGTCTCGTCGTTGCTGACCTTCCGGCTCCAGACGGTGGTGCCGCTGTCGTCGATGGCGACCCACCAGCGGTGGGCTTCTGCTGGCGTCGATACCGACCCATAAACAGAGCACCTGTGTGGTCATGTGCGTCTCCTTGGCCTCGGACAGCGTGCCCGTTCCGGTCCGAGGGACACCGCGCCGTCAGCTCCGTAAACAGCGACCGATTCGCACATCTCAATCAGCGGCCCGAGCGTCCCGAAGAGCGGGGCGGCCACTCCACCGGAGCCAGCGGGGGCAAGCGACTTTAGAGCCACACCCCATTCTTCCGGATCGCCAAACACCTTACGGAGCGGCCTTGTTCACGAGAACGGGTTCTGGCTCAGGTTCTGTGGAGTGGTCACGGCGAGTGATCGAGCTGCTGCCGAATCGGATGCGCTGCCTGCTTGCCGTCGGTGTACCGGTCAAGATCAGGCGACCTCTCGATCCCGATGGCACCGTCGCATCATCACCCACTGTGCTCAGACCACGGACGTTGAGCCAGAGCCAGAAAGCGGCCACCCCGTGCTCAAGGGTGACCTCATACCTGCTCGGTGGATCTCCCCTCTCTTATGGCACCCGATCTGCGGGCGGGCGCCATAAGGGAGGAGTCGCCGTCGGCGGGCCCGCCTTCCTTGGACGGTGCGGGCCTGTCCGGGTCAAAGCCGATGCTGCACGACGTAGGCGTAGGCGAACCCCTCGCCTGCGCGTGGCGCCCGGGTCCAGGAGCGGGTGGTGAGGGTGGGGAGCCTGCCTTGGGTCAGCGCGAAGCGGGGGAGCGAGAGCCCGAGTTCGGTGTGCAGGGCCTCCAGTACGCGCAGTTCGGAGTCCATTTCAGAGTCCTCCGGACGGAACAGCCTTGCGGGGTCCAGGGCCTCGGGTATCGCGCCTGAGTGCTCGATCTCCGTACCCCGCACGGTAAACGCGTAGAGTTCCTCGCCCCGTTCGGCCACCGACAGGTGGAACGCGGCTGGGTGGTCGCCCGCAGACGTGCGCCTCGGCTCGCGCCACACCACCACCGCGCGGCCGGACAAGGAGGCGGCCGGAGCGGGAGACAGGAACAGCTTGCTCAAGTGGCGGTGGGAGTGGCCGTCAAAGGCGAACGCCCACCCTTCCGCAGTGCGGCCGACGGCGGCCACGGCCCGGTCCTCCCAGAGCTCCACGCCTTCGCGCTCATGGGGCTTGGGTGCCCGCCAGGACGCCTTGCGTGGATCCGTTGGTGCGCTCAGTTCGGCGCCTTCCTCGCCGATCAGCGCGGGCAGGCGGGTGGGGTTGACTCCCTCGGCCCAGACACAGCGGTATCCGTCGAAGTTCGCCCCCGAAGGCTCCGTCAGCCATACGAGGCCCGGCGGGTCGAGATCAGACACCGGCTCGGGCGCGGCTCCTGTCTCCCCGGCCCGCGGTGTCGCGAGGATTTCCCGCCCACGCTCCGGGGTGACCAGCGGACCCAGGACCGGATCGGCGAGCAGACCGATCGGGGCGATCAGCGAGGGCCCCGGGGCCTCCCACAGCGGGAGCGCGTCCCGCAGCACCCGCCACGCGGCATCGGTCGCCCCCCAGCGGGCCAGCTCCCGGGCCTCGGCGACGGCCCGGCCCCATGGGCTGGCAGGCGCGTAGCGATGGGTGCCGTCCCGCATCGTCTTCAGGACGGCCTCGGCGGTCTCCCGGGCTGCCCCGCGGGCGGCCATCATCCCCAGCCAGTGGTCGTCCCCGCCCAGCCGCCATTCGCCGCTTGCCGGCCTCATGGCCTCCACGGGCAGAATCTCCGGCAGGTAGCGCTGGTCCGCCACCAGGTTGCCGTAATCCCAGGAGCCGCGTGGAGCCAGCAGATGCCGGAGCTGGTTCAGCAGGACGGCGCTCCGAGGCCGCCCGAAGGACAGCGCCTCCTCAAGTAGAAGCAGGGCCTCCTCGTAGCGTCCGCGCAGGGCCAGCAGGCGGGCCTCCTCCATATGGGCGTCCTGGAGGCGCGTGGTCGCGTTCACGAAGTCGGGTCTCTCCGCCCGGTCGGCGTGGAAGCCGCGGTACATGGCCTCCATGTACGCGCGGAACGACGAGTAGCGGTCCGGAAATTCGCCGCTCCAGCCCTTGTAGACGTAGAGCGCCCACTCACCGTCCTGGTCGCTGTCGCCCGGGTCGAGCAGGGCGTGCGACATGTCGGAGTCCGTCTCCAGCCGCAGCGCCCGCTGCCACATCCCGGCCAGCAGGACGTCTTCCTCGCGCGGACTGTCGCCCAGACTCTGCTCGTACAGGGGGGTCATGTCGAACGGATCCCGGAACCAGTCGATGTCCGCAGCGCCGCCGAGCTGATACACCCCGGCCGTCTGGTCCACATGCCACCCGTCGCTCACGGCCAGGAACTCCCGGTACGAAGGAGGCAGCCGCCGACCCAGCCGTTCCTCGGCCGCGGCGATCGCCGCCTCGTCCGCCCCGGGTCTGCCCAGAGGGACGACGTTCTGCCCGCCGTCGTCCTCCTCGTCCGCGCGCGGAACCCACTCCTCCTGCCAACGTCCCAGGAAGCCGTGCCAGTTGAAAGACTCGCTACTCATGGCCGCATGGTGTCATCGGGCACCGACAACGGTGTCGGCCCTGTTCTGGTATAGCTGCGGCCAAGTGGCGGTTGTAGCCGTCTGCCCTGATCAGCTTCCTGGGAAGCCGTCACGGTAAATGACGGAGCTGCTGCGGCAGCGGGCTGCTCCAGCAGGGGTGACGCGGATGGGTGGCGTGGACGCTGCCGGGGATAGGGGCGCGCTCGCCGGTGTTGCAGCACCCTCCGGCCCGTAGCGGCCGACCCCGGGTGCTGTGGGAACGCTCCTTCAACCGCCTCGGCGAGCTGATCGACGGCGGTGCAGGCGGCTTCCAACTGGGCGAGGAGGGCGAGCATCTGTTTGCCAAGGGCGTCCTCGACGGTTGGCGGTTGGTGGGCCCAGGCGGCGCGGAAGATGTCGCGGATGCGGTCGGCTTCTGCCTCGATGCCGCGCTTGCGGCTGGCACGTTTGAGGGCGGCCTGGAGCTGGCTGCGGGTAATAGACCAGCGCGCCAGCCCGGGCGACCACCCCGAACGACAGCTTCGCCAGGTCGAGCAGCGTCGTGGAGTCGATGCAGTGCTCGGTCTTGAGCCCAGCCCCGAGCAGGTCCCACCCGGTGGAGAACACCGCGGTGGCCGCGAAGAGCGTGGCGGTGAACGCCAGGACCAGGACCGGTGCCGATGGAAATCGAGCGCACGATCGGCTGGTGCATGAACGCCCGCCGCAACGCACGCGACTACGAACGTCTTCCGCAGCACTCCGAAGCACATCTGAACTGGGCACTCATAACCGTGATGACCCGGTGCCTGACCCGCAAAAGCCCCCGCACCGGCTGGGCGAAAGAGGCGCACCGGAAGCGGGGAGCCGTCCTGTTGACCCGACCCACCTCGGTCAGAGCTGGGCGGCCGGTCTGATGTGTCAGTCCAAGGTCTGCGTCAGTTCGCTCCGGCTCGGCGTGTGAACGATACGGCCGTACCCTCCGTTGACGATCGGCATGTAGGGCGGTACGTGGCCGCACTCGATGTCGGCGATGATCGGCACGTTGAGAGAACCGAGTGCGTCAAGGACGGCCTCGTGCTGACTGAGGGAACGGTTGTCGGGTGCGTTGGTCCGGCCAACGAGAACCGCGTTCGCCCGGTCGAAGAACCCAGCGAGCCTCATGCCATGGAGGTTCCGGCAGATGGTGAAAGCATCGTCGCCGGCTGCCTCCACATACACGAGGAGCCCATCCGGTGACTCGTTGCGAGCGAAGGCCGAGACGTCGAGGTAGGCCGTCCCCGCGAGATTACACAGAGTTTCGATGCAGCCGCCGATCAGCCTTCCCTCGGCCTCCACGTCACCGCTCCCGTCGAGCCGGGTCCAGGCGCCCATGGAGTCGAGCGTGTACTCACGTATGTCGGGGAAGGCGGCGAAGTCGTCAAAGCCCGGGGACCGGTGGCGACCGGGCGGGGTCTGGGTGAACTGGTGCCCCCGGGGCGTTGCGACGATGTCGAGCCACGATCGCAGTCCTTCGGGCACTCGGTAGGGCGTGTCCATGAGGTTGTTGCCATGGACCGTCGCCGTCCCAGTGAGCAGAGTCATCGGCGTAATCAGGGTCGACATGTCGGAGAATCCGACGAGCCAAGTGGGCTCTGCCTCCCGCAGCCTGTCCCAGTCGAGCAGTGGTAGCAGGTCAATTGCGGTCTCTCCGCCCCACGGCGGCACGATGGCCTTGATGGTGGAGTCGGTCAGCATCGACATCAGTTCGCTCGCGCGGTCAGCGGCCGAAGCACTGACGTGCCCGGAGCCGTCCATGCACCGGCCGATGACGACCTCGTACCCGCGGTCCTGGACGTCACGAACGGCGACATCGAGGCGCCCACGCAATTCCTTCGCGACCCCGCTCGATGGAGAGGTAACACCAACACGGTCACCGGGACGCAGGGGGGACGGGTATCGAACAGCCATGCGCTGGATTTTGGCACAGCGCCATACCCGGAGGACACCGAGTTCTAAGTGCTCCAAAGGGCCCGGATGCCAGGTCACCAGGTTCAAAAACACCTAATCAGAGGTCGCTTTCATCTCTAGTGCGGTGATAACTCCGCTATTGCGCCCGCCGATGAACTGGTGCGAGTGGGGCCGCCGGGGTGGTCTTGCTTCCAGAGGCGGATGGTGTGACGTCTGGGGTGCGAGTCGGCTTACGCCTGTCTCATTCCAGGACGATCGGATCTGTGCCGTGCTTCCACCAGGCAGGATGCACGCCTGGGCGCACACCCCCGGCCGGCGGTAAGTCCAGGACATGGCCGACCGCCGTGCGTATCCGAGTGATCTGTCCGATGCCCGCTGGGAGTTGATTCAGCCGGTCCTGTCCGCGTGGCGCTTCGAACGTCGCGGCCGGGCCCTGGACTTCGGCCGGCCGCCCGAGCATGACCTGCGCGAGATCATGAACGCGATCCTCTACGTGGACCGCACCGGCGTGTAGTGGCACTACCTGCCGCACGACTTCCCGAACTGGAACACGGTCTACGGCTACTTCGCCAAATGGCAATCTGACGGCATCTTCACCCAACTCAACGGCTTACTGCGGGAGTTGGTGCGTCAGCAGGAGGGCAAACACCGTCACCCCTCCGCCTGCGTGATCGACGCCCAGAGCGTCAAGACCTCCACCTCCGTCCCCGCCAGGACACAGGGCATCGACGCGGGCAAAAAGATCGTGGGCCGCAAGCGCAGCATCATCACCAACTACCCTCGGCCTGCTGCTCGCGGTGCTGGTCACTGCAGCCGGCGTCCAGGATTCCACCGCCGGCCGACCCCTCCTGGAGCAGGCCGCCACCGACCACCCCACCCTGCGCAAGGTCTGGGTCGACGGCGGCTACCGCAAGCACTTCGTCGAGCACGCCGCAGCTCTCGGCATCGACCTCGAAATCGTCCAACGCACCCCCGGGACCAGGGGCTTCACCCCGATCCCGAAGCGGTGGACGGTCGAGCGGACCTACGGCTGGCTGATGCTCCACCGCCGCCTGGCACGAGACTACGAGACCCTCCCTGCCCGCTCCGAAGCCATGATCCACCTCGCCATGACCGACCTCATGGCCCGCCGCCTCACTGGCGAGAACACCATCTCCTGGCGCGACCTGACATCACCCAACCAACTACGCATACCAGGATGAAACAACGGGAGGAAACGACCTCTGGGGAGCTCCTGCACCACCCGGGCAGACGGCCAGGCCCGTACCTGGCGAAACGGGAGTGCGCACAGCCGGTCACCTTCACCAGACAGGCAGGCCCACGGCACAGACTTCCTCCATCAGCGCGTCGGTGTTCCGCGCCCCGGCTGCGGGTGCCGTGCGCCGTGATCATCCGGAGCGCCTCTGACTTTCTCCGACCTTCTCGGACCTGGGGGCATCGCCTCGCTTCGATGAAGGCGCTGATGACGACGGACTCTCCGGTCGCCAAACGCGACGGTGCTGTTTCTGGCGGGACCCGTGCCTCGCGATGCACGGCATCAGCCACTCTGCGGAACGGCCGTGCCCTCTTCGGCCTTCAATTGACTTATGGGTATCAGGTCATTGAGGCCTGCCCAGGTGTCGTATTGTCGCCGCGTGAGACACGATGACGAGTGGCCCGTCGCTGCCAGCGCACTGGAGCGGGTGACGTGGGCGCTTCGGCGGGCCGAGTGGGCGGTGCAGGCCCGGAAGGATCAGCGGCTACGACCGCTGGGTATGGCGGCCGCGCAGTACACCCTGCTCATGAACGTCCACAGCGACCCCGGCCTGACCGGCGCGGAACTAGCCCGCCGCCTGAACGTCACCCCGCAAGCCGTGGCCTCCCAGGTGGCCCGTCTGGAGGAGCGCGGCCAACTGGCACGCCGGCCCCACCCGCGCCACCGCCACGTGCAGGAGCTTCACCTCACCGACGCCGGCCGCGCCTCCCTGCGCGACGCCGACGCGGTGATCGTGGGGATCGAGCAGCTGATCGCCGAGAAGCTGGGGCCCAAGAAGGCCGCACAGCTGAGGGCACTGCTCGACGAGGTGGCCGACGTGGTCCGGGAAGCATGAGCCGGTGGGCCCGCCGATCCTCGACCCCCTTGACCTCCAGATTCTGCAGGCGCTGCAGCTCGACGGGCGAGCCCCGGCTCGCGGTGTTCGCCGCTCACCCACCCTTGCTGGACGCCGCCCTCGCCACCCTCGTGGGCGGTTTCGGCCTGCTGCCCCTGCTGTTCGGACGGTGGCCCGACAGCGTACGTCCCTCGGGTGCCGACGCCGTCGCCGCGGCGGCTGCGTTCCTGCTTGTGCTGGCCCGCCGCCGGGCACCGCTGCCTGTCCTGGCGCTGGCGGTGCTCGGGGAGGTGGCCTTCACCGTCCTGGAGTCGTATCCGTCGCGGGTTCTGAAGATGGCCGCGTTGATCGCGGTCTACACCGTGGCCGGAACGGTCCGTCGGCGGATCGTCTTGATCGCCGTCTCGGGCACGGCCCTTGCCCTGTACGCCGTCATCACCTACGCGACGGATTCGGCCACCGGCCCGGAGGCCGGCGCCGTGTTCGCCTGGACCGGGATGTTCGCCGCCGTCGGGACCACCGTACGCACCTGGCACGCCTATGCCGCCGCGATGGAGGAGCGAGCGCTGCGGGCGGAGGCGACCAAGGAAGAAGAGGCCCGCCGCCGGGTCGCCGAAGAGCGGCTGCGTATCGCGCGGGAACTCCACGATGTGATCGCCCACTACATCGCCCTGATCACCATTCAGGCGGGGGTGGCCATCGCTTCCTGCGAGGCCGGCCGGATCAGGCCGAGGTGGCGCTCGGCCACATCCGTGACGCCGGCCGCATGGTCCTGGACGAACTGGGCCCGCTCCTGCACGTACTGCGACAGTCCGGCGACGAGACGGACGAGGCCCCACCGACCGATCCCGTGCCCGGCCTGTCCCGCCTCGGAGGGCTCCTCGAATCGCTGGCCGCGGCCGGGCTGAGCGTCCGCCATCGGCAGGCCGGCCACCCGCGCTCCCTGCCGACCGCCATCGACCTGGCCGCCTACCGCATCATCCAGGAAGGGCTGACCAACGCCCACAAACACGGCGCGACCGCCGAGGCTGACCTGTTCCTCGATTACGGGCCTGAGGAACTGCGTATCCGGATCACCAACCTGCCGCACGTCGGCCCGTCCCCGGCGTCGTCCGCGACGCGCGCCGGACACGGGCTGATGGGCATGCGCGAGCGTGCCCACGCACTCGGCGGCAGCCTTCATGCCGGTGCAGGCGCCGACGGTCGATTCCGCCTCGCCGTACATCTACCGCTGCCCGCAGCCGGACCACCGACCGACACCCGCGCATCAGAACGGTCCGGCACGGCCCTGCGCGCGACCGCCGCCAAGGGGAGCCGGGGATGACCATCCGCGTTCTGCTCGTCGACGACCAGGCCCTGGTACGCACCAGCTTCCGCATGCTCATGGAGTGTGAGCCGGACTTGGAGGTCGTCGGAGAGGCGGCGACGGGCGAGGAGGCGGTCAGACTGGCTCGCAGCACGTGGGCCCGACTTCGTGCTGATGGTCCGGATGCCCGACATGGACGGCCTCGCCGCCACGCGCGCCATTTCGGCGGACGAAGACCTCGCGGGCGTACGGGTGCTGATCCTGACGACCTTCGAAGCCGACGAGCACGTCTTCAAAAGCATGGACCTCTCCTACCTCCTCGACGCCATCCGGCTGGTCGCCCGCGGAGAGTCGCTGCTGTCGCCCAGGGCGACCAAGGCACTCATCGCCCACTACCTCACCACACCCGACAAGACGAGCACTCCGGCCCCGGAGCTGACGAGCCTGACCGGACGCGAACGCCAAGTGCTCGGCCTCGTGGCCGGCGGCCTCTCCAACGACGCTATCGCCGAACAGCTCCACATCTCGCCCTGGGCCGCCAAGACCCACGTGAACCGCATCATGGCCAAGCTCGACGTCCGCGCCCGCGCCCAATTGGTCGTGATCGCCTACCAGACCGGCTACGCCCACCCCAGCGCATGACCGACAGAGGCGTACTGGCAAGTGCCCGACCGTGCAACCACCCGCCCCAGGGGCGCATGTATCGGCGCTTCGGGGCCGGGTTCATCTCGGGGCCGTACGGCCGACGCAGACAAGGCACCATGGTCGTCGAGGGTCGCGGGTCGCGGGTCGCCCAGGTGACTCCGACCTGGATCTGGTACTGGCCCATGAAGGCCGGGTTCGCGTCGAGGGACCACCGACCCATCCCGGCCCGAACGGCGGCGCCAGTTGCCCGTCAACTGCCGGGCGGCGGCTGCATGGGGCTCACACCGCCGTCGCCAGGCCGGGCAGAGCCCGCGCGGGACGGTGGATGGGGCCGGTGCCGTGCGACAGAGGCCGGCCCGTGCCGCGGTTGGCGTGGGCGATGATCTCCGCCGTGATGGAGATCGCGGTCTCCTCGGGAGTCCGGGCGCCGATGTCCAGGCCGATCGGTGAGTGCAGACGGACCAACTGGTCCTGGGTGACGCCGGCTTCCTGGAGCAGGTCGATGCGGTGCTCGTGTGTGCGTCGCGAGCCCATGGCGCCGACGTAGCCGACGGGGAGGGTCAGTGCCAGACGCAGTAGGGGAATGTCGAACTTGGCGTCGTGGGTGAGGACGCAGACGGCGGTACGAGCGTCCACCTCGGCATCGCGCAGGTAGCGGTGGGGCCAGTCGACGACCACCTCGTCGGCGTACGGAAATCGGGCGGGGGTGGTGAAAGCGGGGCGGGCGTCGCAGACGGTGACCGAGAAGCCGAGGAAGTGGCCGGCCTGGCTGAGGGCGGAGGCGAAGTCGACGGCACCGAAGATCAGCATGCGGGGGCGGGGTGCGTGGGTGTGGACGAGCACGGACAGCCGCTCGGGGCAGGTGTCGGCGTCACCACCGACCTCGATGCGGGCTGTGCGGCCCGCCCGCAGGAGCGCGCGGGCATGCGACACGACCGCCCGGTCCTCGCTCTCTTCGCCGAGAGTGCCGTCGTGGGGCCCTTCGTCGGGGACGTGGAGCGTACGTCCGACGAACTCGTCGGGGCCGTCGACGACATGGGCCACGGCCGTGGGGTGCCCCGCCAGCACGGCTTCGAGTGCGGCTACAAGGTGGGGCTCCGCTGCGGGATCCACACGCTGTACCAGGACCTCGATCTCGCCGCCACAGGTCAGGCCTACGGCGAAGGCGTCGTCGTCGGCGTAGCCGAAGCGGGCGCGAGTGGGCGGCCCGCCGTGTGCGAGGACATGTCGGCCCAGTTCATAGACCGCCGCTTCGACACAGCCGCCGGAGATGCTGCCGACGGCGGTGCCGTCCGTGTCGACGGCGAGTGCGGTACCGACGGGCAGGGGTGCACTCCCACTGACGTGGACGACGGTGGCGAGGCCGAAGGGGCGGGCCTCGCGGCACCACTTGTGCAATGTGTCCGCGATGTTCAGCATGGCGGGCTTTCGTGAGGTGGGGTGATTTCTGGGAACCGCCGCCGCGTCCTAGGGGAGGAGGACACGGCGGCGGCCGCTGGTGCCCGCGGTGTGGCGTACAAGGCTGCCGTGGGTGCCGGTGGCGGACCGGTCACCCATGCGCTCAGAGCAGGGCTTCGGCGGTGATGGGCAGTTCGCGGATGCGGCGGCCGGTGGCGTTGAACACCGCGTTGGCGATGGCGGGCGCCACTCCGACGATGACGATCTCACCGAGTCCCTTGACGCCGATGGGGTCGGCTTCGCGGTCCTCCCCATCGATGAAGATCGCCTTCAGGTCGTGGATGTCGGCGTGGCTCGGCACGAGGTAATCGGCGAAGTTCGCGTTGACGATCCGGCCGTCGCGGTGGTCGGTGACCGTGTGCTCGAGGAGGGCCTGACCTATCCCGCCGGTCATGGCACCGATGGCCTGGCTGTCGGCGAGCCTCGGGTTGATGATCCGAGCAGCGTCGTACACGCCCACCATGCGCCTCACCCGTACCAGACCGAGGTGGGCGTCGACGGCCACCTCGGCGAACAGCGCGGAGTAGGCGTAGAGAGAGAACTTCTCCGGTTCCGGCGCCCCGGCGTACGAGCCGAGCACTTCGAGGTACGTCTGGTCGTTGCGTGCCAGGAGCTGCTGGTATGTCTCCCCGCGGGTGGGCTCGTCCTTCACATACAGCCGGCCGCCTCGTACGACGATGTCGGCGGCGTCGGCACCGTACAGCGGTGATCCCTCGTCCTTGACCGCGAGCGTGATCGCCTGCTTGCGCAGCTTGTCGCAACCGTCCTGGACGGCGGAGCCGACACTGGCCATGGTCATCGAGCCGGCGTGGACAGGGGCCGGGGGCATGAGGGAGTCACCGAGCCGGAAGGTCACCTGGCGCATGGTCAGGCCGAGGGCGTCGGCGGCGACCTGGCTCATGGACGTGGCCGTGCCGGGACCCATGTCGCTGGTCGAGGACTGCACCAGGGCGGTGCCGTCGGCGTCGAGCCGGACCGAGGCCTGGGCCTCGCTGCGCGCGGTGTCGTAGACACCGGCGGCCATGCCCATACCGATGAGCCAGTCGCCGTCACGCGTCGAGCGGGGCTTGGGGTTGCGCCGGTGCCAGCCGAACTCGCGAGCGCCCGCGCGGTAGCAGTCGCGGAGGCGGCGGGTGGAGAACGGCAGGTTGCTGGACTCGTCGTCGGACGGTTCGTTGCGCAACCGCAGCTCGATCGGGTCCACGCCCAGTTCGTGGGCGAGTTCGTCCATGGCCGACTCGACAGGGTAGGCACCGCTGGCGTATCCGGGGCCGCGCATGAACCACGGCGTGCTCACGTCCAGCGGGACGTGGTCGTACGCCTGGCGGACGTTGGGCGTGCTGTAGAGCATGCGGCCTGGGACGAGAACGCTTTCGCTGTAGGTCTCGTAGCGGGAGGACTCGGCGCGGACGTCGTGCGTCGACGCGGTCAGGCGGCCCTGTCGGTTGGCGCCCACGCGCAGTTCGTACTCATACGCGGGCCGGAATCCCACGGCGAAGTACATCTGCCGGCGGGTGAGGACGAGCTTCACCGGGCGTTTCACCTCGCGCGCGGCCATGGCCGCGATGACGGAGTGCACCCAGGTGCGGGCGGCGTTGCCGAAAGCGCCGCCGACGAACGGCGAGATGACGCGGATGTGGTCCGGCGGGATGCCGAACTCGCCGGACAGGGAGAACACGGTGCCCTGCACATACTGGGTCTTCTCCCAGACGGTCAGCCGGTCGCCATCCCAGTGGGCGACGATGCCGGCCGGTTCCATCGGGTTGTGGTGGTTGCGGGCCGTCCGGTACGTGCCCTCCAGCCGGACAGCGGCGGAGTCCAGGGCCCCGTCGGCGTCGCCGCGGGCATAGGTCTGGGTTTCGCCGGCGGCGTCGGCTTCGCTCAGATCGGTCGAGGAGGCCTCGGCTGCGTAGGAGATCTTCACCAGGCTCGCGGCGTGCTGTGCGCTCTCCAGTGTGGTCGCCACCGCGACCGCGACCGGCTGTCCGAAGAACTGGACCCGGTCGTCCTGGAAGGCGCGCAGCGGCTTGCCCGGCGGGAACCGCCCTTCGACGGGCGGCAGCTTGGGCGCGTTGACGTGGCTGATCACCTTCAGCACGCCGGGCTGGGCTTCGGCGGCGCGGGTGTCGACGCCCGTGATCCGGCCGCGGCCGATGCTGCTTTCCACGATGACCGCGTGCACGACTCCGTCGGGGCTATTGTCGGCGGCGTACTTCGCTCCCCCGGTCACCCTCAGCCGTGCGTCGACCCGAGGCAGCCCCGCACCGACTGCCGCCTGCGGCTGGCTCATTTGATGCCTCCTACGGTGCGCAGCTGGCGCTCGACGGTGCGCTTGAGCAGCTCGGGCTTGAAGCCGTTGTGCGTGAGCGGGTGGGCCCCGTCGGCCGCATGCTCGGCGGCCTCGGCCCACAGCCGGTCGGAGGGGCGTTCGCCGATGAGGTGGCCCTCGACGGCGGGCAGCCTCCACGGCACGGTGCCCACACCGCCGGCGGCGACCTTCGCCTCGCGGATGACGCCGCCGCGGATGTGCAGCGCGACCGCGGCCGAGGTGAGCGCGAACTCGTAGGACTGGCGGTCGCGCACTTTCAGGTAGCCGGACTTCAGCGGGCGGGCATGAGCCGGGATTTCCACCGTGGTGATCAACTCGCCCTTGCGCAAGGCCTGTTCACGGTTCGGCGTGCTGCCCGGCTGAAGCAGGAAGTCGGCGAAGGCGACACGGCGCTCCCCGTCCGGGCCCAGCAGGTGCACCGTCGCCTCCAGTGCCGCAAACGCCACGGCGACGTCGGAAGGGTGGGTGGCCACGCAGTGGTCCGAGGTACCGAGGATCGCGTGGCTGCGGTTGTAGCCGCGCAGCGCGGCGCACCCGGAGCCCGGCTCGCGCTTGTTGCAGGCAGCCGTCACGTCACGGAAGTACGTGCACCGGGTGCGCTGCATGATGTTGCCGCCGATGGTCGCCATGTTCCGCAACTGCGCCGACGCGCTCAACTCCAGCGCCTCGGAGATGACGGGATACAGGACACGCACCTTGGGGTGGGCGGCGGCCTCGGCCATGCGGACCAGGGCACCGATGCGCAGGCCCCCGCGCTCGGTGACGGTGACCTCGCGCAGCGGCAGAGTGCTGATGTCGACCAGCCAGCCGGGGCGTTCGACGGTCTCCCGCATCAGGTCGACGAGTGTGGTGCCGCCGGCGATGTAACGCCCGCCGCGCCAACCCGCGTTGAGGGCCTCACGCATGTCCGCGGCCTTGGTGTAGGTGAAGGGATACATGGAGAGCGGTCCTCACTTCCGGCCGGCGGCCTGCTCGACCGCCCGCTCGATCTTCACGTAGCAGCCGCAGCGGCAGAGGTTGCCGCTCATCCACTCCCGGATCTCCTCCGGCGAGCCGGTGTGACCCTCCTGGATGCACCCGACGCCGGACACGATCTGGCCCGACGTGCAGAAACCGCACTGGAAGGCGTCCTGGTCGATGAACGCCTGCTGCAGCGGGTGGAGCCGGTCACCCTGTGCCAGGCCCTCGATCGTGGTGACCTCGGCGCCTTCCAGTCGCACGGCGAGCGTCAGGCAGGAATTGACCCGGCGTCCGTCGACCAGGACCGTACAGGCGCCGCAGGCACCGGCGTTGCAGCCTTTCTTGGAGCCGGTCAGGTCGAGATGCTCGCGCAGCAGGTCCAGCAGCGAGGTGCGGTTGTCGACCGTGACGGTGCGCCGGACGCCGTTGACCGTCAAGGAGAGGCGGCTGCCTGGCGGCCCCTCGGCGGCAACCGCTCCCTCGGCGGCGAGCGCGTGCGGCGCCGCGATCAGGCCGCCTGCCACGGCGGCCCCTCCGACAACAGTGGTCGTGGCGATGAAGGTACGCCGGGTGGGTGGCTGTGTGGGGGACTCGCCGGGGGGAGTCACGACTTGGGGGGGACGTTCGGTGGACATGTCCACTCTCCCTCAGTGTGGGGTGCGGGTGGTGGTCAGAGGCGTATGAATGGCCGAGCCGCACCGCGAAGACGTGTGCGGGCTGCTGTTCCCGCTGGCGTGATGGCAGGAGATGGGTGGTGCCGCCGGACAGCAGGGCGGATTCGGCAGCCAGGGGCGTGTCGAGCGCGGGACACGTGTCTTGCAGGCCCGGTAGGTCCACCCATTCCCTCGGGCGCAGCCCGGCGAGGTCTGCTGAGCGGCGCGAAGCCGCCGACTCCGGCGGGGCCTTCCAACAGCCGAACGTCACCGGCGGTCAGCCGGTCGGCCGCTGCTGTGTCGGCCCGGCGCAGCTCGATGGCCATGCTGTTCGGCCGGTCCGCCCGCAGGGCCACCGAGAGGAAGGCGCAGACGTCTGCCAGCGTCGCGGCACACGCGTCACCGCCGTCCGAGGAGCCGCCGGTGATCAGGGCCAGGGTTCGGTGCACCCGCCCAGCATTAACCCCTTGATTCACACCAAGCAAGTCTAATTGCATCAAGCATCTTTACACTCACTTCCCGATGACTCAGCGCCCTTGTCCAATCAGGGGTCGTCGGGGAGGACAGCCGACAGAGCGCTACACCCTGCCGCGTCCGCACTCAGGACGCCACCGTTCGGCCGTGGGACCGATCACGGGTAGTCGAGGCACTCGACGGTTTCAAGGTCATGCCGATCGCGTCGGACCGCGAGGAACGCTCCCTGCCCCCGTTCGCCGCGTTTCGGCGACAAGTCGCATGCTTCTCGCGCCGGTTCGCCGGTAGCGCGGCTTCAGGCTCGGCGCGGAGTGAGCTGGCGGGGCAGGCCGAAACGGTGCGGAAGAGGTGCTGGTCTCGGCCTGGCCGCAAATCCAGGACCGTCGACGTGCGGTCCTCGGCGGCACCCCCGGCATGAGCCCCCGTCGCGGCATCACCGGAGGGAAAGCGCACCCCTCATCATCGCCGGCGCCGCGTACGTCTTGGTCGTAGTTGCCTTGCCCATAGAATCTGCTCATGGCCAAGAACCGCGCCGTGAAGCGGACCCGCAGCGCACCCGCCGGCGAACACAGCGTCGGCGGGCAGACCGAGCCGGCAGAGGATAGCGAGGCTGCGGAATCGGTCCGGTGGCTGAACGAGGAGGAACTCCACGCCTGGATGGCCCTGGCCGGGATGATGAGCACGCTGCCCGCGGCAATGGATCGGCAGCTCCAGCGCGACGCCGGGCTCACACACTTCGAGTACCAGGTCTTCGTAGGCCTGTCCCGGGCCCCCGAGCGCACCCTCCGCATGAGCGAGCTGGCCGACTTCACCGCGGGTCAGCTGCCGCGTCTGTCCCAGGTCGCGGCCCGCATGGAGCGGCGCGGCTGGCTCACCCGCCGCCCTGATCCCACCGACGGCCGTTACACCCTGGTCGGCCTGACCGACGCAGGTATGGCGAAGCTCGAGGCCAGCGCCCCGGGTCACGTCAGCGCGGTCCGCCGCCTCGTCTTCGACAGCCTGTCCCCCGCGCAGGTGCGTCAGATGGCCCAGATTGCGCGGCGGATCGTGCAGGCAGCGGGCAGCGCCGAACTCCACTGAGCCTTCAAGCCGTGACGTCTCAGTTCAGGCACGAGACATGACTTCATGCATGAAGTGCATCACTCGACACATCGCTTGCGTCATGAAGTGATGCCGGATATAACTTCATGCATGAAGTGATCGGGAGGGTGCGGCGACCACGCCATCTCCTGCCGTCCACATCAGGCACCCATGGTCACCGACAACGTCCTGCCCGTCGACGCGGGCAGGACGCCCAAGAACGCCTCCGAGATGCCTAAGAACGTTCCGCACACAGACGCAGGAGCAAAGTCATGACAGAAGAGTCCGGAAACACCCTGGCCACGAGGCGCGGAATGCTTGGGATGGCGGGGGCGGTCGCGGGCGGACTGGCAGTCAGCCAGATGGCTGCCGGCAGCGCCTCAGCCGCCACCGGCAGCATGGGATCGACCGCCACGCGGACGATCAGCCTGACCCAGGCCCAGCGGCTCGCCGAGGCCGCCATCCGCTACGTGCGCGCCCACCCCAACCTCCCCCCCATGTATGTGCTGGTCGTCGACTCCGCCGGCGAAGCCAAGGCATCCCTTCGCATGGACAACAACAGCCCGGCGGCGGCCGCGTTGGTTCCGCAGAAGGCACACACCGCGCGCACCTACCGGACCGCCACCGCCGACCTGGCCTCCAACATCAAGGACCCGGGCCAGATCGCCTCCCTCGTCGCCGGTGGCGCCAGCCTGCTGGCCGGCGGTCGACCGATCTTCGAGAACAGTCAGTTCATCGGCGCCCTCGCCGTCGGCGGAGGCACCCCGGCCCAGGACGACGAGGTCGCCCGCGCGGCGCTGGGCGCACTCTGACTCCCTGACGAGAAGGCACGCCATCCTCACCCCTGCACACCTCATGCAGGGCCGCCTGCCTCCTCATCAACGCGGAGATCCCAGTCCGCGCCTGCCGGCCTGCCCCGCTGCAACCGTGGCCGGCCGGCTCACCCCCAGCCCGGCCACCGTGACACCTCAGTCGGTGCATCGCCGCCAGGCCTGTCGGCGTACAAGCGAACGTGGCCCTGGCAAGATTTTCGTGAAGCGGGAGTGTGCCTCCGTGCGCCGGTGACGCTACGTCACCGGTAACGGGACCGTCTGCGAGTGTGTGATGACCTCGTACGGATTATGTCTCCGCACCTGGATGTGGTGCGGGTGGAGCGGGTGTGGTCGGCGGGCGGCGTGGTCCGTATCGTCGCTCGGACACGCGAGTTGACGATGGCGTGTCCGGACTGCGGGCGCGGATCGGCGCGGGTGCACAGCCGGTACTCCCGCACGCTGGCCGATGTCGCTGCCGGTGGGCGCGCGGTGGTGATCACCCTGGCGGTGCGGCGCGCTTGTTCTGTGACAGTCCGAGCTGCGGCGGCGGACGTTTACCGAGCAGGTAAAAGGGCTGACGGTGCGGTACCAGCGTCGCAGTCCGCTGCTGCAGCACCTGGTGGAGATGGCCGGAGTGCTGCTCGCCGGCCGTGGCGGGGCTCGGCTCCTGCACATTCTGAAGGCGCCGCTGTCGCGGACGAGTGTGCTGTTCCAGCTGATGCGCATGCGGCTGCCGTCGATCGCGACACCGCGAGTGCTGGGATGACTTCGCGTTGTACGCGGACGCCTACGGCACGCTGCTGGTGGATGCCGACACGCGGTTGGCGATCGAGCTGTGGGCCGGGCGCGATGCCGAGCAACTGGCCTCCTGGCTGCGTACGCATCCCGGCGTCGAGGTGGTGTGCAGGGACGGCTCACTGGTCTACCGGCAGGGCATCACCGACGGCGCCCCAGAAGCGGTGCAGGTCAGCGACCGCTTGCACCTCTGGCAGGGATTGTCGAAGCGGGTCTCGGACATTGCCGCCGCGCACCGCGGGTGTCTGTCCGCCGCCATACCTGAATCCGAACCTGCCTCACCACCGGCGGCAGAACCATTCGAGACAGCTGACTCTCCTGCTCGCCTCCACGCCAAGCGGCTGTTCGAGGCGGTGCACGCGGCCTCCCACTCCGGCCGCTCGCTCAGCGCGATAGCCCGCGAGCTGGGCCTGAACCGACGCACCGTTGCCAAGTACGCACGTGCGACCTCCTGGCAGGACTGCGTACGCCGCACTCCGCCCCGCCGGTCCACGAGCCTCGATCCGTATCTGGAGCATCTGCGTCAGCGTTGGGAGGAAGGCGAGCACACTGCGACGGTGCTGCACCAGGAGATCGTCGCCAAGGGCTACGGCGGCCACTATCAGAGAGTCAAAATGGCCATTGCCCCCTGCGTCGCGGTCTGCCGATCGACACACCGCGCGAGCGGCCACCCTCGCCCCGCCAGGTCGCCCGTTGGATCACCACCACGCCGTCTCGGCGCAGCTTGCACGCCACCGAGGCGCTTCGGCGGTTGCTTGAGCACTGCCCGGAGCTGGACCGGACCCACGACCTGGTGCGGCAGTTCGCGTCAATGCTCGATGCGCGCGACGCCGCCCCACTGCCGGACTGGCTAGACCACCTCGCGGTCTCCCGCCTCCCGGCGCTGGACGGCTTGGCCAAGGCAATCCGCGAGGACCAGCACGCAGTCGTTCAGGGGATCACCACCCCGTTCAACTCCGGCGTCAATGAAGGCCGGATCACGGATCTGAAGCTTCAGAAGAGGATCATGGCTGGCCGTGCCGGAGTTCCGCTCCTGCGTCACCGCGTCATCCTCATGGCCGGACTCCGACGCAGCTACCCGTGACGGAACGTCACCGGCGCACAGAGGCACACTCCCGCTTCACGGAAATCTTGCCAGGGCCTCGAGCGTGCACCAACTCCTACGGACGAAAGTGCACCATTCTTGATGCGGTGACGGGGTGTCGGCCGTGAGTCTGCTGCTGTCGGTTCGGGGTGGCAGGGAGGCTGACGGTGCTCTTGGATCTGCATCGCTGGCTGGAGTTGAGGCGGTTTCGTCCGCTGTATGAGTCCGGTGCGATGAGCTTGCGGGAGATCTCGAAGGAGACGGGGCTGAACCGCCGGGCGTCAGCAAGTACCTCAACGATGCCGCATCGGTTGCGCCGCCGAAAAGAGAAGCAGCAGGTCAGCGTCCTCGGCGGGTGGTGGACGAGGTCGCGCCGCTGATCGACGCGATGCTCAGGTCCGAGATCCTGCTCCAGGGAAGGTTGATCCAGGAGCGCCTGGCACAGGAGTACGGAGTCACGATCAACTACGAGCGGGTGAAGCTCTATCTGGAGGAGGCCCGGCCCCGGATGGCGGAGGAACTGGGCATCAGCCCGGGTGAGCTGGCGGGCCTGCACCGGCGGTTCGAGGTCGTCCCGAGTGCTCAGGCCCAGGTCGATTGGGGCGACGAGGGCAAGATCCTCGTTTGGGCGGGCGCGACACCGTCCATTGCCGTCCGCTGTCGCGCAGGATCTGCTCGGTGACGGCGAGGTCGGCGTAGTGCCGGCCGAACATGGCCCGGGTCAACGGGACTCCCAGGTGGCGCATGAAGAAGCCGTCGCCGGGATCGTGCCTGGGTGGCGTCGGCCGGCCCGGCAGCGGCACCGGTCCGACGGGTGCAGCGCTGACGATGATGATCCGCCGGACGTGCTCGGGCTGCATCGCCGCGACGATCGCGCGGGTACCACGGGAGGTGATGCCCGCGTCCGCGCGCGGGTTTCGCGGGCCGAGCGCGGACAGTAGACAACGCCCGCGCCCGGGACGACCTGATGGCCTTGAGCATGGCGTCCCGGTCCCGGCAAGCCTGACCCGGGCCATTGGTGCGGTGGCGGTTCAGTGGAACTGGCCGACCTGGTAATCGCCGGCCGGCTGCTGGGTGATGATGTTCAGCCGGTTCACCGTGTTCATGAACGAGACCAGCAGCACGAGGGCCGTGAGCTGCTCCTCGTCATAGTGCTGGGCGGCACGCGCCCACACGTCGTCGCTGACCCCGGTGGCTGCGTCCGCGACCCGGGTCCCCTGCTCCGCCAATGCGAGCGCGGCGCGTTCAGCCTCGGTGAAGACCGTTGCTTCCCGCCAAGCCGCTATCAAGTTCAGCCGCACCGGGCTCTCGCCGGCCGCGGCGGCTTCCTTGGTGTGCATGTCGATGCAGACCGCGCAGCCATTGATCTGGCTCACGCGCAGCGCCACCAACTCCTGCGTCGTAGCCGGCAGCGGCGATTCCTTCAGCTCCCGGCCGACCGACATGAAGTACTTGAGCGCCTTGCCGGCGGTCGGGCTGGCGAAGTAGTTCAATCGCGCGTCCATCGTGTGCTCCTCCACGTTCGTCGATGCCTTCACCCCCGAGACGAGGCGGCCCTCACGCCTGTGACACGACGCGGTGTGACCCACGTCTCTCCGCTGACCGAACTCGGGATGTCACTACCCGAGTCGCTGCCTCGTCTCGGGTACGGAAGTCCTCGATCAGGGTGTTGATGATGAACGTCGCGCTGTGGATCATCGCTGGGTGCTCGCCGATGTCTGCCTGGTGGGCAGCTCCAAGATGTTCGTGCCGCAGGAGAAGCTGGCCGCGATGGGCTCCTCTGCGCAGTGGGTCCTGGAGTTCAGCCCCGGGACGCTCAAGGCCATCGGCGCCGTCGAGCTGTTGGCTGCGGTCGGCCTGATTCTGCCCGCGGTGCTCGACATCGCGCCGGTGCTGGTGCCGCCGGCCGCCACCGGACTCTGCTGTTCGCCTGCACGGTCACCATGCGTCTGCGCCGTGGCGAGAAGGCCACGATCGCCCTCGACCTGATCTACCTCGCCCTTGCCGCCTTCATCGCATGGGGCCGTTTCGGCCCCGAGTCCTTCACCGGCTGACCACCGGCGCATATCAGTCGAGCGCCGAAGTGCCGGGCACACTCCAGGTCGTACCGATACACCTACCAGCCAACGGAGTTGGCTACGACGTCACTCTTTTCAGCAATGAACACCGCCTACTACAACAGCTTCGTCGCTATTGAACTTGCGGCGCGCCGCACAAAGAACTTCCCAATGACGATGTCAAGCTGCCGCCGTGACGGTTGGTACGACCTCGTAGCACTCTCCGCCGCGGATCATGGCCCACAAGACGTTGGCTCGTCGACGGGCCAGAGCGAGCAGGGCCTGCTTGTGCCCCTTGCCCTCGTTCCGCTTGCGAGCGTAGTAAGCCTGGGAGGCTGCGCAGGTTCTCAGGCTGGCCATCGCGGTGAGGTAGAAGGCCCGGAGCAGGCCGCGATGGTAGCGGCGAGGGCGGCGCATGTTGCCGCTGACGCATCCGGAGTCCCGCGGCACTGGTGAGAGGCCGGCGAAGAACGCCAAGCGGTCGGCCGTGCCGAAAGCCTCCAGGTCGCCACCGGTGGCAGCGACGCTTCAGCCCAGCGGCCGATCGGCCTCGGCCCCGGGCCGATCTCCTTCCGCGGGGAGCCCGGCCGGGGAGACGGTTCCGAGGCCGTGCCGAGGCGGGCCCGAACTCGGGCCCGTGCAGCGCGGTTCGACGACGGGACCTCAGTCTCAGGAGGGGAGAAAGAATCCCATCAGGGCGACCAGCGCGCACGAGCCGAGGTTGACCGCCCGGTAGTGGAGGAAGATCGCGGCGAACTCGCGGATCGTCGCGCTGGGCCAGAAGTAGGCGGCGGTCGGCGAGCCGATGACCTGGCCGTTCACGCCGGTGCGCCGGGCCGTCAGGGCGGCGCGGAAGACGTGGAAGTTGTTGGTGACGACCACACACCGGTGGTCCGGCACGCGTTCGCGCATGAGCGCCTCGCTGAAGCGCAGATTCTCCTCCGTGGTGCGCGAGCGGTTCTCCCGTACGACATGCCGCTCCGGGACGCCACGGGCGATGAGGTAGTCGGCCATCGCCTCGGCCTCGGGCAGGTCCTCGTCGGGTCCCTGGCCGCCGGAGGTGACCAGCACGGGCGGCGTACCCCGCGCCGCCTGCGCCTCGTACACCGCGCGCGCCCGCTGCAGTCTGCTCGCCAGCAGGGGCGGCACCCGGGAGCCGCCGACCAGACCGGAGCCGAGGACGACGACGAAGTCCACGTCGTGACGGACCTTCAGGCGCGCGTAGAGGAAGGCGTAGGCGAGGAACGACAGGAAGACGTACGAGACGTAGCCGGCCACGAGGAGGACCGCTCCGGCGACGTGCCGAAGCGGCGCCGAGTCGAGGTCGGCGGCCGTCACGGTGAGCGTGACGCAGCCGAGGACGGCCAGCCCCGCCAGCCCGGAGAGCAGATTGGCGGGGCGTCGACCCTCCTTGCGGACCATCGTCACTCCGTTCGCGATCAGGAAGAACGCGAGGGCCAGCACCCCCAGAGCCAGCAGCGCGAAGGCGAGGGTCACTGCCGCGAGGAGGGGTGCGGGCGCGCTGCCGGTTGCCACTTGGGCGAGCAGCGCCAGGGTCAGCAGGACGAGGCACAGTCCGAGGAGGACGGCGTTGCCGAAGCGGCGGGGGTCTTGCCGCGTCCGGGCCAGGAGGAGCAGGAAGGCCGGCCCGGCGAGGATCGCGAAAATGACGGCAGGCATGGGTTGTTGTCACCTTTGCTGATCGGGGGCGTCGCCCTGACCCGGGATGCGGGTACGGAGGTGCCTGTTACTCGGGGCGTGGGCCCGACTGCTCCGTGACCGACCTCAGCAGCGGGCGGCTGAGCGCGCCGGCCGCCAGCAGTCCCGCGACGCCGACGCCGAAGCACAGGGCGAGCAGGACGATGCCGCCGGTGTCGACCGATGCGCCGCTGCCGAGGGTGAGCGGGGCGGCGGCGAAGACGCCGGTCAGGGCAGCTCCGCCGGCGAGGACGGCCACGGGTAGGAGGGTCTCCTTGCGGCGGGCCGCGTCCAGGGTCCGCAGCGGTGTACCCGCGAGGCGGAGCAGGCCGTAGGTGCGGCGGCGGTCCAGGACGGAGGCGGCCGCGGTGATGCCCGCGGAGGCGATCGCGGTGATGAAGGTGACGCCGAGGACGACCCGGGTGGCGTTGGAGAAGTCGTCTGAGAACAACCTGGTCGACCAGTCGATGTCGGTTCCGGTGACGGGGTACTGGCCGGGTACGAGGGACGTCAGCGCGGTGCGGGCGCGGTCCAGCTTCTCGGTGCCGCCGGGCACGTGGGCTACGACCTGCACGGTGTTCTCGCCCCCCGGGGCGACCCAGTCGGTGTCCGTGCCGATGGTGGCGGTGATCCCCGCGTGTTCCAGGCGGTGCCGCGCATCCTGTTGGACCACGGCCACCCGGCTCTTGGGGACGGACACGGCGAGGGTGTCCGGATGTCCCCACGGCGAGGCGCTGGAGATCCCGAAGAGAGCGAAGAACCCGGCCACGAATCCGGCGAGGGTGAGCCCGGAGACCGTACGCCAGCCGCTCTTGGGATCGTCCAGCAGGCGGCGGCCGGCCAGCAGGGTCGCCGGCTTCTGGGCAAGTGCGCAGATGATCCGCCCGAGGACGCCGACCACCCACGGGCCGATCACGGACAGGGCGAGGAAGACCAGGGCGAAGAACACCAGGGGGCCGTTGACATCACTGACATCACTCTTGTGCTCCTCGGTGTACCAGCTGTAGCCCACGATCACCGCGACGAATGCCAGGGCGCGCAGGAAGCTCATGCGGGGTGGCTTGGAGCGGCGGGCCACGCCCAGGGGGCCGACGACGACCTGGCGCAGCCCGACGAGCGCGCTGACGACCACCATGGCGACGACACCGGCGAGCACGGCGAGCAGCACCGGGAGCCCCACCCACAGGTCTGCCGCGTACCAGGAGCCGCCCGCCACGGACACCTGCGCGGTGGCCGGAAGGAGCAGTCCGTATCCGATGGTGCCCAGCAGCGCACCCGCCGCGCCGGTGAGGGCCGCCTCGGCGGCGGTCATCCCGGCGATCCGGCCCGGGGTGGCGCCGATGAGCCGCAGTGCGGCGAGGCGCTGGTCACGGCGGGAGACCGACAGGCGGGCGGAGGAGGCGCCCAGGACCAGCAGCGGTACGACGACGAGGATGGTGGCGATCTTCGCGAGAGCCACGTACCCGCCGCCGATGCCGTCGGACGAGCGCCGTCCGGTGAAGTCGGCGACCCGGGTGGGAGTGACGATGTCGCCGGGGCGGCGCGCATCGTCTTCGCGCGGGGTGGTGACGGCGGCGGCGGTCGACTCGTGGCCGACGACCGCGACCAGTTCGCCGGGGTGGGCCACCGCGGCCCGGCCGAGGGTTCCCGACACGGTGCCGGGCACGGGATGCCGGTCGGCGGGAAGGCGGTGGAGCAGGTCGGCGAGGGCCGGGGAGACCCACACCTCGCCCGGCTCGGGGAAGCGGGGCATGCCGGGCGGGGCGGGGGCCTTCTTGCCCGGGAGCTGTGCCACGTCGACGACCGTGACGGGGGTACCGCCGCTGAAGGTGGTGCCGACCGCCTCGACGGCGACCGGAGCCGCGGACGTGACGGGGGTGCGCCAGTCGATGCGGTCGGCTCGCTGCTGGAAACCGAGGTTGACGGCCACGCAGATCAGCAGGAGCGCGGTGCTGATGGCGGCCGCGGCGACGGACAGGGAGGTGGCCAGCAGCCCGGTGCGGCCCCCGGCGCGGGTCAGCCGCCAGGTCAGGGTCCAGGTGGTGCGGTCCAGGGCCCTCATCGGTCGTACCTCGCGTCCGCGTCGTAGCCGGCCGGGCGTCCGGCGGTGCCCCGGGGGGCGTGGGCGAGGCCGCTCGTGACCGCGGCCCCGTCCGGCGTCCGGTGGTCCTCGGACAGGCGGCCGTCGCGGACCCGGACGGTGCGGTCGCACCAGCGCGCCACGTCCTCGTCATGGGTGACCACGACGAGTGCGGCTCCCTGCCTGCGGGTGACGGAGACCAGCAGGTCGATGACCTCCATGCCGGTGACCTGGTCCAGCGCGCCCGTGGGCTCGTCGGCGAAGATCACCTGCGGGCCGCCGACCAGCGCGCGGGCGATGGCCACACGCTGCGCCTGCCCGCCGGACAGCTGTCCGGGCCGCCGCTCCTCCATGCCCGCCAGGCCCAGCGGCGGGAACCACTCCCGCGCCTTCTGGACCGCCTGGCGGCGAGACATGCCGCCGAGCATCAACGGCAGGGCCACGTTCTCGTCGGCGGGCAGCTCCGGCAGCAGCTGCCCGGACTGGAAGACGAAGCCGAAGCGGGTCCGGCGCAGCTCGCTGCGGTGCGGCTCGCCCAGCTGGTCCACGCTCACCCAGGCTCCGTCCGGAGGGACCCCCGTCTCGCTTCGCTCGCCGACGAGCATCACCTGGCCCTCGTCGGGGCGTTCGATGCCGGCGAGGCAGTGCAGCAGGGTGGACTTGCCCGACCCGGACGGGCCCATGATCGCCAGCGACTCGCCCGCGGCGACGGACACGTCGACATCGGTCAGGGCGCGGGTCAGACCGTAGGACTTCCTCAGCCCGGCGCCCACCAGGACGGGGTAGGCGGTGGTCGTGCGGTACGGGTTCATCGGGCGGCCTCCACGGTGACGAGGGCGCACAGGACGAGGCACAGCCCGGCGAGCGCCGCCAGGGCCGGTTGGACAACGGTGAGGATCTGCATGCCGTCGACGATCCCGCCGGACGCGCGCGCCTGTCCTCGGCCGCCGGACCGGTCCTGGGCGGCCGGCATCGGCCTGCGGGCCGACCCGATGCTGCTTTCCCGGACCACCCGGCGGGTGGAGCGCCCGGCCACCGGGTGGTGCAGGAGGCGCTGGCGAACGTGCGCCGCCACGCCCCTGGTGCGGACGTCGTCGTCCGCCTCGAACTGGACCGGCACTGCGGTACGCGACCGCCAGATGCCGCCCGCCTGCCCCGTGAATCGGCCTGCGGGCCGACCCCGGCCGCACGCTGTCCGCCGCCAGGCCGAAGCGCGGCCGCCGTCCGGCGGGCCACTCTCCTGGTGACAGCCTCACCGCAGCAAGCGCATCGCAGGAGAGAAACATGAAGTACGTCGCCGTGTCCCTGGTGACCGCCACCGCCGTGGCCGTGGGCGGGTTCGCTTTCGTGGCCGTACCGCGGCTGCTGAGCACGGAGTCGACCAGCATCGTCGGTTCCACCGGGGCCGTGAGCCGTGCGGAGGTCGAGAAGCAGGTCCGCGAGAACTACTCCGTGCCACTCATCCAGGAGAAGCCGAAATCCGTGAGCTGCGCCGGAGGTCTCAAGCCGCGGCAGCTCGACTCGGTCGAGTGCACTGTGACGTCCGAGAACGGGAAGCGGCAGCAGATCATGGTGTCCGTGACCAAGGCCAAGGGGAACAGCGTCTCGTACGACTACGCGGTGCTGGAGAATTAGGACTGTCCGCTGTAGCCCGGGGCGGGACTGTCAGGACGGCATGACCATGACGAAGACGGGATTGATCACCCCACCCGCGCCGACATCCCCTTGTGTCCCCTGCCATTCGACAACGTCACGCTCCGCCTGCTCGGCAGCGACGGCTTCCCCACCACGGCCGAACGCCCGAACGCCCGGCCGCCCGAACGCCCGCGCCACCGCGGCGGCCGCCGTCGCTATCGTGGCCTTCCTCGTCCGCTACGACAGACCCGAGCATCTGCACGAGACCAGCGAAGTGGTGCCGGACACTGCACCCGACGTTCGGCCCGACCCGGGACCCCGCGTCGGTGGACTGCCCGACCCGGACGGGCCCCTGGTCGCCGGCGAGCCGGAGGACCTATTCAGACGCCCACCAGGACGGGGTGGGCGGCGGTCGTGCGGTACCAGTTCATCGGGCGGCCTCGACGGCGACAAGGGCGCACAGGACCAGGCACAGCCCGGCGAGCGCCGCCAGGGCCACTTGAACGCCGAGTATCCGCATACCGCTGGCGATCCCGCCGTACCACCCCTCCCGTCCTCGGCCGCCGGACCGGTCCGGGGCGGCCGGCATCGGCCTGCGGGCCGACCCGCTGCTCGGCCGTGCCTCCGTACTCTGTGCGGCGTGGAACCCGATACTCCGCTCTCCCCGGCCGTCCAGCGCGCCATCACGGTCTCCCTCTGCGGAGGCCTGGTCCTGGTGTGGCTGTTCGACCTGGCGGCCCACTACGACCCGCAGAACCGCTGGTCGAGCTGGCTGACCCTGGTCTCCGGCCCCCTCGCCGCCGCGCTGCTCCTTCCCGCCCGCCGGCCGGGCCCCGAATGGCGGGCCGGCGCCGCCGCGCTGGGCTCCCTGACCCTGACCGTGAGCCTGCATGCATATGCCCGTCTCAACAGCGGTACCTGGGGCCTGCTGGAAACATTCGCCCTGCTCGTGCTGCTCTCCCGGACCGCGCGGCGGGTGGAACGCCCTGCCACCGCCATGACGCTGTCGGTGGCGCTGGCTGCCGCGGTGATCGCTTTGCCGCTGCGCTGGAGCACGGGCCCCAACATCTCCGAGTACTCCTTCGTGCTGACGTTCGCCGTCGGCGGCGCCGCGGGCCTCGGTTGCTATCTGCGTCTCCTGGACTCCCGCCGGGCCCATGCCGTGACCTCCGTACGCCACAACGAGCGCCTGGAACTCGCCCGGGAACTGCACGACTTCGTCGCCCACCACGTCACCGGCATCATCGTGCACGCCAACGCCGCGCTGATGATCCAGGAGACCTCGCCGGAGCAGATCAAGCCCCTGCTCGAGGGCATCTCCCGAGCTGGCGGGGAGACCCTGGACTCCATGCGCCGCCTGGTGCGGGTGCTGCGGGAGGACGACCACCAGACCACCCGCCCGGGTCAGCTGCTGACCGAGCTGAACCGCTTGGTCTCCGCGTTCGCCGAGAACGGGACCACGTCGGCGCTGGTCATCGCGCCCGAGGTGCGCGAGATCCGGGTGGCTCCGGAGGTGGAGACGTCCGTCCACCGCGTGGTGCAGGAGGCGCTGACGAACGTGCGCCGCCACGCCCATGGTGCGGACGTCGTCGTCCGCCTCGAACTGGACTCTCAAGGTCACCTCCGGGTGGAGGCGCGCAACGCGGCGCCGCATACGCGCGCCACCGGGCCGATCGGCGGGCGGGGCGGCTTCGGCCTGGTGGGCCTGCGGGAACGCGTGGAGGCCGTTGAGGGGTCGCTGACCAGCGGCCGGACAGCGGACGGCGGCTGGTGCGTGAGTGCCGCCTTCCCCGTCCTGGCAGCTGTGGAAGGATCATCGGCGTGAGCGGTGACAATGGTGGGAACGGGGCCCGGACGCGCGTACTGATCGCGGACGACCAGGAAATGGTCCGTACCGGTTTCCGGCTGATCCTCGGCACCCAGCCAGACCTCGAAGTGATCGGCGAGGCCGCCGACGGCGCCGAGTGCGTCGAACTCGCCCGCAGGATGCGTCCCGACGTGTGTCTCGTCGACATCCGCATGCCCAGGCTGGACGGTCTGGAGGTCACCCGGGCCCTGGCCGGACCGGGCGTCACCGACCCGATGCGCGTGGTCGTGGTGACCACCTTCGACCAGGACGACTACGCCTACACCGCCCTGCGCAACGGCGCCTGCGGCTTCCTCCTCAAGGACGCCGGCTCCACCCTGCTGATCGAGGCCGTGCGCTGCGCCACCCGCGGGGACGCCCTGGTCTCCCCCGCCGTCACCATCCGGCTCCTCAAGCACCTCGCCGGACAGCAGCCGCCGGCGGCGCTCCCGCACCCGCTCTCCGAGCGGGAGCTCGAGGTCACACGCCTGGTGGCGGTGGGCCGCACCAACCAGGAGGTCTGCGGCGAGCTGTACGTGTCCCTGGGCACGGTCAAGACCCACCTGGCCAACATCAAGGACAAGCTCGGCGTCCGCAACCGCGTCGAGATCGCCGCCTGGGCCTGGGAAACCGGTCTCGTGCACGACCGCCAGACGCCGCCCACCTGACCCAAGGGGCGGGCCCCTCTCCCGGTGACAGCCTCACCGCACTCCGATCATTCCAACGGCTCGACGGCCCGATCGGAGGTCAGCAGGGCAGGGGGCGTCGGGTGGGCGAGCATCAGGTCAACGATCGCTCTCGTCTGATCAGTCAAGGCCCGGGCCAGCGACCAGTTGGCGTAGATCGATCTTCTTGATCTCTGCCCAGGTAAAGCCGAGACGGCGGTACTTGTTCCGCTGCTTCGGCCGCATGTGCTTGATGTCCTCTTTGGAGATCGACGCCGCCCTGCGCGCCGGACCGATCAGGAGAGAAGGGAGAGGCTCAGCGTCGGTGGGGTCGCAGATCGGTCGGTGTCGCCGTGCGGACCGAGCTGTCCCTGCGCACGATCCGGCACTACGAGGAGACCAGCCTGGTCATCCGCCCCGCCCTCTCAACTCCAACGAGCCGGCCGACACCGGCGAGCGGGAAGCACCCGTGGAACAGGCCTCCGCCAAGAAGATCGAGGACCTGCGCGTCCAACTGGCCCGCGGTGGCCTTGTTCACCGGTTTCGACAGCAGTTGTTCAGTGCCTCGGGAGGCACCCGGGCCGCGGCATGTTCGATGTTCACGAGAAGCGACAGCACCCGCGCACGGCGATGAGGTTGTTGCCACTCCAGGCAGACCCTACGAACTACGGGATGCTCCAGCGGTGCGGATGGTCGGGATCGGTGGGGCAAGCGAAGACGTTGAGCTCGCCGGAGCGGCCCACGGTGACCTCGGTGGGGGTTGCGGACCGAAAGGCGGGCAGGTCTCGGTCCTAGCGGCCGGCCGTCAGGGTGGCCGTCGGGTGCCACTCGCGGCGGAGGAGGCCGAAGACCCAGGAGTCGGAGACGTCGCCGTTGACGACGCAGTCCTCGCGGAGGGTGCCTTCGCGGACGAAGCCGAGCTTCTCCAGGACCCGGGCAGACGCCACGTTGCGGGTGTCGGTCTCGGCCTGGACGCGGTTCAGGTCCAGGGTGTCGAACGCCCACCGCAGGACGGCGTGCGCGGTCTCCGTGGCGTAGCCGTGGCCCCACGCGGCGGCGTCGAAGACGTAGCCCAGGGACGCGCTGCGGAAGTCCGGGTTCCAGCTGGTCAGGCCGCACCAACCGATAAACGCGCCGTCGGAGGCGCGGTCGACGGCCACCCGCGCCCCCGTGCCTTCCTCCTCGATCGTCCGGCAGGTCGCGATGAAGCGCTGGGCGCGGGGCGGTTCGGTCCACGGCGGGGAGTCCCAGTACCGCAGCACGTGGGCGCTGCTGTGCAGCGCGTAGAGCGACGCCGCGTCCGCGTCGGTGAACGGCCGCAGTCGCAGGCGGGCGGTGTGCAGCTCGGGGGTGGGCAAGGTCATGCGGAGCATCCTGCCGCGTCACGCTCGCCCCCGACCATCCGTTTATCCGGACGGTCGGGGCGCGTACGTGCCCGGTGACGCCGGACGCGCCGGATGGGCGGTGAGTCCGCAGTACCGTGCCGGCATGGCGAGCACCAGAGCTTGTTACCCGTTGGTCGGCTGAGCTGCTCCGGCTCCGAACGCTTCCGCGGTGCCGCCTTCGGCCTGCTGGGACGAGGGCGTGTCGACGAAGCTGTAGGGCGGCAGCGGGCCGTGGACACGCAGCTCCAGGTGCGGGTGCTCCTGGCGGAGTCCGTCGACCGCGGCCAGGAACTGCTCCGCTGAACGGCGGTCCACGAGGAAGGAGAGGTTGGCCAGCCAGCCGGTGCTCTGCGGGCCGACGCTGACCGCCTCGGCCGTCGGCTCCAGCGCCTGCTGGAGCAGCTCCGCGTCAGTCGCCTCGTGCGCCTGGACGGCAGCAGCCACCATCTCCCCCAGCCGGACCTTTTCCTTGTGCGCCCCGCCACCGGCCTCCCGGTTCGCCTCCGCCAGCAACCGGATCTCGTCGTTGTCCGCCATCACCAGGCGCAGCACGCCCTCTTCATTGTGGTTGGCCTTGATGTTGTACTCCGCCTTGCCGTCCAGCGCGTCCAGCCGCTCCAGGAAGTGCTCCGCACGTTCGGCGAGGACCGTGGTCACCGTGTCGTCGTCGGGGGAGGCGCTGCCGAACCGCATCGGCAGGACCACGCCATCCGCTCCGGCCGCATCCAGTACCCGCTGGTGGGCGAGCAGGTCACGCCGCTTGGGCCGCAGCTCCTCGGGGGCATCGCTGACGATCGCGGCCAGCTCGCCCCGACGCAGCACGCGCACCGGCCGCGGTGGGTCGCCGATGCCGTCCGTGTCCTGCGGGGGCGAGGAGTGCGAGGCGCGAATGATTCCATATACGTAGGTGCTCACCGCTCTGTCTCCCTCCTGCGCGCGGCGGGCCGTGCGCCCTGATGCTCTCTGCCCTCGTCACGGGACTGCTGGAAGGCGTCGGAGATCGTCTCCGCGGCGCCGGACAGCGCTCCCTTGGTCTTGCCGCTGGCGCCGGACTCAGTAACCTGCCCCGTGAGCTCCGTAAGCCCGGCTGGCTTGCGCGGCCCCGCCTCCAAATCGAGACGGTTGCACGCCTCGGCGAAGCGCAGGTAGGTGTCGACACTGGCCACCACGATCCGTATGTCGATCTTGAGTATCTCGATGCCGACCAGGGAGACCCGGATGAACGCGTCGATCACCAGCCCTCGGTCGAGAATGAGTTCCAGAACGTCGTAGAGGCCGCTGGAACCTCCCCCGCCACCCTGCTGTGTCGCCACGGTCATCCCGACCAACCCCTTGCCATCTGTCTCTGAGTGGCCCCGTCGGCGCTGTCCCTCACTGCGACGCAGGCTCGCAGGTGCGAGTAGCCCCTGCCACCTGCAACCAAACGCATGTACGAGTTCTCGTCTCGTGGCCGTACAGGGGACGCCGACGTCTACCTGTGCGGCTGCGTGCCCTCCATGCGCACCGTCCGCACCCAGCCTGCTCCAGGACGGCATCCCGCACGCCACATGCGCTACGAATCCCTCGTCCCCGACCCGTGGCCGAGCGGAAGATGGATCAGCGACGTCAGGCGGGCTTGGCTCGAACGGACGCAGCGCCGCGCCGACTACTGACAGGGGCGCGGTCACAAGCCTTTCCCCGCACCGTCACCGGCCCCCGGCTGACCATGACGGACGACTACGCCACCGCCGCGTTCGCCCGACAGCTCCCGGGACTGGCTCGAATCGCTGCAGGGATACGAGGCGCTCGCCCTCAAGCCCGACGGCCAGGCATGGCGCACATCCAGATTCACGGTCCATGGACGAGGACGCGGGTTAGGCCACCTCATGTCAGCCGCGTGGGGGCGGTGTTCCTCGAATGGCGGAAGGCGCGGCTAGCTCGGCTGGCCCGGGCCCGGCGCGGCTTGGAGGATGAGGAGCGGGGTCGCTGCTCTGGTTCTGCCCGGCTTGGGATGATCGCGGAGGAGTTTGTTGTGATGTATTCGGCTGACACATCGGTGTGGGCGCATTCCCCTTCCTGGCCGGGTCGGACTCTGCGCCGTGGAGAATGCCCTGGCGTTCGGCCTCGCGCATGATGACCTCCGGCCCCTCGCCCCACCGGCCCTCTATGGTGCGGGCGGCCACCCGAACACCGGCTGTCCCGCAAGGGCACGAAAGGCAGGCGTCCCCGGGTGTACGGCCTGTCAACATCGATGCGGACGGTGTCACACTGTCCGGTTTGATGAGTGAACCCGCGGACAGTTGCGCTCGCGCGGTGATCATCGCGCTGCACGGCGGAGGTATGAACGCCGGCTATTTCGATGGCCAGGCGCACCCGGATATGTCCTTGCTGGCGTTGGGTGCCCGCTTGGGGTACATGGTGCTGGCGCTGGACCGCCCCGGCTACGGTGCGTCATACGGCAGCTTTCCCCGCGGACAGAGACTGACCGCGCAAGCCGCGACCGTGCGGGCCGCAGTGAGCGCCTTCACTGCCCGCCACGCACCCGCTGCAGGCACTGTGCTGCTGGGGCATTCCTTCGGGGCCAAGGTCGCCTTCGCCGTCGCCGCGGACAGCGGCGTGCGGGAGGTGCTGGGCGTGGATGTCTCCGGGTGCGGGCGCAGGCTCGCCGCGCATCCCGGATCGCTCGGCCGGGACCCGGGACCGGGCCTGCGGCAGCTGAACTGGGGGCCACTGAGCTTGTATCCGGTGGAGACATTCCAGGTGAGCCGGACCGCGATGGCATCGATGCCTGAGCATGAGATCGGCACGGTGGCAAGCTGGAAGCGGCTGTCGGCTGTGCTCCTGCCGCGCGTCCGGGTCCCCGTCCGCCTGACCTTCGCCGAGCATGAGGCTTGGTGGCGCCACGACGATGACGCGATCACGGATCTGACTGCGCGGCTGTCCGCAGCTCCACGCATCGTCGTCGACCGCCTGCCTCACGCCGGCCACAACATCAGCCTCGGCTGGACCGCCCGCGCCTACCACCTCAAGGCCCTGGCGTTCGTGGAGGAATGCGTGGCCCACGCGCGGCACACAGCACCCCGGTGACCGTACGGTGAGAAGTCGCGTACCAACCGCGCGCTGTCCGCCAGCCGAGGGACCAGGAGGATGGGAATCCGCTCGCCCGCAGGCCAGCGGGCCCGTCGGCGTGCATCCTGCGTCGGTGCCGTCCCCTGATGCCTTGTACACCTCGGCACCAGACACGGCCCCGATCGCGGGAACAGACACCAGCGATCCGGCCTACGCCGCAGCGACACCGAATCTGAGCGACATGTCGTACTACGACACCGACAACTCAGCGTACTACCAGAGCAACACCGACTCGAATACCAGCGTGACGCCGTACAGCGCCTACGGCTGGACCTACTTCGGCGGAACAACCACGGTCGGCGGCTACGACATTCCCAACGGCCAACTCTACGGACAGGTCGTCGGCAGCGGGCTCACTGTTCAAAACGCAGGCGGTGACTTTTTCACCTATCACAGCATGTGCGAATGGAACATTGACCAGGTTTGGTACGACAGCACTGGGCACAAGTACCGCACCGAACGAGCACGCACAACAACTGCACTGGCTACGGAGGCACCAAATACGTCTATCCCGGTGGCGCCCACATGCGCGCGGGCAAGAGTTGCACTGTTCTGTACGTCGAGTGGCGTCAGGTCCGCGTCGACGCGGTATGCCACACCATCCACAGCTGACGTCTGACCGGAGCGCTCCAGCAGCCGAGGCGGCGTCCCCACGCTCCCGGTGCAGTGGTGTCGCTCTGCACCGCTAGTCAAGTTGCGGGCCGGTTGCCGGACTATCTGCCGGCAACCGGCGCACACTGATCGGCGGGACTAACGCTGTGCGTCCAGGCTCAGCAAGGCCGTGAGCGCGTTGACCTCCTGCTGCAGTGCCTCCTTGCCTGCTCGGCTGATGGAGATCCACGTTCGCGGCCTTCGGCCTTCGTAGCCTTTGCGGACCGAGACCAAATCGTGGCGGGCGAGGATCTCGATCTGCTTGCCGAGATTGCCGTCTGTGAGCTGCGGCCTCGTCTTCAGGTAGGTGAAGTCCGCCTGATGGACCTCGGCGAGGACAACGAGCAGTCCGAGCCGGGTCCGCTGGTGGACGACGTCGTCCAAGTGCACGGCGGCGGAGACGTCGGGGGGCTGCTGCACCTCTGCTGGTGCGTCCTCCTCGCGGCTCATGCAGCCAGCCTCCGCTCCCGCCGCATGGCGGCCAGTCCACCGGCCAGCAGGAGCAGTCCGGCCGCTGCAGTGATGATCGTAGGCGCGCCGTCGAAATAACCCGACTGCGGCTGGAACCAGCCCAGGCCGTACGCCGCGCGGTACAGCAGGTTCTCCAGCGTAGCTGTGAACGTCCCCAGCACCCCAATGACAGCGAAAAGCACCGCAAAGGCCCCGAGGTAGGCGTTGCGCTGCCGCACTGCCAACACCAGCAGGGCGATCCCGATGACCGGCAACTGGACAGCGGTCAGCGGGAGGACCAAGGCGAAAGCCGCCAGCAAGATCCAGCCAGTCTTCGCATAAGGGGCGTCACCTGCACCTACACCGACACCCACCAGCCGGCGCCGGTACCACCAAGCCACCAGCAGAAAACCCACCGGGGCGACGACCGACCAGTACACAAGGCTCAGCAACGACAACTGCCCAGCAAGAGGGACGTACCCGAGCGTTAGCACACCGAAGGCCAGCAACGGCACAGACGACGCTCTTCGTTCCCCTCGCGCCATCCTGCGCAGGCGTTCCACCTCAGCCAGGACACCACCGGACTCGGCAGCTTTTCCCATCACGTCCACCCGCTGCCAAGAGCAACCTGGAGCAGAGAGTACTCTCCGATACAGAGTTCCTAGATCGGCCGAATGGCCATTTTCTCGTCAAGGGCACGCAGCACTACCGCCCGCCGGCTTGACAAGTCGCGCCCAGCACGCGGACGCGGTCGGCGCCCCCGGTCGCCGACCGCGCCACCCGCTCCTGCTTCCACGCGGCGACCAGCGGCTCAATCAGCGCCCACTGCTTGTCGGACAAGTCGCTTGCGTACGGCATCCGTTCCATGCCCGCGGTCCGGCGTGGCGAAGCAGGTCAGCCCGATGGAGCGGTCGCGGATGCCCAGCCGGGTGTCGGGAGCGGCCACCACGGTGGCGCGCAGGTGCTCGGCGAGCAGGGTGGGCGCCGGTCCGCGGCCCCGGGTCTCTTTGGTCTTCTGCATCTCCTTCACCTTGGCCTTGAGCACCCGGCGGGCGCGGGCGGCCACGGTCTTGTCGAGGACCAGGCGGTGGTAGGTGCGGCCGGTGACGACCACGCCGGACAGGCGGCGGTTGATGGTCGAGGGCGCGGTGTTGGTGCCTTCCAACCTGGCTGCCACCACAGCCACTCGACGAACGCGGTCAGCGATCCGGGCGTGATGGCGGTGACGGGCAGTTCGAGCAGCGCGCAGAACTCTTCCCACTGCCTCCCGTCGGCGGCGTAGGAGTCGGTGGTGTTGTAAGGCCGGAGGTTCTTCTCGTGCTGCGCGCTGCGCTCCTCCAGCTCCTGCAGCTTGGCGAGCACGTCCGGGGTGAACGCCGCGGCGTTCGTCGCCGCGGTGGTGCCCGCCGGACCGGCCGACGTCGGCAGCACCACGGTGGGCGTCAGAACGCGCCGAACGTCCTTACTCGTCTCGCTCTGCTCAATGATGGCCCGTCACGCCCCTTTACTCGTAGCGCTGTTTGTCGCATCTGTGTCCCGCATATGTGAGCGGTGGCCATCTATGAGCGCGATGTTCAACAACCGATGGGTTCCTGATCGGCGGTGCCTTGACGTCGACGCACCCGCTGCAGTCGACAGCTCAAGACCCTCGTCAGTCACGTCTGCGCGCTGATCGGTCAGCCAGAATGGACGGGGAGGGAAGAAGCAGGTTGGCTGGTGGGGCTTCCAACACCCCGCGGTCGAAGGTCGGTGGCACTTCCCACGACCCGATGGATTGAAAGTCGACCTCTCCCCCCACGAACGTGGCCTCGGCGAAACTCATCCGGCCGCCGGAGAACCTGGCCCCGTCGAAGGACACACCGCCGCTCGCGAAAACGGCCGAATGGAAGTTCACCCAACCGCCGGAGAACGTGGCCTCCAAGAAGTCCACCCGGGCGCCAGCGAACTTGGCGTGGTCGAAGAACAGCAGGCCGCCTCGGGGGACGGATGCCTGAGTGAAGTCCACCTGGCCGCCGGAAAACGTGGCGTCAACGAAGCCGTCGAACTTGGCCCGAACGAAGGCCAGCAGGCCGCCAGAGACCGTGGCCAAGGTAAAGGACACCGCGTTGGCGAACGTCGTGTCGGTGAAGTAGGTCCGCCCGCCGGAGAAGGTCGCCTCGTCGAAGGAGACCGAGCCGTGGAAGTGACTGTCTGAGAAATCGCCGCCGTCGAAGGTGGCACCCGTGAAGTCGAAGCTGCAACCTGACCAGGAAGTTAGCGATTCCGGATCTTGGAGGTGTTGGCGTATCACCCTAGTGATGGTCTGGCGTACCTCCCGTTCGCCTTCCTTGTACAGGGTGGCCGCCGGGTTGGTTTCGTATGGCATCCGGAGGTAGGCACACAGAACGTCGACGCAGACCTGTCGTTGCGCTTCCCAGTCGTCCGCGAGCCGGGCGAGAGCGTAGACACCGGCGAGGCGCACGGCGGCCTTGTCGTGCCCGAGCTGTCCGGCCACCGTGGTGTAGCGGTCGGCGAGCTGGTTGGCGACGGCGCGGTGGGCGTCGCTCTCGGCGATGCGCTGCTTGCGGTAGGCGTACACACCGGCCAGCAAGGCGCCGATCAGGGTGAGGATGGCGAGGGTGAGCTTGATGGCGTCCGAGGTGTTGGCGACGAGCGGGTCAACAATGAAGCGGTAGATCAGATAGCCCGCTCCGACGGCGCCGAGGACGGCGAGCGGAGCGACGATCCAGACCCGCACCAGGCGCGGGGCGTGTCATCCGCCCGATGCCCGACCCTGGTGATACCACCTCAGTTTGTCTGCCACCCCTTCACCATGCGCGAGCTCCGCGTCCGCCCGGCGGCTGAGACGGCTGTTCGGCGGCGTACTGGCACCCGTGGGGCGGCGAAATACAACTGCCGCTCTCGGCCCGGCCGCCGGTCACTGGTCGCCGCCACCTCGTCCCAGATGCCCTCGCACTTCGGTGCGGCGAAGGCCTGCTCACGGATGCCTACAGCACGCCGAGCAGGGCGTTGTCCTCCCACTGGTCGACGACTTCGAGGTAGCCGGCGAGGACCTTGGAGTGCGGGGCCCAGCCGCCCTGCTTGGCGATGACGATCTGGTCGTGGCCCTTCAGGCGGGAGGACGTCGCCAGGCCGCGGCGGGGGCTGTGGCCGGTGAAGCGGATCTCGATCCCGGCGCGTTCGCCGGCGCGGGTGACGATGTCGCCGATGGACAGCGGGCTGCAGCCCGCTGTCCATGACGGTGTGCCAGCAGTTGTGCAGGCGGCGCCAGGCGTATCCGTCCGGGTCGGTGAGGTCGGCGGCCTCCGTCCACGCCTGCCAGGCGCGGACGGGGCAGATCGAGGGGTGGGAGCCGTAGGGAACCGGGACGACACGGGGGCGGACCTTGGACACGCGCAGGTCGGCGTGGATGCCGGCGGGGGTGTCGGCGTAGTCGCGGACCCGGTTGAAGGCGAGTTCGTGCTCGTGGCCGGCGACGGCGAAGTGCATGAGGACCAGGGCGCGGTCGCGGATGCCCCGGAGGTTGTCGGGGCAGGCGGCGCTGATCTTCACCAGGTGCTCGACGAGCAGCGGCGGGGCCTGGCCGCGGCCGCGACTCTCGCCGCTGGCCTCCATCTCCTTGACCAGCTGCTTGAGCCGGTTGCGGGCGAGGCGGGCGACGCCGTCCTCCGGCCGCACGCCGTGCTCGGCGCGGGCGGACACCACGGTGCCGGAGATCCGCCGGTCGATGGTGGACGGCGCGGTGCACGTCCCCTTCTTCCCGCCGGGCTGGGTCCACAGCCAATCGACGAACATCACCAGCGTGCCGGGGGTGATGGCGAGCACGGGGACCCCGGAGGCGGCGCAGAACTTCGTCCAGCTCGCCCAGTCCTGGGCGTAGCTTCTGCGGGTGCTCGACGGGCGGCCGTCGGCGATGATGCGCACGGCCTGGCGGTCGATGTGGTCGAGTGCGGCCCGGGTCGCGGTGTCGTACTTCTCCGGCCGGGCTGGCGCCGCGGGGATGACGACCGGTTCGACCGCGTTCTGACCATCTGACACACCACGCCCCGTTCACCGGATTTGAGAGCTTCCATGGAACCTGGATATGGGGAGGTTCTCCGGGAACCATGACTCCTGGCCGCCCGCGAACGTGCCCGGCCGTCCGACAACCCCACTAACGCGTCCCGAACCGGGAGCCTTCCTGCTCTGACCTGAACCGGCGCTCTTCCAGTGCCTGCCGCGCCGTCCCCCACGTCCAGATCAGCACGCTGAGGGCCAGGGTGGTGGCCAGGGAGGCGAGAATCAGGACCCCCCAGAACGACAGCCACTCCCACGACTGCTTCGCCACCGGGCCACCCGCAGCAGGGGTCACGAGATGCAGCATCACCCACAGCCCTGAGGCCGCGGAGCCGGCTAGCACCACCGCCAGGGCTCCAAGGGTCAGCTTCAGCGCGACGACCGCCCGCGACATGTGGGTGGCCACCGTGCCTGGTGCAGTCCCCAGGGCCGCGGCTGTTTCCGTCTGTGTGTATCCCCGCGCCCGGTAGAACATCACCCTGCGCTGTTGGCGCGGCAGGGCCCTCATCGCCGCCTGAAGGTCCAGACGCAGGTCGACTTCCGCGCTGGGGCTGTCGGCGAGCCCCGCGCTCTCCAGGCGCAGATCCGTGTCCAGTGATCCATAGCCCTGACCGCTGCGGTAACGGCGGGCAGCATGGCTGACCTCGTTCTTGATGACGGCGTAGACGTACGGGCGCAGCTTCTCGACTGATTCGCCGTGGGCCAGCACGTTCGTCAGAGCGGTCTGCACCAGGTCCTCAGGGTCCGCAGACGACGCCGGGACCCCGAGGACTCGCAGCCTCTTGCGGGCGTAGCCCACGAATTCCTCGTACCGTTCGGCGACCAGTTCCGCGACCGCTTGGGCGTGCACCGCTGGCCGTTCCCCCTCAGCCACGCCGTCCCCGCTTTCCCGCGCGGCGCCCGTCGCTCAGCTGCCTGGTCGACTCGCCCCCTGCACGCAGGAGTTCCGCCTTGCCCGACGCCCGGATACGGAACGCGACGCTCTTCAGCACGCTGCTCAGCCCCGGCGCGAGCACGAACGCCACGAACGCAGCAATACCGACGCCAGTAACCTCCACCGGAACCCCTCCAGTCTGCGGCCTCGAGCACCTCACCGTGAAGCTGCGGCCGTACACCTCCCTGACAGTCGAGGGGCCGCCGGATTCTTGACACAACAGCCAAGATTCTTTTTCTGCGCTCGCGTGGCTGCCCCTGGCTCCGGTCCCCTCGGCGGGCCGTGTCCCGCCGTCGCCGTCGGCGTTGGTACGGGCGTGAGAGAAGCCCCCTGCGGGGTGCCGTCGTTGCGGACAGCGGACAGGCGGCCAACCGATCCGTTCCTCCGGCGGTCAAGGCTCTAGGCGACCGGGTTGCCGCCGCTGCCCCTCCGCTGCCCTAGAACCCGCTGTCCGACGGGTTGTTGTACGCACTGGAACCAGCGCTTGAGCTGGAGGGGCGACGATCGCGGCCCACCCGGGCGGGTTCGACGGGCTTGAGCAGGACTTTCACCACTTCCCTCCAGCTACTGCTTTCCATGGTCAACATCACCAGCCCCACCCACACGGCAAACAGGACGCCGACCGTGCCGGCAAGGCCCAGTGTCACTGCGCTGGCGGGCGAATCGATGCCTGCGGACGGGATGACCTCCCGCAGGCCAGTCGCCCTGCACCAAGAAATCCATGCAACGAGGCGGGGCCTCGTGGAGTTCGCGGGTCGGTGCGGGCTGTCGGCGTGGGAGGGGCGCTGGGCGGCCCGCGCCCTGGGCGGGTGCTTGCGCGCGCCGGTGCGGTAGCGCTCCACAGACCGCTGGGTGATGCCGAGTTCCTGGGCGACGGCCGTGGTTGTCTTCAGCTGCTTCAGCAGGAAGTTGACCGCCCTTTGAGAGTCTTGGGCGGTGCGTGGGGTGAAGACTTCCTGGCCGGCCCGCTCGATGGCTTCCTGGACCAGGGCGTCGTCGGCGCCGGCGTCGCCCGGACGAATCCGTCGCACCACGGGTCTACTCCCCTTCGTCCATGACGGCGTCGCCTTTGATGTGGCTGGGGATGCCGCCACTGCACACGCTGACCGCAAGTCCACGCTGACGGCCGCCGGGACGCCTGGTATCCCTCCTTCTGGCGCGCTCTCCCGAGGGACTCTCCGCCGCGCGGGCCTCCACGCAGCCCGCGCCTCACACCCGCCGCACGACGACCAACACGGTCACCGGCCTTCACTGCCCACCCGAAACCATCACCAGCACACGGTAACTAATTACTTACCCGCTTTCGCCTATAAAAGTATTAGTTGACTATAAAAGAAGGAATTTACCATCATGTTTCAGTCAACTTTGCATGAACACTTCTTGCATCTGACTGACACCCCCTTTACCGACCCGGCCAGCGACGATCACCGAGAGCAACATCGCGCGGGCGCCTGCTCCTCCGACGGCTACGTCAAGTAACGACACCTGGCGGGAGGCGGTGTGACAGTGCGCGGACTGCGCATCGGGCGATGGAACCTTCCGGGGGTGGCCGCCAGGCCGATGACAAGATCACGCGACGAATACGCATGTCATAAAAAGCAGGCATGTGATCGTGGAGCGAAGGAAACGTGCAGTGAGTTGGCGAAGATACGGTGGCCTGCGGCCTCCGCGCGGCAGCCGTGGGATCGCGGTGGCGGTCACTGGTGCGGTTGTCTCGACCCTGTTGGGGACGACGATCGGGGCGCAGTCGGCCGAGGCCGCGCCAAGGCATCACGCGGTGGTTCCGGTGGCATCGCGGCCGGACGCGGTGGCGGCGATGATGTCGGCGAAGGCGCAGCGATCGCGGGTCGAGGTCCTCGACGATCGCACCGATGCGTCGCAGACGTTCGCTGAGCCGGACGGTACGTTCGAGTACCAGGTCTCCGCACAGCCCCGCTGGTTGATGCGGGGTGGGTCGTGGAAGTCCCTGGACGCGACGTTGCGGCGAACGAAGTCCGGCGCTGTTGTGCCGGGCTTGTCGGAGTCGCCGTTGGTGTTGTCCGGCGGTGGTACGGGGCCGTTGGCGACAATGACGGTGAACAGCCGGAAGTTGTCGGTGTCGTGGCCGTCGGCGCTGCCGAAACCGGTGCTGTCGGGTGACACCGCGACGTACCCGAACGTGCTGCCGCACGGCGTGGACCTGCGGGTGACGGTAACGCCGGCGGGCGGGGTCGAGGAGATACTGGTCGTCAAGAACGCGAAGGCGGCGTCCGATCCGCAGCTTGCGTCCCTCGCGTTGACCACCGTGAACGGCTCGGGGACGTCACTGTCGCAGGATGCCGGCGGCAACGTGACGATGAAGGACAAGCGCGGCCGGGCGCTGGTCACTTCGCCGGCTCCAGTGATGTGGGACTCCGCCACCGTCCCGCCGACGGGCGCCGACGCCGACCGGCCGAGCGTCCACCCGGAGACCGACACGGTCCCGACGGCCTCGACGGCCTCGACGGCGGAGGTTCCCGGTTCGCGGGCACACACAGGCCGGGTGAGGACCACGCTGCGAGGTCGCCGCCTGGCACTGTCACCTGACATTTCCCTGCTAAAGGGAGGTTCAACCGCCTACCCGGTCTACATCGACCCGGCGTTCACCCCGCACCCGACGTCGGGCTCGACGCTGCACTACGACGAGGTGCAGCAAGCCTTCCCGACGGTGTCGAACTACGACACCGGCGGCAGTGGCGGCCTGGCCACCGGCTACCAGGGGTTCTCGTCCCCGACGGGAATCGAGCGGACCTTCTACAACCTGAGCGTGCCCTCGGCTATCTACGGTGCGCATGTCATTTCGGCCACGCTGAACACCAAGGTGACCTACGCGGCGGCTTCCGGATCCAACTCGACAACGGTCAACGTCTTCTCCGAAGGGCCGATCAGCTCTACCACCACGTGGAACAGCCAGCCGGCGAAGGCGACGGGTGCGACGAACCCGAACTACCCCAGTCCCAACGTGTCCAAGTCCTTCACCACGACAAGTTCCAGCCCGAACCTGTCGGTGGCGTTCGACGTCACGGCCGGGATGCAGACGATCGCCAACCTCCACAACAACAACTGGACGCTGGGTCTGTACAACGCGACGGAGACCAACGACGTCGACTTCGTGCGGTTCACGGACAACCCGACCTTCTCGATCACGTACAACAACCCGCCGGCAACCCCGGCGAATCTGTCGATGACGCCGTCCGTCGTCACTGGTTCCAGCACCTACACCTCGACCGGCACGCCGACCCTGTCCGCGTCGGCCACCGACGCCAACAGCGACACGGTGCAGCTCGGCTACCAGATCCTGTCGGGATCCACGGTCAAGGCGTCCGGGAACACGGCCTTCGTCACCGCCGGAACGGCCGCGACGTGGAAGCCGTCGACCGCGCTGCCGGACGGCGCCTACACCTGGCAGGTGCGCGCCTACGACGGTGAGGACTACTCGGCCTGGACCACCGCCAAGGCGTTCACCATCGACACGTCCACCCCGCCCGCACCCACCGTCAGCTGCCCGAGCTACCCGAGCGGGCAGTGGACGGCTGCCGTCAGCGGCGGCGCTACCTGCTCCCTGACCGACTCGTCCGGCGACATCACCGGATACGACTGGAACCTGGACGGGGGCACCTCAACCTACGTCTCCGGCACCGCCCCGAGCATCACCGTCAACCCGCCGGCCGGCTACCACACGGTGGCGGTCTACGCCGTGAGCAAGGCCAGCAAGAACGGTGCGACGGCGAACTACTCGTTCGGCGTGGGGTCCGCGGGCATGACCGCTCCGGACGACCAGGCGACGACGTCGACGACGTTCCCCCTGCAGGCCGCCGCCCCGCCCGGCTCGGCAAAGGTGACCTTCCAGTACCGCAAGGGCACCACGGGGTCGTTCACTACGATCCCGGCTGGTGATGTGAAGAGCGGTTCGTCCTCGGTGACGTGGCCGGTGGCGACGACCAGCGGCTCGGGTGAGGTGCAGTCCCCGGCTCTGACCTGGAACGTCACCCACACGCTCAACAACGACGGTCTGCTGCAGATCGAGGCGGTCTTCACCGACTCCTCCGGCAACAACCCGATCACCACCCCACCGGTCAGTGTCACTCTCGACCGCATCGGCACCGGTGCCGACTTCGGCACCACCCAGGTCGGCCCGGTCACCATAGGCCTGCAGTCCGGCAACGCCTCCGTGTCCATGACCGACGTCTCCATCGGCAGTTTCGGCAGCGGACTCGGCGTCACCCGCACATTCAACTCCCTCGCCCCGGCCGCCCCTTCCCTCTTCGGCCCGGGCTGGACCACCACGCTGCCCGTCGAGGGCACCAGCGCGACCTGGTCTTCAGTCACCGACGCAACCAGCTACGCCACCGCTACTGGCGCCGACGGCTCCAGGCTGACGTTCGCCACGACGGGCACCAACGGCAACGGCCTGACCACCTACTCCCCGCAGGGCCCCGCGGTCTCAGCCGGCGTGACGCTGACCAAGAAATCCGGCGTCTTCACGCTCACCGACGGCAGCGGCATCGCCACCAGCTTCGCCGTCCCCGCGGGTGGCACGGCCGGCACCTACCTGCCGTCCACCGTCACCCAGCCCGGCGGCGGCAACACCTCCACGAGCTACGTCTACGACTCCACCAGCGGTGATCCCGGTTACGGAAAGCCCCTGCTGGTGATCGCGCCGGACGCCAACGCGCCCACTGGGACGGCCAGTTCCACCGCGTGCCCGAACCCGCCGTCCGCCTCCACCTGGGACGCCGGCTGCCGCGCGCTGCAGTTCTCCTACGACAGCGCCACCGGCAACGTCTCCGAGATCGACTTCGTCACCTCCGACGGCAGCCACCTGACGCAGACCCCGGTCGCCGACTACACCTACGACTCCAGCGGTCGGCTGAAGTACGAGTGGGACCCGCGCATCAGCACTCCGCTCAAGACGATGTACACGTACGACGAGACCCCCTCGGACTCCGACTACGGCCGCATCACCGCCGTCTACCCGGCCCAGGACCGCGGCCAGCCCGCCAACACCCTCCAGCCCTGGGCCCTCGCCTACGACTACACCCCCGGCGACGCCGGCTACGGCAAGATCCTCTCCGTCACCCGCACCCACAACGCGGCCAACGGCGGCGGCACCGCAGTCAACACCGTCTCCTACAGTGTCCCGTTGACCACCGCCAACGGCGGCCCCACGAACATGGACCCGGCCACCACCGCCAACTGGGGACAGAGGGACAACCCCGTCTCCGCGGTGGCGATCTTCCCAGCCGATCACGCCCCCACGTCCAACCCGCCCTCCGACTGGACCTACGCCCGGATCCTCTACTACGACGCCAGCGGCCGCGAGGTCAACACCGCCACCTACAACAACGGCTGGAACGTCACCACCACCGAGTACGACCAGTACAGCAACGACATCCGTGAACTGACCGCCGACAACCGGGCCACCGCCCTGGCCGCAGGCTCCGCCTCGGCGACCGTCGCCGGACAGCTCGACACCCAGTACCTGTACTCGGCCGACGGCACCGAACTGCTCGACACCTACGGTCCCGCCCACCAGGCCATGGCCGCGGGGACGACCCAGACCGTCCGCTCCCACGTTCACGACACCTACGACGAGGGCGCCCCAAACCAGGGCCTGGACAGCGACGGTCAGCCGTATCAGCTGGTCACCACCGAGACTTCGGCAGCCAGCCCCGGTGTCAGCGTGCCCGGCTCCGGCGACGTCGACGTCCGGACGACCCGGTACGTGTACTCCAGCGGTTCCGACACCCTCGGGTGGAGTCTGCACACCCCGCTCCAGACCGTGACCGATCCCGGCAGCGGACATCTGAACATCACGAGCACCACCGTCTACAACGAGAACACCTCGCTGTACGGCGGGGAAAACCTGCCCATCGAGACACGCCAGCCGAGCAACCCGAGCGGTGGCGGCGCCGGTTCCACCAAGACCATCTACTACATGGCCGGTGCCAACAGCGCCGACAGCGCATGCGGCGATCAGCCCGCCTGGGCGGACCTGACGTGCAAGACCGAGCCGGCCGCACAGCCGGGCACCACCGGTACGGCGAGCCTGCCGGTGACCTCCTACACGTACAACATCTACCTTCAGCCGCTCACCACGACTGACACCTACACGGCTGCCGACGGCAGTACCTCGACCCGGACGACGACCGACCACTATGACGCGGCCGGCCGCCTCACCGACGTGTCGACGGCGACCACCGGCCCCGGAATGGGCGCGGCTGTCGCCCCGGCGCACACGGTCTACTCGTCCACGACGGGCCTGGTGACCGACCAACAGAACCTCGACTCCGGCGGCAACGTCTCCTCCGAGGTCTCCACCCAGTACGACGATTTCGCCCAGCCGAGCGAGTACACCGACGCGTCCGGCACACAGACCCAGTACACCTACAACCTGGCGGGCCGGCTCACCGGCCGCAGCGACAGCGCTGACGGCGGCGACACCGTCACCCTCTCCTTCGACGGCGGTGGCAACCACACGGGAGCGGCCACCAGCGAGACCGACAGCGTCTCGGGCACGTACGGCGCCACCTACGACCAGGACGGGAACCTCACCGGCGAAACCTATCCGGGCGGCACGAGCGCCACATACGCCTACGACCCGACCGGCATCGCCACGTCCCTCACCTACACCAACAGCGCCTGGAGCGGAGCGCTGAGCGACACGGTCACGCCGAACAGCTCCGGCGACTGGGCGAACCGCACGGTGCTGGCCTCTTCTGAGGTGTACTCCTACGACGCCGCAGACCGGATCGCCGGCGTCGCCGACACCCAGAGTGGTGGATGCACCACTCGCTCCTACACCTACGACGCGGACTCCAACCGTACGGAGGTCTCGACCGCGGCCCCGGCGGCGGACGGCAGCTGCCAGACCACGTCCACGCAGAACGAGTACCACTCCTACGACACCGCCGACCGGTTGACCGATACCGGATACGCCTATGACACACAGGGCGACATCACCACCACGCCCTCGGTCGACGCGGGGAACGCCGGTGACCTGACCGCCACCTACTACGCGAACGACATGCTGGCATCACAGGCTGAGGCCGGCCGCACAATGACCTGGCAGCTCGACCCGATGGGCGTCAGGTTCGGCTCATACACCGACAGCCAGACCGGCGTCACCACGACCAACCACTACGCCGACCCCGGCGACAGCCCCGACCTGATCACCGGCTCCGACGGCGGCTGGACCCGGATAACCACGGGACCGAGTGGCCTCGTGGCCACCACGACGGCCGCCGGCGTCACGCTGGACCTGTCCGATCTGCACGGCGACGAGATGGCCACGGTCGACGTGGCCTCCGACGCGGTCACCGGTACCTGCACGTACAGCGAGTTCGGAACCGTCGAGACCGGCACGCCCGGTGAGTACGGCGTTCAGGGAGCGGCACAGCGCAGCTCCTCCTCTCTGGGCGGGACGGCTCTGATGGGCGTACGGGTCTACAACCCGTCGCTCGGCAGGTTCGCCCAGGTCGACCCGGAGCTCCTGGGCAGCGCGAACGCCTACGACTACACGAATCAGAACCCCGTGATGCAGGAGGACACCAGCGGGATGAAGCCGCGGTCGTGCGGGTTCATCTGCGGCATCGTGACCGATGGCGTCGCGGACCTCGCCGCCGCGTTCTGCGGTGCGCAGGGGCCGCTCGGCGGCGCCATCTGCGGCTTCTTCGTCGGTGTCGCCTACGGGCTGGCTGTCTACAGTTACGAGTACGTCGGTCGCGGTTTCACGGTCTCAGGCGCGGCTCACGCCGCGGAGACGAACGGCTGGGAGTACGGGCTCGCGGCGGCCGGCGTCGGGACCCTGCTCAAGGCGATGAAACCGCTCTACCCCTACTTGGAGAAGTACGGCCCCAAGATCGCGGTATGGGTCGAGAAAGTCGCCGGCAAGACGGTCGGCAAGTGGGTTCTGGAGGCCCTGTCGTACGTCGAGAGTTGGGTGCACAGCAAAATCAAGTGATAACCACCGCGCACCCCTGAACTGACCGATACCAGGGGGCGGACCACCGGCCCGCCCCCTGGTCCTGCCGCGAGTACCGCTTCATCCGACTGAGGGCCCATGCTGAAGCTGATCTGTTCCATCGCCTTCGCTGTACTCCTGCTCTGCGCCTACGCCGCCGTCCGCGGCGCCCTACGCCGCCGCCACGCCCCGGCATCCGCCCCTGCCTCCGAGGAGGCCGTCCTGTCCCTGCTGCGTTCCGGCCGCCGGGTGGCCGCGGTAAGCCGGGCGAAAGAACTCACCGACGGTGACACCGAAGCCGCGCTCGCCCTCGTCGAACGGCTGGAGACTGACGCCGGCCGATGACCCCGGTCCACGGGCAGCCACCCGGGGCCAAGGCCGAGAGGGGGACCGGCCCGTCGGCAGTCCGCCGGAGCCGACGAAGAGTGACGCGAGGCGGCCCCCTCTGCGGAGCCGTCGCACCTTCACCGCGGCCTGGATCAAGGTTCGCCCGCGTCACCCGGGCTGAGCGGATACGAACTGCTCGGCTGGCTCGGACAGGCGGGATGGGCCAGGTGTACCTGGGCGAGCCGCCCGGCGGGAGCCGGGCGCCGTGAGGGTGACCAAGCCGTCCGTGGTCGACTCCGAGACGCGGACGAGGTTCGCGCAGGAAGTGGAGCTCCTCAAGACGATGTCTCGACCTGAGCCGTCACGTGGTCGCCCACGGCCCGCTGCCCGCTGCTGACGGCGACGCTGGCCGAGGCCCTGGCCACAGTGCACCGGCAGGGTCTGTTGCCCAGCGAACCGTGGCCCGGCGTCCCGGTCCGAGGACGCGGTGCCAGTGAGTGGGCCGACGCACCTGCGGTCGCCCCCTCAAAACCAGCAGAACCAGAACCTAACGAAGCACTACTAGGGGTCGTCTTCGAAAGCGGATCTTTCCCAGAACAGGAATGACGCGAGTTTGACCGCCGCTTCGTAGGAAAAGGCGGTTTTCTCGTACTGGTGGCGATGCCGCAGGAGCCCCAGGATGTGCGCGCCGTCCTGGAAGGGTTGGACCGCGACGCTGCCCGCGACGTGTTCTGGCGGCTGCGCCTCACCCAGCCGCCGATCACCCGGATCTGTGCCGACCGCGGCTATGCCGGCGATCATCGAGGTCGGCGGTCGCACTTCAGTACATGAGAATCAATCACCAAAGCGTGCAACCGTATGACCCTCACATATGTCTCATACTGTGACCACCAGTCCCCGACGTCTCATAAGGGGGCGTCATGTACACCCGCCATCGCCTCATGGCCATCACCGCGAGCGCACTCCTGCTGGCCGGCACCGCGGCGTCGGCCTCTGCCGCCGCCACGTCCCCGGCACCGTCCACGAGTCTGGTCGTCAACGCCAGGATCGCCGGTCACTGCTCCTTCGACCGGGTCGTCATCGATGTGAAGGGCAAACTGCCGCCGACCACCGTCACGCGTGTCAAGGAACTCCGCTACGACGGCTCGGGGAAGAAGGTCCCGCTGGCCGGGAAGCACTTCCTGGAGATCAAGCTCTCCCCAGCCGCAGCCCACAACAACGCGGGCGGGAACGTCTACAAAGGCCCGCGCCTGATCAAGCTGAGTCTGCCGAAACTCAAGGGCTTCGCACTGACCGGCGACTTCGAGGGCGTCGTCACCTTCGGGGCCGCGTTCGACAGCAAGCCCTCCTACACGACGAAGCAGCTGCACCGCCCCGAGCGCTTCGTCCTCGACATCGCCCACCACAACACCTGCCGTTCCTCGCACTGAGGTGCCTTGACGGATCCTGGGGTCGCGCACCGCCTCGCACGAGGGCGGCACCGGCAAAGATCATCCGCGACTTGGAGCGCAAGTACGTCAGGGAATTCGCCGGGAGGGGCGTCGTGGTGGGAGCGTGTGCGGTCGCGCCCGGCCTCGGCTCGGGAGTCGCGTCGACAGGCGAGGTCGTCTCGTCTCTTCAGCTGAGATCCCTTTTCGCGCTGTCGATCGCCGAAGTCCACGGCGTCTCCGACGGCGAGGACGAGCGCCTGCGGATGCTCATCGGAGTCGCGCTCTACGTGATCGGCTCGGCAGCCATTCCCAGGGTCGCCGCGCGTACCGGCCCACACTGGGGACGTCGGGCGGTCGCCAAGGTTCCCGTCGCGAGGCTGCGCGAGATCAACGGGCTATTGGGACCGAACTTCGTCACGAAGCACGGGACCAAGCAGGGCATCGTCGTGCTCGGCCAGGTGGCACCGCTCGGCTTCGGTGCTGTGATCGGTGGGAGCGCCACCGCTGCTCTCGCCGCCCTGCATGTGTGGACCGCCCGGCGCGCGTTCGGCCCGCCCCCGGCGTCGTGGCCGTCGCCGACGCTCACCGCGCAGATCGCGTCCGAAGACTCGCTTGGCTGAACCCCGTCTGCGAAGTCAGCGACGACGTCGTCCACCGCGGCGCCGTGTGTCACGTCTACCGGTCCGGCAGGTCAGTCCTCGTCGGGAGCGGAGCCCAGCCACGCCACGGGCTGGCCTTCGGGGTTGGTTCCCAGGCGGGGGTACTCGGCTTGGTGCCCGGCGTCCAGGACGCAGATCCTCCCCCACCTGCCGTGTTTGCCCGGACACGATCGGCTCAGTACGTCTAGGTTGGCGTCTTGGACCGCGCGGTCGTACCGCTCCTCGAAGCGCCGGAGCGTGGGGCTGAGGTCCCGCGCCAGGGAGGCCTCCAGTTCCTCGATCTCCTCCTTGAGTCGCTGAACTTCGGGGTCCGACATCACGGCGTTCAGAGCCGTCTCGGTCTCCCACTCACGGCGCTGCCGAGCGAGCGTCTCCCGGCGGTGTACCTCTGCGTCCGCCACCGTGTCTCTCCCTCGCTTCGGTCGTGCTGCTGGTAGCCGTCGCCGACGGCCTTGTACGGCGCGAACGCAGCGGCTCTCGGGGGTTGTTCGGAAACTCTGTCACATCCGGTCATCCGTGGTGTTCCGTCCCTGTGGTGGGCACACTTTCTTTCAGCCAGTGACCGAGGCCCTGGCCGCCGGGGCGAATCGGCAGTGCTACAGCGTGCTCGGTGGTTCGGCGAGGTCGAACACCACGAGGTCCCAGCCGGTGCCGACCACGATCTCCCCGCGCGGGCCGACGCACAGCGCCCCGCGGATCATGCCGGTTACGTCGAACGCGTCGCGCTGCGTGCCGGTCCGCAGGTCCCAGAACCGCACCGACCCTCCACTGTCGACGGTGAGCGCGGTGGGCACGCCGTCGAGTGTGCGGCAGTCGATCGCGGCAATCGGGTGCTCGTGCCCGGCGAGGGCGTGCAGGGCGGCACCGGTCGTCAGGTCCCACACTCGGACGTACGTGTCCTTGCCGCCGGTGACCGCCACGGGACAGCCGTCGACCGATCCGCATGCCACTGCTTCCACGGTGCCGTTGTGTCCCGTCAGCGCTACGCGCCGGGTGCCCGTGGTCAGGTCCCACACCCACGCGGTGCCCTCGTAGCCGACCGAGACCGCGAGCGGCCGCCCGCCGACGACCGAGCACGCGACGCCGTTCACCCCGATCTCGTGCCTGGTGTGGATCTCGCGGCACATCTCGCCCGTGTCGAGCCACCAGACGAACAGCGAGTCGTGGTACGCCCCGGCGCTGACCGCCACGGGCCGTCCCGCCAGAGTCGTGCACGCGATCCCCCTCACCGGTCCCCGGTGGCCGGTGAAGGTAGACGTCGGCGTCCCGCTGCCCAGGTCCCAGACCTTCACGGTCTCGTCGTCCCCGCCGGTGATCGCTACGGGCCGTCCGGCCACTACGGCGCACGCGGCAGCATAGACGGCGCTCGTGTGCCCGGTGAGGGTGACGCGGAGGCGCCCGGTGCCGAGTTCCCACACCCGCACGACGTCGTCGTGCCCGGCGGTGACCGCCACGGCAACGCCGTCCACGACCGCGGTCGCGACCGCGCCGATGTCCGAGGTGTGGCCGGCGGCGGGCAGGCTGGCGCGCACGGACGCGGTGAGGTCCCACACCCGCACCGTGCCGTTGAGCCCGGTACTCACCGCGACCGGCTGTCCGCTGTGAACGGTGCAGGTCACCGACGACACGAAGTGCTCGTGGCCGGCCATGACCGCTCGCGACTCGCCCGTGACCAGGTCCCACATCCGGACGGTGCCGTCGATCCCGCCGGTGACCGCGACTGTCGCGCCGTCGATCACCGTGCAGTCCACCGAGGTCACCGTGCTCTCGTGACCGATGAGGGCAAGCGCCTCCTCGGCGCTGTGGAGGTCCCACACCCGGGCGCTGCCGTCGGTGCTGCCGACCACTGCGACCGGACGCCCCTGGAGGACGGTGCAGGCCACCGCGCCGAACCGGTGACCGTGGAGGAAGTCGTCGGTGATCCTGCGTTGCGCGCCGGTGGCCAGGTCCACCACGCGGACGGTCGAGTTGCGCGCGACGACGGCCACCGGCCGGCCGTCGAGGACCGTGCACGCCAGCGCCTCGACGGAACCGTCGTAAGCGGCGACGCGGGTGCCGCTGCGGGCGTCCCACACCTCGAGCGCCGGTCCGCCCACCACGGCGACGGGACGGCCGTCGAGTTCGGCGCACGCGACCGCGTTCAGGTGGCGGCCGTGGCCGGTGGGCGTGCTCCGCACCGCGCCCGTGGCCGGGTTCCACACCCGCAGCTCAGCGTCGCGGCCTGCGGTCACCACGAGCGGACGCCCGTCCACGACCGTGCACGCGACCGCGTCCACCGTGTCCGTGTGACCGGTGAGCGTGGCGCGGACGGCCCCGGTCTCGAGGTCCCACAGCCGGACCACGCAGTCGTGGCCCGTGGTGACCGCGACGGGGCGACCGTCGAGGACGGCGCACGCGCTCGCCGTCACCGGCTTGTCGCCGCCGACGAGCGTCGCGCGGAGGGCGGGACTGATCTGCTGCCCGGTCGCCCAGCGCGGGAACCACCGCAGGGGCGGCACGAGCGCCCGGTACAGTTCGGTCGCACCGAACCTCGCCGCATCCGTGGCGAGCACCAACCGGCGCCGCTGCGGCGGCAGGCGCCGATGCACGCCCGATGAGGCGCGGTAGACCGAGCGCACCAGGCGGGCGCCGGGCGTGGTGACGTGGTCGAGCGCGGGGAGCAGCTCGTCGGGTTCCGCGTGGGCCAGGTAGCCGGGGTCGGCGACGAACTCGTCCAGCCGCCCGCACCGCGCGGCGTGCGTCGCGAGGTGCCGCAGCAGGTACGGGTGCGCTCGCGACCAGACCCGCTCGCCGGTGTGGTCCAGCGGGACCCGCGACAGCAGCACCTCCGTGAACGCGCCGTGCGCCGCGACGGCGTCGACGCCCTCGCGCAGGTGCTCGGCAAGGCCCGCACCGGTGCCGCCCTGGACAACCCGGTGCTGACGACGGAGGGCCGGGTCACACTGATCGACGGTCTGCTGGCAGCCGCGGTGCTTCTCGGCTTGGTCCTCAACGCCCTGGCGGGGCTGTGGTGGGCGGACCCGGCCGCCGGCTATGTGCTCGTGTCCTACGCACTCCGCGAGGTGAAGGAGATCTTCTTTGGCGATCACTGAGCCCGGCCCACTACCCCGTCCCGCTGCTGTTCCGGGAGGTCCGCGCGGCCCGCACCCTGCTGGCCGGGCTGCTCTCCCCAGGGGCAGATGAGCCTCGCAGGCACTCCCGAAGCGTCTGTTGGTGCCACACTGTGCCCCGGGGGAAAGGGGTGGGCCATGGGGTTCGGTTTCCGTGTCGGTGTGCCTGGGCTCAGTGTTCGCGTCTCCACTCGCGGGGTGCGGACGTCTGTCGGTCCGCGTGCGGCGAGGCTCAGCATGGGCAGCGGCGGCGCAAGGGTGTCGACGGGACTCGGCCCCTTCTACGCGTCGAGTTCTCTCAGCGGCAGTCGTCGGCGGACCAGCACACGCCGTACCGCGCAGACTCGGTCGGTGGCCCCTTCGGTCAGTCAGTTGGAGCGAGCGCGCCGCCAGGCGGAACGAGCCCAGCAGGAGGCGGAACGCGATGCCGCCATCGTTCAGCTGCAGGAGCTCAGGCGGCAGATGACCAGCGTGCACCTGCAGACCTTCGCCGTTGCGCAGCCGCCCCTGCTCCCCGCTGCTCCGCAACTCGGCCTGCCATGGGCACTCGCCGAAGCGCAGACCTTTCACCTGCAAGGAGTGGGCCGACTCGCACGCGCCGAGCGGGCTGCTGCCAAACAGCGCGCTCAACAGGACGCTCCCGCATACCTGGCCGCGGAGACGGCACGTCTGCACGCCGTCCGTGAACAGATGGTCGCCGAGGCCGGACAGTGGTGGCACGCGCTGCTGGCCAACGACGAGGCCACTGTCTGCGAGGTGGTGAACACGGCGTTCTCCGACAATCCGGCCGCCGGCTGCGCAGTCGGCGTGGAGGGCTCAGTCCTGTCCGTCGTGATGCGACAGCAGGACCTCGACACGATGCCCACCCAGACCGCCGGCCTGACCCCTAGCGGTCGCCCCACCCTGAAGAACCTCACCAAACGCGACCGGACTCTGTGGTGGCTGACAGCCATGGGCTCCAACATCGTCGCCACGCTCAAGGAGGGCTTCACCACCGCACCCGGCATCGAAGCCATCGACCTGGCCGTCATGACTCGCCTGCCCGACACACAGCGACTCGGCTTCGTCGCCTACGGTCGCTGGACACGGCAGGCGGTCGAGTCAACCCCCTGGCGGGGGCCCGAGGACGCCCTGCGTTTTCTGGACATCGGGCAGGACACCGCTTGTTCCGTCACTACCACCGCCTCCGGCAATCTTTCCAGCACGCTCAAGCCGCTGGACACCACACGCATTGCCGGCCTGCAAGCCCTGCTGGACGGCGCCCAAGACGACTCCGCCATCGGCGAACCCTCCCTCGCCGACCTGGACATCACCCTCGGGGCCAACACGCCTCCCGATTCGCGAACCGCGGCCGGCGATCCGTACCGGATCAGAGCATTCGCCGAGTGGAAGCAACAGACTCTGCCGCCGTCACCCCCCGCACCCACTGCCCTTCCAGCCGCACCTGCAGTACTCGTCCCAGGACAGACCCTCGTCCTGCCCGAGGAGTCCTGGCAGGGACTTCGTATCTCCTTCGCCTTCGCCGGCGCAGACGCAGACCTCACTCTGTTCCTGCTCGGGAACGACGGCCGGGTCTGCGATGACGAAGACTTCGTCTTCTACAACCAACCGTCCGCCGCCGACGGAGGCATACGTCTCCTCGGAAAACAGCAGGAGGGACCGCAAACGGTGGAACGCGCCACCGTCCATCTGTCCGCCCTGCCCGACCGGGTACACCGGGTCGCCGTGTCCATCAACATGGACGTCGAGACCGGACTGACCTGCGGGTATCTCACTCACGCGGCGCTGGACCTGGCCTGCCCAAGCGGCACAGCCTGGACCTTCAGGCCTCCCGCCGACCCGTCCATTCGGGCCATGGTCATCACCGAGCTCTACCGGCACACTGTCGGCGGCACCCCGGTGTGGAAGCTCCGAGCCCTGGGCCAGGGCTGGGCGGACGGGCTCGACGGCCTCGCTCGGGCCTACGGAGTCGACGTCGAATGATCAGACAGCGAACAGGTAGGACCGTTCGATTCTCCCCGACGCTTTGTCAGCTATCGCCCGACGGGCCTCTGTCGATCTGGCCGTCGGCAGCAACCGCCGCACCGCTGACGACTGTCGCCCTGGACACACGCGGGATCGGCGCGCTCGCCGTCGAACCGGCGGTACGGCTGCTGACCGGAAGGGGTCCGCTGAGCCGTGACGAGCTGATGGTGGGGGCGGAGTTGAGGCTGCGCGAGTCGGCGTAGCCGCAGCCAACTGGAGCCACCACGCAGGGCCGATGAGGTCCGCTCTCACGCGTGCTCGATGGCGCCCGTCCGGGAGGTGTCAGAGCTGACGGAAGTAGACCGTGAGCGGGAGGGGAGTGCATCCGAGGGCCTCGTAGAGGGCTCGGGCCGGCGCGTGGAACTGGTCTCCGCCGGTGCCGATCTCGACGACCTCGGCATCGAGGGCCCGCATCTGGTCGAAGGCGTGCTCGCACAGTGCGGTAGCCACGTGGTGGCGTCGATGCTCGGCCGAGACGGCGAGGATCGTGACCTCACCCTTCTTGCGGGCCTGGTCGACGTTCCACGCCACGTAGCCCGCGATGGTGTCTTCGACTTCGGCGATGGCGATGTATGTGTGCCGTTCGGGCGCGTGGAGTTCGGCGACCTGTTTGCGGTAGTCGTCGCGCCAGTTGCCGTGCTGAACAGTGAAGACGTCCTCGCCCATCAGCGGGCGGAAGGTGTCCTCGTAGAACGGCCGGAACGTGTCGATGGTGAGTTCGGTGAGTGGTGCCAGGTCGTGCTGGGTGAAGGCGCGGATGAGCATGGAAGTGTTGCCTCTCTGGCTGAGGGCTTGATACCCGGGCGGAACAGGGCATCGGTCGGCCCGCTCCCGGCCACAGGATTGGCGGTGAGCCGGGCCCCTCAGTGACGTGTACGCCAAGCGTCAAAGCACTCCATGCTCCGCATGGTAGCGCCCGGCGCGGTTTTCGAATGCTTCGATCACAGCCACTCCAACTGACCGCGCACAATCGAGAGTTGCTCCACGCGCTCTCCCAGCCCACCTCCCCCAGTCCGGGCTCTGCCGACGAGAGGCAGATTTTGAAGATGCTTCCTGGCTGGTGCAGTTCGGCAGACGTGCTCCTGATCAGGCGAAGCTCTTGGGGAAGAACTCGTCGAGCCTGTCGAAGGGGATGAGGTTCTTGCGGTCGTACAGGTCGACGTGGTCCGCGCCCGGGACGATCGCGAAGCCCCCGGCTGGACGGGGGAGACCAGCCGGGGCCGTGTGCGGAGAGTGGTTCGCTCCGCAATCTACTGGGGGGTCTACGGTTTGTGGGCGCCTGGATGTACGGGCGGGAGTGGGCCGGGCAGGCGGTCCGCAGTCCCGCGCACCCGGCCACGTTGTCACTATCGTTGCAGTTTCTCGGCCAGGGTGGCCGCTATCCGCCTTCCGGTCCAGCTGGGGAAGAAGAAGGGGTGCCGTGGTGCTGTTTCCACGACCAGCCGGTCGCCGGTCACGGCCACGTGGGCGGTGCCGAGCCATCGGGCGGGAGCGTGGAGGATCACATGCCACCGCTGGTCGCCGAGCGAGGTCACGCCGTCGACTCTCGGCGCCGCCATCAGGGCCTCTTCGACGCCCTGCGGGGTGGAGGCCGCCGGGATGGGAATGTCGATGCGTTCGATGCCGAGTATCGAACGCGCCTCCAGTCCCGATCCCGTTCGTGCCTTCACCAGCCGTGGGATGGTGACGATGAGGGCCGCCGCCACCCCCGCGAATGGGGCTCGCTCGACCGCGTGACGTAGCGCGGTGTCTGCTCCGAAGAAGATCAGTCCTTCAGCGAAGAGCAGCACGCCGATGATCAGGAACGCGAGGGCTGCCTGGGCGAGCAGCATCCGCACCACGAGTACGAGGGGGTGTCCGTCGGCACTGCTTACCTCTTGACGCAATTCTTGCCTCCAACCTCTTCCGGATACAGCGGGGCGTACCAGCGGAACACATGCCGGCCGTAATACCCGTACTGAGGAAACGTCGTCTTGATCGCCATGCACTTGTGATCCATGTGGGCCTCATCGGCGACGTCGATGAGCCAGGACGCCCAGATCGCAAAGACGGCCGCGACCGCGAGTCCGCACCAGGCGTCTCCGTCGCACATCAGGGTTCCGACGATGGCGCCCAGGACCGCACCTCCGGCCGCGAAGACCCAGCCGTGCCGGGCGAAGAGGTTGTACATCGACTCGCTAGCCTTGCGTGACAGGTAGAACGTGCAGGTGATGTATCCGCAGGTGTGGTGGACTGCGGCGGCGCCGGCGAGGTCCACCTGGTTCACCGGGTCCTGGTTGGTGTAGTCGTATGGGTTTGCGCTGCCTCCTGAGACAGGATCCGCAGACAGGAATCGTCCGGTGCGTCCGGGTTGTAGAGGCGAACGCCCATGAGCATGATCCCGGATGATGCTTCCGAGTTTGCGGCGTGCCTGGCCCAGCCATCCGTAACGAGCCGTTCCCGTGGCGTTCCCGAATTCGTCGTAGCTGAGTGCCGTAGCGGTAGTGGTGCTGAGCGCGAGTTGGACGGCGATGTCACCGTGAAGGTTGGCGATCTGGAGTGTGGTGTTGCCGCTGGCGCTGGTGGTGGCGGCCAGGGCGCCGGTGAGGTCTTCGACGTTGCGGGTGATGCTGCCGTTGGTGTCTTCGACGGTCCAGGTGGGGCTGTCGCCGTCATCCGCGTAGTGGGTGGTACGGGATGCGCTGGTCGTCCACGTGCTCCCCCCGTCAGTGCTGGTCTGGGTGGTCCAGGAAGCGAGGCGGTGGACGGCGTTGAGGGCCCAGGTCTGTTTGGTCGTGCTGGTGGTTTCCTGGCGGACGAGGTCGTTGGTGTAGTAGGCGAGGCTGGTGCCGTCGGGCAGTGAGGTGGTACGGCCGAAGGCATCGTAGGTGCAGCCGGTGTCGGTGATGCGGTCGGCGCTGTCGTAGGTGTGGGCGGTGGTGGTTGTCGTGCTCGTGGCCGTCGTGGTGTCAGCGCAGTCGGTGCTGCTGGAGGTGGCGGCCAGGCCGGTCCGGTTGAAGCTGGCGCTGCTGGCGAAGCTGTAGCTGCGAGTGGTGCAGGCGGAGCCTGTGTCGTCGCTGGCCTGGGTGAGGCGGTTGGCGACGTCGTAGCTGTAGGCGCTGGCGGTGGTGACGCCGTTGTTCTCTGTGTGGCCGGCCTCTTGGCCGTTGGCGATGTAGTCGGCGCTGTCGGTCAGGACGGGGGTTCGGCTGGCGCCGGCGTAGGCGCGGGTGGTCGGTGCGCCGGTGGTGTCGTAGGTCTGGGTGAGGGTGTAGCTGCCGGGGAGGGTTTCACCGGTGAGGTTGCCGTCGGCGTCGTAGGTGGCGGCGCTGAAGGTGCCGGCGACGGAGTCGGTGAGGGTTGCGGGCAGGCCAATGGTGGCGTCGTAGGTGTAGGCGGTGGTGGAGGGCGCCGAGTCGGTGCGGCTGACGGGGCGGTCAGAGGGGTCGTAGGCGGTTGTGGTGGAGTTGCCGGCGCCGTCGTCGTAGGTCATCTGGCGGCCGAGTTTGTCGTAGGTTGCCGTAATGGTCTGACTGTTGGAGGTCACTGACGAAACGGCGCCGGTGGTGGTGTCATAGGTGTAGGTCGCGGCTGGCGTGGCGGTGCCCGCGCCACCGGTGGTGGTGACCGTGTGGATTCTCTCGGCGCTGTCGTAGGCGGTGGTGGTCGTGCGGATCGTGCTGTTCGCTGTCTCGGTCAGGGTCTTGACCTGGCCGTAGCTGTCGTATGTGTAGGTCAGGGTGGGAAGTTGGTTCGGGTTGCTGCCCACGCCCGTGATGGTGCTCGCGGGGGTCTTGGTGCACACCAGGCCGGCCCACTCGGGGTGGCCTGCGCAGGTTCCGCTTCCGGTTGCGGTGTAGTAGGTGGTCAGCGTGGTCTTGGCGTCGGAGCCGGAGGAGGTCGGCTGGATTTCCTTGGTCTGGTTGCCGTCGTTGTCGTAGTTGTAGGTGGTGGTGATGGCCAGGCCCGAGGGGTCGGTGACCGTGGTCAGCGGACGGCCGGTGGTCCAGTTGTAGGTCGTGGCCGTGGTCTGCCGGTCGCCGTCTGTCGGGTAAAGGGGGACGGCGGCTCCGGTGGTGACAGAGGTGAGCAGGTCGGAGACGGTGGCGTTGCTGGGACGGTTCTCGTCGTAGGCAATGGCGGTGTGGGAGCGAGCGAGGGTTTCCGATCCCGGTGGCAGGTCGGCCGCGCTGGCCCCGCACCTTGCCGGCATGTCCGGTTCGGGTCGGCTGCTGCGGCCCGTGATGGAGCCCTTCGTGGAGCGGGCGGGCGGCACACCCGACGTGGCGTCCGATCCCGGCCCCGTCACGGTGGCCGGCCCGCTGTGCACTCCTGCGGACGTGCTCGGCCACCAGGTACCGCTGGGCGAGGTCGAGGCCGGTGACGTGCTCGTCGTACCGAACGTCGGCGCCTACGGCATGACGGCCGGCCTGCTCGCCTTCCTCAGCCGCGACCTCCCCGCCGAGGTGGTCCTCGACGGCGGCACCGCCTCGTCGTCCCGCGTCGAACTCCACCGCACCCCCCTTCAGCCGAACCCCGACGATCGGTTTCAGCCGAACCCGGCAGCCCAAGGAGAACGCACGTGACCGAGACAGCCGAGCAGCGCACGGGCCAGTACGACTTCCCCTTCTCCCACGACCTCATCGCCCAGGAACCCGCCGAAGTGCGTGCCACGGCACGCAACGACGCCCGGCTATTGGTGCTGGACCGCCGCACGGACACCGTCGAGCACCGGCACTTCGCCGACCTCGGCCAGTACCTCACCCCGGGGGACGCACTCGTCGTCAACAACGCCCGAGTGGTCCCCTCGATCCTGCGCGGCACCGACGCCCGTGGAAAGCCCATCGTGGTGAACGTCTTCTCCCCGATGGAGGACGGCACCTGGCACTGTCTGGTCCTCCCTGCTCCCGTCGCGGCGCCCGGTGAGCGCTTCCGTTTCGGGACGGACGGCGAGGTGACCGGCGAACTGCTCCACGAGGAGTCCGTGGGCGTGTGGCGGCTGCGCCTCGAACCGGGAGGCATGGACGTCCTCTCCCGCGTCGGGCAGATCGCCTACCCCGACTACCTGGACAAGGACCCGGAGGACCCCGAGTACTACCAGACGTCCCTCGCCTCCCGGCCCGGCGCCACCCTCTTCCCGTCCGCCGCACGGCACTTCACGCCCGAGATGCTCGACTCCCTCAGGGAACAGGGCGTTCACGTCGTGGAGGTGACTCACTTCATCGCCGCCCGGTGGCAGCACGGCTATCTGCGCGAATGGCTCGGCCAGGACGTGGAGTGGGCCGACGACGAGGGCGTCGACGTACCGAGCGGAAGGGCCGGCGTGAGCCTGCCGTTCCCCAGGGCCGAACGGTACGAGGTGTCGCTCCGAGCCGCCGACACGCTCAACGAACGGCGCCGCGCCGGTGGCCGGATCCTGGTGTGCGGCACGTCGGCACTACGCGCGCTGGAGACCGTGGCGGACGACCGCACCGGACGGGTGTGGCCGGGCTCCGGCTGGACCAACCTCATCCTCGGCCCGGGCCACCGCTTCAAGGTGTGCGACTCCTTCCTCACCAACTTCCACATGCCCCAGAGCTCCGAACTGCGTCTCACCTCCGCCTTCACCGGAGCGCCGGAACTACTGCGGGTGTACCGGGAGGAGGTCCTGCCGGGCGGCTACCTCTTCAACGAGTTCGGCGACTCGATGCTGATTCTCTGAGCGACCGGCACCGCGAGGACGGATGAAGACGACTGAGAACGGAAGAAGACCAGGGATGCAGCGTTCCACCGATTTCGAGAAGATCCTCCAGACCAACCTCGGCCTCCCCGCCGAACGGCCGCTGGACTACGACACACCCCTCGCGGACTACGGCCTGGACTCACTCACCGCGGTCAACATAGTCGTGGACCTCGAGCAGGGGTTCGACGTGACCTTCCCGGACGACAGGATCATGTTCGCGATGTTCCATACCGCCCGCACTCTGTGGGACGCCCTGTCGGAGCTGACCTCGTGAAGGACCGGTGGCAGAGCCTGCCCAGCTCGGTCGTCCCGCACGTCGCCGACGCCGTGCCGCTCTCCGGCGGCGCCGTGAACGACGTCTGGCGGCTGACCCTCGACGACTCGACGACGTACGTCCTCAAGGGATCCACCGACGCACCGGCCGACCTTTTCCCCCTGGAGGCGGCCGGACTCGCGGCGCTCCAGGAGCGGGCAGGCATCCGGACGCCCCGGGTCTTCGAGGTAAGTGCCCACCACCTCCTCATGGAGGCGCTGCGCCCACGGCCCGATACCGAGACGTTCTGGGAGGCAGCGAGCCGCGCCTTCGCCAAGCTGCACGCGGTGCGCGGTGAGCGGTTCGGCTGGGACACCGACGGATGGCTGGGCCTGCTCCCCCAGGAGAACACCTGGACCGACGACGGCCATGAGTTCTTCGCCGAGCACAGGATCCGCCGTTACCTCCGCGAACCCAAGGTCCGCCGCGCGCTCGAACCGGCCGACCTCGCAGGCCTGGAACGGATCTGCGAGCGGCTCCCACAACTCGTCCCGGCGGCCCCGAGCGTCCTCAACCACGGCGACCTCTGGCGCGGCAACCTCGTCGCGGATGCGGCCGGTGAGCCGGTGTTCATCGACCCGGCAGTGTGCTGGGCATGGGCCGAGTCCGACCTCAGCATGATCTACTGCTGCGACCCTCCACCGGAGCGCTTCTTCCGTGCGTACGAGGAGATCACCCCCCTGACAGACGGCTGGCAGGATCGCATGCCCCTGCTGCACCTGCGTGAACACCTCAGCGTGCTGGCCCACTTCGGGGCCTACGGCGACGCTGTGGCACACGTCAGGGACGTCGTCCGCGTCTTCTCCTGAGCCCCGGGGAGCACTCAGTGCCCTGCCTGAAGACCCACATCCAGCGGGAGTACACCTCCTACCTCTACGGAGCCCTCCCCCTGTGCGTGGTCCTGGCCCACGAAGACAGCCGGCCCTGGTACCTGGAGCACTACGTCCAGCTCCACTCGGAGTACTCCCCCAGCAGCGGCGAGCAGCCGCACCTCGACTTCGCCGACTCCTTCGGCTACCAGCGGGTCCTGGAGTGCCAGACCCTCGACTGGACGGCCGTCGCCGAAGCGGGCCCATCCGTCATCGACCTGATCCGCGACCGGATCTCCGCAGGCCACCACGGCACCGTCTTCGTCGACGACGACCATCTGCGCGGCCGCGAGTTCGTCCGGCTGCACGAGTACCTCGTCTTCGGCTACGACGACGAACGACGGGAGATCGCCGTGGTGGGATTCGGCGGAAGACCCCGCATCTTCCGCGAACTCCGCTTCTCCTACGACGACTTCACCACGGCCTTCCGACAGGCGAAGGCCGCTGTCGACGAGGGACGCTCGGACGTCCGCTACCCGGTCCAGCTCCTGAGGCCCCGCCCCCTTGCCCACAGCTTCAGCCCTGCCCGCCTCGCCCAGGCACTTCAGAACTATCTCTCGGGCACACCGGGTGAGGACCACGACACCGGCACCTGGTGGTCCACACCTACCGGCCAGGCACCGGACCCGACCGATCTCGAGATCTACGCCGGAACGAGGACGTACGACCATCTCGCCCACCACCTCGCCCAGGTGAAGAATGGAACGGCGGCTCTGGACTACCGCAGGTTCCACCTGCTCTCGGAGCACAAGGGGATGATCCTGCGCCGGATCACCCATCTCGCCGACTCGTGTGCACTCCACCAGCCGCTGACCGGCACTCTCCGGGCCTACCGCGACCTGGACCACCAGGTAAGGGAGTTCAGGCTACGACTGCTGTTCCTCCCACCCGCAGAGTCCGCCCATGAGGCCACACTCGGCATGGACTTCCTGGAACGAGTACGGGAGACCGAGACACGACTGCTGGAGCAGACACTGCGGATCACCGGCTTCATGTGACGCTTAAGCAGCCCACCAAGGACCGCAAGGGCCGGCCCGCTCGCGAAGGCCGGCACCAAGCACAAGCGCACGAGGCCCTACACGCCGCGGAACCAACGGGAAGGGCGCGGCACACTTGTCCCGGTGCGGGCCTACGTCCGTGACTACACCTCCGAACAGAACGAAGCGCCGCGCTCGCGGACCTCCTGCGGCAGACGCCGCCCCAGCACGTCGCTGGCGTCCCGCCGACGCGCGGAAACACCGATGCCGGTAGGTGCCTGTACGTCGAGGTGGCAGCGGGCGAAGGCTCAGACCGAGGCGCGGGCGTCCGACACGGTGTCACTGCAAGAGGTCGGTTTTCTTCGTCGACCTGTTGGAGGCGGTGCCCACGGAGATAGCGTTGGCGGCGACAATCATGGTGATGGCCAGCCACGATGGCGCACTGAGATGCTGGTCGAGAACGAGCATGCCGATCAACGCGGCGAACACCGGATTGACGCTAGGTCGGTCAGCGCACGAGGGGGCGCCGTTCCCGACTGCGGGTTCGTAGTGGCGTGCGCGGGGAGCTCCCATCCCGTCCACCATCGACCCAGGCAGAGCCGAGCAGACGCGGACCATGGCGTTCAGGTCGTTCGTACAGTGGCGCGCTCCACCTGGACGCCATGAACCACGCCCGCTCCACGATGTGTGGGTCGACGGCGGACGGGATGGGAGCTGGGGTGAGTGGTGGGTGAGCCGGGCTGGTGACAGGGCAGGACCGCGAGGGGGATGATCCGCACATGCGTATACGGCGAGAGGTCCGCTGGGTCTCATGGGGGCTGTGGTTTGCGTGTCTGGTGTTCTCCATCTGGTTCTTCGTGGAGGTGATCACGCTGTTCCTGCAGGCCGAGTCCTGGTAAGGCGGGCGGTGTGTTGGACGGTTCGGGCGCGGCCGGTGCTGCAGAACGGGCGAGGGTGCCCTTGTCAAGATCGCGTGCGGCGGCTGACACCAATGGTGGCACCAACAAGCGCGCACAGCAGCGGTTGACGCTGGATCCCAGGGGACGATCGAGAGGCGCAAGAGTGCTTGGTCGACGTAGGCAGTCCCCATGATCGACCTGATAGGGATGAGGCCAGACCTCAAAGCCTTGGCCTCGTACGGGCGACGAACCAGCGGGTCGTTCTCCAGGATGAAGTCAGAGGCCCGCCAGAACTCTGACAAGCGTGGATGTTGCAGGGCCGCTTCCCGGTCGAGCTTGCGGCCGAACAGGGGCCCGTCCGGATATATGGAGTGCCGTCACCAGGGTGGATGCGGGCTCGTCTTGCCCAGCGACAGGGCCGGTCCGACACGCGAACGCGACGTGATCGTCCCACTGGTCGGACCCAGCCCCCCACGTTCCGAAGATCACGTCTGTCCATACGTCGTGATCCTGGTCCCGGTGGTGGTAGCAGTTCGCGTAGTACAGGGCGTACGGGGCGTCGTCGGCGTAGACGAAGTTCCACGCCCGTTCGATCGGAGCTTGGCAGCAGTCACACTGAAAATCGCGGGCCTGCCGGTCCGGGCCAAAGGTCAATGACATGGCGAACATCATGCGACATGGGCGATCGCAGGGAAGCGGGAACCCCAGGCAGCCTCCGTTCAGGTTCAGCGGCCGCGTGAGGGGGACGGGCGTTACGGTCGCCCAGGAACGCGTGGAGGGGCGCGCACCCGGCAGAGGCCCCCTTCGTGCCCGATCGGACAGCGCACAAGGGGGAGCAACGGGGAATGTCGGCGAACGCCCCGGGAACGCGCAGGTCAGCAACGCGCCAGGTTACGGCCGATCCGCATTGCTAATCATCGAGGTAGGTTCACTCCTCAATGACCCAGGCATCACCGGCTGTTGAGCGGCAGGCGACGTATCCAGGCGGCATGGTGGCCAGCTCGGCAAGCGATGGGTCCGAGTCCACAACGTGCTGGAGGTGGAGCACTGATGAGGCCCCGCCGTTGGGATCGTGTACGCCGTCGCTCACGAGCCAGTCGTCCTCGTCATCATGGATCACAGTCAGGGCCGGGAACTCCCCTGCTGAGACGGTTCTTTGGATGATGGCCAGTAGGCCTTGAGGGAAGACCTCACCCTCATACGGCCAGCTCAGCTCAGGCTGCATAGATCCCATGCGGGCGATTCTGCGTACAGCAGCGAAGTACAGCAACCACAGCAACCGCCGCCGCTCGGCAGTGGTTGCCACGACCTCAACTCCGGCCGGTATGACCGTGACCAACCGTTCTCTCTAGAGCTACGGATCAGAAGCCGCTGACATCCACGGCTGACATCAAGCAGGACCCGGCGACGGGGAACTGGGGGCCCGGCCACAATCCCGGCTCGCTGGGGACGGAGCCGATGGACCCGGCGCCGCCGGAGGCCACCGCCGAACACCCCGTCGTCGTGAACTCCGGCTGGAGCGGCGGGTTCCTGAACGAGGAGGCGTACCACTGGGTGCGGTCGGTGGACCAGCTGAGCGATGAGGAGTGCGTGCTGCCCTTCGCGGTCGGCCTCGACCTGAACACCGCCTTCCTCGCCGCCGCGGCCCGCCTGGTCGTCGGCCTGTCCGCCCCTGACCACTTCCGTGCCCCGACGTTCAACCCGGGCGCGGGGTATGCCGCGCCTTCCATCCGGCCGCGAACGTCAGCAGGCCGGGAACGAGGGCCAGGACGAGCGGGCTGATGCTGTCCGGCAGCGGCTCCAGGACCCGGGCGTTCGCCGAGCCGGCCGGGCCCGGCGTGCAGGTCCACCTGATGGCCGCGCCCACAGCCTGACGCGGTTACGGGTTGCCGACCATGCGGCGGGCCGGGGTTCCACGCATGGCCATCTACGCCGCCTCCGTTGCCGCCGCAGCGACCTGCACCTGCACGCTCTCCGTGCCGGGCGTGTTCTCGTCGCCGCCGGTCTCCGTGACCTTCACACCCGTGATCTTCAGCCGCTGGGTGACCTTGCGGCACGTGCTGGCGCTGGTGACGTCCAGCGCCCACCCGGGCACCAGGTGCGGCACGTCGATCGCCGCGAGCGGGCTGATGGTGACCTGCTGCGTGTCGATGAACACCGGTACCTGCGCCGAGGTCCGGCGCCGCGCCTTCGCCGCCTGCGTCGCCGACGCCGCATCGGCGATCTCGGTCATCTCGATGTACCGCTCGTGCAACCCGTACACCGGGTCAATGCCGCCGTCCGAGCCGGTGACGCCGGACTGCTCGCTGCCCGCGACGATCCAGCGGGTGACCAGGGCCCTGCCGTCGTCGCTGACCTCCAGGCCCTCGGGCATGTCCGCATCGGACAGCCGGCCCACACTGACGATGTGCGTCTCGGGCAGCAGCAGGAACGTCGACCCGATGACCGTGTAGTCGATGCCCGCCTCGGCGAGCTGGTCGAGGGGGTCGCCGGTCTGCCCGACCCCGGCCGTGTACGAGCGGGAGCCGGTGATGCCCGCGTTCCCGACGACTTGCACGGTGTGGCCCGGGTCGTCGGGGGCGAACCCGTCGTCGATCAGCCATTGGGCGATCTCCGCCAGGTCGGCGTTCGTGAACGTCTTGTTCTCGTGGGGCACGCGGTCGTCGAGCCACACGCTGATGTCCTCGGCGAGGACCTCGACCTGTCCCAGGGACCAGGTGACGCCGGTGACCGGCTCGTCCCACACGTACTTGCCATCCCGGAAGATCACCAGCCGGGAGCGCCAGGACCCGATTTGGCCGAGGCGGTTGCAGCAGTCGCCGTCCGGCTGGATCAGGGCCCGCGCGGAACTCGTGCCGTCCAGGACGCGGCTCCACTCGACTTCCGTGAGCACCTCCGCCGTGGTCACGGTGGCCCCGTTGCGGTCGAGGATGGTCGCGGTGTGGCTCCCGCAGCCCGCTACGGCCATAGCGACTCCCCTGGCGTGAGGTGAGCCCGGCCCAAAACCAGCGGCGTCCGCGTGTCAGGGTATCTGGCGCGCAACACTGTGACCGCATGACAAGGACGAGGACCGCAGCAACAAAGGACCCCGGCCCCTCACCTTTCCATCGGGGAGCCGGAGTCGTGGCGCGGACACCTGCTAGGGCAGCGGTTCACGACCACCGCCGGGCGGACTTCCAAGCCCACCGCCTAATGCCTCGGCGGCTTATGTGGCTTCTTGGGCGGCTTGGGCTTCTTAACCGCGTCGACCTGGGTATGTCCGCTATCGGATATGACCGAGGCCCCTTCGATGGCCGCTGGTGCGGCGAGGGCTCCGCAGAGTGCGAAGCCGCACACAGCTATAGCCGTGCGCTTGCGGATGGCGGCTTCCATGATGCATCACCAGACCGAGCTAGTGGGATCTACTTAATCTTCTTCGGCTTCTTGGGCGGCTTGACCTTCGTCTCCGCGTCAACCTGGGTCTGTCCGCTCTTAGTTACGACCGAGCTGCTCCGATGGGCGCTGGTGGGGCGAGGGCTCCGCAGAGTGCGAAGTGCACACAGCTATAGCCGTGTGCGGCTGCGGATGGCGGCTTCCATCGTGCGTCACCTGACCATTTGCAAGTGCAGCTCACACCCCACACTTCTCCTCGTCGCCTCAAGTCGTCAAGGTGTACAGGGAGGTAAATAACGTCGAAGGTTCAACGACCAGTTCGCTTGCCGCTTCGCGCGGATGGCTGCACCGCGACGGCATCACGACCCCTGAGCAGTTGCGCGAGGCGTATGAGCGGCCGGTGTGCAAGACTCAGCCCAAGATTGACAAGCCGTCAGTGTCCTCGGCCTGACACGCTGACCGTGACCATCGCGTCGATCGCCGGCGGCGACTCGATATCCGTGGAGATGCACTACTCGGCGCACTCCAGCAGCTGGTACGTGGGAGGCATGCCGTCGCGGCCGTAGACGTCGGGGCTGGACTCGCATACCCCGCCGCACTCAACCGTTGCCCTGCCCGTCTGGCCGTCCAGCGTCACGGCGCCTCCGGCAGGCACTAACGTGACGTGCCAGTAGTTCTGCGGGTTGCAGCGGTTGAAGTCAGCGACCTGCTCGCACGTCATCGTTTGGTCGCCGTGCTCGTAGATCTCGACGGTGATGTTCCGCAGATCGCCCGACCCGGCCCGCAGGGTGACGATCGGGACGTCGGAGCTCCAGTTGGGACGCCCGGTCAGGTCCATCTCGTAGCAGGACCTTTCGGCGGCCAGCGGCAGGCAGAAGCAGGTGTTCAGCGGTGCCCCAGGCAGAGGCGGCGTCGACGGCCTACAGCGGGGGTCTGCGCACGCTGCTGTCGGGTCCGGGCATTCGGCGAACCGGCAGCCTCCCGGGCACTCGCCTGGTGGGAGCAGGCACCACTCGACGCACGACCCGACCAAGTCCATCGGCGGGGTGACCTCCAGCACCGGCAGCGGATCGGTCCACAACCACGGCACCGCGGCGGTCATCACCCACTCCACCGTGAGGATGTCCGCGCCGTTCTGGCACTCGCCCACCTCGCAGCCCTTGCCCGCGCGAGCCGTGACGCGGGGGCCCTCGACGAGCGCCACCCGGCGCAGGGTGCGCCGGTGCCTCGAGTTGAAGGTGACGGCGTCCAGCTCCTCGCCGGGACAGCAGTTGTAGACCGTCAGGCAGTCGCCATCGCAGCCGCCCGTCCCGCAGCCCTGGAGGACCTCCCCCAGCCAGTGCAGCCCGTAGTCTACGCCGCAGCAGGACGAGCCGAGGACGAGCGCGGTCACCGTGATGGTGCGGGGCAGCGCCCGCGCCGGGCCGATCGCCCCGCCTCCCGCGATGCCGCCGGTCACGGTGCGCTGCACCGGGTAGTCGTCGAGCCCCTCGACCTGGAGCACCATCACGCCGGCGAACTCGGCCGACTCGGACACGTCCGCGTCGTACCAGGGTGCGGGGCTGTCCGGGTCGTCCGGCGTGGTGTACGGCAGTTCCTCGATCGTGGCCGCCGTGAACGTGGGGCAGCCGCAGCCGCTGTAGCCGTCCTGCCCTCGGCCTCCTCATCATCGAGGCCAAGGCGGTGGCCCTCAACCCGCGCGCACGGACCGGAGACAGCTGGCGGCTGCGCCGCCCTCACCCGCATTGTGACGGACGCAGCCGCACAAGCCGAACGGCTGCGCGAACGCATAGACACCGACCACGGCCTGCGACTGCGGGACGGGAGTTGGCTAGACCTTGCGCACATCCGCGAGGTGCACACCGTCGCCGTCAGCCTCGAAGACCTGTCGGGAATCGCCACCACGACCGCAGACCTGGTCCGGGCCGGTCGGCTGCCCGCCGCGAACCTGCCCTGGACCGTGTCCCAGCACGACCTGCGCACCATCGGTGAACTCCTCGCCCGCCCCGCCGAACTCATCCTCTACCTGCGCCGCCGCACCGACGTCGAGACAACGCAGAAGTTCGACGCCGTCGACGAGCTCGACCTCTTCCTGCACCTCTACGAGAGCGGTCTGTATCTGGAGCCGGACCCAGTCCGGATCGCCCGCGAGCTCCCTCAGTTCGGTCCGCCGACCGTGGCGGCACGCCGCCGTCGCGCTGCGGAGCGGGCAAGCGTGCTGGCCAGCCGGACCAACCGTCTCGACGCCTGGTACTTCCATCAGCAGGCGTTGGAGACGTCGAAGACCGGACAGGACAGCCCGGTCTGGGCGGCGACGATGTGGGCGTTGGCGGGTTCCTGGACATCGGCGCTGACGGCGGCGAACAGCAGCAGGTCGCTTGGCTCGGTTCGAGGGCCGCCTGGGCCAGGACACGGCCGACGGCGTGGGAGGCGAGGTCGGAGGGCAACTCGCCGTCCGCGACGACGCGCGCTTTCAGCCCATAGAGCCTGGACAGCAAGCCAGCCGGGACCCGTACACCGGGACTGTGCTCGCGCAGCCGGTCCGCGATAGCTCGCGCGCTCTGGTGGCCGTCAAGCAGGTGGACCGCGACCTGGGTGATGCGGCTGTAGAGGCTCATGCCAGGACAACCTCTAGCCTTTCCTCACGCGACGACAGTGGCGAGGAACGAACCGTCCCTTCGCAGCGAAAGGACCGAAGGTCGAGCGCGTGTCGACTGGTCGGTAGGGCTCAGCGCTCTCCGGTACAGCCCGCACACGGCCCAGATTTCCGCACCGTCGGTCAAGGCCATCACTACGATCCGCGGATGAGTGAGCTGGTGCCGGCCCGACAGCGCCCCCTGTATCAGCGCGGGCCCTTGCGCCGCGTGCTACTGGACACCTCCGTGCTGACCACGGACATCATCGCGGACGGAGCGGTCAACCGCAGCACTCGCGTACGGGGCGGCCGCCGCAGCGCCATCCTGAGGCGATCCGCCCTTCTCCCGCACCGCCGAGGGGCCGCGCTGTCATTCGACGTCCGCCCGCCCCGCACCGAGGGTGCGCAGCCTCCATGCAGGCGGCTTCGACGACGTGCAGAGCGGCGACGACCATGGAACGACTGCGAGGGAACACCGGTCGTCGACTGGTCGTCGGCTGCCACCGCGTCACCGTGCGGCCCGCTGATGTAGGCGAAGCGGCCCCGGGTGTTATTGAATGAGGTTTGCGGTCAAGAATCCCGGGACTCTGTCGCCCGGGTTCTGGTACGGCTCCGACGTGGTGCCGGGGTCGGCGAGCGAGCTGAGAGAGTCGCATGGACTCCACCCCACCCCCCTCGTCTGCGTCACCGTTCGACATGGTCAGCAGCGCTTTGGGGCAGTACATGCCAGGCGACGGAGCGGCAGCGGCCGCCGGTTCCGCCGACTCGCAGGGGGACCACGCCGCCCGTCGAGACGTATCCGACAACCCGACCCCCGCCGGTCAGGAGCAAATCCTCGGCGCGGTCAATCTGGACCGGGATCTGAGAATCACCCGCTGCAATCTGGACGCCCCGGTCTTCGCGGGGGTGGAGGCCGTGGCCGGGAGCCCTTTCGTTGATCTCCTGCCTCCCTCGGACGTACCGACGGTCACCAGGCGCCTGCGGCAGGTCCTCGAGACCGGTGAGCCGCACGTCGCCCGGGTCCAGCGCCTGCGACGCGGCGACGGGTCGGAGCTGGTGGTCTCGATGAGCATCCTGGTCGCCGCGGCGCCTCAGGAGGGCCTGACCGTCTCACTGATCGCCATGGCCAGGAGGCTGCACCTGTACGCCGCCGAGACCGCGATCGGCACCTCGTTGGACATCGGCGAGACCGCGCAGTCGCTGGCGGAGTCCCTGCTGGCCTGGGGTGACGTGACCGCCATCGACCTCGACTTCGCCGTGTGGACAGGTGAGGCGGTCACCGAGCAGCCGCAGGGGCGCCTCCGGCTGCGGCGGGCGGCCCTGGTGCCGGACCGGGCGTGGCCCGACGGCTACGTGACCCCGGGCAACGATCTTCCCGGCGATGCGAGTCGACTGCTGTCGCAGGCCATACGGCGTGACGATGCCGCGCAGGCCATCGTCATACCCGACCGAAAAGCGATCGAACGGGTGCTCGACAGTCCTCGGCTGGTACGTGCCCTGGTGCCCGGCGACCAGGCGGCGGCCGTGGTGTGCATACCGCTGGTCCTGGACGGGACGCCGCCCGTCGTCCTGGGTGTCGCGGAGGTCTGGCGGCGGGCGGACCTCCCCTTCGCGGACAGCGAGCTCTTCGACCTGCAGGAACTGGTGGCCAGGACCTCCCACCACGTGGACCTGGCCCGTCAACACCAGCGCGAGCACACACAGGTACTGGCCTTGCAGCGCCGACTGCTGCCGCGGTCCGGCGGCGACACCATCCAGACGGCCAGCGTCTACCAGCCCGCCACCCCCGACAGCGCGGGTGTCGGCGGCGACTGGGTGAACAGCTTTCCGCTGCCGGACGGCCGTACCGCGCTGGTGGTCGGAGACGTCGTCGGGCACGGGCTGGGCGCCGCGGCGACCATGGGACAGCTGAGCATGGAGGCCCGCGCGCTGCTGTCAGCGGGGCTGGCGCCCGACGAGGTGCTGGAGCACTTGGACGAGACCGTGTCGCTGCTGGACGACGCGGATTCCGGGCTGGCGGCCGGTTACAGCGCCCTCGGGTCGACCTGCTGCATCGCCGTGTACGACCCGGTCAGCCACCACGTGGCGGTGGCCAGCGCCGGCCACCTCCCCCCGGTCCTGGTCCCCCTGGACGGACCTGCCGGCCCGGTCGCGATACGCCCCCACCCCGGACTGGGCGCCGAGTTCGCGCTGCGGGAGCCGTACGACGTGCACGCGTTCTGTGCGCCCCCGGGCTCGCTGCTCGCCCTCTACACCGACGGCCTGGTGGAGGATCCCGCCCTGTCGATCGACGAGGGCATCGACAGGCTGACGGGCGCCGTGTCCTCGGTGCACCCGTGGGACGCCCTGGACCAGGCCGCACGGCGCGTGGTCTCGGCGGTCGCGCCGACACGTCGGCGCGACGACGTGACTCTGCTGATCGCTCGCATGATCGGTTACCGCAAGGAGGACACCGCGACGTGGCGTCTACCCGCCCGCGGCGACGCGGCCGCCCGGGCCCGCACACTGGTCTCCGAGCTGCTGGGGCAGTGGAGCGCCAGAGAGCACGCCAGGGACAGCGTGCTGCTGGTGGTCGACGAACTGGTCGCCAACGCGGTCCGCTTCGCCGGCGGACCCATCACGGTACGGCTGATCAGGACCGGCCACGGGCTGCTGTGCGAGGTGGGCGACACCGGCAACGGCAGGCCGCGGCTGGGCCCGGGCGGGCTCCTCGACGACACTGGCCGTGGCCTGCACGTAGTGCATGGGCTCACCACCCGGTGGGGGGTGCGGTGGACGGACACCGGGAAGGTGGTGTGGGCTTGGGTCGAGCGGTGACGGTGTGTCGGCTCGGCGGTGATGAGGCGTCAGCGGGCTGGTGGCGAGGCTCCGGCCGGGTGGTGACGGGGCGCTGGCCGGGCGGCGCGGGAGCTGTTCGTCAGGCGGCGGCACCGGCGTTACGAGGGGCGCGAGTCCGCACTACAGCCACTCCCCTTCCAGGGCGGTGGCAGTGAGGCCCGGTGCAGCCGCGTACAGGACGGCACGGCTGCCCGCCTTCTGCCCGGCGTCGTACGCCCTCCGCATGATGTCGAACACGGCGGCGCCTCCGCGGTTGCCGCTGGTGTAGCTGTCCCGGCTGTAGCGCAGGAGCCCCGACGGCCACCCGTCGGGCATCGTCTCCTCCATGTACTCCAGCACACGCGTCCCGCCGGGGTGAGCGAGCAGAACGTCGGGGTGCCAGGAGCCGGGGTCGTCCTGGTATCGGAGGCGCAACCACTCCCACATCGCGGTGACCGTCTCCTGCACTGCGCGCGGCCCGCGCCGGTCCATCACGAAGTGGGTGCCGTCCTCCCGTGTCTCCAGGCGGTGCAGGTCCTGGGTGCCGGGCAGAGTGTGGTGCCAGGCGGTGTCCAGCCGCAGCGTCGACTCGGGCCTCGGTCGGCCCGTGACCACCGTGGCGACCGCAGTGTCCGCGAACAGCAACCGGACGATCAGGGATTCCAGAGTGTCGTCCGCGGGCTGGTAGGTCGTGCTCAGTGCCTCCGCGATCACGACCAGGACCACCCGGTCGGGGTCCGCGGCCACGAGATCCGCCGCCAGCGCCAGGGAGCGGGTCCCGGCTATGCACGCCCACTGCGTGGCCGGCAGCAGCAGCACGTCGCGCCGGAGCGGGAGTCTGTTGGCGAGGGAGACGTCCAGCCCCGGCAGCGCCGGGGTGGTGGAGTGACTGGTGATCAGACAGTCGACGTCCGCGGCGTCCAGCCCGGCGATCTGCAGGGCCCCGCGCGCCGCACGCTCACCGTAGGACTGCACTGCCGACCAGGCCGGCGCAGTGCGTTCCTGGACGGTCTGTCGCGCGGGTATCGCCTCAAGGGCAGCGATCACGCGATCCACGTCCTGTTCGGTGAACCCGTCACCGGCCAGCGCCTCTCGGGCCGGCCCTATGCCGGCGGCCGGCAGGCCGCTTCCGCTGCCGGGCGCGACGGCGGCCTCCAACGGCAGCATCCAGCCACGGGTTTCGATGCTCGTACTGGCCGCGATGGCGTCGATCCGCGGCGCCCACGCCGCGTTCGGGTGCTGACCGCGCACTTCGTCCACAATCTGACTGGTCCGCACGGCGTGCTTGCCGTGTATCACGGCAGGCGGGCACAGGTAAGCGGCCATGATTGGCGCCTTTCTACAGAGAACGAGATGAATTGTCGCGGGCGCTGTGCCATAGATCACTTGTGAGCTATTCATCCAAGTCCATGACAGTGCGCTCCGGTTAGGGACTCCATATCCGTTTCGAGCATGGATGCCACAGGGGCGTTTGCGCTGTGATCTGGGCAACTTGGGAGGTTCTGCGATGCGTGACACGGCGCACACTGCTGCAGAGGGGCCGACCCGGTGCCGCGCCGGCCTGACATGCCACCGGTGGACCTCGCCATCGCCGCCACCGCGGCCTGGCTGTCCTCCACGACGAGGAGCCGGTGGTGCCGATCCGTAGGGTTCCACACCCGTAGGCGCGGTGCCCCGGGTCCTGAAACGCGGTTGTACGAGTTCGTCGAGCCCAGGGTGCCCCTGGTACGGAACGCGAGGAGCGGGGCCAGAAGTACGTCGAACTCACGGGCCGGGGAAGGGCCCCGACAGCGGTCGCGGTCCCAACCGGACCTGCGCGAGCCCGCCCGCGACCTGCCGACCGACGACCACCGGCACGGGGCCGCGGCCAGAACTGGGCCGCCCGGTCCAGCTTCGGTCAGGCATGGCCGCAGGGAGGTGACCGCTTGCGAAGTCCGGGCCGCCGGCCTGGGGTTCGCATGGTGACGAGGACCGAACTCGCGCTCTCAGCTCGGGATGCGACGGCGCTTGGATGAGCGCCTTATCTCTGACCTGTTTAAACGTCATCACTCTGCGGTGGTCGTGCGGTGCGCTTCTTATCGCTTCTGACCGTGGCTTTCCGCTCCGAGGGGCATGCTGTGGGCACGGCCTGCCGGATCGGCGGGTGGTCTGTGAGCGCGCTGACTGCAGCACCGGGATCGGCTCGCTCTGCTGCCTGGCTCAGAAGCCTTGTCGCGAGTGCACACATCGGTTCATCGCAGAGCCAAGCAGCTCTCTCACTCCGTCACAGCAGGCCGAGCACCCCCGCGCGCAGCGGGCCGAGCCAGTGCGCGAGTGTGCTGAGCGCGCCCACGACCGAGGCTCCTGCCGAGGCGAGCGCTCCTGCCCGCCCCAGTCCTTGTGTTTCACGGACGGCCCGTCCGAACGCGCCGCCGTGGACGAGCACGAGGCCGAGGACGCCGCGCTGTGGGCGCTGCCGCCGCGCGGAGATGCCGTTGTCGTGACCCGTCACCCAGGGGGATCGCCGCGGTCACCGCCGCCCGGGACTCCGGCGCAATGTGTCACACAGCGGGGCTGCTGCCGGGTGCCGCCGACGCCGATGCGCACGGCAAGCGGCGTGCGGCGCGCAAGGACACCGTCTCCATCGTCGACAGCACCTTGGTGCCTACCCGGGACCGCAGCGTCGCCGCGTCCAGCAAGAACTATCGGTACTCGACGAATCTTCAGGTCGTCATCGACGCCAACAGCCGCCTGGTGGTGGCGATCGGCTTGCCGCTGCCCGGCAGTCGCAACGGCTGCCGGGCGTTCACCGAGTCCGGTGTGGACCGGGTCTGCCGCGGCGCCCCGACCATCGCCGACGGTGGCTACCAGGGCACCGGCCTTCTCATCCCGCACCGCAGGCGACGAGGCCAGAGACACCTCAGCCCGCAACAGGAAGCAGAGAACGCCGTCCACCGCCGGGCACGGGCACGGGCACGAGTCGAACACGCCCTATCCCGGCTGAAGAACTGGAAGATCCTGCGGGACTGCCGCCTCAAGGGCAACGGCGTTCACCAGGCCATGCTCGGCATCGCCCGCACCGGATAGCTCACGCCCCATACGGGACAACCTCTAGCGCCCGACCGGGACGGTTCACCGGGGGAAGACTGTCAAGTAGCCTCCTGATCATGAACGTTGCCGAGGTTCTCGTCTGCGTGCGCAAGCTCGACGGCCGCCTGCATTGGCACCATCCGATGGCCCGTCTTGGTGAGGACGAGCACGGCGTGCGGCTGGGTGCGCAGGTCGGTACGGTCTACAGCAAAGGCCAAGTGGGCCCGGTCTGCACAACTCAAGAGCCGCGGGTCATGCTCTTTCCCCGCGATGCCTGGTGGACCGCGCTCTTCCAGGCAGCTCCCGCCGACCTGTATGTCTACTGCGATGTCACCACGGTGCCTGAGTGGCCGAACCCGGGAGAGGTCACCATGGTCGACCTGGATCCCGATATGTGCCGGATACGGGCGACGGGTGCCGTATCCGTCGATGACGAAGACGAGTTCGCCCGTCATCGGGTGCAGTACGGCTACCCGCTGGAGGTGGTGATGCAAGCGACTGCGACAGCCGAGTGGCTCCCCGGTGCTCTGCACGACGGCACGGAGCCTTTCAGCCGTCAGTACCGAACCTGGCTGGACATGGTCGGCCAGTGAGCTTCGTGGCTGTTTCTGATGCTGTCAGGTTGCGATCAGTGGGCTTTGGCCCCGGAAAGGGACTGCCGTGTTGTTCCGTCATCTGGGCCGGGGCTCGACGACGCTTGTGGTGACTGCGCATCCCGACGACGAGGTGTTCGCCCACGGTGCTGCGATCGCCATGCTGAGCCGGCAGGGAAGCCGTGTCGTCTTGATTACTGCTTCGGGCGGGGAGGCCGCAGAACCTGACGCCCCTTCTACCGCCAAGGCGCGTCGACGCCGTGCCGCTCGACTGGATGCGGCATGCACCAGACTCGGCGTAAGCGAGTGGAACTGGCTGGCCGAGGGACGATGGACAGATACCGCAGGACGGCCGACGCCCGGCTCACTGACCACCGCATCGGTCTCAGACCTGGCCGACGTCATTGCCGACCAGATCCAGAAGATCATTCCTGATGTCGTGCTCACAGTGGGACCGGACGGACTCACCGGCCATCCGGACCACATCCTGATCCACCGGGCGGTGGCCGGCGCGGCAGCATCGTGTGATGTCCCGGTCTTCGGCTCATACCTCCTCCCGGCCGACATCGCACAGGGCCGTGATCTCCTGGCCACGATCCTCCCTGGCGAACGCGTCGGATCAGGACGCATGACAGGACGCGATGAACCATCGCCGGCCGCACTGGCCGCCCCGGCCCGCGCAGCCGCGGCCAGGCGCACGGCCCTGGATGAGTACGCGAACGGACTGGGCACTTCGCCGCTCACGGAAGTGGTCCACGTCTTCCCCGGCCGCGGCGACTCGCTCCTGCTCCGCGGGGTTCTGGACGCCATCGGATGGCAGACCGAGCGCTACGCACGCCTATTGGCCCACTCCGGGGCCTGATGAAGGCGTCGACCAGCTGACCTGGGACAACGAGAGCCGCCTCGGCCAACTGGTGGAAGGCAGCAGCACCACCGGGTACATCTACGACGCCGACGGCAGCCTCCTCATCCGCCGCAACACCACGGGCGAGACCGTCCTCTACCCCGGCGCCACCGAAGTCCACCTGGACACCAGCACCTCCACCATCAAGTACTGGGCTCAGCGCTACTACTCGGCCCGCTCCGCCGCGATCGCGGTCCGCAGCAACAAGTCCGGCACCTCGACCCTCTCCTACCTCGCCGCGGACCACGACGGCACATCCAGCCTCGCCCTGGACGCCACAACCCAGGCCATCACCAAGCGCTACACCACCCCCTTCGGCGCCTTCCGCACCGGCGGCACCGGAACCTGGCCGGACGACAAGACCTTCCTCGGCAAGAGACGTGATTCATCTTCCGGTCTCACCCACATCGGCGCCCGCGAGTACGACCCCGTCCTCGCCCGGTTCATCAGCGTCGACCCACTCCTGGAAACCGACAAACCACAAACCCTCAACGGCTACACCTACAGCGCCACCGCCACCTTCTCCGACCCCACCGGCGAAGGGCTCGCCATCGGTATCGCCCGGCTGGACAGGGTGATGGCGAACGCGCCCACCGTGATGAAGGCGTGGGTGGACGCCGGGTGCAAGGAGGCCGTCGTGGAGCACGGCACCCGCCTCGGCATCGACGTGGAGGGCGTCCAAGCCCGCGACAGCGGCGACCATGTCGTCGACCTCAAGCAATCACCAGCGGGGCAGGTGTTCGATTTCAATCCCGAAGAGGGTGTGGGGTTGGCTGGCGTGAACCCCGGTGAGGGGACCGCCTGTTGTGCAGCGAACTCACCATAATGCGGAAGTATGGAGTGTATCTTCGCGCGAGTGCACATATGCGTTTAACGGGTATGGCAGGGGCATGTAATTTGACAGCTCCTGATTTGGCCACGGGTGTACGCACGTCCCCCCACCGCCTGGGCTCCGCCGCGCGATGGGAAGGAACCACGTGCACCGTTTAAGACGCATGCGCCTCATCGGCGCTCTGCTCGCTGCTGCGTTGATCGTGTCGATCGCGCCCGCTCTCGCCGCCGACTCGAGCAAGGTGGTGACCGGTGTCGGGGAGCTGATCCCGGCCACGGGCCCAGACGGAAAGCCTCTTTCGCTCCCTGCGAGCTCGTAACACGATCATGGTGAAGGGCTGTTGAGTCGTCTCCAGCAGATCAGTCCGCAGGCCAGGGAGACTATGGCGTTGTGGAGGTCGAGCCGTCTGCCAGCGGACTGCGAGGCGCTTGAACTGGCGCGCGACGGTCTGCCACGACGACATTCCGCAGCCCGTCGAGACCGACGACGTCCGCCGCCCCTTCGCTGTTACTGTCGCGCCATGTCCAAGATCGAGATAGACGTCGTGACCGCCGAGTTCTTCGATGCCTTTGACAACCGGGGCGGCAAGGCTGCCGACGTGGCCCGGATCCGCCAGCTGATTCTTCCGGGTGGCGTGATCGTCAAGACCGGCCCGGAGTTCACGGTCTACACCGTGGACGAGTTCATCGAGCCTCGCCAGCGGCTGCTGACCGACGGTCGGCTGGTCGAGTTCTCCGAGTGGGAGACCTCTGAACGGACAGAGATCGCGGGCGATATCGCGTCGCGGTTCGGCGAGTACCGCAAGTCCGGGATCTTGGATGGTGAGCCGTTCGAGGGAGACGGGACCAAGACCATCCAGTTCGTCCGCACCTCCGAGGGCTGGCGGATCGCAGCGTTTGCCTGGTACGACCAGCCCTGACCGCGGGGCGGTCCGGCTGCGACTTATCAGCTTGGGTTGATGTGGTGCATCGCACCGGGCTCAATCATCCTCGTTCGGCACGGCACGGCATATCGAGCACCTTGACAGCCAGGTCGCCCCGCCCCCGGAAACGTGGACACAGGGCGCTATGAGCTCGCAACACGATCATGATCGGTGCTTCTTCAGCCGCCTCCAGCAGATGAGGGCGCAGGCCAATGAAACGAAGGCGTCGTGGAGTTCGGTGCGGCGTTCCCAACGGACGGCGAGGCGCTTGAACTGGTGGAGGAGCGCGAAGGTCTGCTCGACGACATAGCGGAGTTTGCCCAGACCTTTGATGTTCGGGGAGCCCTTGCGGGAGATGACCGGCAGGATCCGCCGCTTGCGCAGCTCTTCGCGGTGGGAGTTGGAGTCGTAGCCCTTGTCGCCGAGCAGCGAGTCGGGGCGGCGGCGCGGGCGGCCGGGGCGGCCTGCAACGGGCGGGATGCCGTCGACCAGGGCGAGGGTCTGGGTGACGTCGTTGACGTTGGCAGCGGTAGTGATGACCTTGAGCGGGGTGCCGCGTCCGTCGCAGATCAGGTGGTGTTTGCTGCCCGTCTTCCGCCGGTCGACCGGCGACGGACCGGTGTCGGCTCCCCCTGTTTCGCGCGGATGTGGGAGCCGTCCACACACGCGCGCGACCAGTCGAGTTCGCCGGCCACGTTCAACTCGGCGAGCAGGATGCGCTGCAACTGGTCGAAGACACCGGCCTGCTGCCACCGTTCCAGGCGCCGCCAGCAGGTCTGCCCGGAGCCGAAACCCAGCTCCAGCGGCAGCAGTTGCCAGGCTATGTCGTTGCAGAGGACGTACAGAATGCCCTGCAGACACAGCCGGTCCACCACCGGCAGCGGCCCCGGCGCCCGCTCCGGCCAGGGCGGCAGCAGTGGTTCGACCAACGCGACTTTCCACCCTTCTCAACATTGGTTGCGGCAGATGGAAGTTGTCGTCGAGAACGACGGGTGGCACGTGACTGGCGGAGTGCAAAGCCCTGGCGTGAAAATCACAGTCGGATTAAAGGATAATTCTGGCGGTGATCCTTCGGATGACGGATTCGTGGGAAGTGTCCACGTTTCCGCGATCGTGGTGTACCCCACATAGAGCAAATGGGTGGCGAGGAGTGTGCTGTGGCTGCGGCCCGACACGGGGCCCGGGAGCCTTGATGTGCTGGCGCAGGCGGCGGTGCCGCTGCTGGTCGTCGTCGACTACGCCGAAACCCGCACCGCCCAGCTCGCCGCCCTCCTCGAGGCGGCCTTCCGGCACACCGGCAGCACACCGGTGAAGCTGCTCCTGGTGGCACGGACCGCGGGTGACTGGTGGAGGCAGCTGCAGGCCCAGAGCGCCTTGGCGGAGGAGCTGCTGGACGGCGCCCCCACCATCGACCTGCCCCCGCTGGAGCCCGACCCCGGCCACTCGCGCACCACCGCCTACCGCGAGGCCATCCACGCCTACGCCGGCCAACTGCCCCACGTCACCGACCTGCAGCACCACGACTGGCCCGCCACCGCCACCCGGCTCACCCACACCAGCGCCGCCGCGCCGGAGCGCGGCCACGCCCCACGTGCAGAAGACCAGAGTCCACAGACCACCGCCCTGACCCTGCACATGAGCGCCCTGGCCGACCTCCTCGACATCGCCTCCCACCAGGACCAGGATCCGGCCGACCCGGCCAAAGCCCAGGGCGACAGCGCAGTTGAAGACCGGCTGCTCAAACACGAAGAACGCTACTGGTCCACCAGCAGCACCCAGCTGCGCACCACGCTCACCCTGGCGACGCTCACCGACGCCCTCGCCGCGGTCTTCCTCGCCGGAGCCGACACCACTGGTGAAGCCGACGACCTCCTCGCCCGCCTGCCCGCTCTCAAGGACCAGTCACGCGACCGGCGCGACGCCGTACGCGACTGGATCACTGCCCTCTACCCGCCCACCACACCCGGCCGCCCCTGGGACACCCTCCAACCAGATCGGCTCACCGAACGCTTCATCGGACGCCGCCTGCTCACCCACCCCGACCTCGCCCACCAGGTCATCCCCGGCGGCAGCCAACGCCAGGCCACCCAGGTCCTGACCGTTTACACCCGCGCCGCCGCCCAACCCGCCTTCCAGCATCAACTCGACGCCCACCTGACCACCCTCTGCATCCAGCACGCCGACACCCTCGTGGTGCCGGCCATGGAAGTCACCACCCAGACCGCCGAACCCCAGCCCCTGCTCGACGCGCTCAACGAGATCACCAATGCGCCAGATGCATCGCTCGCCAGCCTGGAACAGTGGGCCGACCAGCTGCCGAGCGCTAGCCGCAACCTTGCCCCCTGGGCAGCACGCCTGACCCAGCTCATCGCCAACCTGCAACGCGAACGTTCCAACCAAGACCCCCAGCAGCGCCCCGACCTCGCCATGAGCCTGAACAACCTCGCCATCCGGCTGGGGCATCTGGGACGCCAAGAGGAGGCACTGGAAGCGATCACCGAAGCGGTACAGATCCGGCGCGAACTCGCCAACACCCGCCCCGTGATCCATCAGGGAGCTCTTGAGCAGTCTCTTGCGGTGCTATCCCGGCTTCGGCAAGAGGCAACGGTCCGGGCACGCGGGGACGTGTGACCCTGGGCTGTCCGAAGCGGCTTCTGTCCAATAGCGCTGGCCTAGCATGCCGTTGATCCTCCCTTACACCCCGCAAGAGGTGCCCGAGCATCTGCTGACAACGACGATCGAGGGCGTCGAAGTTCACGGGTGGCCGCTGGACACAGCGTGACTACTACGTACGGCGGTGGCCTCCCTCTTTTCTCAGCGCTCCTCCTTATGACCGTGCTCCGGGCCTCTGGGCCTTGCTGAGAGGTCGTTTTCATCTCTAATGCGGTGATAGCTCCGCTATTGCGCCCGCCGTTGAACTGGTGCGAGTGGGGCCGCCGAGGTGGTCTCGCTTCCTGAGGCCGATGGTGTGACGTCTGGGGAGTGAGTCGGCTTACGCCTGTCTCATTCCAGGACGCCCGGATCTGTGCCGTGCTTCCACCAGGCAGGATGCACGCCTGGGTGCACGCCCCCGGCCGGCGGTAAGTCCAGGACATGGCCGACCGCCGTGCGTATCCGAGTGATCTGTCCGATGCCCGCTGGGAGTTGATTCAGCCGGTCCTGTCCGCGTGGCGCTTCGAACGTCGCGGCCGGGCCCTGGACTTCGGTCGGCCGCCCGAACATGACCTGCGCGAGATCATGAACGCAATCCTCTACGTAGACCGCACCGGGGTGCGCGCCAGCAGGGGTCTGGTCGGCGACGCTGAAAGTGGGCCAGTAGCGACCCTCCCGAATCAGCCTCTGCCTCTGCTCCCGCCGCGGGCGGCACCTCGAGCGCGGGAGGGGTGTCGCCGACCAGGCTCGGCGACGCCTGGCGCCGCCTGCAACGCGCGCAGCGCCTCGGCGACGGGGCGACGAGCTGCGCTGCCGTCTCCGCATGCGGCCAAGAACTGCAACAGCTGGCGCTCGCGGCGTTCCTGACTGCGGGTCAGACACCGCACCGTCAGAAAGTGCACGAGGTGACGGAGAACCAGGACGGTGAGGGCGGACCACTCAAGTGCCAGCATCGAAAAATCCCCCTCGGGGTGTATCTGCCGGATGGCCGACGGCGGTTGAACCCGTCCATCGGCCGGGCGCCGGCCTCCACCATGACCCCCACGATGTAGACACCTCCATCCAAGCCACTTAACGTGACACAGATCAGAAATATCGGTCCGATCGTCATTCCTCGGGGGCAACGGTGGAAGAGGCTTCCGGCCGGCAAGAGCATCCCGTCACCGTCGTGACGAAGCTGGTAGGCATGGGCGAAGTCAGCCCCCGCAACGCCTCGATCTGGCTGCGGGCCGCGGGGATGGCGCCGACACCAGTGGCGAAGAAGAGCCTCGCCGCCAAGTGGGATCTGACCGTGCGCCACGTGCACAATGTGCACCGCGCCATAGCCCTGCACATTCCCGCGCCCGACGTGTCGGCGGTCCGCTTAGAAAAGCTCTCCCCCGCCCGCCTGGAGGCTGCGCTCGCCGCGCTGCACGCCCAACTCGACGTCGGCGACCACGACCTTCGCCAGGACGCCTCCCACGCGCTGGCCGGCCTTGCCGCCCAGGTGCGCGGCGCCCCTCTCCCCCGCAACAGGACCCGCCCGCAAGGCAGCCCGGCCCGCAGCCGCAGCTACCGCCTGCGCACGCACCTGAAGGAGCGCGTCGAACAGCTGCCGCCGGAAGGCCCTTCCCGCTATCCCGCGCCGTTCCTGGCCATCGGCCAGCCCCTGCCTGCGGCCCTCACTCATCTGGTGCCGGGCACGATCCGCTCCCGCAGCAAGCCGCCGGACATCGACTGGTTGGCCGGACTCCTGGGCGACCTGCAAGACGCCCACGTCAGCAAGGACGGCCGCGCTGCCGCGCTGACGGAAGTGTGCATGTGGGCGCTGGCCCAGTACCCCACCTCGCCGGATCCGGGGCTCGAGGCGGAGATGCTGCGGATCTGCGCGATCGAATTGCGCCAGCAGTCCGCCCGCATGGCCGCCGTCTGGGCGGCGCAGCGGATACGGCAGCTCCAGGGCCCCTATGCGCCCGCCGCCTTGTATGCCGTCCACGACGAGGTCATCGCCCTGCGCGGCAACGGCTACCACCTGCGTGCTCTGCACGTCCTGAGGCAGGCGCTCGAGGATGCGAAACGGGCCGAGTGCGCGGAGGCCGAACGTCATCTCATCACCTGTGTGCTGATGAGCCAACTCGTCCATGTAGCTCTCGACCTGCGTCACCAGCCCACGCCCCTTGACGCGCGCCCGCTCTCCCGCAGCTATTTCGACTTCAACCAGCAAACAGGGGTGCACTTCTATCTGCCTGCAGCAGCCCGCTCCCAGTTCGAGACCGAGTTCATTCTCGCCACCGACCGGGCGCGCAAAAACCGGGAGCGGTTTTGGATACCGCCCAGTGTGCATCGCATGTACGACACCACAGACAAGATCATCCGCGCCTCGGGGTCAGAGATTTGGACAGCCCAGTGGGCGATCCTCACCATGCAACTGGGAATCGGCCAACGCGACAGCGACGCCGTGATAGCCGCCGCAGCCGAGTTCGCAAGCTTCGTCTCGACAATCCCCTGGATCCGACGCGACCACCCCTCCGAACGCGTCCACTACAACCTGGTCCGCGACCGTGCCGTGAAGGCGAATCCCACCCTGGACAACAGCCTCCCCCTTGTGTGAAAGCGGACTCGGCGCGGGCCCCGGGTTGCCGCCGGCCCGGGCACGCACCGCCAGCGCGGCACGAAGTGCCGTCCGCCGTGCGGCCGCCTTCCTGGTCAGTGCCGCAAGGTGCGGCGGGTTTACTCGCCGAGATCCCCGCTCGGGCCACTGCGCCCCTCACCAGACCTGACCCGCACTCGTGCCGGAACAGGAGCGCCGGGCGGGGAGAGCCAGCAGGTACGCGCCGCGCGAGGATGGGGAAATGACCGACACCCCCACTGGCCTTGGTGCACACCCCGGACGGATTCACGCCGTGGGGCCGGGCTGGCGGCAGCTGCTGGAGCATACGCATGAACAGCTTCACGCGGTCTTTCCCGGCCACCGCCTCGTTGATCTCAAGGAGAAGCTCGGCGGCCTGCGCGTCTACGTGGAAGGGCCGACGGACAGCCGCGACACCCTGCGGAGGATGTCGGCGGACACCACACGCGCCAGAGGATTACCTCTGTGGTTGTTCGGTGAGGGTGGCGTTGTGCGGCGTGCCAGTGGTGCTGACGGAGCGGGCGGTTGCGCGTCCTGTAGCTGCAGCTCAGGGCCGCGTGCCGACTGGCTGCTCACAGGCCACATCTCCCGGTGGCAAGTGCCGTGATCGCGCACTCGGCGGCGTGCCGTGCAGCGAGCGCGGAGGGGAAGGGCCCACAGCTGTGGGAGGCACGGTCGGCCGGCCCGCTCGCGATCCGCCACTGCCAAACGGTGCGTGCGGCAGGGAGCGCGGGGTGGTACCAGACGGGCTCGGCGGCCGAGGACGCGTTCTGCACCGTCTGGATCAACAGGCCGTATGCCATCCCGTCGATCACCGCGGTGGCGTACCTCTCGCTGTTGTCGTCGGCGGTCCAGTCCAGGAATGCCGGGGTCGACTCCGACACTTCCAGAAGGGCATCCGCGAGGTCGGCCAGGCTCCGGTACAGCGCGGCGCGTACCGCATCGGCGTGGTGTCGGCCCCAGTGGCACGGGGGCCGTTCGGCGATCTCCTCCGCGAGAGTGTGCGCGGCGAGTTCGTCCAGAAGGTCTCTGTTCCCGAGACGTCCCTCCGCCAGGGTCGCGGCAGCGCCCCACGTGAGATCGTCCCGGGTAAGGGCGGTGCCGCGGGCCAGCTCCCACAGGTCGGATGATCCGAGGTCGTCGACCGTGCGGCGGATGCAGAGGGCGGCCGTATCGGCGTGGGGCGGGACTTGGACGTTCAAGAGGCCCGCGTGCACGTCCGTGGCCGCGCTCACATCGCCTGGTTGCAGCGCGCCCAGCGGCGAGGACCCCACTGCTTGGAGCACCTGCCGGTGGACGCGACGTACGGGATGAGGCCCGCAGGAGGACGCCGGTCGTCCGGCGAGTGCGCACAGGGCGTCCAGCAGTTGCGCCGGCGGAACCCTCAGGCTGGTGCACGCCCTCGTCAGACGACCGGCCATCGTCGTCAGTCGTCCAGCACTGCCAGGGCGTCGACCTCCACGAGCAGTCCCGGCGGAAGCTGCATGTAGACGGTGGTGCGGGCGGGGAAGGGCCCGCCGACGGCCGCCGCGTACGCCCCGTTCATCTCGGCCAGGTGAGCGGGATCAGTGAGGTACACGCGGAGCATCACGACGTCCTCCAGGCCCGCACCGCCCGCCTTGAGTACGGCGGTGACATTGCGCAGGGTCTGCTCGGTCTGCTCGGCGACCGTGGTCCCGACGACCTCGCCCGTGTCCGGATCGAGCGGGAGCTGCCCGGAGACCTGCAGGACGGGGCCCTTGCGGATGCCTTGGGACAGCGGGGCTGCCAGGGCAGGTGCGTTCTCGGTGGTGATGACGGTTCTGGTCATGGTGTGTCCTTGGGAAGGGTGGCCGGAGGGTCAGCGCCAGGCCTGTCGTTCCTGGCTGCGGGGGTCGTCGACCTGGGTCCACTCGGCGTCGATGCGCATCGTGGCCCGGCGCTCGTCGTCGTACGCGTCCCAGCCGGGGTTGCCGGTCCTGGCGAACCGTACCCAGGTGACGTGCATACGGGCGGCGAGATCCGCGGGAGGCTTGTCGGGGCCGAGCAGGGCGGATGGGCCGTGCAGCTGAGGGAGGTGCGCGAGATCGAAGACGAAGGGCAGCTCGACCGCGTGGGTGGCGCCGAGCTCTTCGTCCAGAGCGTGGGAGCGCCAGGCGAACTCGTAGGCATAGGTGGCGGACTCGGGGTGAGCGGTATGTGCGTCGGCCAGGGCCCAGCTGCCCGCGCCGAACAGTGCGTCGCCCATGATGGCGGAGCGCAGCTCGCCGAAGGACGCATCGGGGCGTGCCTTCCGGTACGTCTCGACGAGTCGCGCCGGCTTCGGGTGCGCGCGCGCCGCCACGTCGTCGACGTCCCCGGCGGTCGAGGTGGCGTACTTGTCCACGGGGACCAGGTAGAGGTTTCCCTCCTCGGTGTTGGTCCCGATGAGCAGGTCGACGTCGGCGCTCAGGCCGGCGGCGACGGATTCGGCGGGCTGCGTGTCGAAGACCAGGCTGAAGGGGCTGAGTCCGATCAGCGGATCGTGGTGCGTCCCGGTCTGCAGGTCGATGCCCGCGAGCCGGGAGGCGGCCTCGACCAAGCGGTCGTCGGAGATGTCCGCGAAGGCGTCGGCGCGGGGCTCGATGCCCAGGGCCTGGGCCGCTGCCTGGGTGACGCGGGCGGCCTGCTCGGTGGTGAACGCCCCCAGGCCGCTGCCACTTTGGACGATCGCCCGGCGGAAGAGGCCTGCGGCTTCGGGGGTGGCGAGGACGCCGCCGACGATGGTCGCCCCGGCCGACTGACCGAAGAGGGTGACGTTGTGCGGGTCACCGCCGAAGGCGGCGATGTTCTCCCGCACCCAGCCCAGTGCGGCGACGACGTCGAGCAGACCACGGTTGGCGGGCGCGCCGGGGATGTCGAGGAACCCGGCGATGCCGAGCCGGTAGTTGAGGGTGACCAGGACGACGCCGTCGCGGGCGAAGGCGGAGCCGTCGTACAGTGCGGACCGCGTCGATCCGGCGACGAATCCGCCGCCGTGGACGAACACCATGACGGGCAGGTCGCCGCCAGAGGCGGCGGGCGTCCAGACGTTGACGGTGAGGTGGTCCTCGCCGCGGCTCCAACCGGTGCCGAAGTAGGGGGACATGTCCACGCTGCCGAGCTTGCGCTCGGACTGCGGCGCGTTGGGCCCCGGCACGGTGGCGTCCCGTACGCCGTCCCACGGTTCGTGCGGCTGCGGCGGCTCGAATCGGCCGGCGCCGCGGGGCGGGGCGGCGTAGGGGATGTTGAGGAAAGCGGTGGTGTCGCCCTGGCGCAGGCCGCGGACGGCTCCCTGCGCCGTGGTCACGATGGGGTCGGTGTGGTGGCTCATCGGGGTCCTTTCGTGGGTACCCCCGGCTTCAGCCGGGGGAGGAAACGAAACGGCTGCGGAGCAGGGCAGAGCGGGGATGGGCCGTCAGGGCGGCTCCCAGTGTCCTGACGCGCAGGTTTGATCTGTACCTGTGGTCTGGCTAGCGTGTGGGCGTGGCCGTGAACGGTGTGAAGCGGGCGTTCAGGTACCGCTTCTATCCCAGTGATGCGCAGGCAGCCGAGCTGTCGCGGACGTTCGGGTGTGTGCGGAAGGTCTACAACCTGGCGCTCGCCGCCCGCAGCGAGGCGTGGACGCGCACGGAGCGGGTCAACTACAACCAGACCTCGGCGATGCTGACGGCGTGGAAGAAGACCGAGGAACTGGCCTTCCTCAACGACGTCTCCTCGGTGCCGCTCCAGCAGACGCTGCGGCACCTGCAGACCGCGTTCACCCACTTCTTCGCCAAGCGGGCCAAGTACCCCCGCTTCAAGTCGCGGAAGAAATCCAGGAAGTCCGCCGAGTACACCGCCAGCGGCTTCCGCTTCCGCGACGGCAAGCTGACCCTGGCGAAGATGACCGAGCCGCTGGACATCGTATGGTCGAGGCCGCTGCCCGAAGGCGCCAAGCCGTCCACTGTGACCGTGTCGCAGGACGCGGCGGGACGCTGGTTTGTTTCGATGCTGTGCAAGGACTCGTCCGTGAAGCCGCTTCCCGCCACGAACAGCGCGGTCGGCATCGATGTCGGCCTTCAGAACCTGCTGACCCTGTCCACCGGGGAGAAGGTCGCCAACCCCCGGCACGAGCGCCGTGACCGCGCCCGTCTGGCCAAGGCCCAGCGCAAGCTGTCCCGCAAGGCCCCGGGTGAGGGCGCCAACCGCCGCACAGCCCGGCGCAAAGTCGCTAAAATTCACGCCCGGATCGCCGACCGGCGCCGGGACCTGCTCCACAAGCTGACCACCCGGCTCGTGCGTGACAACCAAACGCTCGTGATCGAGGATTTGACCGTGCGCAACATGGTCAAAAACCGGAAACTCGCCCGCGCCATCAGCGACGTGGCCTGGGCGGAGTTCCGCAGCATGCTGGAGTACAAGGCCGCCTGGTACGGGCGGGACGTGGTGGTGGTGGACCGTTTCTTCCCCTCGTCCAAGCTGTGCTCCCACTGCGGCGCGTTGCAGGACAAGATGCCGCTGCATGTCCGCACCTGGACGTGCGGCTGCGGCACGGTCCATGACCGGGACGTGAACGCGGCGCACAACCTTCTGGCCGCCGGGCTGGCGGCATCTGTCTGTGGAGCCGGTGTAAGACCTCAACGGAGCACTCCGGGCGGGCAGTCGGCGACGAAGCAGAAAACCCCACGGCGCGAGCCGTAGGAATCCCCCTCGCTTCACGAGGGGAGGAAGTCAAGTCTCGTGTCTTTCCGCAGGACTCAGGCCTGCTCGGTGTACGGGGCGAAGGGGGCCCAGCCCTTGATGGCGAACTTGTCTCCCTCGCGTGCCACTTCGGCGGCACCGTGGCCGCCCAGGTGCGCGGGGATCACGAGTGCGTTGTTGTCGGCCGCCCAGCCCAGCACCTTGCGGCGGGTGGCGCGGGCGGCCGCGGGGTCCTCGCAGAAGCAGCTGTTGGAGTCGGGTTCGAGGATCTGCACGGGGCTGTGCAGCATGTCGCCGACGAACACCGCGCGGTCCGTCCCGGAGGTGAGGGTCAGTACGGAGGAGCCAGGGGTGTGTCCGGGAGCCGCGTCGAGGCGGAGGTCGGCGTCGATCTGGTGGCTGTTTTCCCACAGCAGCGTCTGGCCGGCCTGGTGCACCGGGGCCACGCTGTCCTCGAAGACGTTCTGGTTGCCGCGGCCGAGCAGTGGCTTGTGGTCGTTCTCGGGATTCCAGAAGTCGAAGTCGTCCTTCGGCATCAGATAGGTGGCGTTGGGAAAAGTGGGTACCCACTGCCGGTCGTTCAGGTACGTGTTCCAGCCGACGTGATCGATGTGGAGATGTGTGTTGATCACGATGTCCACGTCCTCGGGCGCGACGCCGGCGCGCGCGAGATTGGCCAGGAAGCCTGTTTCGCGGCGGTTCCAGACCGGCGCGTACGGGCGGTCCTTGTGATTGCCCACGCCGGTGTCGACGAGGATGGTCTTGCCTCCGCTGCGCAGCAGCCAGGTCTGGATCGCGGAATTGACGATATTGGTCTCGGAGTCGAGGAAATGCGGGGTCAGCCAGGATGCACCGTCGTTCCACACTTCCTTCGGGCTTTCGGGGAAGAAGGTGTCGGGCGTCATTTCGACGGAACCGAAGTACTCCCATACTCGTGTGATGGTGACGTTGCCGAGCGTGATGTGTTCCATGGGGCGTCCTTGGGAATGTGGAGGTTTTCCTGGAACCGTACGAGCGGCCTCGGCGCGCGCGGTATCCGTAACGTGACTGCACCTGCGCGCATGGCCCGGGCACTGGGCCCGGCCGCTTGTAGCCTGGGCGGGCCAGGGCAAGGCGACTGAGATCGAAAGCCGCGATTCCGGGAGACTCCGTGGACGAGCACACAGGCGACCGCGGTGCGGTCATGGGACCGGAGCCGGATCCGGGGGAGCTGATCGTCGGCCGGGACGCGGAATTGGCACGCCTTATTCGTGCGGTGGACTCGGTGTCGGCCGACCCGGTGCTGATGCTGGTCGGTGACATGGGCACGGGGAAGAGCGCGCTGCTGGAGCACGCGGTGCGCCGGGCTGAAGCCGGCGGCGCCCGCGTACTGCGGGCCGAGGGGAGCGAGTCGGAGTCGAGCCTGGCGTTCTCCGCACTGCATCAGTTGCTGCGGCCGGTGCCGGCCGAGGCGGACGCACTGCCGGGGAGGCAGCGCGCGGCGCTGCAGGACGCCTTCGGCGAGGGGTCGGCCACGCCGGGACCCGATCTCATGCTGGTCGGGGTCGCCGTCCTGAGCCTGTTGTCAGGCCTGGGCGACCACCATCCGGTGCTCGTGGTGCTGGACGATGCGCAGTGGTTCGATCGTGCTTCCCTGGATGCGCTGTCCTTCGTTGCCAGACGGTTGGAAGGTGAACCGGTCACCATGCTGATCGGTGCCCGTGGCGGCGATCACCTTCCGGGATTCGACCGTCATGTGCCGATGCTCACCCTGGGACCGCTCGACGAAGCTGCGGCCCATCAGCTGCTGGACCTGCAGCCGAAGAGCCCCACCGGGCACACCAGGTCGCGGATCCTCGACCAGGCAGGCGGCAACCCGCTGGCGCTGGTGGAACTGACGAGGACAGCCTCAGCACAGGACACGGCTGCGGGGCTGCCGTCTGCGGGTCCGCTTCCGCTCACCGATCACCTGGAGCGGATCTTCGCCGCTCGCCTGAACGGTCTCCCCGCCTCCACCATGCGGGCTCTGCTGCTCCTGGCCGCCATGGACAGCGCCGACTCCGCGATCGCCGTCTCGGCGGGGCTGCCGCGCGCCGAGGACGCGGCCTGGCTGCCGGCCGGGCAGGCCGGGCTGGTCCGGCGGACCGGCCGGGACGTCCGGTTCCGCCACCCACTGGTCCGGTCCGCCGTGTATCACGCCGCGTCCTTGGGCGCCCAGCGCGAGGCTCACCTCGCGCTCGCCGAGATGCTGCGGGACGAACCGGACCGGCGTGCCTGGCATCTTGCCGCCGCCTGCCCGCACCCGGACGCGGCCGCGTCGGCGGAGCTGGAGCGGACCGCCGGCCGGGCCCGCCGCCGCGGCGGGCATGCGGCGGCGGCCCAGGCCCTGCAGCGCGCCGCGGAACTCGCACCGCAGCGCGAGGACAGTGCCCGGCTGCTGGTCGAAGCCGCCGCGGCGGCCGTGTTCACCGGAGACATCGCCTGGGTCGAGGAACTGGTCGCTGCGGCATGCGCGCGCACGGATGACGCAACCCTGCTGGCCTCCGCCGCCGTGCAGGCCGGACGGCTGGCGGTCCTGACCGTGCGCCACAGCGTGGTCTTCTCCCGACTGGCCGACGGCGCCGAGCAGTTGGCGGCCTCCCAGCCCGCCGCCGGGCTGGACCTCGTGGCCGGCGCCGCCGTGGTCCGCTTCTATTCCGGGGAGGACACCCAGCGCCACCGCATCCATGACATCCTGCGGCGTCTTCCCGAGAGCGCCTCACACGCAGGTTTGCGCACCTGGGTGAGGGCGGTGTCGGACCCCTTCGACGACCGAGCCCAACTCGTCTGCCTGCTACCGCAGTTGGCCGCCGAGGCGGAAGAGCGGCCGGAGCGGCTCACCGCCGTCGGGATCATGGCGTGGCTCCTGGACGAGACCCCACAGGCCGTCCGCGCCTTCGACGAGGCCTTCGACCGCTGGGAGCTGCAGGGAGCGCTGCCCGAGGGTCTGGGCGGCGCGGTCGCCTGGGCCTACCTGGAGCGAGGACGGTGGGAACAGGCCCGTGAGGCCTGCGCCCGCACCACCGCGGTCGGCCGGGCGGCCGGCCTCGACCACGCCGTGGCCTGTGCGGCCACCGTGGACGCCACCGTGCTGGCCTTCCAGGGCGATGCGTCCTCGGCCCGAACCCGGGCCGAGGACGCGCTCACTCTGATCGATCCGCTGGAAAGCCGATCGGTCGCCGTCTATGCCCATCGTGCGCTCGGTGCCGCGGCAGCCGCAGAAGGCGCCTACGAGACCGCCTACGGCCAACTCCGCATGGTCTTCACGGCAGACGGCGCGCCCGTGCACTACCACGCCTCCTACCCGGCCCTCGCGGATCTGGCCGCCGCCGCTGTGCGCTGCGGCCGCCATGAGGAGGCTGCCCTGATCGTCGAGCACTCGGCATCCGCTCTGGCGGACAACGCTTCCCCTCGTCTGCGTGCACTGATCAGCCGAGCCCGTGGCCTGCTGGCGGCCCCCGACGACGCCGAACCGCACTTCCGGGCGGCACTGGCGGATCCAGCACTGGAGTACTGGCCCTTCGAACGCGCACAGACCCTGCTCGACCTCGCCGAGTGGCTGCGGCGCCGTCGGCGCATCGCAGAGGCGCGTGGGCCGCTCACCGAGGCCCTGGAGACCTTCCGGCGACTGGGCGCACGCCCGTGGATCGAACGCGCCCGCGCCGAATCGCGCGCCGCCGGCCTCGACGTCACCGATGCGGCCCCCGACGCGCTCGCCGAACTCTCCCCGCAACAGCAGCAGATCATCCGGCTCGCCGCCCGCGGGCTGACCAACCGGGAGATCGGCGAAAAGCTCTTCCTCTCCCCGCGCACGGTCAGCTCGCACCTCTACCGCAGCTTTCCCAAGCTGGGCATCACCGCCCGATCCCAGCTGCGCGACCTCATCGAGGGCACCCTCGCGACGGCCGGCCCCCAGGAATAAGGGCACCCCTGGCTGTGGAAGCAGTCACCTGACGCATACCGCCCGCCATCCCGCCGGACCAGACTGGCCACACGAGCGAGGAAGCAGTAACCGGCCAGGCGACCCCTTCGCCCGGGTACACCGAGGCCCCCACTTGTCCCCAAGGCCTTGCGAAAACGCGGGCCCCAGGCCAGTGATCCCGGGCTGCACACGGCCCCGCTCGTCGAGGCCGGACGGGAGCGGCCGACCAAGACGAAGGAACGGAAATCCACGGTGGCTGCGAAAACAGCGTCGCTACGGGACCGGGTGGCCGCAGCCGACCCGGGGCTGCTGCGTCTGACCGCCGGGCTGCGTGCCGTCCTCGGCCTCACTCTCACCCTGGCCGCGCTGACGGTACGGGATCAACCCTCGGTTGTACTTCTGGCCGGCGGCTTCACAGCGGTGGTCACCTCGTTGGCGAGCGGCGACCTGCACCCCCGCAACCAGTTCCTCACTCTGCTCGCCGGGGCTCCCGTGACCCTGGCCGCCTTGACGGCCGGGGGCCTGCTGGCACCTTTCCCCGTCGCGTCCCACCTGGCCTTCCTCCCGCTGATCTTCACCGCCGTATATGCGCGCCGCTTCGGACGACGGGGCCTGGACCTCGGGATCTTCGCCTTCATGGCCTACTTCCTGTCCCAGTTCGCCAGGATCCAGCCCCACCAACTCCCGCAATTGACTGGGGCGTTGGCCGTCGCCTTCGCGGCAGCCGCAGTCACTCGCTTCTGTCTGGTACCCACGACGTCCTACGAAATCCTGAGGCGCCTGAGGGCGGCATTCAACAGACGGCTTCGTGATGCACAGCAGGCCACGTCAGATCTACTCGCAGACGGCGGAGCCGGCGTCCGCAGAGTCGAACGACGTCTCGACCGGCTGCACACCTCCGCGCTGCTGCTTCAGCAATTCCTGTACGAGGCTCCCGTCGGGCCGCTCCGCGACACGGCGGCGGAGCTGGAGCGGACGGCACGTGCGGACGCGACCGCGCAACGCCTCGGCGTACTCGCGATCCGCGCAGCGGAGGATTCGACGGCGTCCTCCGCCAGCACGATGAGGGGGGCGGAGACGGCGGACTTGACCGACCGGACAGAGCGCGACCGTGTGGCGCTGCGTCCAGGGGCAGCACAGCCTTCAGGCCCGTGGCGGCATACGACGCGGCAGGCGTTCCAGGTGACCGCCGCGGCCGCGCTCGCCGTACTCGGCGGACATCTTCTCTCCCCGCACCTGTGGTACTGGGCCGTGGCCACGGCATGGGTCGTCTTCATCAATGCCGAGCACACCGGGGACGTGCTGCTGCAGAGCGGCCGGCGGCTGATCGGCACCGTCGCCGGGGTGCCGTTCGGATACGGCCTCGCCGCCCTGGCCGACGGGCACACCACCTTGGCCCTGGCCTTTCTCCTCGCCTGCGTCTTCGGGATGTTCTACACCCCCTCCGGCAGCTACTGGGCGGTGACCTTCTTCATCACCGGCTCGCTCAGCATGGTGCTCGCAGTCCTGCATACGCTCTCCCCGCAGCTGCTCGCACTTCGCGTCCAGGAGACCGTTCTGGGGGCCGGGTGCGGGATTCTGGCAGCCGCGCTGGTCGTCCCCATGACTGTCCGCACGGTCGCCGAAATGCGTCTGAGGGAGCTACTTTCCCTTCTCGACCACCTCGTGCGCTGCGCGCCGCAGGCCGGCGTCCCGAAGCCCGCACTCGATGCACGTGATCTTGATCAAGCGCTGGAGGCCTTCCGCACGGCTTGCCGTCCCCTGGTGCATCCACTCAATCCCCGCCGCGCCGAGCGTGCCCGGGTCCGCCGTGTTCTCGAACGCGTGGAAGCCACCTCCTTCCACGCGCGAAGCCTCGCCACCGAGACGGGACGCGCACGAGACGCAGCAGCGTGGCCCGCGTCTCAGCACTCGTCAACAGCTCGGCAGAACCGAACGAACCAAGCCATCTTGCCCCCGCAGCCCTGTACTCCCTGCCCATGCACCGCCCGACCTGACAGCTGATAGCAGCCACAACCCGCGTGCGTAGCCCCACCTGTCCGGGCATTCGCGTACGGGTTCCCCTGCGCCGCCGCTCAGGATTTTGCGAACCTGTGCGCTTCCGCCTTCGATCTGCTCAGGCTGGCCGGGACGGACACGACCGGGTGGCCGTACCGGCGGCGCCGGGCCGCGCTGGAGTCCGTGTTCGCCGCCCGTCGGCTGTCGGCGCCGTGGGCGCCGTGTCCGTCGACCACCGAGGCCGCCCGTTTCGCGGTCGTCACGATGGCCATGCGGACGTACTTCGACAGCTCGGCGAGAGTGTCGACGACTCCGTCGATCTCGATGGCCTCGGTCCGCAGGTACTCCTGGTAGTGGCCGTTTCGGGCCTCGCGAACCCGGCTGAGGGTCCGGTCGTCCATGCCGGCCGTCTTGGCTTGGGCCCAGGAGCCCGACCCCCGGGCCATGTCCCGGAGGTACTGAAGTCCCACCTGTTGATCGGCCTGCGCACCGCGGCCGCCATTGCCGGCTACCGCGTCCGCTACTCCACCACAGCCTCCCTGGTGAACGAGCCCGTCGAAGCGGCCGCCGACAAGCAGCTCGGCAAGACCATCGCCCGCTACGGACGCGTCGACCTTCTGGAAATCGACGAACTCGGCTGCCTCGAACTCGACCGGCGCGGGGCAGAGAAGCTCTTCAGGTTCTGACCGAACACGAGGAGAAGAGCAGCATCACGATCGCCTCGAACGAGGCGTTCGGTGAAGCGCACATGCTCCGGCCTATGTGTGCCAGGTGTCTCCGAAAGTGGACCGGTTCCGTCTGCAGTCGGAATGCGGTCAGTTCACGAGGGCACGGCGGCTTGCTTCGCGGACTATGCAATCGGCGGTTTGGTCGGGGGTGAGGCCCGCGGTGTCGAACCACCAGCCGACATCGCCGAATTCGCGTTTCATGTCGGCGTCGAGGACTTCGTAGCCGTCGAAGTCGAACCGTTCACGTGGATCCCTGATCGTGTTGCGGTGTTGGCAGACCTCGATGCCCGGTGTGAGGACAACGAACAAGACGTGACGAGGCGCGAGGAGATCGAGGAAGAAGTCCAGCTTCTCGCGGGAGGGGATCACCGCATCGATCAGGGGCGTGAAGCCGGCGTCGGCGAAGTTGTTCGCCAGCGCGCACAGATTGCGGTGCAACAGCTCGACTTGCTGTGCTGCCTCGTCGGCGGGCTCGCCCAGAGCCCAGACGAATCCGCTGACAATCATCCTGTTGAGCTCATCGCCGTCGAGCAGGGCGGAACGTGGCAGCCGCTCGGCGACAAGCCTGGTCACGGTCGACTTCCCGGCGCCCGGCATCCCCGTCACAATCAGGCAGTTCGGCGCTCCAGCAGTGGTCACGCCCCGCATGGTGTCAGCGTGTCCGACGGGCGGCAATCCTATTTTCCCAGGTGCGATTTTCAGTGAGCTGTCCTCTCCGTCATCCGTCCGCGGTCGACGTGGTCGGCGAGATAGATCGTGGTGGCTTCGGGGTTCATGCCGAGCGCGGCGGCGAACAAGTTTGGGACCCATGGTGTTGACCAGGTCCTGCAGTCGAGTGCAGCGGATCATGCGGGGCGGGTGGCCGCAGGCGTCGAGGACGTGGCTGACATGGATACGGGCCGGTGGCAGCAGCGATCCGTGAAAAGGAACATGTGCCAGCCCCAGGTGGCTGGTCAAAGACGTTCACCGATCCGCGGCTCTGCGCAGCCATCGTGGACCGGCTCACCTTCAACGCCACCCTGATCGAGAACGGAACGGAGTCCTACCGACTGGCCCGCACCAAGGTGAACAAGACCAGCGGGCTCAGGTGAGCGCCTGCCGAGGATCAGGAGCTGAGATGTTCATGCAGTATCTTCAACTCGCTGTCCCGCCGGACGATGACGTTAGTGCCCCGGCCCTGGCCAGAGCGGGGTTCGCCGTTCACAACGCCGGTCCAGGCGAACAGATAGCGACACACCGCGACATCAGCGGTGAGCACAAGCCACTCCAGTTCACGCACCTCATACACCTCGTCGAGGATCCTCGCGAACGTCTTCTCGATTGCGGATCGGATCTCCTCAATGCCCCGATGCGAACCGTCCGAGAACCAGTACACGGCGTCCTCGGCGATGAACGGCACGACGCGTGAGATGTCGTGGCTGTTGTTGGCCCGTTCGTACTCGCCCATGAACGCAGCGAGCTCAGATTCCAGCGATGTCCGATCCGTCATGCGGCCATCATGCCGACGCTCTCCCGCGTCCGTCACACGCTTCCCTCGCTGCCTCAGTGGCCCCAAATCAAGCCGCCTCCGGGACCACCCACCGTACGACGCCGATCTTCACGAATCATCCGCGAACTGGGTTCAGTTGGAGTCGCCCCGGGTGGAGCCAAATGACGGCTCTGGCAGCGATCACGGGGAGCCGTCACGGTCAGTGAGAGTGGTGTTCGATTCCCGTTTCTGCGCCCGGGTGCGCCGCCGCCGTGATACGCCGGGTATGACGCTCCGTCATATCCCGATGAGACGAGCCTGACCCGACCCGTCGGCGTCGGCATCCACCTGAAGGGGTGGTCAAGAGCCTGTGGTTGGTGGGCGGGCTTTTGTGGACGAGCGGGAGTCGTCAACGACAGCCAGCGGATGCCGTCCCCTTCGGATGGGCGACCCCTGCCTTTACGTACGGCGGTCCCACCCGCTCAACCGGTCAACGTGCCCTGATGGGTACTTCCGCCACGCTTCCATCAGACGCCACACAGAGCTCCGCCATGCCCGATGGCCCTGGTGCGGTCACGTGGTGGGCGGCTTCCGCCCGGCGGGACAGGGGCGCGACGCAGCCCGCTGCCACGGCGTAGATCAGGCCGATCACCAGCCAGCCGGTGGCGTCCAGGGCCGAGAGGGCCAGGGTGACCAGGAACGGGCCGCAGGAGCGGACGAGTTGGGTTCCCACGCTCCAGGCGCCCTGGTATTCACCGAGGCGTGCGGTGTCGGCGAGATCGTAGGACAGGCCCCATGATCCGGCCGACTGGAGGAGTTCGGTGAGGGTGAGCAGGACGACGGCGACGAAGAGGGCGGTCGCGCACAGCAGAGGGTTGAGGGTACTGGCCAGGGCGAAGACGGCGGAGGCTGACAGGAGGCAGTAGCCGCCGCGGCGCATGGCGCGAGCTGCCGCGTTCACGTCGGTGACGGTGCGGCCGACGCGCATCTGGAAGCCGATGGCCACCAGGACGTTGGTGAACAGGAGTGCGGACGGGTCCATGCCGGAGCCTGGGTGTGGTTCATGACCCAGAGCGGCATTCCTACCTCGAGGAGTTCCATGTGCATGATGAGCACGCCGTTGAGGAGGGAGAGTGCGAGGTAGGGGCGGTCGCGGAGGACTCCGCTCCGCTTGCTCTTCCTCGGACCCGCCGCGTCGGGAGCGGGCTCGCTGGGGGCGGTGGTCTCCGGCAGACGGGTGGCAATGAGTGCGACGATCAGGACGCTGACCGCGCTCGTCCACCACTCGGAGCACCATGCTGCGGCTGACGGACACCCCGAGAACGCGGACGGCCCGACATACAAGGGGGTAGGGCTGGAACTTCGCCGGTAACCGCGATGCCCCACCGACCACGGGGGCCGGTGGGGCATCGCCGTTGTGTCGTCGGTGGGCGTCAGCTTATGTAGCCGGCCACGTCCGCGAGCACCTGGGTGGTGCTGCTGACGTAGAAATCGATCTTGCCGTCGGAGCCGACCGGCACGATCACCTGGTTGGCGATCGTCTTGCCCGACACCCAGTTCAGGTTGGAGGCCGTCGGACGGGTGCCGCCGTCGGCCCAGGCGGTGAGGTAGCCGCTGCCGGTGGTGCCGGTGACGGTGACGGTCAGTACGACGGCCTTGACGCCGGTGGACGCAATGGCGTCGCGGCCCGAGATCTGCAGGGCCAGTGTCTTGCCGGCGCCCAGTGCCGACGTCGTACGGGTGTCCAGCAGGCGCAGCGGGGTGACCGTGTGGAAGGCCGAGCCACTGGTGGAGAAGTAGCCGGAGACGTCGGCGATCACGTGGCTGGTGCCGTGGACGTAGAGGCTGACGTTGCCGTCGGAGCCGATCGGCACGACGACCAGGTTGGGGATGGTGGTCCCCGTGACCGCCCAGTTCACGTTGGAGGCGGTCGGGCGGGTGGCGCCCTCGGGGTAGGCCTCCAGGTAGCCGGAGCCGACGGTCTGGGTGGCCGTCAGGTTGAGCACCACGGAGGAGGCGCCGGTCGGCACGCCGCCGTGGCCGCGGACCTTGAGGCTGACCACCGCGTTGGTGATCTTGCTGGTGGTGGAGATGCCGACCTTGGAGCGGGTGTCCAGCAGGCGGGCCGGTTTCAGCGCCGTGTACGTGGACCCGGTGGTACCGCTGGTGTAGTAACCCTGGACATCGGCGATCACGTGGGTGGTGCTGCTGGTGTAGAGGTCCACCACGCCGTCACCGGCCACCGTGACGGTCGACGAGGCGGCGATGGTCTGGCCGGCACCGGTCCAGTTGAGGTTGCTGGTCGACGGCTTGGCGGTGCCGTCGGCCCAGGCGATCAACGAACCCGAGCCGGTGGTGCCGGTCACCGTGAGGTTGAGCACGACAGCGGTCACGCCGCTGCTGGGGATCCCACCGGCGCCCTCGATCCTGACCGGGGCGGTTCCGCCCGCGACCAGGGGTTTGGTGGACGGGATGGAGCTGAGGCCCCAACCGGTGCCGTTGCGGGTGTCCAGCAGGCGCTTGGGGCTGCTGAGCGGGTGGAAGGTGGAGGCACCCGTGGCCGCGGTGCCCTTGGCCGCGCACAGCGAGGTGATCAGGCCGGCCTCCTTGGGCGAGCCCAGGCCGGTGACCTCGTCGTAGCCGGCCGCCGCCGTGTAGCCGGTGGCGTATACGGAGTTGTTGCCGCTGGTGACGTCCCAGAAGTTCGTCGGGTAGCTGCTCCGCGCGGCCTTGTACAGGGCGTCGTTGAGGAAGCCGACCCGGCCGTTCGTCTGGCAGCCCGTACTGGCGTTGGCCTGGACGATGGCGGCGGCCCACGTCGGGGCCGCGCCGCTGGTGCCGCCGAGGATGCTGGGCTCGGGGCTGGACGAGTCGGCGTCGTCCAGGGTGTATATCGGGTAGCCGTCGTTCGGGTCGGCCAGCGCGGCGACATCCGGAACGGCGCGCTTGGTCGTGGTGGCGATGCCGCCCTGGTAGAGGACGGGGCCCCAGCGTGAGGAGACACCGCCGCCGCTGCCGCCGTCCTGGGAGACCCCCCACGCCTTCTGGGTCTTGGTGCTGCCCGTCCCGGTCATCGTGGTGCCGCCGACGCCGGTGACGTAGGGCTGGCTCGCGGGGTCGTCGACCGCGTTGGCGGTGGAGCCGGTCGCGGGTGCACAGTCGCTGGAACCGCTGTCTCCCGAAGCCGCGACGATGCTCTGGCCCTGTGCCGCGGCTTCCTGGAAGATCGCGTTCTCGGCGCTCGCCGTCGCGCCGGCCATGACCGATTCGCACTCACCCCAGCTGGTGGAGATGACCTGCGCCTGGTCGTCGGTGACCATCTGCTGGTAGACGTCGAGCACGTTCTGGTCGGTCGCGTTGTCGGCGTCCGGACCCTGGTAGTCGATGATGCTCGCGCCCGGCACCAGGCCTATCAGGTCCTCGATGTCGAGCGCCGTCTCCGTACCGACGCCGTAGCCGTCCTGGTCGGTTCCGGCCGGGGTGCCCGACCCGGCGGTGGTGTCCACGTAGCGGTAGGACACCGAGGTGTTGGTGCCCACACAGGACTGGTACGTGGCAATGCTGTTGGGGTCGGCGTTCTCCATCTCGAACACGGCGACCGTCTGCCCCGCGCCGGCGGTGGCGGAGCTGGTCATGCCGTAGTTGGCCGCCAGCTTCCCCGGGCTGTAGTAGTCGGTGCCGTCGGCGAAACCCGCCTGGCCCGCGGCGTCGGTGAAGTCGGTGCACATCCCCGGGGTGTACGTCCGGGGGGCCACCGTGCGTGGGTGGGGGCCGGTGACGGAGGCCGATCCGCTCAGGTGGCGTACGGCCGTGTGGTGGCTGGTGATGGAGTTGACGTTGCTCAGGCCGACGATCCCGCTCACCGATGCCGCCACGTCGGCGGGCAGCGCCGGGGCCGAGGCGTTGAGATAGTCGATCGTGCCGTCCTTGAGCCGGACGTTCTTGAATCCGGTGCCGAAGGCGTGGGACGCCTGCGCGACGGTGGCGGTGACCGGGAGGGACAGGCCGTCGGAACTGAGCTTGCCCGGAGTGAGGCCGTCCGCCTTCAGCGCCTGGGCGACGGCGGCGATGGTGGCCCGGGTGGGGCCGAAGGCGGAGGCGAACTTCCCCTTGCCCAGGTACTGGTGGTACCGGGGGTTGCCCGGAGTGGACACCTCTGTGATGAAGTCGGTCAGCGCCTGCGGGTCACGCGGGGAGAGATTCACGCTGAGATGCAGCGTGGTTCCCGAAGCGGTCGTGCCGGCCGCGGTCGCACCGGCCGGGACGCGGGGGGCCGTGCCTATGCGCTTGAGCGCGTGCGATCCCGTCTCGGCCCCATCGGTAACCGCGCCATAGGCGGCGGTGGCGGCGACGGTGAGAACGACGGCAGTGGTGGTGACCGCCGCGATCCCCCGCGCCCGTCTGCCGGTCTTGCCCGCCGCGTGTCTGGAACGTCCCAGCGAGGCATGGACCCTTTTGAACATGCAGAAACTCCCATAGAAACTGACACACCGTCATATCCGTTGACAGGCGGGAACGGTGGTCGAAGCCGCACTCTGGCAGCCGAGCCGCGTGCGTCGGCATGCGCGCACGCGGAAGCAAATGCCCTGAACCAGACGTGTGTAGGTTTCCTATCAAGAGTTGACAGAAGTTGTCCTCGGCCCCAGCGAAACCATGGGAGGACCTTTACGACCTGCAGACCAGAGCGACCCCCTTGTGCCACCGGCGCCTTGAAGCGCGACGGCCTGCCGCCTGCCGTTGCCGGCCGAGAAGTTCTTGAGGGCCGTCGATGATCTGGGCGAGGGCTGTGGGCCGGCCCCTGGGTGACCGCTTTCGGGGTCGGTTGCGTGGCCTGTTCCGCGCCCAGCGCTTGAGGCCGCCGACCCGGTAGAGGAGTTCGGGCGCCGCGCCTGGTCGACGTCCCCAGCCGGGTTCACCGATTACTGGGCGGCGGGTCGGCGGCGTCCTGCTGGGGAGAGCGGCACGTGCGGGCGCCTCCGGCTCCGTGGGGCGGGGTCGGCGGCAATGTCCTGTCTCAGACAAGCCCGGGCATCAGGCGGTGCTGACCTGCGGTGCCCGGATGTCGTCCCAGGCAAGTCCGGGCAGGTGGGTTGGGTTCTCGCGATCCAGGGGGTGTGGTCACTCGTGCTGTGATGAGTGGGAGTCCGCAGTCGTGGCATCGAGGGCGGCCGGGTCGAGGCCGGCCTCTGTCAGGACGTCGGCGGCCACTCCGCGGCCAACCCGGGCAAGACCGATGAGCAGGTCCTCGCAGTCGATGCGGTCGGATCCGTGCTGCTCGGACCGTGCTTCCGCAATGTCGATGGCCTTGCGGGAGTAGGGGGTCCAGGCGATCCGTTCGGCCGCCTGGGAAGCTCCCATGCTCAGCCGGTTCCCGACGGATTGGTGGACCGCCTCCGGTGAGACGCCGGCGGCTTGCAGAAGCCGGGTGGCGCTGTTGTCCTCCGCGGTCAGCCCCCAGAGCAGGTGCTCGGTGCCGATGTAATTGTTGCGATGGTGCACCGCCGCCTGCTTGACGTGGACCATCGCCTGGCGCAGGTCACCGGTCATCGTCTCGGGGCTGTAGCGCTTGTGCGGTGCGTGGAAACGCTGCTGGACCGCCTGTCGGGTCACGCCCAGAGCGGTGCCGATGTCGGTCCATGAGTTGCCGTGCATGCGGCAGTGCTCGACGTAGTCCTCGACCAGATCGTCCGCCAGCGCCTGTAGCTGTCCTGCGAGTTGGGCGGCGACCGTCAGCAGAGCGAGCCAATCGGGCTGCTCCTGTCCGCCGGCGCGGTGTGCGGTGCCGCATCTCCTGTCGACTTCCGCGATGAGATCGTCCAGATCTGGAAGAGTCATGAGGCAAGTACGCCTTGACAATTTGAGATTGTCAAGGCGCACTTGCCTCCTTCTGGGGGGGGGCGGACCATGAGTGCCTTGAGCTCGGCGGACCGAGACACCCCGTCAATTGTCCGGAGATGACTGAGACGTCAGCTCACCCGGATCTCCGAGACTGCCACCGCCGCGGCCGCCGTCAAGCTCGGACTGCCCGAGTGCCTGGAGGGCCATGAGCAGCGCCGCTCCCTTCGCCTTGCGGAGGATCACCCGGTGGTCAAGCAGGTGGTGAAGGCGAAATGGCGGCCCGAAGGACTCAAAGACGTGTATTTCCAGTACGGCGGAACCCGCGCCGCAGGATTCTCCGACGTAACCCTCAACGACATTGCGTGAGCCAAAGCGGCGTGTTGTCACCTTCAAGGTTGGGCGCCGGAGTCGGAGGTGCCGGCCGACTCCATGGAGGTGGGTCGGCGTCCGCCGCAGCAGGCCACCACTACTGTCGCCGTGGAGTTCAGGAAGATGATGAACCAGGATGACCTGTCCACCGCGTCGATGGATCCGGTACGAAGCGGCTCTTCCCCGGCTCGCCGAAGGATGTCGACACTGTCGGCCAGGCCGTCGATCGTGTGACTACGCTTCAAGGAGTGGAGCATTCGACCCCGGAAGACGCCCGCGTGCCGGTTGGCCGGGACCAGGCCGTCCCAGACGACGAAGTCAGCCCCGGCGATCAAAGCGTTACGCGCAGGCCCGCATGCCGAAGTCTGTTCGCGGAGCATGGCGATGAGGTCGTCGCGAGTCACACTGCGCCCCGGCGACAGGAAGACCAGCGATCGGCTATGTGAGACAACTCCAGCGCCTCTCTGGTGACAGTCCCGCTGCTTCGACCTGGTTTCTTTGCAGCCTATGCGGTGCCGTCGGTGGCACCCACCGAGCCCCGGCACATTATTGTGGTTGAGCGCTGTCAGTTGGCCCACTGAGCATTCGAGTTGGACAGTTGAGCCTGAAAGCCGTGCCGACCCTCCTGCCTGGCCTCTCGGTCCGTTCAATTCGTTGGTCGGCCCCCAGGGAGATCTCTAGGGTTGAGCGCATGGCTCATGCGAAGACCTCGTACGTCTGCCTCTCTTGCCGGACCTCCTACAAGCAGCCCTACGACAGAACGCGACAGCGGACCTGTCCTCGTTGTGCGCAGCTGCTGATCCACGTAGGTTCGGCGTTCGCCGCGCCCCGACGGCGGGATGCCGCGGCATGGCGCACACTGACAGTGCTGCTGAACACCGGCGTGAGGTTCCACAAGAGCTGCTGCGGCGGGCCTGGATACCGCCCCCGGACCCTGCGTGAGGTACGCGAACGAATGAATGCGGTCCACGGCCGGCCAGGCTCGTCGAGGGACGTGACGTGGGGAGCCCCGACCAGCCGGGGGATCGCTGGTCGGGGCAGTTCGTGGAAGAGGTCAGCGCTGCTGCAGGAACACGTCCGCAGCACGTTCGGCCAGCATGGTCACTGGAGCGTGCGTGTGCGCCCGAACGATGCTCGGCATTGTGGAGGCATCCACCACGCGCAGGCCCGTCAGGCCCCGGACCGCGAAGTTCGGGTCGACGACCGAGTGCTCGTCCGCACCCATCCGGCAGGTGCTCACCAGGTGGTGGATGCTCCCTCCCGTGGTGCGAATATAGGCGGTTATGTCGTCGATCTCCTCGGACAACGCCCCGTCCGTGAGAGGCTTGCCCATCCATTGCGCGAACTCCGGCTGCCGCAGCACCTGTTGCGCTGAACGGACGCCCGCCACCAGCGTCGCCAGGTCGTCTCCCGCCTCGTCGGACAGGTAACCGGGGTCGATCAGGGGGGCGTCGTGCGGATCGGCGCTGCGCAAGGTGATCGTGCCCCGGCTGCGCGGCCGCAGAAGGATCACGCCCAGCGCCAGCCCGTGTGCCGCTGGCCGCTGGTGCTCGCCCAGAGGCACCACCAGGTGGACGACCTCGATGTCCGGGGCCTCGAGTTCGTCGCGGGTCCGCAGGAACAGCAGCGCCTCGGAGATGATCGAGTCCATGGCGCCGTGGCGGTCCCGCAGGTACTGGGCGATCTGCTCGGACGACGCGTTCGCGCCGGGCGACCAGAAGCCCTCCGCCTCGAAGGCGAGGGGGACGAGCAGGTGGTCCGTCAGATCGCGGCCCACCGAGGGGACGTCCTGGACGAGTGGGACACCGTGACGGGACAGTTCCCCGGCGGGGCCCACGCCGGACAGCAGCAACAAATGGGGGCTCCCCACGGATCCGGCCGCGAGGATCACCTCGCGCTCCGCGCGGATCGTCTCGGTTCCGGAGTCCCCTTCGACCTCGATCCCGACGGCTCGCGTACCTTCGAACACCACGCGGCGCACGAACGTATCCGCGCGCACGGTGAGGTTCGGCCGTTTCCGGGCCGGAGCGAGATAGGCATCCGCCGAGCTGTGCCTGAGTCCGTCGCGGTGTGTGGCGCGAGCCAGGGCGTAGCCTTCCTGGACCTCGGCCGCCGGAGCGTACCCCAGGTGCGCGCAGGCGTTGACGAATGCCGGGGTCACCGGCAGGGGATGGCGCAGGCCGGTCAGGCTGATCCTCTGTTCGGCGCGTTCGAAGTAGGGCTGGAGGTCGTCGTGGCTCCAGCCGTCCAGGCCCGTCTCGGCCCAGGCGTCGTAGTCCGCCCGATGCCCGCGGGTCCACAGCTGCGCGTTGATCACCGAGGAGCCGCCGACCGCCTTCCCGCGCGGGATCGGAATGGCGCGATCGGCGAGGCCGCGCTGTGGCACCGTCGCGAAGTTCCAGTCCAGGTCCCCGCCGAAGAGGCGCGGGAACAGGATCGGCACTTGAACCTCGGGACGGGTCTCGGGCGTCCCCGTGCCGGCCTCGATCAGGAGCACCTGCGCGGTGCCGTCCGCGCTGAGCCGGTCGGCCAGCACGCATCCCGCCGAGCCGGCTCCGACGATCACGTAGTCCCACCGGCTCACTTCGCGACCGCCTCTCGGGGCTGGGCGACGGTACCCGTGGTCGTGGTCACACCCCAGGTCGTGCTCTTCCGGCAGATGTTCTCGGCCATGGCAACTCCTTACCGTGTGCGGTGATGTGTGCAGTGACGTGTGCGCTGCGGTGACGTTGCGATGTGCGACGGCAGCCGTACGCCGCCGCGGTCCGCGGTGACATGGGACAGAGACCGGGCCGTTCCGGCCGTCGCGACCGGCCCGGTGAACGGTGCGGGAGAGCGTGCTTCAGCGCCCGGCGGGCACGCCGTCCTTCCCGGCGGATGCCGGCACTCGCGCCTGTGCGGCCGTGACCTCCCGGCCTCGCAGGAGGTGACGGAACAGGGCAAGACCGGCCAGGAGTACGACCAGGCCGCACACGCCGTTCCAGCCGAAGGCGGAGTAAGCGCGGACGCCGAGCCACGAGCCAGCGCTACCGCCCAGGAACGCGCAGGTCATGTACGCGGTGTTGAGACGGGCGCGAGCCTCCGGGCGCAGGGCGAAGATCCGGGCCTGGTTGGCGACCTGACCGGACTGCATGGCCACGTCGAGCAGCAGCATCCCGGCGCCGAGGCCGACCAGCCCGACGGCGCCGCCCAGGCTGCCGGTGAGAAGCAGCGCCCCCGCGGCGATGGCGCCCAGCATGCACACCAGGTTCACGGCGTCGGGACCGCGCCGGTCGGTGCGCCGGCCGGCGATGGGCGTGGCGAACATGCTGGCCGCGCCGACCAGGGCGATCACGCCCACGGCCGGGGTGCCCAGGTCGTAGCGCGGGCCGGTGATGAACAGGGCGAGCGCGGTCCAGGCGGCGCTGAACGCGGCGAACACCAGGACCTGGTACTGGCACGAGCGGCGCAGCAGCGGTTCGGTGCGCAGCAGGTGCAGGGAGGCCGCCAGGAGGGCCGGATAGCGCTGGTTCGTGCTCGGGGTGGTGTGCGGGAGGGCGGTGGCCAGCGCGAGAGTGAGGATCAGGACCATGCCGGCGGCGACGAGGTAAGGAGCGCGCCAGCCCAGCCAGTCGCCCAGGGTGCCGGAGAAGGTGCGGGCCAGCAGGATCCCGCCGATCAGGCCGGAGAGCAGGGTGCCGGTCACTGCGCCGCGGCGCTCCGGGTCGGTCAGGCCGGCCGCCATGGGGATGAGGATCTGCGGCACGACCGTGGTCAGGCCGACCAGGGAGCTGGCGACGGCGAGGACGGGCAGGGAGGTGGCCGTCCCGGCCAGCACCAGGCCCGCGCAGGTCACCAGCAGCAGGGTGCTGACCAGTCCTCGGTGGCGGAGCCGGTCACCGAGGGGGACCAGGAGGAAGATGCCCGCGGCGTAACCGAGTTGGGCGCAGGTGACGACCACGGCCGCGGAGGCGGGGCGCACATGCAGGTCGTCGGCGATCAGTGGGCTGATCGCCTGGGGGAAGTAGATGTTGGCCACCGCGATGCCGCAGGCGACGGAGAGGAGCAGGATCAGGGGCCGGCTCAGCGCCGGCGGCGCGGAGGAGGAAACGCCTGGAGCCACGACACACACCTCGACCAGGAGAGAAAGGAAGGAACGGAAGGAACGGGAAGACCAGGAACGACGTGAAGGACGGAGACGATCGGAAAGGAGAGCGACGACACGCCACTAGGAACCGGTTTAATCGGTTCCCTCAACGTACCAGTAAAACCGGTTCCGCAGTAGGCTGTTTCGCATGGCCCTCTCTCCCGTACCGCCGGTGCCCCGCTTCCGCAGTGGCTCCGGACGGATCTGCCTGGACTTCATGCGCACCCTGAGACTGCGCGGCCTGGACGGTGCCGCCGAGGAGCTGGACACCCCCGAGGCCCTGACCGCCTGGGTCGTTCAGCTGGGCCCGTATCCCGACGGCACCGTCGTCCCGGTCCCGTCGGAGGCCGTGCTGCACCAGGCGCAGGAGGTGCGGGAGGCCGTCCATGCGCTCCTGACGGCGGCCCGCGGCGACAGCGGCCCCGCCGGCTGCCCCGCGCATGAGCGCGCGCTGCTGAACGAGGCGGCCGCCAGGGCGACGCCGATGCCGGTGCTCGACGAACACGGCACGCTCACCTACGCCGCGGCCGATCCGATCGGCGCGGTTGTCGCCGACATCGCCCGCGACGCACTCACCCTGGCGACGTCCCCGGCGCTGGAGCGGGTCCGTGCCTGCTCCGGGCCGACCTGCGCCGCCTGGTTTCTCGACATGTCCCGCCCGGGCACCCGGCGCTGGTGCTCCATGGACACCTGCGGGAACCAGGCCAAGAAGACCACCTGGCGGACCAGGAACCCGTCAGGAACGACCGCCTGAGCTGCCCTCGGATGGCGCTCCGGCCGGGATGCACGCACACACCTCCGCGGACCCGGCGAGCGTGCGGAGGTGGTCGGGGAGGTGGGGATGCGTCCCGAGGATCGCGGTCCTCGGTCGCGACGCTCCCCCGGCCGGCCCGGCTTCAGTGGGCACGGGCCACTCCGGGCGCGGAGCCGGCCGGGCGGACGAAGCCGCGGTCGACGTACACCAGCGCCTCCCGGTCGACGGGTGTGACGCAGTCCAGCACTCGCCCGATGAGCATGCTGTGGTCACCGCCGTCCACCACGTCGTGCATACGGCACACGAGCCGGACCACCGCCCCGGGGATGCCGGGCAGCCCCCGCTCCAGCGGGACGGCGTCACCGGAGGCGAACCGGTCGACGCCCGACCTCGCAAAGCGCCGGGCGATGTCGGACTGGTCGTGGGCCAGCACATTGACCATGAAGTGGTCGGCGATGGCGAAAGCAGCGTGCGTACTGGCGTTCTTGTCCAGGCTGACCGTCACCAGGGGTGGGATCAGGGACAGGGAGACGAAGGAACTGGCGGTGAATCCCCAGCGGCGGCCGGTCTCGTCAACCGTGGTGGTGACGACCACGGGTCCCGGGACACGGGCCATGGCGCGGGTGAAGTCGAGCTCTTGCGTGTCGGCGGGCATGGGATACGGCGCCTCCTCGAACGAAGTCTGGAACAAACGGGTTGGTTACGCGGCTGGTTCGCGGGCGAAGAGGTCCGCGGCCACGTAGGGAACTCCGGGCCGGCATCCGCGCGTCGACGGGCGGGCCGGACGGTGACGTGCGGGGGTTCGCCGTGGATCCGCGCCAGCGACCGGAGAGGCCCCCGGTCCGGCGGCCGGGATGACGGCCTTGCGGATACGCGCGGACGGGGCGGTCGTAAGGTATGCCTCCTTGTTGTCAAGAGGGCGTCATGGTCGGGGCATCACGCGACGCTCGCGGTCCGTGGTGCTTCGTCGGAATCCACGGGCAGCGATCCGGGGCCGGCACTGGCGAGCACCGTGAGGAACGAACGCGCCCAGTGGTGCACGTCCCGTTCACGGACGTGGCGGCGCAACTCCCTCATGTGGAGCCGACGCTCCCCTTCGTCCAGGTGCAGGGCCCTGGCCATGACGTCCTGGAGCTCGGACAGGTGGTGCGGGTTGACCAGGAGCGCCCGGGTGAGTTCCTGGGCGGCACCGGCGAACTCGCTGAGTACCAGGGCGCCGCCGAGGTCCGGTCGGGCGGCGACGAACTCCTTCGCGACCAGGTTCATCCCGTCGCGCAGGGGCGTCACGAGCATCACGTCGGCGGCCCGGTAGAACGCGGCGAGTTCGGTACGGTCGACGGTGGTGTGCAGGTAGTGGACCGGTACCCGGCCGACCTGCCCGAACCTTCCGTTGATGCGCCCGACCCGCGCCTCGATCCGGGTGCGCTGCCGCCGGTAGTGCTCGACGCGCTCCCGGCTGGGCGTGGCGATCTGTACCAGGACGGTGTCCCGCGCGCTGACCCGGCCGTCGGCCAGGAGTTCCTCGAAGGCCCGCAGTCGTTGGTCGATGCCCTTGGTGTAGTCGAGCCGGTCGACGCCCAGCATGATCCTTCTGCCGTCGCCCAGTTGCCGGCGGATCCGCTCGGCCTGCTCCTGTACAGCCTCGCTGCGGGCCAGCGCCTCCAGCTCGGCAGTGTCGATGGAGATCGGGAACGCGCCCACGTGGACCTCCCGGCCGGGCATCCGCACCGTTCCCAGTACGGGTGTGCCGAGCGGGCGGCTCACGCTCTCCCCGCCGCACAGCCGGTGCACCAAGTGCAGGAAGTTCCGTGCGCCACCTGGCAGTTGGAAGCCGACCAGGTCCGCGCCGAGCAGCCCCTCCACGATGTCCGTGCGCCAGGGCAGCTGGAGGAAGAGCTCCGGGGGCGGAAAGGGGATGTGCAGGAAGAAGCCGATCCGCACGTCGGGACGCAGGGCGCGCAGCAGCGCCGGGACCAGCATCAGCTGGTAGTCCTGGATCCACACGGTGGCTCCAGGACCGGCGACGGCCGCCGCGTGCTCCGCGAACCGCTGGTTGACCCGGTGGTAGCCGCGCCACCACGCCCGGTCGAAGTCGGGAGGCGCCACCACGTCGTGGAACAGCGGCCACAGTGTGGCGTTCGAGAATCCCTCGTAGTAGTCCCTGTGCTCGTCGGCGTCGAGGGGCACCGGGTGCAGGCGCAGGCCATGGTCGTGGAAGGGGGCGGGCGCCGTCCCGGTGGTGCCGGCCCACCCCACCCACGCGCCCTGCCGGGCGCGCAGGATGGGTTCCAGGGCACTGACCAGCCCACCGGGGCTGCGCTGCCGGCGCGGGGCACCCGTGCCCCTCCATTCCAGGTGGACCGGCAGACGGTTGGCGACGACGACGAACTCGGCGTCCGACTGCGCGGCGTGACGGATCCTGGGCGTGTCCACGTCCTGTTTCCCTTTCTCCAGGGGCCGTACCCGGCGGACATGGCGGGGCAGGAGGCGCCCGCCGGGTACGGCAGCGTGTGCGGGGAGGTCCTAGGCGGCGCGGAAATCGACGATCGTCTTGAGATCGGCAGTGCTGCGGTAGTTTTTGAAGATCTCGACAAGACCCTCGTAGTCGCCGAAGCTGTGCACGGTCGACAGCAGACGCTTGCCGTCGACGATGCCGGACAGCAGCATCTGCATGGCCACCTGGATCACGTTCGCGGAGTGGTGCATCGGAAACGCGGTGACGTCGAACGGGGACGCGGTGATGTTGATGCCCTTGGCGAGCATCAGCCAGGTGTCGAACTTCTGCATCTCCTGCGAGGCCCCGTACAGCACGTATCGGCCCTTGGGCTTCAGCCGGCGCATCGCCACCCTCCGAGGGTCCTTCTCCTCGTCGTCGACCTTGACGGTGGGCAGGGCGTCGAAGACGTAGTCGAAGGTGTTCTCCGCGACCTCGGCGATGAGCTCCTCCGGGAGATACGCCCGCTCGGAGAAGTGCTCCTCCGCGTGCCCGTTGCGCACCGGGTTGGCGTCCACGGACACCACCCGGTTCGGGGCGAACAGGCGCTTGATGACACTGCCGGCGATGACGCCGATGGGGCCGGTCCCCATGATGAGGACCTTGTCGCCGATCTTCGGAGGGTTGGCCAGGATCGAACGCAGCGCGCCGGTGGTGGGTTCGATAAAGGACGCCTGCAGGTCGTCGAGGGCGTCGGGAACCTTCACGGCGGCGGCCCGCAGATCGTCGGAGAAGTTCCGGTCGGCCCAGAACACGTCCTCCTCGACCTCCCCGGAGAAGATCGGGCGAAGCGTCCGGTACTCGGCGAAGCCGTCGAAGTCGGTCTGGCCCCAGTACACGACCCGGTCGCCGATCTCGATGTCGGAGCGGGTGAACTCCGGCCCCTTCTCCACGACTTCTCCGAGGTACTCGTGTCCCAGGACGACCGGGTACTGGGAGGGGAAGAGGTGCCCTTCGAAGAAGGAGATGTCCGTCGAGCAGATCGACACACAGCGGGTGCGCAGCAGCAGGCCGTCGGCCGGGGCCTCGGGCCGCGGCACCTCCGCGATGACGGTCTGGCGCGGGGCGAGGAGCTGGAGAGCCTTCATGGTCGGCATGGTTGTCCTTCCGGGCAGATTGCGGTCACGGGGTGTCCGTCCCCTGGAGAGAAGGGACGGGATGGTGCTCAGCGACGCATGCTCAGGCCGCCGCCGAGGAGGTACTGGCCCGTCATCTCGACGTTCGTCGGCGACAGGGTGATGTGCTTCGCGGCCGAGTGCGCGTCACGGAAGTAGCGTTCGAGCATGCTGCTCGCGTACAGCGAGGACGTGCCCGCGACGGTGAACAGACTGTCGATGGCCGCACAGCACTGGTCCGCCACGGTCGCCGCGGCCAACCGCACCGTCGCGCTCAGCGAGTCCCCGCCCACCTCGCCGAACCGTTCGGCGTGCCATGCGGCGTCCGCCAGCAGCAGCCGGGACGCCCGGACCTGCGCCTCCGCCCGGGCGAACCGCTCCTGCACGGTGTGAGCGGCGGCCAGGGTGGTCGTGCCGGCCATCGGCTTCTTGGCAACGGCCAGCCGCTGGAACTCCCGCAACGCGCCCCGGGCCGCCCCGAGCACGGTCGACGACGACCCGAACAGCCCGAAGTCGTAGTAGCTGATCCCGTAGCCGCGCGAAGGACGGGCGGGCGGGGCGAAGAACATGTCCCGCTGGGCCACCGTGTACGCGTCGGCGACGAACACGTCGTCGACTTCGTAGTCCTCGCTGCCTGTGCCGCGCAGCCCCAGGGTGTGCCAGTTGTCCAGCATCCGTACGGCCTGCTTCGGAACGAACAACATCCGGATCTCCGGACCGTGCTCCGTGTGCCGTGGCGCTCCGTCGACGGTGACCCGCGCCGCGCACACCAGCCAGGCGGCGTGCGCCGAACCGCTGGCGAAACCCCAGCGCCCGGAGAGGCGATAGCCGCCGTCGACCGCCTCGGCCACGCCGGTCGGATTGACCGAGCCGACCACCAACGCGTCCTGGTCGCGGAACAGTTCACCCGCCGTCGGTTCGGGCAGATAGTCCGACAATCGGCCGATGGCGGCCTGCACGCCCATCTGCCAGGCGACTGCCGGGTCGACGCGGGACAGCGCCTGGAGCGCCTGGGACCCGGTCTCCAGCGTCACCTGCGCACCGCCGAGATGACGGGAGACCAGCATCCGGGGGAACCCGGCGTCCCGCAGCGCCTCGAACACCGGCACCGGGGAGAACCGCTGCCGCTCGCCTTCCTCACGCCACTTCTCGATGACGGGGGCGATCCCGTCGACCCGGCCGAGCCAGTCCGCGGTCTCCGGCGACACGGGCTTGTTGTCGATCAGCGCCAGGCGCTCTTCGTTTCCATGGTCCTGAGCCATACCCACCTCCTATGTCGCTGGGAACGTAGGCGCCGGGAACGCGTGTTCAAGACCGGAATCCGGCGGGCATGGGGGCCTCTTGACCGATGTATTACGGCGGGAAAAGGAACGGGCCCAGGGCACGGAAAGGGGGCGGCAGGCGTCTGAAGACGCCTGCCGCCCCCACGGACGGGCAGGTCAGCCTGCTCGGTCGAGCACGCTGAGAAAGGCCAGCCAGGTGTCGATGTGCTGGTGCACCGCGGCGGTCAGGGCCGCCCGGTTGTGCGGGGGAACGGACGCCAGCAGCGCGTCTCCCCCGGCATCCAGGAGGACCCGGTTGTCGAGCAGGCGCAGCAACTGCCGGCCTGCTTCCGAGAACCGCAGGGACGGGTCACATGCCAGGACAGCGAGGGGGTCCTTGACCGGGGCGACCGGGGCTACGGGATGGCGTGGCGCAGGCGCCCGCAGGCGCTCGTTCCGCTCGACGGCGGTCAGCGTCACGGGCTGGACGCGTTCGGCTCGGCGCCCGACGGGATCCTCACCCCGCTCCACCCGGGTCCGGACATCCCTCGCGGTCCCCACGGAGACCCCGGCGGCCGCGGCGATCTGACGCAGGGAGGCATCCGGGTGCTCACGCAGGTGGGCGGCGGCACGTTCCCGGCCGACGGACGGATCCACGGGACGGGCCCGGCCGTCGCGCCCTACCCGGGTGTTCAACTGAGCCGCGTCCCCGGTTGAACGCCGTCTGATGGCCGCCACCGTCTTCGTGGACAGGCCCGCGGCATGCGCGATCGCACGGTTGGACCACTGCGGGTAGGCGGCCACGATGCGCCGCGCGGCCGCCGCTCGCTCCTGCTGGTTCAGGCGCCTCCCCTGGTGCAGATTGGCCTGTACGGCCTGGACGAACGCCTCCTTCTCGTCCCCGTCGAAGTACCGGACGTCGATGTCGGTGCGGCCGGCCAGTGTCGCCGCCGTGAGCCGGTGCATGCCGTCGATGACGCGCATCGTGCGTCGGCACACGAGGATCGGCGGCAGCTCCCGCACCTCCATCAGTGACCTGGCGTAGGCGAGATCCACGTTCCCCGACCGCGGAGAGTCGGCGGGCACCAGCGCGGCGATCGCCACCCGTTCCGACCGCGGCCCGACGGGCATCCTCTGCGCGGAGCCTGCGAGGTCCGTCATGGGCGCCTGCCCGCGAGAGCTCTCTGGAGAACGGCGAAGACTGGAACGTGGGTGCCGTAGAAGTGGACGAAAGCGACCCCCTCTTGAGGGTGGCGCAACAGCGAGTCGGCCGGTTTCCTGGCAGGAAAGAGCGAAGAACGGCTGGTCATGAACTGTGTCTCCGTAGACATCCACCGCGTGGAAAACGGGTACGGGACAGTCGGGAGCGTCGGTGATCCAGACTGGTGGATCCGCGATCGGGCCATACGCGAGGCGAGGCCACTCGTGGCCATGACGTCACATGGGTACGGAACGTCCAGGACACCTGACGACAGTGTGGGCCGGCCGACGCGTCAATCGCCTCGGTACGCTTCCGGCCATGGTCATGCTGCTGCTCATACTCCGACATCCCCCGTCGTGTAACCGCACGTAGATTCCTGCAGTGACTACACAGGCGAGTTCACTGGGCGCCCGGTCCGGTCGCCAGGGTCAGTTGTGGCCGACTGGACACCAGCGGCCACCGTCCGCCGCCGCCCCCTCCGTCCGGCCACGAGCCTCGGTACGGCCTTTTCCCGACTCTCCTGCATACGACAACATACGGCGCCCCCTCATAACGCCGTCCTGACCTGCGCCAAAACTCCACAACGGCAATGTTCCGCACAAAACCCGTCCGCCCCAAGGGAGTTGTGACGAAGGATGGGCAGAGTGGGCCGCGCAAGGTCCGAAACGGGGAGGAAGATTGTGGACAACAGGCCACCGGTAGACACACCGCTCATTGACAAATCCGGCACTCACGGCGGTGCGACCGCCGAGTTGCTGGTCCGGGCCGTCGAGACGCTCGCGGAGCTCACAAGTGCCGAGATCGCCGGGAGCTATCGGGTCCTCGCGGAGGCGGAGGGGCCCACGCCGCTGGAGGAGGCCGAGTTACGCCTCGGCACGGGCCGGAACGCCGACCCTCTTCTGGCCCTGGGCCTGGCCCATGTGTTGCCCCACGATCCGCCGATCCTGAAGGCCTCGACGCCGGTGTCGGCCGTGGAGGCCGCCCTGGTCCACAAACAGCACGAGCTCGATGCCCAGTACGACATCATCGCCCGTGCCCAGCGAGAGGTGCGGCGGATCCGCCAGTTGGCCGACCGGCAGATGCAGGACGCCTCTTCACACAGGCTCGCGCACGTACTCACCGACTCCGACGACATCGCCGCCCTGTCCAACACGATCGGTACGGCGGCCGTCGACGAACATCTGACTCTGGAGACCTTCCAGTACGACCTTCCCCTGAAGGCGAGTTCCGCGCAGCCCCCCACGGCCGCGTCGATGACCCGGGGCGTACGGCACCGGAGTATCTACGAGAGAGCCTTTCTGAGCGATCCGGTCGGCGCCGAGGTCCTCGAACGCTGCGCCGCCGCGGGCGAGGTGATACGAGTCCTTCCGCAACTGCCGATGAAGATGAAGATCACGGACGGCTCGCAGGCGCTGCTGGCTCTCACGCCGACCGGTTCCAGCGTGGCACTCCATCTCACGTCGCCCGTCGCCGTAGCGGCGTTGCGCCACTATTTCGAACTTCTGTGGCGCGAGGCCCGTCCGCTGACCGGTGCTCCCCCGCCCAGCGACAGTGCCCGTGAACGGCAGCGCCACGAGATCGTGGCACTGATGCGGCAAGGACTCAAGGACGAAGCCATCGCCCGGAGGCTAAGGCTGACCCCACGCACTGTGCGCCGCCGCATCAGCGAGTTCATGGACGAGCTCTCGGCCGAAACCCGCTTCGCCGCAGGAGCAGAGGCACAGCGCCGCGGCTGGTTCGACGGCTCGGGCGACGAGTAGAACGGCCGAATCGACCGGCGCCCGGTGCCGTGATCGAGGATGGGGCACGTGGCGGGCGTAGCCCGGCGATTCCGCGTGACGCAGATGTCGGTGAACCGGTGGCGGCAGCACGGGTTGTCGGCGGACGTCGGCGGCGTGGGCGAAGCCGAGCCGGCTGGCTGGCTGGCTGGCTGGCTGGCTGGCTGGCTGGGTGGGTCAGCTTGCCGAAGGCCGAGCGGACAGCTCCGCCGTGGCGTACACCGAGTGCGCTCGCACCGTGCCGGCGGTCGTCTCGATGAGTGGACGAGGTCCCGCTATGGGATGGTGCCGAGGGCATGAACTCGGAGCCTGTGCCTGCCCCGTTGCCGGAACGCGCCGAGCCGATGGGTCACTTGAACCGGACATCAAGCGTCCCCAACCCTGCCCGGCGAGCGCATCGGCTCGCCGGGCCGTTTGTCGTACAGGTCGCCTGTGGAGTCAACTGTCGGGTCAGAACTTCTTGAAGGCGACATTCTTGCCTTGCTTGTCCAACGGTTGGGGCGTGCTCAGCAGCGTTCCGTCGGCCTTGCTCGGCCATCCCGGTGGTTCGATGACAAACCAGTAGCGGGCGGTCGGCAGGCCGCTGCCGTGGGGGAACGGGATCGTCTTGACTACGGTGTGGCTTGCCACTCTGATCGCGGTGGCATTGTCCGGGAGCGGTCCGTACACGACGAAGCCGTTTTCGTCGCCGGGCTCCTGTCCGCCTGACCAGTAGCCGCCCGAGGGGCTGCTGTCGAAGCCGCAGCCCCCGGAGGACCAGTCTCCGCTGGCTTCTGGCCCCCGGGGGTCGTCCACCGTCAGACACAGCCCGTCATCGCTCAGGTATGCGTCCAACTGCCAGCGCACACCATGGGTCACGTGTTTGGACAGCACGACGTAATCGGGGAGGTGAGGGCCCTTTGTCGAACAACCGGCAAGAAACACGCAGGCCAGCAGGGCGACCGGTCCCGTGGTCAGGAGACGTCTCATGGCGTCGACCTCGTCACCATATGGGTTCGTTTATGCGCGTATGGGAGTGCTGGGTCACGTAGATGTTGGAGACGCTGACCTTGCAGCGCGGTCTGGGACCGGTCCAGCGCCTGGATCTGCGACTTCTCGTCCACCGAGAGCACCACCGCACCCTCGGGCGGGTTGAAGTACAGGCCCACGACGTCGCAGACCTTCTCCACGAACAACGGTCCGTCGACAGCTTGAAGATGTCCCGCGAGATGACACTTGAGCTGGAACTGCCGCCAGGTCCGGCCGACCGTGGACTTCGACAGACCCCTGTGCTGCGCCATCGACTTCCGCGACCAGTGGGTGGCGCTTTTGGGCAGCTGTTCCAGCGTGGTGAACCTGCTGCTCCGCTCCCGCATACGCCGACACTATCCGCTGACCCGACCGCGACGGTCCGGCGCCTGCTACCACGGGCATCTCAGGCGTCATCTCCGCGAGAACGTCGGTGACTGTTCCGGTGCGATCCGCAGGCTCTTCAGGCTCTCACGGGCCAGCTCCAGCTTCCCGGACAGCTCAGCAAGCTCGACTTCCAGCTCTTCCACCCGAGCCCGAGCCGCTGCCTCGCGTGCTTCCGACTCCTCGAACAGCGAGCCCATCTGCCACCCCTCCTCCACCACCACGGTAGAGACGAGCGGCCGCGAACACAGCCCAGACGGAGGTCGGATGTCGCAGGCAGGGACTACTGAGCTTGGCGTTATGACGTCTCGGTCCTTGTCGGACCTGGTGACAGGGTCCGCCTTGGCTGGTGGCCCGGAAGCATGCGGTATCCGGACGGGGCGGGCTGACCACCGAGCAGCGCAAGCGCCGTGAAGAGGTACGGAGGCGGCCGGTTCGTGCCCGGGCGGGTCCCGGACGAGCATCGCACCGCCGTGGTGGTGGCCGACTCGGCGAGCGGTGAGGAGATCCACGTCGTCGGCGATCTGGAGCACCTCTACGAGGCGCCGCGGTTCACCCACGACGGCTCGGCCCTCGTGTGCTGCCGGATGCGCTACCCGACGTACAACGACCCCTGGGAAGCGACTCTCGTCAGGATCGACCTGGCCGACGTGCGCGGTGCGGGACCTGCGGCCAGAGTTCGACAACTGGCCCGGTGGCGTGGCCTGTTCACCGGTGGACGACACGCTCTTCTTCACGTCCGACGAGCAGGGGCACGCGCCCGTCTTCCGGCGCGACCCGGACGGTGGCGTCGCACGTCTCACCACTTCGGGTGCGTACGGCTCGCTGACCGTGGCCCCCGACGGGCGGACGCTCTACGCGGCCCGTCGACCGCGTGGCGCAGGCGGAGGCGGACGACGGGTTCGTGCTGCGCGGATGGCTCGTGCTGCCCGAGGGCGCGTCCGCCGAGCGGCCCGCTCCGCTTCTTGTCGTCACGTACGCAGCGTCACTGTCGATCTTCGTGTGACGGCGGTTGAGGTCACCCCGAAAATCGCCCGGCCGGAATGCGGTGTGGTCGACAGTGCTGCGCCGTGAGCGAAGTACGGCCGCAGCTGTATGAGTTGATGTTCTCCTCGGTGGATGGCGTGTCCGTGGAGTCGGTCGAGGTGACCGACACGGTCGTCCGGGTTGAGGCTCGGACGACTGTCGGGCGGGCGGCCTGCCCGGGATGCGGGTGCTGGTCCGGCCGAATACATGGTCCGTACCTGCGATTTCCCCGTGATCTGCCAGCGGTCGGCAAGTTCGTCGTGGTGTCGTTGCGGGTGCGTCGGTTCGTCTGCGCGGAGGACTCCTGTCCGCGCAAGACCTTCGCCGAGCAGGTGCCCGTGCTTACGACCTCGGGGAAAAAGGAGGTCGGGACGTGCTGGCCTGGCGGTCCGGCTGGTGTGTGATCAGCAGGTGCTGTTGCGGACGAGGACGAGTTCGGTGCTTGTCCGGCCTCGGGTGGGGCGCTGCGCAGGCCGGTCGGAGACCAGTCCGGCGATCGCCAGATGGGTCTCGGCGTAGATTTCACGGCGTCCGGTGAAGCGCCGCAGAGGTGCCCTCTGCCGAAGCTCGGCGTTGGTGTGCTCGACGCAGATCCGGGCCGAGGACTGGCGCCGCCGCGCTTCGCTCCAGGCCCGCTTGTCGCCGTCGCACGCGTCGTCCTTCGGCTTCTTCGGCGGGGCGGTGACCTGGTCGGGGAACTCCTTGGCCAGTCCTGCATACCCGGCATCGGCCTGGGACTTCACCGATGGGTGGAGGCGGAGTTGTTCGGCGATGCCCTCGGTGCGTACGGCAGTCTGGTCGTGCATCCGGCCGGGTCGCACGACCCCGGACAGCAGGATGCGGCCCTGCCCGTCGCTGAATGTGGTGGTCTTGACCGTGTTCTGGCGGCGCTTGCCCGAGACGAAGGCTCGGCGCCCGGGTCGGCCCGCCTGTGGGCGCCTGACCTGGGTCTCGGCGCCATCGAGTCGAGGCTCGATGCCTTCGGCCTCGGCGTAGGCAAAGAGATCCTCCAGTGTCCGCAGTCTCATTCTGGGCCGGTCGGGCACTGCGAAGCCGCAGGCCGCGAGCAACGGACGGACCTGTCGGATCGCCGTCGAAACGGTCGAGCGGTCGACGTCGTACAGCTCGGCCAGGGCCTCGTGTGGCAGCTGATGGCGCAGGTGTACCAGGGTGAGCAGCAAGCCGGTCGCAGAAGACCAGCTTCGGCTTGCGCCCGGCACCGGCCGCCCTGCGGCGTTCACCGCCCCTGGCTTCGCGAAGTCCGGACTGACGTGCCGCCTCCCACGGGGCGGCGAGTTCGGCGAACAACTCGCCGAAGTGTGCGCGGGAGACACCGGACAGGGCCGGATGGGAACAGGCCGCGCGGGCCCAGGTCAGCTTCACAACTCACCCAACCCGCGCGGCCCTTCTCATGTCACGGCCAAATCAGCCGGAACGTCGCCGCGAGCGGCAGCCGCTTCACATGGGTTCAACCAGAGCCGCCCGCCACTCCGGGCGCGGATCAGCCCCAACACTCGTCCAGTACTCCCGGCCACGCACGATCCGTCCCTGCTGGACGGTCCAGAATGAGGCCGCACGGAACACGCCGAACTCGTCATGCGGCACCTCGACCTCGGAGACCACCTCGTTGCCGTCAGCCACGATCCGCAGTACCCGAATCGACCAGCCCCCCGGGTATTCGCTGTTCACCGCGACGAAGTTCTTGTTGCCGACGATGCGCTCCGCGCTGATCGGCCACTCGACCACGACGTCCTCCGCGACCAAGTCGGCGACAGCTGACCAATCGCGCGCCTGGATCCGATCCCACAATGCCTCGACCACTCCTGAAGAGTCCATGGGGGCACCCTTGCACGGGCCACTGACATCCTGCCCCTGGGGCCCTGGGGCCCTGGGCGGCCTGGCACGCCGACCCCCAAGCAGCAGCCCCCCCACTGCCGCTAATAGATCCCAAGGTCGTTACCCGCCGGTTCGGCCGACGGACCGAGCGACTGCGATCGACTTTGGTCTCGGTCGGTCTTGCGCTCGCGGGCCGGGCCGGCGCCCTGATGACGGACACCTTCGGGGCGCCGGTGAGCCGCAACACCCTGCTCAGACTGATCGCCTCGCTGCCGGACCCGCCTACCGCCACGCCCCGCGTGGTCGGCGTGGACGAATACGCCCAGCGCAAGGGGCCACATCTACGGAACTCTGCTCGTCGACGTCGAGACACGTCGCCCGGTGGACCTCCTGCCGGACCGGGAGGCGGACACGCTGGCGGCTTGGCTCGCCGAGCGGCCCGGCATCGAGATCGTCGATGCAGGAGGCCGATCGTCATTCCAAAAGCAACGTGGGGAATCAACCGACCCTCTTCACGGTCACTCGCCGCGCAGGAGGATGAACCACTGCAGCGGCAGCCACCGGCGTCCTGCGCTTTCAAGGTTCACCCACGGGACGGACGCTGGTCCTTCGTCACCTGTGCGGTGCATTCTTCCGATCTCTCCCTCAAAGCCGCTCACCTGCGTAAATGATCAAAGAGACTGCGGTCGCTGGGTGCGGCCGGATGACCCATCCGTCCGTATGCCGTGTTGCGGCCCTGACGGTCTGTCGGTTTTCTCATGAGCGGAGCACAACAACGGGGCTGCGCATTCGGGCCGGCCACTGCTTCCCCGGAGGAACTTCATGCGTATCAAGTGTGCAGGCGCCGGCATCGGTCTGGTTCTCGGTGCCGTCGGTCTGTCGAGCCCAGCCGCAGCAGCCGCGAGCGGCCCCACCAGTGATTCAGATATCCACATCAGCACGAGACACGCCGCCCCAGGTTCCACCGTCCGCGTCAGCACCACAGCCTGTGGCTCGGAGACCTATGGGAAGGGCGAGTCCGAGGCAGGAGGCCAGTTCCACCTCTTCCCAGGCGCCCGTACGGGCGTACTGACCGGCGAATTCCAGGTGCCGAGTGGAACCGAGCCCGGTGCTTACACCGTCACTCTGAAGTGCCCGCCGCGAGTCAAAGTCACGGGCACGTTCCTGGTCGGCACCGGCAACCCCAGCGGTCCAGTCGATGCTGGTTTCGGGACGGGCAACGACAAGGGCACACAGCTTGCCCTGGGGGCGATGCTGCTCGCCGGAGCCGCCGCCGGAGGCGCGATCAAGATGCGCCGCCGCCTGGCCGGTGCCCGCACCTGACGCTCTGCTCCATCGGCCCAGCCCCCGGGCCTGTGTCGGTCCGGGGGGCCGAGTCGCTCCCGTCACTCATTTCGGCCGCAAAGCAAAGGCGCTAGAGCGATGGCATCCGGCGACGAGCCCGTCGATCCTTCCCCCCTGTTCACTCCCTCCACCAAGTTGCTCGCCTGCACCCTGCTGACGGGCTTGATGCTGATGATCACGGCACTCCGGGGCGGACAGCCTCCGCAGCCTTCGACCACGCAGTCCTTCTCCCCCTCCCTGCGGCCGGGTCCCAGCAACACCGCCTCGGCCCACCACCCCTCAGTGTCGGCGCTGCCTCCCTCTGATCCGGTCCTGCTGCGGGTCCCCGCCATCGGCGTGAATGCCCCCGTGACGGAACTGACCCTCGACGAGACAGGAGCACTGCGCCCACCACCGGCAGATATGCCAGCCTTTGCCGGGTGGTACGGCGATGGCACAGCTCCCGGCTCAGAGGGGACAGCCATCACGACGGGACATGTCGACACGCGGGAAGGACCCGGGGTCTTCTACCGGCTCGGGGCACTGGCCAAGGGCGACACGATCGAGATCACCCGGGCAGACCGGCAAACAGCAGTCTTCACGGTCGACGCCGTCGAACTCTACGACAAGGAGGCATTTCCGGACGAGAAGGTCTACGGCAGTTCCCCCCAGCCCGAATTACGCGTGATCACCTGTGGGGGTGAATACGCCGAAGAAACTGGCTACCAGGGCAATGTCGTGGTATTCGCGACGCTGACCGCGGTGACGTGACCACACCGAACCAGCCTGTTCGGCATGCCCCGCCCCAGACAGTGGACGTGCTGGGCACAGCGTGCACCCGTGTAAGGGCGTGCAGATCTGCAGCTCGTCTTGGCGAGGGTTTCGTGGGATACCCACACGACCGCCTCCAGGACGGTCACCGACTCCAAGATACTGAGCGCGAGGGCCTCGTCCGTCGTGGTCGGTTCCGCAAACCGGTTGGGGAGGACCTGCTTTGAAGTCGCCGATGTTTCCTGCCGGTCATGCTCGCGCTCACGCTGTTCAGGCTGGCTGCTTTCGGGATGGACTGGACACGACACATGCACCACCGGCACGCCCGGGCGCGGCCCGAACCAGCCATACGACAAGGACCTGCAGCGAGTGCAGGTCGGACCACGGCCGCCAGGACCCCGACCACAACAGGTGAGATTCTCCGTTCGGCGGCGCACGGCTGGCTTTGGACCATGCCGCCTTACAGACTCGTAGTGCGGGCTGATCCGGCCTTCCCACGTCGCCACCTGGGCCCGGAAGCTCCTGAGTGCCGCCGCCGCTGACGAAAGAAAAACGGCGGCGGCATCACCTGGGCACGGTGCGGGGGCCTACTTCATGATCGTGGCCAGCATGGCGGTGACGACCAGGCTCCAAGCCAGCAGTGCTATGCCCGTGTGCAGCCATGTGCCCTTCGATACACCACACCAGGCTCGCCCCTGCGAGCCGCTTTCCCGGCAAACACAGCGCTCCTGTGACAGGGGCGGCGAGCCCGACCAGTAGTCACCCAGCAGGCGGGGGCGTCTCGGCTGCGGATCTTCCTCCATGTCTTGTGAACGAGGGCTCTGCGGCATTGGGCACGGCCCGTTGCGCTGTGCACCGGCCGCCGCTGTCCCGCCGGCGGCCAGCGTGGGGGCCAACGTGCGGCATCAGCCATTCGGCCGCATCCTGAAGTCCGGTCACTTCCTCAGCCCCAGGCCCACAGCCAAGGGAGGTCCTGTGATCGTGCTCGCGCTCGCACTGCCCCTCCTGATGATGGGCGCCCTCTTCGCCCTGGACGCCTTCGAGAACTGGCTCTTTCCCCCCTCCGAGCCTGCCGGGAACACACCCCCTGCGGACGCCACGCACGACCTCGCACCCTGACGACGGATCCAGGACAGCACACCAGCCGGTGGCTGTGCTGCATCAGGCGACGGCGTCGCAGTCCCCGAGCGGTCCCTCATCCCGCAGCCGGATCGCAATACTGCCCTTCGGGGACGCGGCCCGCACCGGCCGCACCATCGCCGCCGGGCGCTCCCCCGCGGTCGCTCCGGCTGCATCGACATCCGTACACACCCCACACGACAACGTCGGCCTTCACGACCACCACCAGGTCTCGAAGGCCGACGTCACGTTGGGCCCCAGAATCAACCAACCAGCATCCAGGCGAACCAACCGGGGGCCGCATCCCCTCACACCCGCGCCATCACCTCATGCCGCAAGTGCGGGAAGACGGGTCAGTGGTGGTGGCCACCGCCGTGGTGGCGGCCGCCGTGGCCGCGGTGGTGGCGGCCCCAGGATTCGTCGTCAACGAAGCGGTCGTGGTCGTTGCGCAGGGTGGCGGTGTCGGAGTAGTTGTCCCACACCTCGTTGTGGCGGTCCATGTAGAGGTCGCTGTCGGTGTCGTGGCCCCTGCCGGTGTGGATACGGACCGTGGCACGGCCCTCGAGGCGGTAGTGGTCGAAGGTGTAGGTGTCGCCGTCCTCGTTCTTCAGAGTCCAGCCGTCGAGGTTGACGGTGCGCCGCGAGGTGTTGGTGAGCTCCACCCACTCCTTGTTCAGTGAGCGCCGCGAGCGGTCGTCCCGGCCGGGTGAGTCGTACTGGACCGCGCTGATCTCCACCTTCGTCCGGTCGGGCCGGGCGTGGTCGGCCGCCGACGCCGGCAGCGCCACCGCCCCGACGATCGCGGCGGCCGCAAGTGCGGCGGCGGACAGACGACGGGCGGTCACTGTGGAAGAAGACACGAAGCCCCCAGGCTTGTACGAGCACCCGCCCTGTTCCCGGCCCCTGGCAGCGGGGCGGGCCAAACGGGCTGGTGCGGGGTGCGGGTGGCGGCCGGTCGGCCGCACATCCACACCATGGCCGTGCTGTGCAGATTGTGAACGTGATACGGGCGGTCCGTTACTGTTCGTCCATATTGCTGTGACTCTTGGATGCATCGTCCATTTACGCGACGTACGCACCATGTTGACGCCACGTCAGATCACCGACCGGTACGCGCCTTGCTCCCCCGCCCGTGACCGCCGGCATACGCCACCCCCGTGCTTGCCGTCCCGTCACCCGAAAGTGCGTAACAGGGCCTGCGGGCGCCGCGCCCCCATGGCGTGCGGGAACTCGACCGCGCACGGCAGGTCACCACGAGGAGCCGCTTCATCGGGTCTGTCCTTCGTGGATACCCCAGCCTTCAGGCCGGGGAGGAATCGAAGCTCCTGCGGAGCAGGGCAGGGGAAGCCGGTTCGCCGCCAGGGCGGACCGGCGTGCGCCGTCCACCGGCCGACACCCGCCGCTCACACGGGTTGATAGGTTGTGAGGCGTGACGCAGCAGGTCAAGCGGGCGTTCAGGTACCGCTTTTACCCCACCGGCGAGCAGGCGGCTGAGCTGTCGCGCACGTTCGGCTGTGTCCGCCTCGTCTACAACAAGGCGCTCGAGGAGCGCACACGGGCCTGGTACGGCGAGCAGCGCCGGATCTCCTATGTGCAGTCCTCGGCCGCGCTGACGGAGTAGAAGAAGACCGAGGAACTGGCCTTCCTGGCGGAGGTGTCCTCGGTCCCGCTGCAGCAGGCGCTGCGCCATCTTCAGGCGGCGTTCGTGAACTTCTTCGCCAAGCGCGCGAAGTACCCGCGCTACAAGTCTCGGAAGAAGTCGCGGGCGTCGGCCGAGTACACGTGTAGCGCCTTCACGTGGCGCGACGGACAGCTGACGTTGGCGAAGATGACGGAGCCTCTGGATATCCGCTGGTCGCGTCCGCTGCTCGAGGGGACGGAGCCGACCACGGTGACTGTGTCCCGGGACGCGGCGGGTCGCTGGTTCGTGTCCTTTCTGTGCGAGGACAGCATCGCCCCGGCCCCCGCCACCACAGCGGCGATCGGCCTGGATGCCGGGATCACTTCCCTGGTGACGCTGTCCACCGGGGAAAAGGTCGCCAATCCCAAGCACGAGCGGCGGGATCGCGCGCGGCTGGCCCGCGCGCAGCGGGAGCTGTCGCGTAAGGCGAAGGGCTCGGCGAACCGGGAGAAGGCCCGTCGCAAGGTCGCCCGTGTGCATGCGCGGATCGCCGACCGGCGACGTGATTTCCTGCACAAGCTGTCGACTCGTCTCGTCCGTGAGAATCAAACGGTCGTGATCGAGGACCTGAGCGTCCGCAACCTGCTGACGAACGGCACGCTCGCGCGCGCCATCAGTGATGCGTCGTGGACGCAACTGCGCTCCATGCTGGAGTACAAGTGCGCCTGGTACGGGCGTGAACTCGTCGTGATCGACCGCTTCTTCCCCAGCAGCAAGCTGTGCGGGAACTGCGGGTCGGTCCGTGGGATGTTGCCGCTGAACGTCCACGAGTGGACGTGCGCCTGCGGCACGGTGCATGACCGCGACGTGAACGCGGCGCGCAACATCCTGGCCGCCGGGCTGGCGGCGTCTGCCTGTGGAGACGGTGTAAGACCTCAAGGGGAGTCCTCCCGGACGGGGCAGTCGTCAGTGAAACAGGAACCCCAGCGGGCGACCGCTGGAATCCCCCGCCCTTAGGCGGGGGAGGAAGTCAACGAAAGAGCTCCACCGGGGTTTGGGTTGCGGGGCCAGGGCGGGCAGGGTGTAACGGGCCGTGCCGCTCACGAGAACTGAGTAGGCGACCTGCCCACCTCCCCCGATATAGCGCCGAGGGCTGCTGGCCGACGAACGTGCGCCGCTAACGCGCCATCCTGTCCCTGCGATCGCCGGGACGCGCCACCGCCAGCAGCTGCGCGACCACCACCCGAGCGTGCGTAACAGCGCTCGGTCTCTATGGCGGTGCCTGCGAGCGGCTGTTCACGCGTGGCCGGCTTGCCGCTGTACTGGTCGGAGAAGATGATGAGCCGCTGATGACGCCATCGGCGTGACATCGCCCGGCAGCCGCAACCGCAGGTGGCCGTGTGGCGCTCTCCCCTTGCACATCCACCTGCTGATGGAGGAGACCGACGTGACCATCGCCCTTGAACACCACACACCGCAGACCTTCGTCGACCTCTACGCCGCCGACTCGGCGGACAGCGCGTGGCCTTCGGCCGCGGCCTGGCAGGACGTGGACCACTTGTTGCCGCCGCCCAACCCCGCCGAGCGCCTCAGCGTCCTCATCGACCCCCGCGATCAGCACCGTCTGGCCCTGCACGCCGCGCTGACCGCCGCCGGTATCCCGCCCCGACCTGAGGACCGCGATGCCATCGACCAGCTCAGCACCCTGCCCTCCAGCATCAACACCACCCTGCAGCGCTGGCTGCTCCACACCGCATGAAACGGACGCAAACACCCGGGGTCCGCCCATGCGCGCTGGACACATACGACGCCACCCACCATCAAGCGCCGAGCAACCCCTGCACTCATGTAGGCAGCACGCCAGAGGGCTGAGACGAGCGACGAGGCCGCACGCGGCAACGCCAGCGTCCCGGTGCAGTACCACCAGTTCGGCATCAGCGACGAGGACGGGCCGACCGGCCCCGACCTCGAGCGCGGGCACAGCGCACTGGTCCGGGGCGCCGGCGGCGTCATCACCGGCATTCATACCGGCGACGTCGACGTCACCGTCGCCCGCTGACCATCCGGAAGGCCGGGAAGAACGCCGACCACCTGCGTTTCGGTGGGCGTCTCCGGCGCCAACCTTCTCGATAGCCAAGCTCTTGTCCCTTTGATGCGCGGGATCCCACCGATCCGTTCCCGCTACGGGCCCCGGCGTCGCCGTCCGGGCAAGCTCCACGCAGACAAGGGTTACGACTTTGACCACCTGCGAGGATGTTTGCGCCGTCGGCAGATCGTGCCGCGCATTGCCCGCCGCGGCATCGAATCGTCCGGCGGCTTGGGACGGCACCGCTGGGTGGTCGAGCGGACGATGTCCTGGCTGAACGGCTGCCGCCGCCTGCTTCGCCGCTACGAGCGCAAGGCTGAACACTTCCTCGCGTTCGTCGGTATCGCCAGCACCCTCATCTGCTATCGCCGCACCATCATTGAGACGACCCGGTAGGCGAGCCTCGTGGTACTGAAAATGGCCACCCAGTTGACCGCAGTGACCAGACCGGACCACTTCTGATCACCAGCAGGGTCCGGCCGTGTTGGATGGGCCCATGAGCCAGACAGCTGCCCTGCGCCTGCGGCAGGCCATCGCCCGGACGGAAGATGCAACGCGTGATCGTATCCCCATCGGGCGCCGCCCAGAGGAGGCAGACGATCTGCTGGGCACCTTCGCCACCGACGGGGCACTCGGCTTCGATCCCTTCCCCTTCCTCCAAGCGATCCATGCCGCCGGTTCGCGCGCGGTAGTCATCGGTCAGGTCGCCGGCATCATGCATGGCTCCACCGAACTGACCGGGGACCTCGACCTGCTCTGGGACGGCACCCCTGACGAGGCGCACGCCTTGCGCGACGCCCTTGCCCGGTGCGGCTGCACCGAACTGCCTGATCTCGACCGCTCACAGGTGGGGTACCGGGTCACCTGTGCCAGCGGAGACCTGTGCACTCCCGAGCTGCGCTGGGGTGCCATGGATGTCACCCCCTGCCTGACCTCGGCGGAGACCACCCGTGACCCCGCAGGGTTCACCATCCGCTACGCCGCACTCGACGACCTGATCCGCATGCGGCGGGCCCTCGGCCGCCCGAAGGACCACCGTCGCGCAGACGAACTCGCCCGGCTAAGCACCTGACTCGGTACGACCAACGCTCACAGCCGTGCTACCGGGACGTCGTCGGCGTCATCCGCTCTCGGCATACCTCCAACTGAGACGACGTCTAAATGCCCTGAGTGACGAACCGCATGATTCGTTCACCCAGAGCTGTTGGTTCCGTCTTATGCTCCGCGGTCCCCTCTAGCCGTAAGTGATGATGTCTGCGTCGTTGTAGCCGAGGTAACCTCCGACGGCGTGGGCCGGTCGCCCGGCTGCGCTGTGGGCCCACCCCTTCGTCGGCGTGGGCCCACAGCTTCGCGAACGCGGCTACTTGGGGCCGTACTCGGTCCGCAGCTAGTGCTGTGACCGCATACGTTCACCGAGTTGGGGACCGTGACGCCAGGAGCTGAGCTGCTGTCGGAGACGGCTTGTACTCTGCATTCGTTCGACGATCGGACGATCACGGACACGGGCAAGCGGGCACGGGGCGGGCGTCCAGGGGCGGGAGCGCGGGGATTTCGATGAGTGACGCACATCCGATACGAAGCCGCAGAACGGGCCTTTCGGTCGGTGCGCGGATTCTCGCCGGGGTCGTCCTCGCCGCGATCGGGGCAGTCGGCGCCTGGCTCCAGCACGACGCTCCCGACCGGAGTGCGGAGCCGCGTACGGAGTTCACCGCGAACAACCCACCCCCCGGTCTGCCCACCGCGCTCACCACCGGCCAGCACCTCCGCTGGTCCCGCTGCACCTCGCCGCCCACCGCGCGCACGGGCTACGACTGCGCCGCCATGAAGGCCCCCCTCGACTACCGGAAACCAGATGGCAGGACGATTGACGTCGCCCTGATCCGCCGTAAGGCCACCGGCCCGAACGCCCGGCGCATCGGCTCGCTCGTCCTCAACTTCGGCGGCCCCGGCGTATCCGGCGTGAGCGGATTGCCCGAACACGTCAACCAGTACAAGCCGCTCCTCGACCGCTACGACCTGGTCTCCTTCGACCCGCGCGGCGTTGGCGCGACGATCCCCGTGCGCTGCGGCAAGAACGCGGCCGACACCGGCTACGACGGGGCCGATGCCTGCGCCGAGCACTCCGGGGCGCTTCTCCCGTACATCGGCACCTCGCACACCGCGCGCGATCTCGACCTGATGCGCTACCTCCTCGGCGACGAGCGGCTGCACTACTTCGGCGTCTCGTACGGAACGGCGCTCGGCGCGGTCTACGCTCACCTGTACCCGTCGCACGTCGGACGGCTCGTCCTCGAAGCGTCCGTCGATCCGACCGAGGACCTCAACGAGGAGCAGGTGTCGCAGGTCAAGGCGGTCCAGGCGGCGTTCGACCGGTTCGCTGCGCACTGCGCGGCCCGTATCCGCCACTGCCCGACGGGCGATGGGCCCGTGGAGGCCGCGCGGCGCATGGCGCGCCTGGCCGACCGCCTGGAGAAGACGCCCGCCCCGGCCGGTGGCGGAAGGAGCCTCGACGCCGACGACCTCGCGCACACCGTCAGTGACTATCTCGACCTCGGCACAGACGGCTGGTCGCCGCTCGCCAATGCGCTCACCGCGCTGATCGACCACAACGACGGCGGTCCGCTGAGCAAGGGCGCGGACGACATCGGCTCCGCCGACCGCGCAGCGACCCCGCGCGACATCAGCCGCGCCGCCCTGATCGCGATCACCTGCGCGGACTCCAGCCTGCGTCCTGGCTTCGAACGCCTCGACAGGGACCAGGCCCGCATCAAGGCCGCCTCACCCGTCTTCGGCGCGGCCTGGTCCACTGGCGTCTACCTCTGTTACGACTGGCCGTTCGACGGCGAACGCGCCACGCCCCAGGTGAACGCCGACGGCGCGGCTCCTGTCCTTGTGGTCGGCGGCACCGGCGACCCGACTACCCCATATCCCGGCGCCCGCCACATGGCCCACGCCCTGGGCGACGGTGTCGGCGTGCTCCTGACGGCCGAGGAGGAGGGCCACGGCACATACCCGCAGAACCGCTGCGTCGCGGAGGCGGTCGACAAATACCTCCGCACGGGCCGCACTCCGGCCGTGGGGACAGTGTGCCGGGGCAGCATGTCCTGAGGCCCGTACGGATCCGCCGGGCGGCCGTGAGCACACCGGTTCGTTCGCAGGGGCCCTGGGCGTGCACCACCACACCGCCCGGTCCGAGACCGCCTTTGGCTGGATGCCGGTGCGGTGGTCGCGGCAGAGCGACCGGACGATGCGCAGGCCGGCTGCGAGGTCGCTCCGGACGGCCTCGGCCACAGCGACGTGAATCCCCGGCGCACGCTCTCCTGCAGCTTCTGCCCCTCCTGGTCGGTCAGTCTGCTCACCCGCACAGGCTCAGCCACCACACCTCCAGCCGTCGAAACGGACGTCACCGCTCATCCAACCGTTCCCATCGCCAACCCGGCGAACCTTCCCGCTCAGAGCACTAGCCAGGGCCTGTCTCTTCGATCTTCGGGGATCCCTCGTGATCCAGGCGGTGTGACCCCTACGCAGCGGGAATGTGGGAGCTGACGTTGCGTTCCGGGTGGCTGCCTTCATCCTGCGCCGGCGCGCGGATCGGTCGGTGGAGTTACTCGTGTTCGACTTGACGAGGTGTCAGCTCGGACGCGGAGCGTCAGCCTGTCCGGTCTGCTCAGACGCTTCTACGGCGCGACGGCGCATCTGGCTGACTCCCATGAGGATGGGACCGGAGAACATGACGGCGCCGGTGCCGAAGAAGCGGAACTCCCAGGACGGACTTGGCACGACGTGGAAGTAGAACAACCCCTGGATCACGCAGAGTGCGCCCACCAGCAGACCTGCGAGTCCGTAGATGCGAGGGCGGGTGACACGGCGTCGTACCCAGGGCAGTGTCCAGCCGGTGCGTATCGCCGCCATGCCCAGGGTGACCGCCAGCAGGCCCAGAACCATGCCACTTGCCACGACCCATTCCATGGGCCCCTCCCCTATCGCCTGAGCTCGCCCGCACGTCGCGAACTCGCCCGCTGATCATCCACGCTGATCAAGATCAGCGCCAGGCTGCAGCAAGTGGTGTCCGGAGGCTCTCGGGCAGCGACGCAAATGCCCCGCGCTGGTGACCCAAGTCGCGGGCCCGGTCCAGGCCCGCCGCCCTTGTTCACGAGTCGGCCGGCTCCTGGCGCAGCAGGTCGGGGCGGGCTCAGCAAGGTCGAAGGCATGCTTGAGGCCCTCCAGGAGGGCGGGCTCGATCCAGTCGATGCGCCTGCGGTCGTCCCGCTCCAGGAGGTTGGACCGGTTGTCGGGGCCGACCCGGCGCCGTACCGCGCGGATGCTGGTGAGCGTGCCGCCGATCCGCTTCGGGTCGATCGGCGTCTGGGGGTGCACGGCGAAGTGGTCCTGGACTTCTTCGTAGGAGGCGGTGCCGCCCACTTCGACCAGACGGCGCAGCACGGCCCGGGCGCCGGGCACCACGGCGGCGACGGTGTCGAACAGCATCCGCTCCGTCCAGCCCTGCCCCAGGTCCTCCCCGCTCAGGCCCTCCGGGCCCGGCCGGGGCACCGCCGCGGGAGCGTCGGGCCAACTGCTCGCCACGGCAGCGGGGTTGAGGCCGTAGGCGGCCTGCACGGCCGCGATCGCCTGCTCGTAGGTATCGGTCTGCGTGTCTATCGTCAGCTGCACGCCCTCTTCGGGAGACCGGGTCGCCGGGCTCAGCCGACACGGCGGGGGCGGCCGACCGGGGTGGGTGCCACGCCGAGGTGTTCGAGCAGAAGCCCTTCCCTGGTGGACCAGGGGCAGATCTCTACGCTCGTGGCTCCGCAGGCTTCCATGAGCGCCTGGGCGATCAGGGCTCCGGCCAGGGACTGCTCGGCACGATGCCGGGAAATACCAGGTAGCTTGGCCCGGCGGGACGGTGCTGCGTCGGCCAGCAAGGAGACTGCCGTGTGCAGTCGGGGCAGGGTTAGCCGCCGTCGTGTCCGGGGTGTCCTGCTCTGGGCGGCGGCGAGCCGGGCAAGCTGCTCGAAGGTCTTGGAGCAGGCCAGCACCCGCACTCCCGGCTCCGCTTGCGGCAGGCCGGGGACGGCTTCCAGGGACCGGCGGAGGTGCTGAAGGATCTCTGCCAGGGATCGTCGGGACGGCACTGTGCCGCCGGGAAGCCAGTCCCGGGTGATCCTGCGGGCGCCCAGCGGCAGCGAGTGGACGACGCGGGGCTGGTCCCTGGTGCCGGAGGCGATCTCCACGGTGCCGCCGCCGATGTCCAGGACCAACAGCTGCCCGGCCGTCGGGCCTGCCCACTGGCGGGCGGCCACATAGGCCAGCCGCGCCTCCTCTTCGCCGGGCAGCACGCGCAGGCGTGTGCCGGTGGCGCGGGCCACTCGCGCGATGACCTCGTCGCGGTTGGGAGCGTCCCGGATGACGGAGGTCGCGAACGCGAACACCTCCGGTCCGCGCGGACGCGGGTCGGCTGCGACGGCCTCGGCCACCGCCCGCTCGACACTCTTCATGCCGGCCTTGTCCAGACGGCCCTTGCGGTCGAGGGTCTCGTGCAGGCTCAGCCGCACCTTGCGGGAGAACACCGGCTCCAGCACCGCGCCCGGACGCCGCTGCACCACCGTCAGCAGAGCACTGTGGCATCCGACATCGAGCACTCCTGCCTGCCGCATCCCATCGCCTCCCCTGGTACCGCACTCGACCCAGCTGGTTTCTCCCCAACCTCCGGCACCCCTCGACGACAGCACGCCTGGATTCCGGGCCAGCGTGCAAGCATATCGTCACCAGGCGTGCACCCTCCGCCGCGGCCCACGGTACTGGAGCGGAGAGTTCCGAATTATGCCGATCAACATGAAGCACGCGGTCGTGACCGCCCTGGACGGTGACGGAGCATCCCTGCAGACCGGTTCCTGACGGGCCTGTCCGAGATGGCCCCGAGCAGTGGGCGGCGGCGGCCTCGGTCGTGGGGGCGGCCCTCGAGGGGCGGCTCAGCCCGTTGAAGGAACCGGAGCGGAACGGTGAGTTGTGGCTGCGGGATGTCCACGGGAACGAGGACGCCAGTCTTGGCATGACTGGATCAGACACAGGCACTGAACTTGTGCTTTATGGTCGGCGGCTTGGTTGAGGTCAGCAGCGCACGCGGGCGGTGTCGCCGTCGATACGGACGATGCACTCTTTGAAGAGCGCCATGGGCCGACCTTCGTCTTCGGCAACCAGCGTTAGTCCGAGGTCCATGATGGGCTTGATGGCCTGCGCTGTGCGAGAGCCGTCGGGGTCCGGGCCGTGCAGGGCCGCCCAGCTCTCGAACAGCGCACGGATCCCGTCCCATCCGGGCCCCGGGATGAAGTGGCAGAGGAACGTTGGCTGATCAATTGCGTACTGCCGTAGCTCGCCGATCCGAGTGTCGCCCTGCGTGAGCCACCACGTCCCGTTCACTACCTCTCCTTCAGCCACGACTTCAAGCGGGTCGCCTGAGCTCCCGAGCTCCGCAGTGTCGAATTGTCCGTCGAACTGGCTCCCCCACGCGCAAGTTCATCAGACGTGTGGGCGGTCTCCGTCCGATTCTGTGCTCCGGCCAAGGAATGCACCGAACCAGAGCGAGGGCCGTGGGGATGAGCCTGCCGCACCTCAATGTCCCGGGGGAAGCGTTCGCCGAAGCGTCACGCTTCCGGGACGGCTTCTTCGACTGCCTGACCGCTCGCGGGGACGAGCTGTTCGAGCCGGCCAACGCGCTGCTGTGTGCGGATGGGCCGGTGACCTCGCTGATGGACCTGACGCTGGTGGCCGAGCACCGGCGTGGGCACGGCGCGATGTACGAGGCGTTGAACCACGGAAATGTGGACGTGCCCCGGCTGCGGCAGGTGCTGGCCGGTCTGCCGATGCCGCGGGCCGCCGACGGGCGCCTGGTCCTGGCGGTCGACGTCAGCAACTGGCTTCACCCTGACGCGCCGACCAGCGCGGACCGCCTGTTCTGCCACGTCTACGGGCACAGCGGACGGTCCTCGGACCAGTTCATCCCGGCTGGCCGTGCTCCTTCGTCGCCACCCTCGAATCGGGCCGCACTTCCTGGTGCCAGCTGCTGGACGCTGTCCGTCTCGGGCCCGAGGACGACGTCGCCGAGGTCACCGCCACCCAACTCCGCTGTGTGGTCACGGACCTGATCGAGATGGGCCGCTGGCAATTCGGCGACCGCGACATCCTCATCGTCTTCGACACCGGCTACGACGCCCCTCGCATGGCTTATCTCCTCGACGGCCTCCCGGTCGAGGTGCTGGGGCGGATGCGCTCCGACCGCGTCACTACGGCACCGCCCGCGCGATGGCCTGGGACCGCATCCACCCCCGTCTGACCAGCCGCTCCGCTTGGATCGACCACACCGGCGAACTCCCCATCATCGAAGGCACGCTGATCCGGCTCCAGGTCGACCGCCTGCCTGGTGGAGGCGACCCGCTCCCGCTCTGGCTCTCGTCGTCCGCCACCGGCCTGAACAGCGAGGACGTCGACGTGCGCTGGCAGGCGTTCCTGAGGAGGTTCGACATCGAGCACCTATTCAGGCTGATGAAACAGACCCTCGGGTGGACCCGCCCGAAGCTGCTAACCCCCGAGGCCGGCGAGCGCTGGACCTCGCTGATCATCGCCGCCCACACCCAGATCCGCCTTCTGCGCGAGGCCGCCGTCGACTTGCGGCGGCCGTGGGAGAAGCCCGCCGAGCTTGGCCGGCTCGCCCCGGCCCGAGTCCGCCGGGGGTTAACCTCCGCCCGCGCCTGCACTGTCCGGCCCGTGCACCGAAACCCTCAACGCCCGGACCTGGGAGGCCACTTGGCTCGAAGAACCAGCGGCCCGCCACCCGCTACGACGTGGGCTAGTACTCCAGCCGTAGATCGTGATCTCGTTGATGAGGGGCGCCGAGGAGATAGGTGGCCAGTGTCGATCATCTGGACGAGACCGACCCTCCTTCTCCGCCTACCCGAGTTCACCGAGACGGAGGGCGTCCCTTATCTCGCTGAGCTTCGCGGTTGTCGCCGGGGTCCGTTCCTTCGCCTGTTCGCCGAGACGGAGGGCATCCTCAATCTCGCTGAGCTTCGCGGAGGACAGGGCCCCCGCCCGCTCGATCAGGTCGTCCCGGGACACGGTGGTCAGCCACGTGCAAGGGGTAAACCCTGGACGCGGGATCGCGAACCGCAGCACGCCTTCAAAGGGCAGTCCTTCCACGGCGCCTACTGCCACTTCGACGCCCAGGCCGCTGATGTCGACGCCCGCCGGAGCGACGACCTGCATCACCCGGATCCCGGACGCGTCGTCTCCCGACAGCAGTACGACCAGCCGCCGCTCGTCGAACTCGGCCCACCAGACTTCGCCACGTTGCACAAGTCCTCCTGACAAGGGACGGCAGACGGTCGCCACACGACCCTGACGCGCTGTGGAGACCGGTGCGGCCACCGTTGATCATCGGTGTGTCAAGACTGAAGATCATGCAGTGGCCGCAGGTCACAGCGTAGACCCTGCCCGCTGGCAGGAGGCGTTCGAGGGCCTGATGAGCCGGATCGCGGTACGGGTCGAACCCCGGCGCTGGGCACGGCAGTTGATGCTCGGGTTGCTGTCGGACCTGCCGCGCAAGAACTGCTGGACCATCGCCGAGTGGGCCGGGGAGAGAACCCCGGACGGCATGCAGCACCTGCTCGGCCGGGCCAAGTGGGACGCCGACCAGGTACGCGACGACCTGCGCGACTACGTGGTGGAACACCTGCACGACGACCAGGCAGGACTGGTGGTCGACGAGACCGGGGACGTGAAGAAGGGCACCGGCACCGTAGGCGTCCAGCGCCAGTACACCGGCACCGCGGGCAGGATCGAAAACGCCCAGGTCGCCGTCTATCTGGTCCACGCCAGCCGGTGCGAGCACGCGGCAGTTGGACCGGGAACTATACGTCCCGCGCTCCTGGACCTCCGACACCGACCGCTGCCGGGATGCCGGACTCGATCAGGACACCGCCTTCGCGACCAAGCCGGAACTGGCCACCCGCATGATCACTCGGTTCCTGGACGCCGACCACGCATCGTGGGTCACGGGCGACGAGGTCTACGGCGGCAACGCGAAACTGCGGGCCGCGCTGGAGGAACGCGCCACCGGCTACGTGCTCGCCGTGGCCTGCTCGGCCGAAGTCACCACCAAAGCCGGGAAGTTCCGCGCAGACGACCTGGTCAGAAAGCTTCCGAAGCGGACCTGGCAAAAGCTGTCCGCCGGAGCGGGGGCGAAAGGGCACCGCTTCTACGACTGGGCTGCAATCGACCTGGCCGACCCCGCCCCCGGCAGCCGCCAGCTGCTGGTCCGCCGCAACCGCAGCACCGGCGAACTCGCCTACTACCGCTGCTACTCACCCGCACCGGTGCCGCTGACCCACCCTGGTGCGGGTCGCTGGATCAAGGTGGAGAGTGGAAGAGACGTTCCAGTCCGGAAAGGGCCTGGCCGGACTGGACGAGCACCAGGTCCGCCGCTACGCATCCTGGTCCCGCTGGGCCACCCTGGCCATGCTCGCCCACGCATTCCTCGCCGCCCTCCACGCCGACGAACACACCCGCCACCCCGCACCAGACGCCCTCATACCGCTCACCTGCAACGAAATCCAGCGCCTGTTCATCACTCTCGTCATCCGCCCCGGCCACGACACGGCCCACAGGCTCGGCTGGTCCCACTGGCGACGCCGCCACCAGGCCCGTTCCCAGGCCAGCCACTACCGGCGACAAGCCGCTCAGGCATGAAGATCACGAACTGCGGCTGGAGTACTAGACCGTGAAACGATCCGAGAGCATCATCGAACGAGACCGACTCAGACCATAAAGAACAAGCTGAACAGCAACTCGACTGGCAGGTCTGACCTCAGGATCCGCGAGCGGAGCCCTACTCCCAGCACCTGGCGAGCAGGCCGTGAAAACCAGCCTCTTCATGTTGCTGGAGCGATTTCACAGCGCGTCAACTCGTCTTACAATCATTTGACTTGACGCTCACGGGGGAGGGTGATGGGTGTGGAGTTGACACCCGTACAAGTTGTGGTGATCGCCTTGCTCTGCTGGTCGGTTTACGCATTGTTCGTCCGGACCCGCAGCGCCGTGCATCGGTGGAGGTTGCCAAAGCTGTCGCTCGCCCCGAGCCAGCTGGAGATGTATCAGGGGCAGGCATTTCGTGAAATCTGCCGGCGGGCCGCGAACCCGGGCCTGCACGTGGTGATGACGGACTATTTTGCCGAGCGAGGGTGGAACCGGGCGGACGTCATGCGCATCCTGGCCGAGCCGCTCAAGCACAAACTGATCAAGATCAAGGGTTGGCGGTTCGGCGGGTACAGCGTGACGCGCAAGGGCTGGGCCGAGTACGAGAAGAAGTTCATCTGGACGGGAGGCGAAGGGGTGCACATCTCTTCCACATCGGGCGGGTTCGTCGTGGCGAATGTCAACAGTCCTCATGCGGTGGCCCATGGCGGCTACGGCAACCGGGCGAATGCCTCTGACATCCCCCACCAGCGACTGGTCGACGCCTTGCGTACAGACGCGGATACCGCGACGCCCAATGAGGCGGCCCGGGCCCAGGAGTACGCCGACGACCTGGCTTCAGCCGTCGACGCGCAGGACGCCGACAGAACGGCCCGCATTCTCGGAAGGATCAACGCCCTCCTCTCCACCGCTACGGCTGCCTTCACTCTGACCCGCGAACTTCTGCCCCCCGGCCCGTAGCGGAAGGGATCTCGTTCACGGCTTTCCGGAACAAGGGCGTCCCATGGAGCTGTTCGGCTGACTGCCTGCGGACAGAGAAGTTCTCCGGTGTCGCACCGGCCGGCAAGGGGTGTCCGTGCTGGAGATCGCCGTTGGCGCCATCGGCGTCGTAGAAACGTTGTTTGGGCGTGTGGTTCGGGGCGTGGCTCAGCCGGTGGCAGCAGCGGGCCGATGCCGCCGCGGCTGGGCATGAGAAGCGCTTGGCGCAGATGCAGCAGCTGGTCGTCGACCAGGACGTTGCCGCCAGGTGGCTATCCGAGCCGGACGATGTGCAGGACGGTCAGCCGGCGCAGGGACCTGTTCACCCAGTAGGCGAGGGACAGCTGGCCGACGGACGCGTAGCGCACGTCCTCGTCCTCGAGGTCCTCGGTGTTCCACTGGCCAAAGCCCCAAGGGTCGGCCGCGGCGGCGTCCAGGAAGTCCTACACGGTGTCTTCGACATTCTCGGGCAGGGTGTCGAGGACCTTCGCGGCCGACGGGAAGAAGCGGACCGCGTACGGCTGTCCGGTCACCGACGCCTTCCCCGCAGCTCAGCCATGTCGGTGAACTCGCTGTCGTCGTAGCCGGAGGCGACGAACGCATCGACCTCCGGAGCATGGGCGAGGCGACCCTGCCAGTCCCGGACAACCTCGTACAGCCCGGCGAGGGAGCACGTCCGGCGCGACTCCTCCAGCGCCGCCGCCCACTCCTGCTCGAAGGCCGGCACCCACTGCGCGGCACGCCGGTCGGCGCGCAGCCGGGCGAGGAGTTCGGCCGGAGCTCCCGGGGCGGGGGCGTACGGGGTGACGGGTGCGTGGTCGGGCTGCGCGCTCATCGGCTGGTCCTCCCGGTGGCGGGTCGTCACCTCACGGTACGCGCGCCAAGTGGCGTGGATGGAGAAATGCTCAAGACCTGTGGATCGGACTCGGGAGGGGTGCCTCGCGGAACGCGGAGGGCGTACCTTCCCGAGTGATCGACATGGTCTTCGACCCGGGTTGAGTGCGAACTTCAGTTCGTTATGATCCGCATGTCTTGTACCGGGGAGGGATCATGGCCGAAGGCCACAGCGACCAAGTCATCAACAATGCGGAATCCTCTGACAATGTCGTGGACGGGCGGACGATAGTTGAACTGGCGTACCGGCCCCAGTCTGCCGACACCCTGGCCGGCCTGCGGGTCCGCGAGCGGATCAAGTGGGCCGGGCTACTGCTGCGGGGCGCGCTGCTCCTCCTGTCGGTAGGAAACTGGCTGGTCTCCGCCGTCGTCCGCGGCAGTGTCGACGTGTTCTCGACGACTGTGCTCCTGTTGGTCGTCTTGCTGGTGTGGGGTTACCCGCGGCTGCAAGCCGCCCATGTGCAGCGCCTCGTCGGATGGCAGGGCGAGTACCGCGCCACCGTGTCTCCGGCCGGGATCACATGCCGTACCGACCACAGCACACTGATCCAGAAGTGGTCCGTTTTCCAGGGGTACCGGGAAACGGCAGGTCACTTTGTCCTGCTCAGCCGGGATCCCAACATCATGTGCGTCGAAGTCCTGCCCAAGCGGGGCGTGCATGAGGCTGGGGACATCGAGCGGATACGGGCGATCCTGGACCAGTACACCCCTCGCGTGTGACAGGTGTCCGCTGTGACAACCATTCCGCTTCGGTTCATCGACAATCGGAGAAATGTTGCTTCTGTGTCTCGCCCTTAATAGTCGAGATCCATCCTCATAGGCCCGCTCGTTGATCAGTTAGCCTTTTCCAACCTCCGTTTGAGGTGTTACGTGGAGGTCTTGAGGCGGCGTGGCGCGGCTGATGTGGAATATGCAGCCAGTAGCCAGACGGAGTGCGTGGCCAGGTCCGATGGTAGTCCGCGGCTGAAGACTTCCAACTACAGGGCAGCAGAAAAGAGCTGCACTACACACTGCGCCTCTTCCAACCGGGTAAGTAGCTTGGCAGTTAGCCCGACGAAAGCATGAAGCCCCTGGTAGATGGGTTTTCGACGAAGAGAACCGTCTCCAGCTCTGCCCTCCGCTTCCTCGCCGACCGCCTGGGGAACATCGGCGGGCTCTCGGTACCCGATGGCGGCGCCTGAACGTGTGCCGTCAGGCCCTGCTCACCCTCGCCCACCTCCGCAACAGCCAGCCCTACGCCCAGCTCGCGGCCGGCTTCGGGATCGGCACCACCACCGCCTACCGCTACATCGCCGAAGCCGTCGAGCTCCTTGCCGCCCTCGCCCCCACGCTCGCCCAAGCTTCTGCCGATCGACCCGATAGCCGCCGACCGTCCCTTCTACTCGGGCAAACACAAGAGGCACGGCATGAATGTGCGGGTCATAGCCGACCCGAAGGGTCGTGTCCTGTGGGCTTCACCGGCCCTTGCCGGTGCCGTCCATGATGTCCGGGCCGCACGCGAGCACGGCATCATCGACGCTCTCGCCGAGGCCGGCATCAACTGCTGGGCGGACAAGGGCTACCAGGGTGCAGGTGGCACGGTCCGTTTCCCTTGCCGCGGCCGATGGGACAGCCTTTCCACCGGCCAGCAGGCCGTCAGCCGGTCCCAAGCGAAGGTCCGGGCACTGGTCGAACAAGCCATCGCCACCCTCAAGTCCTGGCGGCTCCTCCGTAAGCTCCGCTGCCCGACGACCGAGATCACCAGCCTCGTCCAAGCAGTCCTCACCCTCCATCTGGCCGGCTCAGACTGAGGATGGAAGACGCTCAACGGCGGGCGCCTTTTACCGCCCGTAGAAGGACGTTGGAGCACGGCCGGAGGGGGAGGGTGTCCTGCTTTCTCCGAATCGGGAGGGGCCGATGTACCGGTGGGCGAAGCGGGGCGGGTGGTAGCCCATGCGGTCGCCACGGGTGTTGGTGGCGGTGGCGGTTTTCCAACAGACGGCGGCTGCCTTCTCGAAGAACGTGTGCATGGTTGCGCGGGAGCGGGTTCGTGGCTGGTGGTCGGGGTGTTTTCGTTCGAGCCGCGCGGCGCGGGCTGCCGAGGTCGCAGATCTAGACCGGGACGTTGGTGGTCATGCTGAAGCCGCGGTGAGCCGTCCCTCTCGGTGCCCTGATCCCAGGTCAGAGACCGCTTCAGATCGGGTGGCAGGGGGTGTGAGGACGTCGCGGACGGCTGCGGAGTTGTAGCCGTCGGGCAGGTGGACCAGCAGCAGGTAACGGGTGCTGCGGTCGACGAGAGTGGCGATCGCGGAGTATTTCTTGCGGCCGAGGATCAGGTCGCCTTCCCAGTTGCCCGGGGACCCGGTCGGCTGCCTCGGGCGGCCGTTGGCTGATCATGACCTTGTTCATGACGGCCCGGAAACGCCGGCGGTCGGCCAAGTGGCAAGGGCGCCGTCTGCCCCGTCCGGTGTGCGGAGTTTGGGTCAGTTCGCGGCGGAGTTCTGTGCGGCCTTGGGTGTAAAGGGCCTGGTAGATGGGGTCAGGTGCGACTGGATGAAGTCGTGCAGTTCCGGATTCTGCCCGATCCGACATGAACCACGCCCTCTCCACGGTGTGTGGTCGACGGCGGACGGGATGGGAGCTGGGGGAAGGTGGTGGGTACAGGACACTCGGCAACTTCTGCGACAGGGGTAAAGATCACACTAAGGAGCTGACCGGTTCATTCCCGTTGTATGACTGGCCTGACAGGCTCTGTGCACTGGCATTGAGGGAACGAGTCGCAGTGATGTCGCGACACGCAGATCCGTGCCGACGAGGGGTATCGATGCTCAGGTTCATGGACTGGTCCGTCGTCGTGATGGGCTGCTTGCTGGTTCTTCTCAGCTTCGGCTGCCGCTGGTGGGAGCAGGCGAAGATTCGCAAAGGAGCGCGCCCCCGCCAGGGCATGCGCTTCTACTCGATATGGATGCCCCTGCTCGTGGGTCTTGGCATGATCGTCGCCAAGGTGCCGCACATGGTCGGCGCACCCTTCGCCGTCGTCATGGCTGCTGACACGTTGAACCTTGTGCTGGCGGTCACGACGGCGCTGATCTTGGCTGTACAGGTGAGGCATCGGGCCAGCTCTGGGCCATCCGCTGAGTGACGGCAATGCTGAACCTCCGCACGGCTGCGGCGCGATTCTGGGCCGCAGCCTCCCTCTTCCCTGGTGGGGGGACTACAGGTCCAGGGCGGCGCGCAACGCCTGGTCGACGCGGGCCATCGCCGCGGGGTCGACCTCACCGAGGAGTTTCGCGCCGTCGCAGCGGGTCAACCGCAGCTGCTGGAGGTTGACGGCGACCGCGGTGCACGGGATCGGGTCTCCGATCGCGACCGACATGGCCGTATCGGGTTAGCGGCCGGAGGGATGCAGCACGATCGCGACCACCGCACCGTAGGCCTCTTCCAAGCTGGTCAGGGAGACAATCACGACGTTGCGCTCGTCGCCGAGGCACCATTTCACGGTGCGTAAATCAGTAGCATCAAGCGGTGTCCTTCTGGGTGGCATTAGCGGTCGGCTCCGCTTCGCCCGCATCACCGGCTCCGAGGCCCTACCACTCCACCGCGCCGATTGCTGTGAGGGGCAGGGTGCCGTCGAGGATGTAGTCGCGCTTGTCATCCCGCATAACAACAGCGCGGCACTGAGCCCCCGCCACCTTGAAGACGCAGGCCAAAGGGCTGGTGTGACCGGTTACAGCCTGTGCGGTGAACTGCGGCCAGGCCATTGTCGGTCACGTGTGCAGCCAATCGCCTCGCCGTGTGGGAGCACATCGGGGGATGTGCCTCACGCCTCGGCGAAGGGTGCGACCGGAACGGTGGCGCCGAACGCCGCGCTTTCCAACACCGTGATGCGCTCGATGACGAACCCCAGCAGCACGGCCACCGCGATCATGAGCGCCTCCGCCACTATGAGGAAGGCCGTCGACCCCGAGGCCACCCGGCCCGCCACTAGGAGCACCAGCGCGTGCGTGATCCAGGCGATCCACCACAGGTTTACCAGTGTCGTGGCTCGCTTCGGCTCCCAGGATGCGGAGCTCGCGCGCCCGATGTCGAGGACGAACCGGCGCGGCTCGGGAACTACGTGCGGCGAAAGCGCGGTACCGAGGTGCGCGGGACCTGCTGGTCAACGCAGTCGCCGCAGCCGCTGTCGTCCAGGACTGCCCTCCGTCGGCCTTACCGCCCCCGGTCGGGCCGACGGTCTGCCCGGCGCCGCACGCGGCCCCGCCGTCGCGCGCGAGCATCACCCGAGGCACCCGATCGCCTCGCCCGCCGCCCAGGGGCTGTCCCACCCACCCACCTCTCTTCTTCCTGCTGCGAGGCGTGGATCTGGGGGGCGTAGAGGGGATCTCCGTGCTCCCGACCACGACCTGCATGTCGTTGTGACCTGCTGATCCGTAGGCAGGCCAGTGAGGAGGTGCGGACGGTTGTCGGCGGGGATGTCGGCCTGGTCGACGGCAGTGTTGTCGCTTCGTAACCGTGCTCGGGCCCTCGTGGTCGGCCATCTGGTCGGGGGTAGGGTCCACGGCTCAATGCGCAATGTCGGCTCAGGACGCGTACTGATTGCGCAAATCCGAGACTGGGTGCGCAATGGTCGCGACCCGTAGTTGCTGTGACTGTCTAGGCCGCCCACCGCCCGAGGGTGAACGCGTCGCCCTCTCGATGGATTTCGACGGCACCCGCCCCGCCGAAGTGTGCGGGGACGACCAATTCCCCTTCGTCGGCGGCTCGTTGGAGGATTCGACGGCGGCTGGCCACTGCTTGTTCCGCATCAAGGCAGAAGCAGCTGTTGCAGGAGGGTGTGAGGATCTGCACCGGGCTGTGCAGAAGATCGCCGACGAAGACCGCCCGATCGCTTCCGGATGCGAGCCGCAGCACGGATGAACCGGGTGTGTGGCCTGGCGCAGACTCCAGAGTGAGGTGTTCATCGATGCGGTGGGTGCCGTCCCACAGGACGGTCTGTCCGGCCCGGTGGACGGGCATGATGCTGTCCTCGTAGATCAGCCGGTCATCCTCCCGGCGGCCGTTCCCGTATGAGTTGTCCGGTCCGAAGTGGAAGTCGTCCGCGGCGGGGATGAGATACTGGGCGTTGGGGAACGTGGGCTCCCACCCTCCGTCCACACCGACGGTGTTCCAACCGACGTGATCACCGTGGACGTGGGTGTTGACGACGACGTCCACGTCATCCGGCCGGACTCCGGCCCGCGCCAGCCGGCCCAGGAAATCGCCTTGCCAGTGGTGGAACTGCGCAGAGCCGGGCCGCTCGCGCCCGTTCCCCACCCCGGTGTCGACCAGGACGGTCCGTCCGCCGCTGCGCAGCACCCAGGTCTGCAGCGCCACCACCGCTCGGTCGCTGTCCGGTTCCCAGTGATCCGGCGCCAGCCAGCCCTCGTTGCCCTTCCACACCTCGGCGCCGGACTCCGGAACCAGGCCGCGTGCCGGCGCGAACGCCCCTTGCCACTCGACGACTCGGATGACCTCGACATCGCCGAGCACGATGCTCTGCATGCTCTCGCTCTTCATGCAGTCGACTCTAGAAAGGGCAGATGAGCCTTTCAATGCCTGTTCGGCTCATTCAGATACGCATCCGACTCACCATTGACGCTATTGGTAGTCTGGTCTGATGGATGTAGTGAGCGACGCAGTCTCGGCAGTACGCGTCGGTCGGCCTTCGTCAAACCGGGTGCGGGTGAGCGGGAGCTGGTGCACGCGGCTCGCCCCGTACGACGGTGCGGGCTTCCACGTGATCCTGGAGGGCAGTTGCTGGCTGCTGCCCGACAGCGGCTCGCCAGTCTCACTCGGCGCAGGTGACGTGGTGCTGCTGCCGCACGGCACAGGACACGTGATGGCCGACGCCCCCGCCGATGCGGCGACCGTGAAACAGGCGGTGCCGTTCGAGCGATGGCTCGACGACAAATGGCCGAGCCGGCCCCGAGCCGCCTCCGGGGAGGTGCAGATGCTGTGCGGCAAGTACCGGCTCGACCGCAGTCGCATGCACCCGCTCATGGCGGAACTGCCGAAGGTCGTCCACCTGCCGAACCGAGTGGGCGCCCATCCCGAACTGCGCGCCGCCGTCGACCTGCTGGGCCACGAGCTGGGCGCACAGGGACCCGGCGCCTGCATCGCGGTTCCCAGCCTGCTCGACCTCCTCCTTGTCTATATGATCCGCTCCTGGGCAGCACAGGGTACGAGCGGCACCTGGCCGACCGTACTGGGCGACCCCGTGGCGGCCGCTGCCCTACGGGCGCTGCACTCGGACCCGGCCGCCCCGTGGACCAACGACCGCCTGGCCGCCGAGGCAGGCGTGTCCCGCGCCACCCTGGCCCGCCGCTTCACCACCCTGGTCGGCCGCCCGCCGATGGCGTACCTCACCTGGTGGCGCCTGACCTTCGCCGCCAGCCTGCTGCGCGACACCCCGGACCGACTGGCCGCCATCGCTCGCCGCGTCGGCTACGGCACCCCGTACGCCCTCTCACATGCCTTCAGCCGAGAATTCGGTACTACCCCGGGGCAGTACCGGGCAGAGGCAGCGGAGCGGTCGGTCTCCACGTGAGAGTCCTTGATGCACCCGCCTGATCACACAGACCATGATGTTCAGGGTGAGGGCGTCGCCGACCTCGATGACGTCTTCGGACGATTCATCCAGCTCGCTGGTGTGCACGAGCCCCTCGAAGCCATCCTCTCGGCCTTCGATGCGCACGAAGAAGCCGAAGGGCATGATCTTGGTGACCGGTCCGGTGACCACCTGGCCGATCCTCTGCGTTACCTGCGGCCACGGGTCTTCCTGCACTGCTCGGAGTGACAGCGGCACCCGTTCCCAGATCATGTCGACATCGAGGACTTCGGCTGTGATCTCCTGGCCGACGCTGACGACGTCGGGCAGGTGGTTGAACGGGCGCCAGGACAGTTCTGGAATGTTGATCACCGCGGCGAAGCCGCCGGTGTCCACGAGGGTGACGCCAAAGCTGGCGATGGTCGTCACCGTGCCCGTGACGACCTGGCCGCGCCGCAGGGTCTTCAGGAAGGCCCAGTACCGGTCGCTTGGCGTCGGATCAGTCTGCCAGCGTGCGCGGAGAACGCCGTCTCTGTCGGGCAATACAGCGGTGAATAGCGGGTGCCGCTCATCGGTGGTCAGGGATACGACGCCGGCAGCAGATGCGCGGGTCATCTGGGAGGTCACCGCCTCAAACTGGGTCTCGTCCACGACCGTGCCGGTGATCCGCCCGTCCTCGTCCTCCCAGATGCTGCCGTTCATCGAGGCCCCTTGATCGAGCCCGCACGTCACCGATCATCGGGGAGTACTGGCGGATCTGGTGGTCCCGGTCTTGGACGACCGGGACCACCAGATCCGGGTGGACGACGGGGTCAGCGCCGGGCCGGCGTTGCAGGATCCACCAGATGATCCACCCGGTCACGCTCGCGCCCAGGGCGCTGGCGCGGAGGACGGCGGACTCCTCCTCGCCAGTGCCTGTGGCGGCCCTGACGACGGCGACAGGCTGACGTCAGGATCCTGGGCCCTCCGCGGTTCGCGGTCGAGGGCTCGGCTGTTCTACGGAGCCGGGCTGATGTCGCCGTTGGTGTTCATGTCGAAGATGCCCTGGGTCTTGCCGTCGACCTTCAGGTGCTTGAGCCAGTGCTTCGAGAGGTTGTGCACGTTCTTGTGCTGCATCTCCCACACCAACGAATGCCCGGCGCAGGCCAGCTTGACCATCAGCTTGTGGTCGCCGGCGATGGCGTTGTAGAGAGCGGCGACCGAGAAGTTGAATTCCGGATCTTCGCTCGACGTGTTCACCTGCCTGTCGTACTCCCCGTACGCGATGAGGACCGGCACTCTTTCGCCGAGGACGCCGCCCTGCCCCGCGGTGGTCTTGTTCCAGCCCCACCGGGCGAAGTTTCTGATGCGATTGAGCCCTTCACCGACCGGCCCCCACGTGCTGCCCACCGGATCGCTTTTCATGATCGCGTCCCACAGCTTGTCGCGCATCTCATCTTCGCGCTGGCCCTCGCAGTGCACCTCGCTGCCCCACCCCTTCCAGGTTCCCTCTTTCGTGCTCACGAACGTCGGGAAGCCGGGCTGCGGCAACGGGTCGGGGGCTTTCGACGTGCCCTCGGGAGGAAAGATCGGCGCCAGCAGGAACAGGCTCGACACCTTGCCCGGGTTCTTGACCGCGTACGGCCCCATCGTGAACGCGGCCGCGGACCAACCGATGAAGGCGACCTTCTTCACCCCACGCTCGCGGATGATCCACTCCACGACGGCGTTCAGGTCGTCCCGGTCGCTGATCGAGTTGGTCAACTGGAACCGATAGTTCGGCAGGCCCGGCGTGAAACCCGGAGGTCGCGGCTTCAGAAGGCTCTGCTGGGCGGGGTTGACGTTGCGAGGGTCGTCCATCTTCGGCCGCGGCGACAGCCCCGAGCCCTGGAGATCCATCATGAAGACGTCGTAACCGGCCCTCGCCAGCGCATCGGCCCAGCTGTACGACTTGAAGTCGAGATCAAAGCCCGCGAGCACCGGAACGCTCCGGCCGTGGAGCATCAGGACGGCCGTGCGCTCGTCGAGATGGCCAAGGGACGTGCCGTCGCGCTCCCGCACGAAGAGTTCGACGTCCTCGCCCTTATTCGCGGGGACGGTGGACTTGTGGCGTACCCGGTGGTTTTTCACGGTGACGGGCATGAGGATCCGTTCTATGGGCTCGGCCGGGGCCGTCGTTGCCCCGCTCAGACCACGCTCGATGCGCGGGACCGTCCGCGCCACACCAGGGGGCCAGTCGTGTGACGTGCACTTTCTCTGTGCCGGCGGACCGGCGCTCCGGCCGTCCGTAGCCGACCGCCGGCGCCCTTCCAGCGCGCCCGGGCATCGGACGGCCGGCGACATTGACCCGCAGGCGGCGTGCGATTGGACCCCCGCACAGCCCTTCACCGCGAGGCCTGCCCGGCGGCCGGGTGGGCTCGACGCCACTCCATCCGTGCGCCGAGGGCGCACAGGACGGTGGCCAAGGCCGTGACGGCCACGATGAGCCACTCGAGGGCTCCGCTCCCGGCGTCCGGTTCGATCTCGAAGAGAAGTTCGATCCAGTCGTGCCAGATGAGTGTGATTACGAAGAGCAGCCCGGAGAAGGACCCCAAGACCACTTCCGCCCAGAAGCGGGGGCGGAGCGGGCCGGACTTGGAGTGGTGCGAGGCATGGAAGGCCATCGTGGGGCTCCCATCTGTGACGCGCCCATAGGAGGGCGTTGGGGATGGACGTACACCTTTGAGGAGCACGTACTCCGTGTGCCGAACTCGGCGCGATTTGTCCGGGCTCAAGCGCCTGCGCCTGTCCTGGCAGCGAACCACGTCTTCATTTATCCGGCCGCCCGTCGTCGGTGCGGGCGCCTTCCGGCTGCTCGGGGTGGGTGGGCCGGACGACGTAGGTGCTGCCGCCCACCAGCTTGTTCTGAAATTCCTGCAGGACGTGGAACTCCACGGGCCGGTTCGCCGTGCCCTCCGGCAGGCGGACGTTGACGGCCACCGCGCGGGAGCCGCGCTCGGGGTCGATGTGCACGCCCCTCAGCTCGTTCTTGCGGTGCTCGTCGGGTTTCATCACGTAGGAGCGCGCGAAGTCGAACTTGCGGACCTGCCCATTGCGGTCGGTGAACTTGTCGGGCAGGAACTGGTCTGCGTTGGGGAGCGGCTCCACACCGTGGCCTAGCTGCGGGCCTGGGGCGTTGCCGAGCTTCTCGAGGATCGTGTACAGCTGCGTCCCCTCAGGCAGGCTCGCCCATTCGAACACCACAGTGGACGGCTGGGCGGTCTGCTTAGGGTTGTTGAGCAGGAGGATGAACGCGCCGGATGGCGTGACGCCGCCGGGTACGGCGTTCTCCACCTGGAGGTTCTTCAGCGCAGCGTGCTTCCGGGTGGTCACCAGCGTCGTGATGTCAAAGATCCCGGTCACTCCAATGGGGTCCTCGTCGCAGGTCGCGACCGCTAGGACGCACGAATGCGCGGCTGCGGTGTTCGGAACGAGGAAGTCCCACTCGACCACACCTGGTTCCGCCGCCTCCAGCTTGGCGATCGTTTGGGTCGGGCCGATCGGCGTGTAGTTGGTGGCGGTGGGGTCGCCGACGAAGGGCTTGCCGCTGGACCAGAAGTCAGGAGGTAGCGCCGGCAGGGCAGCGGAGGCGTCGGCCAGGAAGGCTCGTACGCGGACGTTCGTCGCCGGGCTGACGCCCCGGTTGTGGACTTGGACGTAGAACCGGTTCGTGCGATCCCGGCGTGCGGTGCGGTGGGCGAGTTGGGTAAGGGCGACGTAGTCGCCGACCGGATTGGTTGTCTGGTAGTTCGGCTCTGGGGCGTCCACGAGGATGTCGGGACTCTGCCACCACCACATCGTGCCCGGCGTGGGGCTCGGGTCGAAGGGATCCGCGACGCCCGAGGGGGACGGCTGGACCCGCCCGGAGTCGAGCACGGTATCGCGCACGTACAGGTCGACCATCTTGGTCTGCCCGGCGTCGACGGGCCGCTCCCAGACGCTCCGGCCGTGAGTGGCCGCCCGCAGTAGCCGACGCTTGGAGTGCAAGGCGAGGTCGAAGACGGGCGCGTTGGGCAGGCCTTGGTCCCAGGGCAACCAGTTCAGGCCGGCGTTCTCAGTCCGGAACACGCCGATGTCAGCACCGCAGAAAAGCCGGTTGCTGTTCGCCGGGTCGATGACGATCGTGTTGATGGGGTTGGCCTGCGCCAGTCCGTTAGAACGCGAAGTCCAGACGTTGTCGGTCGCGCCCCGCCGGTAGATGTGGTCGTTGCTGAACTCGCCATCTTGCTCGGAGTTCAGCATTCCCGCGATCGTCACCCAGACGGTGCCTGCCGGGTCCACGGCGAGATCGGAGATATACACGAAGGGCAGGGGCGGAGCTGTCAGGTCGGTGCGTGGCACGTCCGGGGGGTTCCACGTGGCCCCCGTGCGCTGTAGCAGGTAGACCCGCCCGGTCTGTGTACCGATGTATATCGTGTTGCTGTCGCCCGGATGCACAGCGATGGCCGAGATTGCCGCGCCTAGCCCTGAGGTGACGGGGAACCAGGTATCCCCGCTGTTCGTGCTGCGCCACAACTCTTCGCCGCCGAAGTAGCAGGTCGTGGACGTCGTAGGGTCGAACGCGAAGGGCGCGTAGAAGAGGGCGCCGCCGGTTATCCCATTGGTCTTCGGCGACCACGACCCGAGGGCGCCGGCGTTGTCTGACCGGTAGATGAGCTCGTTCCTGTACTGCTTGTACATCCGCGTCGGTTTCGACGGATCGATGGCAGTGAATCCGCCGTCCCCGCCGTCCGTCAGGGGCCACGCCGGGGTTCCTCCGTAGCGCTGCACGCCGTTGTCCTGGGTTCCACCCAGCAGTACGTTCTCCCACTCCGGGTGCTGGGCGACCGACCAGTACTGCAGCGTGGCCAGGTCACGGTTGCGGTGGCTCCATGTCACTCCGGTGTCGGTGGACATCTGAACGCCGCCGTCGTTGACCTCCCAGCAGGTGGCGGGATTGACCGGATCGAAGACGAGCTCGTGGTGGTCGGCGTGGACGTTGTCGACTCGGTCGAAGACGCCGCCTGTGGTGGAGCGCCACAGGAATGCCTCGCCGAGGAAGAGGATGTCGGCGTTGGTGGGATGCACGGCAACGTGGAGGTTGTAGTAGGCCTGGCCACCGGTGACAAGGAAGCCGGCCGTGTGACTGTGGCCCGTGGCATCGGTGGTGGTGAGGTTTACCGGGCCGCCTCCGGCCAGGCGTGCAAACTCCTGTGCCGTGAAGGTGATGGTGTGGTTGTGGCTTGGCGTACCGGCCGTTGTGCTCGTGTACGTGTGAGCAGTGGCGGGAGCGGACATGTCCGCAGCGGGCACAGAGAACGAATGGGAGTGTCCGGCGCTCGTGGATGTCCCCGGCGTCACCGAGAAGTTGAGACGGATGGGGACGGCCGACCAGGCGGTTCCACCGTTTGTGGTCTTGGCAAGCCCTGTCATGTAGTCGCCCGTGGAGAACAGCGCGAGGGCCACGTTGGGGTTGCTTGCCTGCTGGGCCATCGCCACTCGGTCGAACGTGGGCAGCAGCGCCGTGTCGTTGATCGCCGTCCAGCCGGACCAGGTGCCGGTTTTGCGTGTGCTCGTCCATAGGCCGACACCGGCACCGATCTTGGCGGCGATGACCTTCACGGATCCGGCAGGCCCCGACGCGGGCAGTACCACCATGTCGGTAAACCAACCGTTGATCAGGTTGGCCCAGTTCACACCGCCGTCAGTGCTTTCGCAGACGCCGATGGTGGAAGACAGCAGCAGACGCTTGCCGGTGGTGTCCGTCGGGTCGAAGACCAAGCGGGTGATCTCGTCCCTTTCGAAGAACGACGTCCCCAGCTCCGTCCATGTGTTGCCACCGTCTAGCGAACTGAGCAGGCCGTTGCCGTAGTACGTGTCTCCGCCGGACCTCATCTCACCGGTGCCAGCGACGACGTGCAGATGGTCGTTAGGGTCGACCGCGAGGGCACCAATGGCCAGGCTGCGCTGGTAATCGGACTTCGGCGACCAGGTCAAGCCGCGGTCCGTGCTCTTCCACACCCCACCGTTCGCCGTGCCCAGGTACACCGTATTCGTGTCGGTGGGGTCGATGGCGAGCGACAGCGCACGCCCGCTGTACGCGACACCGCCCTGCACGACCGGACCGGCGCCGAGGGGCGTCCAGTTGGCCATGCCCACCACCGGCGCCGAGCGATCCAGTTCGCCCTGCCCCTGCGCGGCCGCCGCACGCAGGCCCGCCTCCAGCCGGTCCCGGCGCTCACGGAGGGCCCGGACCTGCGAGATCTGCGTCTCGCGGACGCCCGGAGGGATGCGGCCGAGGTGGCCGAAACGGCGCTCCCAGTGGAACTGATCGCGTTCGAAGGGGCGGTCGCCCTCCCCCTGTGGCTCACCGGTCTCAGGTACCTGCCCGTTCTCGTCGGGCACCGCCGGCAGAGTCTCCCCACCGTCGGGATCGTGGCGCGCGAGAATGACAACGGACGCTTTCGCTCCCGCCTCGTGCCCGTTCTGTGCGTACGCCGCCTCAAGACGGTGCTGCCCCAGCTCCAGCCGCAGGCTGGAGAGCCGGCAAAGGAAGGTTCCCGTGCCGTCCGGCCGAATGGCTTCGTTGTTGTTCAGGGGGCGCTGCTGCTGTCGCGGTCCTTCCGTCTCGGGCCCGTTCCCGTTTGGACAGGGAACGGGCCCGGTCAGGCCCTGCAGCACCCTGTCGACCAGGACCGCCTGTCCGTCGACCGTCAGTCTGACCGGCCAGCTCTGCCAGCCGGTCCCGCGGATCTCAAGCGGCATGCCCTGCCTGCATTCAGGCGGGCTGACTTCGAGGAGAGGTGTGGTGGTGGCCGCGTCACCTTCGGACGGGCCAGTGCTGCTCTCATTGCCGTCCATAGAATCCACGTTAGGCACAGGTCAGAGGCCCCGCCTGTCCATACTTCAACGTTTGAAACGGGCATCGAACTGGCCGTCCAGGCTGAGTCCGGTGGCCCGCGCAAGCCATGCGGAACATCAGCTTCTCATCGCCAGGGACGGCCATATAGAGCCCGGACATTGAGAAGTGCAGGAGACCGAGGCCGGCTGACCTCCCGATGTCGGAACGCCAGGCCTGCCGGCGCCGCGGAAGAGCGCCGTTGTGATGTGCGGATTCCTCGATCATGTGCACCATGATCCGACGCAGGGAGACCCTGATCGCCGACATAACCCGCTTCCTGTTCGGACAGGCGCCCGGAGTCGTATCGCCTGACGCACTGTCGGCGGTTGCGGCGGCGCGCCAGCCGGAGCCCCGTGGAGGATGGCGATGTGGGAGCGGACCGTCCGGTAGGTGACGGGTTGCGGCTTCACCTCCGAGGCCAAGTTGCCCCCCTTGGAATAGATCATCTAGGCGAGGGCGTGCGGCGGTCCCCCGCGCCACTTCTCAGAGCTGGATGATCGGGCGCATCGCCAGTCCCTCGGTGCCGGCCCAGCCGTTCACCCGCGCCGCGTCGTCGACGGAGACGGTGTCGAGGCCGTCGGGCAGGTCGAAGATGAGCGTGCCGCTCAGTTCGGTGCCCTCGCCGGCGACCAGGGTGGCGGTGAAACGGTCGGACTGGTCGTACTCCGCCTCGCCGCCCTCGTCGTTGCCGAAGACGTACAGGCCGGCGTACGCCTTGCCGCCTCCCTCGACGACGACGGGTTCGGTGTCCGGCTCTCCGAGCGTATCGACGATCGGGGCGCTGTTGCCGGCCTTGAGCCGCACCTGCGGCGCGTCGTTGAGGACGCACGGCGTCCTGGTGCTGTTGGTGACGGTCAGCAGGAAGTGGCGGGGGGTCTCCCCGGAACCGTCCTGAAGCTCGACCGCGGTGTTGAGCCCGGTGACCTCGCAGTCGGCGTACCCGGTGCCGTTGCCGCCGCCGGTCTCGCCGCTGTCCCCGGTCCCCGCGCCCGTCGTGCTGCTGCTGCCGGTCCCGGAGTCACCCGAGGGCTCGGTGCTCTCCCCTGCACTTCCCCCGGCCGAGGCGGATCCCGAGGGAGCGGCGGTCGGCGATGCGGCTGCCTTGTCGTCACCCCCGGAGGGCTGGCAGGCGGTGGCCGTCAACAGAGCCGCGACCATGGTCGCGCCCAGGACAGCGCCGCGCAGGCCCCGACGCGATGAACCGGCTCCGACCGTCTTCGAGTTCATGCCGTTTCCTCTTCCCCCGTGACCGACCCGGAGTCGGTCGATGTGTACGCGACATGGCTAGTCTTGCCACTCGGGAGAGCCGGGTGACCGTCGTCCCGCGTTTGTTACAGCCCTCGCACGAACCGGCAGCCGTGGCGTGACCATGGCTTCTCGCCCATGAGAGCCGCTGCTGAAGAGGACCGGCCAAAGATGGCGGGTTGCAGCGCACGCCGCGTACAAGAGATGGTGCCGAAGCGAAGGCACACCCGTCATGTCCTCCCGCGCGTTCGCCGCCCGCGCCCGCGAACTGACCGGATTCGCCTCACCCAGCGAGATGATCCGGTCCTGGGCGCTCAGCCCACTGCCCCCATCGCCGCACGCGGCTGAAGGATTCTGGCGGTGAAGGTCGCGAGGTGTGCCCGCAGTTGCTCCCGGGGCATGTGCTGGTGGCCGGCGAGGTGTTCGACGAGGTCGGCGCGGGTGGCGGCCAGCAGTGCGTGAGCTGTGAAGGCGCTGTCGGTGAGACCGGGGATCCGTTCCAGCACGGCTTGAAGCGTGCTGTGCCACCGTTCGTAGTGTTCGGCCTGGTAAGGGCTGCCGCTGCCGGTCTCCTCCAGAGCCAGGGCGAGGTGGCGGTTGTCCAGCTTGAAGCACAGGAGCGCGTCGAGCAGGGCGGGTACGCGCTCCAGCGGCGGGGCGGCGGGGCCCAGGGGCGGCGGCCCTTCTTCGACGGCGTTCCTGACCGGTTCGAGCCGTTCCGCGTACAGCGCCTGGATCAGGCCGGTGCGATCACCGAAGGCGCGGAAGAGCGTCCCTTTGCCGACGCCGGCCGCTGCCGCGATGTCGGCCATGGTGACGGCCTCCGGGCTCTCGCAGCGGGCGAAGAGGCTGTCGGCCGCCGCGAGGACGGCCGCCCGGTTGCGCACTGCGTCCTTGCGTGGCCTGCGTTCGGGCATGCGGTTCTTCCTCCGATTGCAAAACGGACCCCGGGTCCGTATCGTCGAATGAACCGGACCCACGGTCCGCATCTTACGGGACGGAGTACTCATGACCACGAACACAGCACCGGCGGACCTGTACCGCCACGGCCTGAAACTGCTGCTCGACAAGGACATCGCCGCCTGGATGGACCTCTGGGACGACAACGGAGTCTTCGAGTTCCCGTTCGCGCCGGACGCCTGGCCAAAGCGGCTGGAGGGCAAAGCCGCGATCGCCGACTACATGCGCGGCTACCCCGACCACATCGACCTCCACGACTTCCCCTACGTGGAGATACACCAGACCACCGTCGCGCAGACCATCGTGGTCGAGATGCGCGCGGTAGGCCGGCTGGTGGAGACCGGCAGCCCCTACGACATGACGTACATCGCCGTGGTGACCGTCGAGGACGGCAGGATCACCCGCTACCGCGACTACTGGAACCCGCTCGTGGTGCTCCAGGAATCCATGAGCGACTTCACGAGGAGCAGCCGATGAGCACCCCCGGTACGACCCTGGTCATCGGAGCCACCGGCACCACCGGCAGCCGTGTCGTCTCCCGGCTCGTGGCGGCTGGGCACCCTGTCAAGGCCGCCGGCCGGCAGGCCACCGACGTGGGCGGCGCTCCGGCCGTCCGATTCGACTGGAACGACCCTGCGACGTTCGACGAAGCCCTCGACGGCGTGGACCGCCTGTATCTCATCCCGCCGCTCGGCTCCCGGGAGCCGGCCGCCGTCATGCTGCCCTTCCTCCGGCGGGGCCGCGCAGCCGGGCTGCGCCGCGTGGTGCTGCTCAGCGCGTCGGCGATCCCCTCCGGAGGTCCAGCCGTAGGGCAGGTCCACCAGGCCCTTCCCGGCCTGTTCGACGCGTGGGCGGTCCTGCGGCCCTCATGGTTCATGCAGAACTTCACCGGCGACCACCCGCACGCGCAGAGCATCCGCAAGGACGGAACCCTGCTGACCGCCACCGGCGAGGGCCGTGTCGGGTTCGTGGACGCCGACGACATCGCCGCGGTCGCCGTGCACGCCCTGACCACCCCTCAGGCTCCCAACACCGACCTGGTCATTACCGGGCCGCAGGCGTTGAGCTACGGCGACATCGCAGAGGTGCTCACCGAGGTCACGGGTCGGCGCGTCACCCATCGGCAGCTGACCTACGAGCAGATGCGCGACCGTCTGGCCGCCCTGATGCCCGGCGAGTTCGCCGAGTTGCTCGCCGGCATGGACCTCGCCATCGCCGAGGGAGCGGAGGACCGCACCACCGACACCGTCGAGCGCCTCACCGGCCGCCCACCACGCAGCTTCCGTGCCTTCGTCGAGCGGGGATTGCTTTGAGGAGCGGGGCGTCCGAGGAGGACACCCGCACCCCCGGGTCGGAGACCGTGCCGACCCGGGGTGCGCCGCCCGCTCCAGGGGATCGGGTGTCGGCGAGTTGAATCCTCCCCCAGCTCAAGCAGGGGGATTCCTGACTCACCTGCCTGGGGCCAGCGACCCAACAGGTCTTCCACGATCAACACCAGCCGGGGTTAACCGCTCCGACATCGGTTGCTTGTCGGTGATTCCGCCGGGCGATGCGTACGTCGCGCAAGGTCGGACCTGTCGAACTCTGGGGCTCCTGCCCGTCGTCGCACCACCGGCCCACCGAGTTTCCGGGCGCACCGCCGTGCGTGCCGGGCCGCCGAGTTCGCGGATCCGGACCTCCTGGCCATCCTTGAGGCCCGCGAGGGATCGGACCTTGTAGGTGTGCTGTTCGCGGACGATCCGGCCCTCTCCCGTGCAGGTGGTGCAGGCTTGTGCCGCCTCCTCAGCTGTCCTGGTGGCGCAGGCGGGGCAGGCCTGCCGGCCAAGCTGGTCGAGGACAAGCTTCTGCGGTGCCGCAAGCTGCGCATCGACACCACCGTGATGGAAGCCGACATCGACCACCCCACGGACGCCTACCTGCTCGAACACGGAGTACGCAAGCTGGGCAGACTGGTTGGGCGGATCAAGGCGTCCGGGGCAGCCAGACGCACCCGCTTGGCCAACCCGCCCGTCCAGGAGTAGCGCCTGTCGACGCGCTGACCCGGCGCCGGATAGCGCAACGCCCCGGCGGCGACCACCGCGTGTTCGCTACTCGGTGTACCGGACCGCCCTCTTCACATCAAGTTCCACTCCGGCCCGCATCGCGCCCTGCTCTTTCGCGTGCTCGGTGACCGCGGCCTGTACGTCTCGGACGAGGTCGCGCCATGCCTGCCACGCGGTCTCGTAAGCGGGCGGGTCGCCCTGGTCGCGTAGGGCTTGCACGATGGCGTGTGCCTGGTCGGCGGCGCGTTGCTTGTCCAGGAGTTCTTCGAAGGTGTGTGTCACGTAGGGACCTTAAGCCGTGCAGCACCGAGCCCCTCGCCGCGACCTGCACAACAAGGGACTCGCTCGAGTCCTTCTCGGCCGGGCCGGGGTACCCAAGGGGGAACGACGACAGCGGCGCGTTCCGCGCCGCGAGGACCAGGCTCTTTGACCAGCCGTGGATGTTGCAGCCGGGGCCCGACCGCGGCCGTGGTCGGGCCCCGGACCGTGACCGTGGCGGAGACCTTGCTCAGGAGGTGACCAGGCAGGGCAGGTGCTGAATCGCCGGGATCGATTTGGTGCAGTCACTGGAGGGCGGGGAAACGGATAGGCTTAGCGGTCTTGCCGGTTTGCCAGGCAGATCACATCTCTGCGTTTCTACGCCGGTGCGGTACACAGATGCGCGGCGAGGAATGTCAGGCGGCGTGCGTGGATGGTGAGGCGCGCCTCCACGGGTGGGTGAGAGGGCGCCGCATCCAGCGCAGCGGGCGAGGTGGAGCGCGGAAGCGGGGGTGTGGGCGGTGTAGGGCTCGCCCAGTTGCGGGCCGATGTCGAGCAGCCGGTGCGCGTCGTGAACCAACTGACGGCGCACAACCAGCAGCTGCTCCGCGCCCTATCGAGCCCGGATTCCCCGGTCCGGGCATTGCCGGCCCAGCCACATCCAGGCCGCAGCCACGGAGTCGCTGTCCACGTCCGGTGCAGGTGATGGCTTCTCCGCAGAGTGCAGCTGACCAGCGGGACGAAAGGCGTACCCGGTCAGGGATCTCCGTGGTCAGAAAGGGAACCGGGTGCGGTCACAGCAATCGGTCGACCAACCCGTCGATGTAGTCCGGGGTGAGCGGGACCATGCCGAACAGGACGCGGATGTACATCGGGGCCAGGATGTGGTCCAGCACGTCGAACGCGTCGAGTGCGGGTTCGCCACGGTCGTGGGCGCGATCGAGCATGGACTGCAGTTGCCGGGTGCGTTCGGCGCGCAGGTGGTCGCTCGCCTGCAGGCCCTGCTGACCGCTGCTCGACAGGGCGAAGGCCAGGTGCAGCACCGCCGGACCGTCGGGTCCGGTGATCTCGCGGGCCACTTGGGCAGCGTAAGTGCGCAGGTCGCCGGCGAGGCTCCCGGTGTCGGGCATCGGCGACTGCGCATTGAGACGGGTGAGCGCCACCTCGCTGAGCAGGGTTTCCAGGCTGCCCCACCGACGGTAAACGCTGCTGTCAGCTACACCTGCGCGGGCAGCGACGTCGCCGACGGTGAAGTTGCCGTAGCCGCGCTCGCTGATCAGTTCGGTGACGGCCTGGTGCACCTGCGCGCCGACGCGGGCACTGCGCCCGCCGGGCCTGCGGGCTCGCTGTCGCTCGTTCATGCCCCCACCTTAACGCAGTCGATACTTGCGTTTATGAGGCTCCCTCCTTACAGTCATCTAACGCAGTCGCCGACTGCTTTAGAGCGCTCAGGTGTATCACCGCCCGCGTCGACCGTGGCCGGGTGCAACTACCGATCGGGGAGTCCCCATGGCTACATCGCCTGCAACCGCAAGCAGTCGATCAAACCGGGCCGTGCTACTCACGGTGACCTGCCTGGGCCAGTTCATGGTCCTGCTCGACAACACGATCGTCGGAGCGGCGCTGCCCGACATGCAGCACCGCCTGCACACTCAACTGACCGGTCTGCAATGGATCGTCGACGCGTACGTACTGCTGGTCGCCATGCTGCTGCTGTCCGGCGGCATCTTCGCCGACCGGTTCGGCCGCAAGCGGGTGTACCTCACCGGCGTGGCGGTGTTCACCGCCGCGTCCCTGATGTGCGCCCTCGCGCCCTCGCTCGGCTGGCTGATCGCCGGCCGGGTGCTGCAGGGCATCGGGGCCGCGGCGCTGAGCCCTGCCTCGCTCGCCCTGCTCGCCGCCGCCCACCCCATGCCGCAAGAACGCATGAAGGCGATCGGGCTGTGGGCCGGATTGAGCGGGATCGGTCTGGCCGCGGGCCCCGTGGCCGGCGGCGTGCTGACAGAAGCCTTCGGCTGGCCCGCCATCTTCCTGGTCAACCTGCCCATCGGACTGGTCCTGCTGCTGGTCGGCCTGCGTCACCTCAGCGAGTCCCGCAATCCGAGCGCCCCCGCGATCGACATCCCGGGGACGGTGCTGTCCGTTCTGGGGGTGGGGGTGCTGACCTACGGGCTGATCGAGGGTGGTGCCCGCGGCTGGACCTCACCGGTCATCCTGGGCAGCTTCGCCGCCGCGGTGATCTTCCTCGCCGCCTTCATTGTCGTCGAAGCCCGTCGTACCGCCCCGATGCTGCCGCTGCGGCTGTTCGGGCAGCGCCTGTTCACCGTATCCAACACCGCCATGGTCGTGGTGGGGTTCGCGCTCATGGGGTCGTCGTTCTTCTTCTCCCAGTTCTTCGTGTACGTCCAGGGCAGCTCGATCCTGCGCGCCGGCCTGCAGACCCTGCCGGTATCCCTCGCCATGGTGATCGTCAGCCCCTACGCGGGCCGGCTCGCCGCCCGGTATGGCTTCCGCATCGTCGTCACCACCGGCCTGGCCCTGGCCGGCCTGGGCCTCCTTGCGCTCGGCACGGTGCACGCAGACACCGGCTACGCGAACGTGTGGTGGCGGCTGGCACTCGCCGGCACCGGCTTCGCCCTGACCCTGTCCCCACTGACCGGCGCCGCCATCCAAGCCGTCAGCCCGCAAGAAGGCGGCCTCGCCTCCGGCATCAGCAGCACCACCCGGCAAATCGGCGCGGTGCTCGGCGTGGCGGTACTCGGAGCCATCGTCCGCACCCGGCAATCCGGCGGCGCCTCCTTCGGGGCCAGCCTGAACAGTTCCTTCGTCGCGGCGGGCGTCCTCACATTGGCCATCGCCGTGTTCACCGGCCTGTGGCTGGCGAAGTCCGAACCCGCGAAAGGCCCCGTGATGACGCAACGTGCCACCGATCCAGATGCGGTCACCGCCTCGAACGAGGCATCTGTGAACAGTCGTTGACACCAACCGCCTTGATCGAAGTGCCACCGCACCAGGGTGCCGACCCTGCCGTGGCTACGCCCCGCCAGGACCGAGTGCACCATCCCGCGACCACCACGTGAAGGACCCCGGCCCTGTCTCCTGACCCGGTGCACCCGTGGCCCGCCCGCGACCGCGTGGTGTTCCCCACCCCGCTGGTCGTCGAAGTCGGCCCGCACCCCGCCGGGCCGCTCGCGGCGGGACATCGCCCGGAACGGCACGCCCCGCTCGGTGAGCAGACCGACATGACTACCGATGATGCCGGTGGCACCGGTAACAAGGATCATGGCCCGACGATGACAGAGCTCTCACGCCGCGTGATAGGAAGTTTCGGCAGTATCTCTCTCAACGTGCCGCCTGCCCTAGGGCGCGTATCGAGTCATGATCAACCTGCGGGGTTTGCCCTCGCTGCGAGGCGTGATCCGGTAGGTCGTCTTGTGTGACGCGAGCGCAACTGACTGATGCAGAGTGGGAGTTCATAGGGCCGTACCTGCCGATCGGTGAGTACGGTCCGTATCCCGAGCGGCTGCGGCAGCAGTTCGAGGGCGTGATCTGGCGGTTCAAGACGGGCGGGCAATGGCGAGAGATGCCGCAGGAGTTCGGTTCCTGGTCGACCGTCTCCAACCGCTTCCGCCAGTGGCGGGACGCGGGAGGGTTCGAGGCCCTGTTGGTGGGGCTGATCGCCGAAGCCGCGAAGCGGGGCGAGGTGGACCTGTCGCTGGTCAGCATCGACTCCACTACCGCGCGGGCTCACCACGACGCTGCCGGGATGCACCTGGGCGAGGACGTCCTCACCGCGCTGCAGCAGGTTGCCACCCAGGATGGGAAGGCCAGGTCAAAGGGGGCGGCCTCGAAGGGCAAAACGGTCAGGAAGTCGAGGGCGATCCCGAGCGGAAGGAGCGATGGCGGATCCGGCGTCGGCGGAAGCTTCGGCTGAAGGCTGCCCTCCTGGGTCGCTCCAGGGGTGGGCTGACCAGCAAGGTCCACCTCGCTGCCGACCGCAGGTGTCGCCCGCTGGCGTTCGTCCTGACCGCGGGGCAGGCCGCGGACAGCCCGCAGTTCATCCCCGTGCTGGGGAAGATAAGGGTCCGCGGGCCCCGGGGCCGCCCCCTCACCCGGCCGGACGCGGTCGCTGGGGACAAGGCCTACTCGTCGCGCGGCAACCGGGCCCACCTGCGGCAACGCGGCATCAAGGCGGTCATCCCGGAGAAGAGGGACCAAGCCGCCAACCGGGAGAAGAAGGGCTCCAGAGGCGGTCGACCCGTCGGTCACGATGCCGACCTCTACAAAGAGAGGATCACCGTCGAGCGCCTGATCAACAAGCTCAAGGCCTGGCGGGGCGTCGCCACCCGGTATGACAAGACCCCCGGCAGCTACCTCGCCGGCCTGCACCTGCGTGCTTCTATGGTCTGGATCAAAGACCTCAACCTCACCACCCAGTGAGTACAGCTCGATACACACGGGTGGCCTGACAGTCACGAGCCGCTGGCATCGGAGACTTGCCCGGTCAAGAGCGGGCCGGCCGTCCTGTAGACGGAGACATGGGAGCGCGACTCTGCGGTGAATTCCTCTCCCGTCCAGTCGGAATGCCTGGACTCCAGCGTCATTCCGGCCAGCTCGGCCATTAGCCCACCGCCCTCACCCGCGCCGCCATCGCCTTCACGGCCACCCTCACGCTCGCCGCCGCCATCGCCGCCGCCCTCGCAGCCTTCCGATGACCAACGACGGCGCATACGTTCCATGGAGTGTCCGGCCACAACGCCCCCACCCGCCGCGGACTCCAGCAGCCCAGGCACTGACCCGCACACCACCACTGCCGATCATCCAAGCCGTGCCCCGCCAGGAACTCCCCAGGCGGGGCACGGCGCGGTCTCCCAAGGCTCAAA
>NZ_JAVREZ010000013.1:0-280641 GCF_031845645.1 Streptomyces doebereineriae
CCCCCCACCCCGACCGAACCCCGCCCCGCCGATCCCGGCCCCCGCCGACCGGTGCTCGCCATCGCCGTCGCCGTCGTGGTGACCGCCGCCGCCACCGCCGTAGCACTGAATCTGCTGTCCGACGTCGGGCAGAGCGAGCGGCCCACCGGTTCCTACGGTCCGCCGCCGGCCGGACCCGCGCGGTCCGCCTCGGCCTCGCCCTCGCCCTCGTTCTCCCAAGCGGCGGGGACCGTGCTCGCGACCGTCGCGCTGAAGAGCGCGGCCGGGCCCTGTGTCGGCGCAGCCGCCGGTGAGGCTCCGGACATCCCCGCCCCGAGCGCCTGCGACGGAGGCACGACACAGCGGTGGCGGGTCGTCGACATCGGGGACGGGGCCGTCGCTCTGCAGCATGTGGCGTCGACGTTCTGTCTGGACATCGCGGGCGACCGGGCGGTGGGCGACCCCATGCAGCTGCGGCCGTGCGCCTACGCGCAGGGGGACGCCGCCCCCTACCCCGAGGACCAGGCGTTCCTCCTCAAGACCCACCAGGACAAGACCTTCACCCTGGTCTGCCAGGACAAGCCCGCCATCGCCGTGGGGACCACGAACGGCGAGATCCGCATGCTGCCGACCGGGACCCCCGGCGCGGCGACCCGCTTCGCCCTCGACGACGTCCTGGACAAGGCGCTGGGCAACTGAGCCCCGAATGCCAGAATTTCCCCATGGCGGAAATCCTCCAGAAGGACGGCACATGGGTCTTCGACGGCGACGCTCTGCGGCTGACTCCGGGAAGAGACAAGAACGTCGGGCTGCTGCGCAGAGAACTGGGTGAACTCGTCGTCCCGCTGGGCGCGTTGGCGGGCATCTCCTTCGAACAGGGCAAGAAGACGGGCCGGTTGAGGCTGCGGCTGCGCGACGGAGCCGATCCTCTGCTGCACGCGACCGGCGGCCGGCTGACCGAACCGCACGACCCCTACCAGCTGACCGTGGAGTCGGACCGCTACGGCGTGGCCGAGTACTTCGTGGACGAGGTCCGAAGCGCACTGCTCCTGGACCAGGTCCCCACCGACCCCGTGGACGGGTATCTGCTTCCGGGCCCGGCCGTCCCCCTCGCCGTGTCCGCGGGTGACGGCACCGCGGCCTTCGACGGTGAGCACATCCGGCTGGAGTGGAACTGGAAGACGGAGGACGCCAAGGCCTCCGCGGGGCCCCGCACCCTCGCCCTGACCGACGTCGTCGCCGTGGAGTGGCAGCCCGCGGCCGGCCTGGAGAACGGCCACCTGCGTTTCACCGTGCGGCACGCTCCGACGAAGGCCCCGCCGAAGTACGACCCCAACGCGGTGGAGCTGTGGGGCTTCAAGAAGGACCCGCTGATGGCGTTGGTCGCGGCGGCGGTCCAGGCCAGGCTTCCGCACCCGGCCCGGGCCGCCGCCATCGACGTACGCACATCGCGGGACGTACGACCGGAAACGCCTTCTTCTCCGGTCGGCTCCGCCGAGGACGGTCACGATGCCCTCCTGCGCCGGCTGCGCGAGCTCGGTGAGCTGCACCGCACGGGTGTCCTGACGGACGAGGAGTTCACGATGGCCAAGCAGGCGATCCTCAAGCGCATGTGATCCGGGGCGGGTTACTTCGCCTTGCGCGCCACCGTGAAGTGGTCGATGCGGTCACCGGTCTCGGCGATGCCCGACACCTTCAGCTTGGCGTAGTGGCCCCGTGCGGCGGGTTCCACGTCGACGCGCAGGAAGGAGTAGTTGAGGTAGCGCACCCGGGACCAGGCGACGGTCTCGTTGACCTTGCCGTCCTTGGTGTTGATGAAGGAGGCGACCGAGTCCTGCTCGTTGAGGTGGCCCTCGTACGAGTCCGGCGCGCTGAACGCGTACAGGCTGCGGCCCGCGGCGCCCGCCGTGACGTAGACGACGCCCTCGGTCTCCGAGTAGGCCGTCTCACCGATCGGGAGCTTCTTGGCGACCTTGTCGCCCTTGATGACGTCGGTGCGCTCGTACTGGTGGTTGTGGCCGTTGATGACCAGGTCCACCGTGTACTTCTCGAACAGCGGCACCCACTCCTGGCGCACGCCCCCCTCCGAGGCGTGCGCGGTGGAGGTGCAGTAGGCGCAGTGGTGGAAGAACACGATGATGAAGTCGATGTCCTTCGCGGCCCGGTACTTCTTCAGCTGCCCCTCGAACCACGTGGTCTGGGTGCCGCCGGAGATGCCGAGGTTGGCCGGGATCTCGAAGGAGACGTCGTTGGGGTCCAGCGAGATGACCGCCGTGTTGCCGTAGACGAAGGAGTACACGCCCGGCAGATGCGCCTTGTCCGGCCCGTTGTCGGGGAGCGTGAAACGGGCCTCCTCGCCGCCGTAGCCGTTGGGCGAGTACCAGGCCTCCATGTCGTGGTTGCCGAAACTCACCATCCACGGCACGGACTTGGCGACCGACTCGGTCTGGGCGAGGAACTGGTCCCAGGTGCGCGAGTCGAAGACCGTGTCGGAGGTCTTGCCCTGGCCGGCCGGGTCGGCGTAGGCGATGTCGCCCGCGTGGAGATGGAAGGCCGGGTTCTGGCCGAGGAGCAGGCTGTCGTTGGCCAGCGCGTGGTAGCTGACGCCCTGGTCGCCGAAGGCCGTGAAGGTGAACGGCTGCTTGTGGGCGGGCGCGGTGGTGAAGGTGCCCAGGGTGCCGGTCAGGTGCGGCTCGGCCGGGTCGAAGCCCTGGTGGCCGACACCGTAGTAGTAGGTCTGGCCGGGGCGCAGCCGGCTCAGCTTGGCGTGCACGTAGTACTGCGTGTGATCGCCGCTGGCGCCGACGCCGGCCGGGGTGTACAGGGTGCGCACCTCGGCCTCGATCTTGCGGGAGAGGTCCCAGGGGCGGGCGCCGATCCGGATGAACGGCTTCTTGACCGCGACCGGCACCTGCCACGAGACGGTCATCTCGGTGCGCGGATCGCTGCCGTAGGCGAGGTGACGGCCGAACGGGGCGACGAGTGCGCCGTCGACGCTCTCGGCACTGGCGAAGGTCCGGGTCGGCGTGGCGGCCTGGGCGACGGCGCCCGGCACGAACGCGCCACCCGTGACGGCGCCCAGCGTGACGGCGCCGCCCCTGATCATGTTGCGCCGGGAGAATCTGGCGCGCAGGTACTCGTGCTGCTCGGCCATGCTCATGCGCTCGGCGAGCTGGTCGGGTACGCCCATACGAGGAATGTCCATGACGTCTGAAACTCGTCGCCATGAGCAACGAGGTGTAAGACGCAGGATGGACAGCTTGCGAACAGACGTTCATAAGAACATCAACAGCAGCTTGCCCGATACCGGGCAGGATTCTTGCGAAACGGCTCCAGGTACCCCAGGATCTACCGGGTGCACGACGACCTGGTTGATCATCTGATGCGGTCCACACCCCTGAGCCGGGGCGAGGCGCTGCGGGTGATCCAGGACGTGCTCGCCTACTTCGACGAGACGACCGTGGAGTTCGTCCGTCGCCGCCACCGCGAGCTCCAGGCACAGGGCCTGGTGAACACGGAGATCTTCGGACGGATCGAGGCGGATCTGAAATACCGAGCGGTGGCACCGCCCGAGCTCACGCTCAGGCAGCTACGGCGCATCGTCTACGGCTAGGAATGCATACATATGTGCGGAATCGTCGGTTACATCGGGAAGCGTGATGTCGCCCCTCTGCTCCTGGAGGGTCTGCAGCGCCTGGAGTACCGCGGCTACGACTCGGCCGGCATAGTCGTCACCTCGCCGAAGACGGCAGGCCTGAAGATGGTCAAGGCCAAGGGCCGGGTGCGCGACCTGGAGGCCAAGGTCCCGGCCCGCTTCAAGGGCACGACCGGCATCGCCCACACCCGCTGGGCCACCCACGGCGCCCCCTCCGACGTGAACGCCCACCCGCACCTGGACGCCGAGGGCAAGGTCGCCGTCGTCCACAACGGCATCATCGACAACGCCTCCGACCTGCGCCGCAAGCTGGAGGCGGACGGTGTCGAGTTCCTCTCCGAGACCGACACCGAGGTCCTCGTCCACCTCATCGCGCGCTCCCAGGCGGAGAAGCTGGAGGACAAGGTCCGCGACACCCTGCGGGTGATCGAGGGCACCTACGGCATCGCCGTGATGCACGCCGACTTCAGCGACCGCATCGTGGTGGCCCGCAACGGCTCCCCGGTCGTCCTCGGCATCGGCGAGAAGGAGATGTTCGTCGCCTCGGACATCGCCGCGCTGGTCGCCCACACGCGGCAGATAGTGACGCTGGACGACGGCGAGATGGCCACCCTCAAGGCCGACGACTTCCGCACCTACACGACGGAGGGCACCCGCACGACGGCCGAGCCCACCACCGTCGAGTGGGAGGCCGCCTCCTACGACATGGGCGGCCACGACACCTACATGCACAAGGAGATCCACGAGCAGGCCGACGCCGTGGACCGCGTCCTGCGCGGCCGCATCGACGACCGCTTCTCCACCGTGCACCTGGGCGGCCTCAACCTGGACGCACGCGAGGCCCGTCAGATCCGCCGCGTGAAGATCCTCGGCTGCGGCACCTCGTACCACGCGGGCATGATCGGCGCCCAGATGATCGAGGAGCTGGCCCGCATCCCCGCGGACGCGGAGCCCGCCTCGGAGTTCCGTTACCGCAACGCGGTCGTGGACCCGGACACCCTCTACATCGCGGTCTCGCAGTCGGGTGAGACCTACGACGTCCTCGCGGCCGTCCAGGAGCTCAAGCGCAAGGGCGCGCGCGTCCTGGGCGTGGTGAACGTGGTCGGCTCGGCGATCGCCCGGGAGGCGGACGGCGGCATCTACGTGCACGCGGGCCCGGAGGTCTGCGTGGTCTCCACGAAGTGCTTCACCAACACGACGGTGGCCTTCGCCCTCCTCGCCCTCCACCTGGGCCGCACCCGGGACCTCTCGGTCCGCGACGGCAAGCGGATCATCGAGGGCCTGCGCAAGCTCCCCGCGCAGATCACCGAGATGCTGGAGCAGGAGGAGCACATCAGGAAGCTGGCCGAGCAGTACGCCGAGGCCCGCTCGATGCTCTTCATCGGCCGCGTGCGGGGCTATCCGGTGGCCCGCGAGGCCTCCCTGAAGCTCAAGGAGGTCTCCTACATCCACGCCGAGGCCTACCCCGCCTCCGAGCTCAAGCACGGCCCCCTGGCCCTGATCGAGCCGGCCCTCCCGACGGTGGCGATCGTCCCCGACGACGACCTCCTGGAGAAGAACCGCGCCGCCCTGGAGGAGATCAAGGCCCGCAGCGGCAGGATCCTGGCGGTCGCCCACCAGCACCAGGAGAAGGCCGACGAGACGATCGTGGTCCCGAAGAACGAGGACGAGCTGGATCCCATCCTGATGGGCATCCCCCTCCAACTCCTCGCGTACCACACGGCCTTGGCGCTGGGCCGGGACATCGACAAGCCGAGGAACCTCGCCAAGTCGGTGACGGTCGAGTAGCACCCCAAAGAGAACGGACCCCACGTGATGCCACCTTTCACGCGGGGTCCGTTTCATCGCCGGGAAGCCGCCCGACTCCCGGCCCGCGCAGCTGACCGGTGGCCGTCACGCCCCGGCCGGCAGCAGTGCTGCGGTGACCCCTATATGCCCTTCACAAGGGCACAAACACCTCTACGCGTGAGTAGATTTACCCATCTCACCTGGGAGAAGGGCGAGTTACGGAATGACGATGACGGGCCGCTTCGCCCGCTTGGCGAGCCGCCCCGCGACAGAGCCGAAGATGCGCCCCACGATGCCGTGGGTGGAGCCGACGACGATCGCGTCCGCCTCGTACTCCCGCCCGACCTCCTCGAGCTCGTGGCAGATGTCCCCGCCGCGCTCGACGAGGATCCAGGGCACCTCGGCCAGGTAGTCGGCACAGGCGAGCTCGAGGCCGAGCACCTCGGTGCGGTGATCCGGCACGTCGACGAAGACCGGTGGCTCACAGCCGGCCCACACGGTGGTGGGCAGCCGGTTGGCGACATGGACGATGATCAGGCCCGAGCCGGAGCGATGGGCCATGCCGATCGCGTACGCGAGGGCGCGCTCGCTGGATGTCGAGCCGTCGAAGCCGACCACGACGCCGTGCTTGAAGGCGGGGTCGCAGGAGTGGCGTGGCTCTTCCGCCGCCAGGGGCTCGGCCGCCGTGGGATCGGCGACGGGCCGCTTGCGGTCCGCTGGTTCGAAGAATTCGTGACCGGCCATGGCTGTCTCGGCGTTGTGATCCTTGTGTGGGAGGGACGACAGTGTGCGGCGGAGCTGTGTCCGGGAATCATCTTCCCAACCCCATACCCCCAAGGGTACGGCGGCAAGCCTCCTTCGCCCAGCGCCCGCCCTCGGTCCGTGGGGGTTCCAGGGAGCATGCACGAGGGGGCGCCCGTCACGCAATGGTTGCTGCGTTGTACAGGCGGTTTGCACAGGGTTCAGGTGGCCACTCCTGCCCCGGACCCACCGGACGGCCCCTCGATACAGTGACCGACTGGTCGAACGCGCGTTGACCTCCGTGAGCCACCCCGCAGGGAGACGCCACAGGGAGCACGCGATGACCGGACACCGACCGCCCTCCGAGGACTCCACCACGGACGTGGTCCGCTGGGCGGCCTTCAGCTGCGTCCTCGTCCCCGTGGTTCTTGTCTGCTACGGCACCTCGCTGGCCGGCGCGGCGGGCACGGCCCTCGGTCTCGCCGCCGTCACGGCCGTCTGCCGTATCCTCCTGCGCCAGTCGGAGCGCGGCGCGGCCCAACTGCGGGCGGAGGAGCGGGCACCCCATCGTGGCCGTCATCACAGGAGCGGCACCGGGGCCCATCGAGGCGGTCGTCACACCGGGGGAAATACACCGGTCGGCTGACCGGTTTCCATGCACCCGGACGATTCTTTTCAGCCAACTTCCGCAGTGGGCGTGTCCCTTGGCCCGACCACCCCTCAACCCCCGTTCCACCTGCACGGATAGGGTCTCCGGCGCCCTGCGCACCCTACGTGGATTAGCCACTGCCACAAGGCGCACTTCCCTGCACGGCCCACGAGTGCAACGCTTCGTGATCGAATGCTTTACGCCAAGTTGCCATGTCGACAATGTGCCGGATGACGAACTGGTCACGCCGACACCACGGGACACAGTAGATTCGATCTTGACGTCTTACGGCGGGGGACTCGTGCAGGACCGAGGGGAAACGTGCAGGAGCGACACAACCGAGGAGCCGCGACCACCGAGGGGGGCTTAGCAGTATGAGCCACGACTCCACTGCCGCGCCGGAAGCCGCGGCCCGGAAGCTTTCCGGGCGACGCCGCAAGGAGATCGTCGCGGTGCTGCTGTTCAGCGGCGGCCCCATCTTCGAGAGTTCCATACCGTTGTCGGTGTTCGGGATTGACCGCCAGGACGCCGGCGTACCGCGCTACCGCCTTTTGGTGTGCGGTGGCGAAGAAGGCCCACTGCGGACCACAGGGGGCCTGGAACTCACCGCACCGCATGGCCTGGAAGCGATCTCACGAGCGGGCACGGTCGTCGTACCGGCCTGGCGCTCGATCACTTCACCGCCGCCGGAGGAGGCGCTCGACGCTCTGCGCCGGGCGCACGAGGAGGGCGCCCGCATCGTCGGGTTGTGCACCGGCGCCTTCGTTCTGGCCGCGGCGGGCCTGTTGGACGGCCGCCCCGCGACAACACACTGGATGTACGCACCGACGCTGGCCAAGCGCTACCCGTCGGTGCACGTCGATCCACGAGAACTCTTCGTGGACGACGGCGACGTATTGACCTCGGCCGGTACCGCGGCCGGAATCGACCTCTGTCTCCACATCGTGCGGACGGACCACGGCAACGAGGCGGCCGGCGCGCTGGCCCGTCGGCTGGTGGTCCCGCCGCGCCGCTCGGGCGGCCAGGAGCGCTACCTCGACAGGTCTTTACCAGAGGAGATCGGCGCCGACCCGCTCGCCGAGGTCGTCGCCTGGGCGCTGGAGCACCTCCACGAGCAGTTCGACGTGGAGACGCTGGCGGCGCGGGCGTACATGAGCCGTCGTACGTTCGACCGCCGGTTCCGCTCGCTGACGGGCTCGGCCCCGCTGCAGTGGCTCATCACGCAGCGGGTGCTGCAGGCGCAGCGGCTGCTGGAGACGTCCGACTACTCGGTGGACGAGGTCGCGGGCCGCTGCGGCTTCCGCTCGCCGGTGGCGCTGCGCGGGCACTTCCGGCGGCAGCTGGGCTCGTCCCCGGCCGCCTACCGGGCCGCGTACCGGGCCCGTCGTCCGCAGAGCGACAAGCCGGTGGACAGCGACGGCTCCGTGGGTCCGACCGGTCCCGCGCCCAGCCCGCCGGTGCAGCTGCACCCGGACAGCGGTCCGGTGCCGATCCAGACCCGCCGCACCCCGGCGCCCGTGGGCCCGCCCTCCGAGAACGGCCGCGAGCTGTACGTCGGCGGCCGGGCGAGCCTGCCGGGGCAGCGCAGCGGCACATGACGTCCCGACGCCGGGCGGGCCACACGGCCCGCCCGGTGTCACAGGTCCTCGCACCGACGCGGGGCACCACAAAAGCAGACGTCAGCCGTAGGGTGTTCGCATGAACGATCGCATGGTGTGGATCGACTGCGAGATGACCGGCCTCTCGCTGTCCGACGACGCGCTCATCGAGGTTGCCGCCCTCGTCACCGACTCCGAGCTCAACGTGCTCGGCGACGGTGTGGACATCGTCATCCGCCCGCCGGACCAGGCGCTGGAGACGATGCCGGAGGTGGTGCGTCAGATGCACACCGCGTCCGGACTGCTCACGGAGCTGTCCGGCGGCACGACGCTCGCCGACGCCGAGGACCAGGTCCTCTCCTACGTCCGCGAGCACGTCAAGGAACCCGGCAAGGCCCCGCTGTGCGGCAACTCCGTCGGCACCGACCGCGGTTTCCTGCTCCGGGACATGCCCACCCTGGAGGACTACCTCCACTACCGGATCGTGGACGTCAGCTCCGTCAAGGAGCTCGCCCGGCGCTGGTACCCGCGGGCCTACTTCAACAGCCCGGAGAAGAACGGCAACCACCGCGCCCTCGCCGACATCCGCGAATCCATCGCGGAGCTGCGCTACTACCGCGAGGCGATCTTCGTCCCGCAGCCCGGGCCCGACTCCGACACCGCGAAGACGATCGCCGCGAAGCACGTTCTGCCTGGGCGTTAAAAGCCGGGCGCGAGCACCCCTTCAGACCCTGTACACTTTTTCTCGGCCGGTCGGGGAAACCCAGGACAGCCGAACATGGTGGGTGTAGCTCAGTTGGTAGAGCACCTGGTTGTGGTCCAGGTGGCCGCGGGTTCAAGTCCCGTCACTCACCCCACTCACCTCAGCCGGTGATCCTGGAGACAGGGTCACCGGCTGAGGTCGTTTCAGGAGTCGGACGCCCTGAGCAAGGCCCGCGCGGCCTTGCGGAAGGCCGCGACCAGCCGGCTCCGCTCCTCGGCACGGGTCGCGAGGACCACGTGGGCCGGGTCGACCCCGTGCAGCGGGACCGCGGTGATGTCCGGGCGGAGCGCACCGGCCCTGGGCAACGCCGTGATGGCCAGGGCCTGTCCCGAGGCGACGAGTTCGAACTTGTCCTCCAGGGCGTCGGCCAGGGGACCGTCGGGTGCCGGTCGGCCGTCCGGTCGGGGGTCGATGCGCCAGTACGCGTTCCAGACCGGGTCGGCCACCCGGACCAGCGGCTCGTCGGCGATGTCGTCGAGGGTGACGGACTCCTTGCCGGCGAGGCGGTGACCGACCGGGAGCACCAGGACCCGGGGCTCGTCGTAGAGGACCGTCACCTGCGCCCCGTCGGTCGGGAAGGGCAGCCGGGTCACCAGTACGTCGACCTTGAGCTCGGGCAGGGCCGTGGTCCGCTCGCCCCAGTCGACGTGCGCGGTCCTGACGTCGGCGTCCGGGAAGCGCTCGCGCAGTGCACGCACCGCCGGGGTGACGATGATCCCCGCCGTGTACCCCACGGTGATCCGGCTCGGCTCGGCGGCCGCCCGGGCAAGGCTCGCCGCCTGGGCCGCCGAGCGCAGCAGCGCCTTCGCCCGGGGCAGGAACACCTCCCCCGCCTCGGTGAGGCTGCTCCCCTGCGGGGTGCGCTCCAGCAGACGCGCGCCCAGTTGTTGCTCCAGCCGCCGGATCTGCCGGCTCAGCGACGGCTGGGTGATGTGCAGCGCTTCGGCGGCCCTGCCGAAGTGCCGGTGCTCGGCGACGGCCGTGAAATACCGGACCAGCCGGAGGTCGAGGTCGGTCATGCCCGAAGCGTACGCCCGGGTTCGCGGCCGATGTCCGTATAAACGGCCCGCCACCTGCGGTCATGCCTGATGCGTATTGCGCAATGCGGAACAAGCTTTGGACTCGCTCGCTCTCTCCTCCGCACGCTGGGACCATCACTCGACACAGCGAAGGATCACCATGCGTGTATTCGTCACCGGTGCGACCGGCTTCGTCGGTTCCGCCGTCACCCGTGAACTCCTCGACGCCGGGCACGAGGTCCTGGGCCTGGCCCGTTCGGACCGGTCCGTGGAGGCACTGAAGTCCGCGGGAGCGGAGGTGCACCGCGGGGACCTGAACGACCTCGACAGTCTGCGCCGGGGTGCCGAGGCGGCCGACGGGGTGGCGCACCTGGCGTTCATCCACGACTTCACCAATCTGACCAGCTCCGGCGAGGCCGACCTGCGGGCGATCGAGGCCATCGGGTCCGTCCTCGAAGGCACCGGCAAGCCCTTCGTGGTCACCTCGGGGCTGCTGACCGCACCGGGGCGCCTCGGCACCGAGGAGGACCCGGCCGACCCGGACTCCCCCGCCAAGCACCGGCATGCCTCGGAGTTCGCGACGCTCGCGCTCGCCGAGCGCGGGGTGCGCTCGGCGGTGCTGCGGCTTCCCCCGAGCGTGCATGGTGAGGGCGACATCGGCTTCGTGCCCATGTTCATCGACTTCGCGCGCGACAAGGGCGTCTCGGCCATGGTGGGCGACGGCTCCAACCACTGGGCGGCCGTGCACCGGCTCGACGCGGCCCGGCTGTTCCGGCTGGCCCTGGAGGCGGCTCCGGCGGGCGTACGGCTGCACGCGATCGGGGACGAGGGGGTGCCGTTCCGCGAGATCGCCGAGACCGTCGGGCGGGGGCTGGGGGTGCCGGTCGCGAGCGTGGCCCCCGAGGAGGCCATGGACCACTTCGGCTGGCTCGGCCGCTTCGCCTCCATCGACATGCGGGCGTCCGGCACGCTGACCCGAAAGCTGCTGGACTGGCAGCCGGAGCACCCCGCGCTGATCCCGGACCTGGAGGCGGGCCACTACTTCAGGACCGCCTGAGCCGCTGGGCTACGACACCGCCCGCCACGCCTCGACCAACTCCCGTACGCCGTCGAACCGTTCGCCCGGCTCCGCACACGTGGCCCGTTCGACGACCGCGAGCTGTGCGGCCGTACCGCGAAAGGCGTCCTCGCCCGGGCCTGCGTCCAGGAGGAGGCGGGCGGTGCGCCCGAGGACGTGGACGGTGGTGCGGAGGTCGATGACGGCGCCGCGCCGCCACTCCTCGGGGGCCATGAAGCGGGTGGAGCCCGGGAGGCGGTCCTCGGTCAGGACGAACGGGCCCGGGCGGTACTCGTCCAGGTCGATCAGGTGGAGCTCGTGGGCGCCGAAGTCGTAGAGGAAGGCGCCGTCGTAGAGATCCACGGCGACCTGGCCCGCGGCCTCGACCGCGAGGTGGGCGTCCAGGATGCGGTCCAGGGCGTGGTGGGCGCGGGCGAGGGGCAGGGCGTGGAAGCGGGCGCGGGCAGTGCGGTCGTAGAGGATCTCGCCGTCGTGCCACGGCATGACGACGGCCGCACGGCGGTCTCCCACGGTGATCCGGTGCAGCTGGGGGACGATCGCCGGATGCCGGACCGTGCGGTGGAAGGACCAGGCGCGGTCGAGCGAGCGCCGGCCGCGGTCGGTCGTGGCCTCCTTCACGAACCAGCGGGTGCCGTCGGGGAGTCGGACTCCGTGGGAGAGGCAGCCGGAGTCCTGTTCGCGGAAGGAACGGAACACCTGGCCCACGGTCCGCAGGTACGGCTCGGTCCCGGGGATCTCGTCAACGTCCAGCAGGGGATGGGCGGTCATGGCCTTCCAGGGTGATCCTTGCGTTCAACCTCTTGACGCTGAGGTCAGGACGACGCCCGCGCCACCAGTTCCGTGGCCAGTACCACCTGTCTGCGCTCCAGGCCCCGGGAGACCGCCGGGCGGCGGTCGGCGATCTCCGAGAGGAGGAGGTCGATCATGTGGCGGCCCATCTCCTCGATGGGCTGGCGAACGCTGGTGAGGGGCGGGTCCATGTGGCGCGCTATGGCCGAGTCGTCGTAGCCGATCAGGGCCACGTCGGAGGGGATGCTCCGGCCCTCCTCGCGCAGGACCTGGCGGGCGCCGGCCGCCATGACGTCCGAACCGGCGAAGACCGCGTCCAGGTCGGGGCGGCGGGCCAGCAGCTTCGTCATCGCCCGTCGGCCGCCCTCCTCCGTGAAGTCGCCGGGTTCGATGAGCCGCTCGTCCACCTCGTGGCCCGCATCGCGCAGCGCGTCCCGGTAGCCGTCGACGCGGCGCTGGGCGCCGTACACGTCGAGGCGGCCGGTGATGTGCGCGATCGCACTGCGACCGCCGGCCAGGAGGTGCTCCACGGCCGAGCGGCCGCCGCCGTAGTTGTCGGAGTCCACGGAGGGGAGGGTCTCCGCCGCCGAGCGCGGGCCGCTGATCACCGCCGGGATCTCCAGCTGGGACAGCAGGTCGGGAAGCGGATCGTCGGCGTGGACCGACACCAGCAGGACGCCGTCCACCCGGTGCGCCGCCAGGTACTGGGCCAGGCGCCGGCGTTCGCGGTCGCTACCCGCGAAGATCAGCAGAAGCTGCATCTCGGTGTCCGAGATCTCGGCGCCCACACCCTTCAGCATGTCCGAGAAGTACGGCTCCGCGAAGAACCGCGTCTCCGGTTCGGGCACGACCAGCGCGATCGCGTCGGTGCGGTTGGCCGCCAGGGCCCGGGCCGCGGTGTTCGGGACGTACCCGAGCTCGGCCACCGCCGCCTCGACCGCCGCGCGGGTGGCGTCGCTGACCCGGGGCGAGCCGTTGATCACCCGGGAAACGGTCCCCCGGCCGACGCCGGCGCGCGCGGCGACCTCTTCGAGGGTGGGCCGGCCACCGCTCCGGCTCCGCGCTCCGTGGCTTGCCATGGGCTCCGCCTTCCCACCGTGTCTCTAAGCTGGCCTGGAATTTAACAGTCCCGCGTGTGGGCGTGACGGGCGCGGGGCCCGGCGCCCCCGCACCCCACAGCTTCGTGCCCGGGCATCGGGCGGGCCGAGTGGTTCCAGTTAACAGGCTGATAACTGAAGGCATCTCCCCTCGCGCACTCCCTTGACACCCTCGCTCCAACCCGCGAACCTTCAACACATCACACGTGGGAGCGCTCCCACGCTACCTGACACATAAATATCCCGCACGTTCCCCGCCCGAGCCGCAGCATGAACTAACGGGTCCAACAACGCAGTTGGCCGGGGGGTCGGCACGTCAGGCAACAGGAGGACGCAATGCGCACGACTACCCGCCGGTCCCACCGGCTGTTGGCCCTGGCGGCCGTCGCCGCACTGACTACGGGAGTGCTGGCCGGCTGTGCCGGCGACTCGGACGACGGCGACCCGTCGGGCTCGGGCAACAACTCCGGCGGCGGCAAGACCACGCTGACCGTCGGCACCTTCGGAGTCTTCGGCTACAAGCAGGCCGGTCTCTACGACGAGTACACGAAGCTGCACCCGGACATCACCATCAAGGAGAACGTCACCACCCGGACCGACGTCTACTGGCCGAAGGTCCTCACCCGGCTGCAGGCCGGCTCCGGCACCGACGACATCCAGGCCATCGAGGTCGGCAACATCACCGAGGCCGTGCAGACGCAGGGCTCCAAGTTCGTCGACCTCGGCAAGGACGTCGACAAGTCGCAGTGGCTGGACTGGAAGAACGCCCAGGCCACGACCGCGGACGGCAAGCTCATCGGGCTCGGCACCGACATCGGCCCGATGGCGATCTGCTACCGCAAGGACCTGTTCGAGAAGGCCGGTCTGGAGACCGACCGCACCAAGCTCGCCGCACAGTGGAAGGGCGACTGGAACAAGTACGTCGACCTCGGCAAGCAGTACATGAAGAAGGCGCCGAGCGGCACCAAGTACGTGGACTCGGCCTCCTCCGTCTACAACGCGGTGCTCAACGGTGAGAGCGAGCGCTACTACGACAAGAGCGGCAAGGTCGTCTGGGACAAGTCCAACGGCGTGAAGAACGCCTGGGACGTCGCGATGTCCGTGGCGACCAGCAACATGTCGGCGAAGCTCAAGCAGTTCGACAAGCCGTGGGACCAGGGCTACGCGAACGCCTCCTTCGCCACCGTGGCCTGCCCCGCCTGGATGATCGGCTACATCCAGGAGAAGTCCGGTGACGCGGGCAAGGGCAAGTGGGACGTGGCGGCCGCGCCGACCGCGGGCAACTGGGGCGGCGCCTTCATCGGCGTGCCGACGGCGGGCAAGCACCAGAAGGAGGCCATCGCGCTGGCCAAGTGGCTGACCGCGCCCGAGCAGCAGGCGAAGGTCTTCGCCAAGCAGGCGAGCTTCCCGTCGGCCCCGGCGGCCTACTCGACCCTGAAGCCGGCCCCCGCCACCACGGAGTTCTTCAGCAACGCGCCGATCACGCAGATCTTCTCCGACGCGGCGAAGACGATCCCGGCGCAGGTCTTCGGCGTCAAGGACCAGCCGATCAACACCGCGCTGACCGACATCGGCATCCTCCAGGTCGAGCAGAAGGGCAAGTCGCCCGACCAGGGCTGGGACGCGGCCACGAACGAGATCAAGGACGTGCTCGGCCAGTGACAAGCCCCAAGCAGGCACTCGCGCATCCCGCGTCGAGCGCCGAGGCCGCGCCCGGCTCCCAGCCGGGCGCGGCCCGGGGCGCTCACGGTCGCGGTACGCCGCCGCCCGAGGACAAGAGCCCCTGGCGCAGCCGGCTGTACCGCTGGGACATGAAGGCGTCTCCGTACGTGTTCATCGCCCCCTTCTTCGTCATCTTCGGGGCGTTCTCGCTGATCCCGCTGATGTACACGGCCTGGTACTCGCTGCACGACGTGCAGTTGTCCTCGCTGGACACCCAGACCTGGGCGGGCCTGGACAACTACCAGAACCTGCTGTCCTCGGACTTCTTCTGGAACGCCCTCAAGAACACCTTCACCATCGGTGTGATCTCGACCGTGCCGCAGCTGATGGCGGCGATCGGACTCGCGCACCTGCTCAACTACCGGCTGCGCGGCTCGACCGTATGGCGGGTCGTGATGCTGACCCCGTACGCCACCTCGGTGGCGGCGGCGACCCTCGTCTTCACGCTGCTGTACTCGTGGGACGGCGGCATGGTCAACTGGCTCCTCGACTTCGTGGGCATCGACCCCATCAACTGGCGTGAGTCCGACTGGGGTTCGCAGTTCGCGGTGTCGTCGATCGTGATCTGGCGGTGGACCGGCTACAACGCGCTGATCTACCTCGCGGCGATGCAGGCGATCCCGGCCGACCTGTACGAGTCGGCGGCGATCGACGGGGCCAACCGCTGGCAGCAGTTCATCCACGTGACGGTCCCGCAGCTTCGGCCGACCATCCTGTTCACGGTGGTGGTCTCCACCATCGGCGCGACCCAGCTCTTCGGTGAGCCCCTGCTGTTCGGCGGGGTCAGCGGCTCCAAGGGCGGCTCCGAGCACCAGTACCAGACGCTCGGCCTGTACATGTACGACCAGGGCTGGATCATCGGCAACCTCGGCAAGGCGTCCGCGATCGCCTGGTCCATGTTCCTGATCCTGTTGATCGTCGCCGCGATCAACCTGCTGGTCACCCGACGTCTGAGGAAGTCCCAATGACCACCAGTGAACTGACGCTGCCTCAGGCAGAGCCTCAGGCGGGGAAGAAGCGGGGCCCCTCCCGTCGGGTGATGGGCGCGGGCAAGCAGCTGCACGCGGGCCCGGTGACCTACCTGGTCCTGGCGGTCTTCGCGCTCGTCTCGCTGGCGCCCCTGGTGTGGACGGCGATCGCGGCCTCGCGCACCGACCACCGGCTCGCCGAGACGCCGCCGCCGCTGTGGTTCGGCGGGAACCTGTTCAAGAACATGCAGACCGCGTGGGACGAGGCCGGCCTCGGCACCGCGATGCTCAACAGCGTGATCGTCGCGGGCGCCATCACGATCAGCACGGTGCTGTTCTCCACGCTCGCCGGATTCGCCTTCGCCAAGCTGCAGTTCAGGTTCTCGGGCTTTCTGCTGCTGCTGACGATCGGCACGATGATGATCCCGCCGCAGCTGGCGGTCGTACCGCTGTATCTGTGGATGGCCGACCTCGGATGGTCGAACCAGCTCCAGACGGTCATCCTGCCCACTCTGGTGACGGCCTTCGGCACCTTCTTCATGCGGCAGTACCTGGTGCAGGCGCTGCCGAGCGAGCTGATCGAGGCGGCCCGGGTGGACGGGGCGAGCAGCATCCGGGTGGTGTGGCACGTGGTCTTCCCGGCCGCGCGGCCGGCGATGGCCGTGCTCGGGCTGCTGACCTTCGTGTTCGCCTGGAACGACTTCCTGTGGCCGATCATCGCCCTGAACCAGCAGAACCCGACCGTGCAGGTCGCCCTCAACTCGCTGGGCACCGGCTACGTCCCCGACCAGGCCGTGATCATGGCGGGCGCGTTCCTCGGCACGCTGCCGCTGCTGATCGCCTTCATCCTGTTCGGCAAGCAGATCGTAGGCGGCATCATGCAGGGCGCGATCAAGGGCTGACACCCCTCATACGGCTTTCCGCCATCTCTCCTGGGGCCGGGCCGGCGCCGCCTCGGCCCCTTCCACTCCCCTCCCCCCTCCATCAGTCGCTCTGACGACCTCCAATGGGAGCGCTTCCATGCTTGAGTCCGAAACGCCGGCGACCCCGGTGACCTTTCCCCCCGCCTTCCTGTGGGGCGCCGCGACCTCCGCCTACCAGATCGAGGGGGCGGTGCGGGAGGACGGCCGTACGCCCTCCATCTGGGACACCTTCAGCCATACCCCGGGCAAGACGGCCGGCGGCGACCACGGTGACATCGCTGTCGACCACTACCACCGCTACCGCGACGACGTGGCGCTCATGGCCGACCTGGGCCTGACGGCGTACCGTTTCTCGATCTCCTGGTCCCGGGTGCAGCCGACCGGCCGCGGCCCCGCGGTCCAGCGGGGTCTGGACTTCTACCGCCGGCTGGTGGACGAGCTCCTCGCGCACGGCATCAAGCCGGCCGTGACGCTCTACCACTGGGACCTGCCCCAGGAGCTGGAGGACGCGGGCGGCTGGCCGGAGCGCGACACGGCCTACCGTTTCGCCGAGTACGCGCAGATCGTCGGGGAGGCGCTCGGCGACCGCGTGGAACAGTGGATCACCCTCAACGAGCCGTGGTGCGCGGCCTTCCTGGGCTACGCGTCCGGGGTGCACGCGCCGGGCCGTACGGACCCCGCGGCCTCGCTGAAGGCGGCGCACACCCTGAACCTGGCGCACGGACTGGGCACTTCGGCGCTGCGCGCGTCGATGCCGGCCCGCAACTCGGTGGCGCTCAGCCTCAACTCCTCGGTGGTCAGGCCGTTCTCGCAGGACGCGGCGGACCTGGCGGCGGCGCAGAAGATCGACGACCTGGCCAACGGTGTCTTCCACGGACCGATCCTGCACGGGGCGTATCCGCAGACGCTGTTCACGGCGACGGAGCTGCTCACGGACTGGTCGTTCGTGGAGGACGGCGATCTCGCGCTGATCAACCAGCCGCTGGACGCGCTGGGCCTCAACTACTACACGCCGGCCCTGGTGTCGTCCGCCGATGCTGACACCAGCGGGCCGCGCGCCGACGGTCACGGCAGCAGCGCGCACTCCCCGTGGCCCGGGGCGGACGACGTCACCTTCCACCAGACCCCCGGTGAGCGCACGGAGATGGGCTGGACGATCGACCCGACGGGTCTGCACGACCTGATCATGCGCTACACGCGCGAGGCCCCGGGTCTGCCGCTGTACATCACGGAGAACGGCGCGGCCTACGACGACAAGCCCGACCCCGACGGCCGTGTCCACGACCCCGAGCGGGTCGCCTACCTGCAGGGCCACCTCGCCGCGGTCCGCCGCGCGATCGCCGACGGCGCGGACGTCCGGGGCTACTACCTGTGGTCCCTGCTGGACAACTTCGAGTGGGCGTACGGCTACGAGAAGCGTTTCGGCGCGGTCTACGTGGACTACGCGACGCTGGAACGGACACCCAAGTCCAGCGCCCTCTGGTACGGCCAGGCAGCCCGCACGGGCACGCTCCCGGAGGTCCAGAGCATCCAGTAGCCACCGCGAGGACGGGGGTCGGGGGAACGGGGCGCGGCAGCCGAGGGGGGTGCCGCGCCCCGCCGCGTCTCACCGGGCTCAGAGAGTGCCCGGCGCCGCGAGCCATTGGGTCGGCTGACCGGTGACCGTGGCGATGGTTTCGAAGTCGTTGTCGTAGTGGAGCATGATCAGGCCTTGGAGTTCGGCCGTCGCGGCGACGAGAAGATCCACGGCTCCGGCGGAACGGTGCCGCCCCTTCTCGGTGAGTTCCCGCTGCACGTCCCACGCGTGGGTCACGGCCCGGTCGTGCAGGGGCGTCCAGCCGAACAGCGCATCCAGGTCCTGGACCAGTTCGGAGCGGTCCTCCGCGTTCTTGGCGCTGTAAAGAAACTCGACCTCGGTCAGGGGGCAGCGCGAGACCAGCCCCTCTTCCAGGGGCTTCTCCCACAGAGAGCGGGCGGGACGCTTCAGAATGCGGACCAGTGCGCTGGTGTCAATGAGGTAGACGGCCGTACTCATCGACGGTAGGTCTCCTTGACGAGCAACTCGTCGAAGTCCCCCGCATCGGCCCGCGCCGCGAGCCGGGCCAGGGCCAGAGCCCTCTTCTTGCGCTCGACCCCCTCTTTGAGAGCGGCGTTGACCGTGTCCTTCTTGGTCTTGGTCCCGAACGCTATGGCCGCCTCGGCCAGCAGCTCCTCGTCGATGTCGATCAGCGTCTTGGTCACGGGAGACCTCCTGGATATCCGAATCGCATTCCAGTATATCCAGCAGCTCGGGGCGGGCGTAGCGAAGGTACGCCTTTGGACTGGTTTTCTTCCGTCTGCGGCGGGAGAAATAGGAGGCGACAGTCGACGACCCGGGGGGCCGATGACGGACAGCCATTGCTCAGATCCAGGGTGGCTCGACCTGGCGGACGCGATCGCGATGCTGAGAGATCAGATCGCCGAGGCCCAGAGCCGCACGACCAGCCCTTCGGGCCCCGGCGACCGTGGAGTGCTGTTCACGGTGGGGGAGATCACTCTGGAACTCGGCCTGGAGCTGACCGGAGTCCAGGGAATCGACGGTGGGCTGCGCTGGAGCGTTGTCAGCCTGGGCGGCAAGAAGGAGAGCGGCAGAAGGGCTACCCACACGGTGACGGTGAAGCTGCAACCCCATCAGCCCGGGAGTGGCGACATCAACGTGCGCGACACGGAGTGACCGGCCCCGGGGGAAGTGTCGTGGCGAACGACCGACTGGTGCGGATCTTCGTGGAGGTTCCGGGACCGGACCCACGGAGCTTCGGCTCGGGCTACCTGCTCGCGCCCAGGCTGGCACTCACGGCGGCCCATGTGCTCGGGGAAGGCGACTGTGGCGGGGCCACTGTGTCGCTGGCTCTGGCCGACGGGCCGAAGTATCCCGCGACAGTGCGCTGGCACATCCTGGACAAAACCATCGACGCGGCTCTGGTCGAGATCGTCGAAGGCAACGGCTGGCAGCCCCCGGATTCGCTGGCCGAGCCGTCGGTCCGGCCACCGCAGAGATTCGGCCTCCTGATCGGCGCCCGCCCCTGTCCTGTCACCTTGGCCGGCTTTCCGCGCATGCAGAGGGACCCGGACGGCAACCGCCTGGACGAGCAGCTGAACGGCTCCATCACGCCGGGCAAGGGGTCCCTGGCCGGACACTACGAGGTCTCGAGTACCGATCCCCTACTCCCCGTTGACCGGGCGGCCGTACTCGCGAACGGCAGCCGCTGGTCCGGCATTTCGGGAGCCGCCGTACTCTACGACGGCGACAGGAGCGGGCACTTGCTGTGCGGTGTCGTCGGCCGCGACCGCCGGGCCGAGGGGGGTACCCGCCTCACCGCCACCCCCAGCGATCGCCTCCTCGCCGACGACGGCTTCCGCGCGGTGGTCACCGAGCACACCGGCTGGGAGCCACTCCTCGAACCGGCCGAAGCAGCATCCCTGTTCACCCCGGCCGCGTCCACACGCCATCTGAAGTCACCGGCCTCTCTGCTGCGCGCCGATGCCGAGGCCGTCGCCTTCCACGGCCGCGACCGTGAACTCTCCCGGCTGCTCACCTGGTGCCAGGACGGTCCGTCCGCGATGTCGGTGGAGGTCCTGACCGGGCCGGGCGGACAGGGCAAGAGCCGCCTCGCCCGCCGTCTGACCGAACTCCTCCGGCGTCGAGGCTGGGTGACCGGGCAGCTGCGCTCCGACCTCACCGATCGCGGCGTACCGGACTTCACCGCTCTGGCCACGGCGCTGCCCCTGCTGATCGTCGTGGACTACGCGGAGACCCGTCCGCACCTGGTCCGTCGCCTCATCAGCGACCTGCACCTCTCCCGTCACCGCGTGCGGCTGCTCCTGGTCGCCCGGTCCGACGGGCCCTGGCGCACCGACCCGCTCAGCGAGGAACCGGACGTGCGACAGGAACTCATCCACACCCCGGGCATCGAGCTCACCGCGCTCATCCCCCGCAGCCGCCCCGTCGCGGAACGGCACAGCGCGTTCCTCCGTGCGGCTCACGACCTCGCTCGCCTTCTGCCCCGCATCCCGACTCTGCCCGAGCACGACTGGGCAGGGTCGGCCGGGGAACTCCAGCCGCCCGACGACCTGACCCATCCCCGGTACGACAACGCCCTCACCCTTCAAACGACCGCCTTGGTCGCCCTGCTCCAGCTCGGGCCCCGCCCTGCCGACGTACCCCCCGGCACCCCGCCGGAGGAGGTCCTCCTGCTTCACGAGAAGCGGTTCTGGAAGGACAGCGCCGAGACGCCCGCCTTCGACCTGCGCCTGTCCACCCGGGCCCTGGAGGCCGTCGTCGCGGTGGTCGTGTTGTGCGGGGCGGCCGACGAGGACGAGGCGGCCGAGGTGATCGGCGTGCTTCGCGACGTGCCCGATCACAAGATCATGGACACCGTGGCCTGGCTGGCCGGCCTCTACCCGCCCGAACCCAGCCGGTACTGGGGTTCCCTCCAGCCCGACCGCATCGCCGAGTACCAGGCCTCGTCCGCCCTCCTCCATGGGTACGTCCCGCTCCCGGCCCTGTTCGAGAAGTCCGCACCCGCTCAACAGGCTCAGATCATCTTCGTCCTGGCCCGCGCCGCCATCGCCCACTACAACTCCGGCCGTGCCGCGGAGAGTCGGCAGGTTCTCAGCGCTCTGGACTCGGCTCTGGACAGCGCACACCTCACCTACGAGGCCGCCTACGCCGCGGTCACCGCGCTGCCCCTGTCGTCTCGAGTCATCGCCCCGCTCGCTCTGCGGCTCCGCCGGGGTCTGGCCAAGGCCGACCAGGAATTCGCGGACGAGGACCCGGCCGTTCACGAACCCCTGCTGGCCACGTCGCTCGACAACCTCGGAACCCAGTTGGGTCACGCGGGATACAGAGCCGAAGCCCTCGCCGTCACCGAACGGGCGATAGCGATCCGGCGGCGGCACGTGGCGGACGGGGCGGTCGGCGAGGAGCACCGGCTCGCGGTCTCGCTCTCCAACTACGGCATCCAGCTGAGCGAACTGGGGCGCAGGAAGGAGGCACTGGCGGCGACCGCCGAGGCGTCGGCTGTCTGGCGCCGTCTGGCCCAGGCCTCCACGCTCTACGAACCCGATCTCGCCCGTTCACTGTCCCACCTCGGCATCAGGCTGACGGAGACCGGACGCCTCGGCGAGGGTCTCGCCCTCGGGCAGGAGGGAGTACGGATCTGGCGCAGACTCGCCGCCGGCAACCCGACCGCCTTCACGTCCGACCTGGCCGGTGCACTCTCCAATCTCGGCATCAGGTTCTCGGACACCATGCGTCTGGACGAGGCCCTGGCTGCCACCGGGGAGTCCGTACGGCTCCTCCGTCCGCTCGCGGCCCACGATCCCGACGCCTTCGAATCCCAGCTCGCCGGCTCGCTGTCGAACCTCGGGGTGGATCTGAAGAACCTGGGGCGTTGGCGCGAGGCGCTGGCCGCCGAGGAGGAGGCGGTGGAGATCAGACGCCGGCTCGTGGCCGAGGCCCCGGCCGCCCACGAGCCCGACCTGGCACGCTCACTGTCCAATCTGGACGAACAGCTGGCCCAGGTGGGCCGTGTGCAGGAGGCCTTGGCCGCCGAGGAGGAGGCGGTGGGCATCCTGCGCCGACTCGCACACCGCGACTTCACCGCCTACGGCCCCGGCCTGGGCAGGGGTCTCCACCGACTCGGCATTCGGCTGTCGGGGGTGGGACTCCCCGAAGAAGCCCTGCGCCGGGCCGAGGAGGCGCTGGCGATCTGGTGCCGACTCGCCACGGACAACCCCGTCATCTTCCGGGACGAGGTGGCGCGATCCCTGTCCGCGGTCGGAGCTCATCTGGTCAACGTGGGGCGCCCAGAGCAGGCTCTGGACCTCACCGAACAGTCAGTGGCGGTGTGGCGGCAGCTGGCGGCCGACAACCGCGCCTTCGAGCCCGACCTCGCCACGACGCTGACCAACCTCGGCACTCAACGGGCCGAAGTCTTCGGCGGAGGTGAGGGCCGGACGGCCACCGAGGAAGCGGTAGGGATCTGGCGCCGACTGGCCACCGAATACCCCGCCACCTACGAACCCGACCTGGCGCGCACGCTGTCCAACCTCGCCCTGGATCTGTCACAGGCGGAGCGAGAGGGGGCGGCCTTCGTCTGTGAGTGGGAGGCGGCGGAGATCGGGCACCGCCTCGCGGCCGCCGACCCCAGAGTTTTCGCCTATGACCCCACCCGCTCACGGCGCCTACGGGCCGAGCTGATGGCGCTGGACGTCGACGAACTCCGGGACGCGCTCAGGACCACCGGCGAGATCGTGGAGTTCTATCGCGGAAGGGCCTCCGGAAGTCCCGTGGTGCTGATGTGCCTGCACACCGTGCTGGGCCTCCAGGAAATCCTGCTCCGCAGACTCGGACACGAGGAAGAGGCGGACCGGATCCACAGGTGGCTCCGGGAGAACCCGCCCGACTCCTGATGCGGTTCGGTCACCGGCTTCGCGGCTCCCGTACCACCACGACGTCTCCCGCCGCGATGGACACCTTGCCGTCCTTGGTGGGCCCGCCCGTCAACAGATCGGTGGCCTCGGCCGAGACCTCGACCTCCGCATCCCGCCCCCCATGGTTGATCAGGAAGAGGTAGTCCGCGTCCTCGCCCCTGCGCAGCACCGCCTCCACCCCCTCCGGCGTCTCGCGTACCGGCGCCACGCCCGCCTCGGTGCGGATGCGGTCCAGCAGGCCCGTGAGCGTCGTCGGGTCCGGGTGGGTGGCCAGGTACCAGGCCACGCCCTCGCCGTAGGTGTGCCGGGTCACGGCGGGGACGCCGGCCAAGGGGCCCTCGGCGTACGACGTCACGGCGTCCGCGCCGGCCAGGCGCACCCGCTCCGACCACAGGGACGCCGTGCCGCCGCCGTCGAGGGCCACCGTCTTGTCGGGCAGCAGCGGGAAGAGTTCGTCCGTGCTGACGCCGAGTGCCTCGCGGAAGGCGCCCGGGTAACCGCCCAGGCGGACATGGCAGTTGGTGTCCACGGCCCCGCTGTGGAAGCCGACGACCAGGGTGCCGCCGCCCGACGCGAAGCCGGTCAGGTTCGCCGCGCCCTCGTCGTCGACCAGGTAGAGGGCGGGGGCGAGGACGAGGCGGTAGCGCGACAGGTCCGCCGACGGGTGGACGAAGTCCACGGCCACGCCGGAGCGCCACAGCGGCTCGTACCAGGCGCGGACCAGGTCGAGGTAGCGCACCGACTCGCTGGGCTGGGAGGGGAGTTCCAGTGCCCAGCGGGCGTTCCAGTCCCAGACGACGGCGACCGAGGCGGGGCTGGTGCTGCCCCGCACCTGCGCCAGCGCCTTCAGGTCCGCGCCCAGCGCCACCACGTCCCGCCAGATCTGGCTGTCGGTGCCGGCGTGCGGGAGCATCGCCGAGTGCCACTGTTCGGCGCCCGCCTTCGCGGCCCGCCACTGGAAGTAGGCGATGCCGTCGGCACCTCGGGCGACGTGCCCCAGGGCGTTCCGGCGCAACTCACCGGGATTCTTGGCCCGGTTGACGGGCTGCCAGTTCACCGCGCCCGTCGAGTGCTCCATCAGCAGCCACGGGCCGCCCGCCAGCGAACGGACCAGGTCGCCGCTGAGCGCGATGTCGATCTCCGACTCGGGGTCGGTGGAACGCAGGTAGTGGTCGTTGGAGACGACGTCCAGCTCCGGTGCCCAGCGCCAGTAGTCCAGCGCGTCGAAGTTGTACATCACCATGAAGTTGGTGGTGGCAGGCACCGAGGGGGCGGCCTCCCGCAGCACCTCCCGCTCCGCCTTGTACAGCGACAGCAGTGCGTCGCTGCAGAAGCGGCGCCAGTCCAGCTGGTGGGTCGGGTTGGGCACGGCACCGGTGGCGCGGGGCGGGATGATCTCGTCCCAGTCGTAGTACCACTGGCTCCAGAAGGCCGTACCCCAGGCGTGGTTCAGGGCTTCCAGATCGCCGTACCGCGACCGCAGCCACACCCGGAAGGCTTCCGCGCTCGCGTCGCAGTAGCACTCCGCGTTGTGGCAGCCGTACTCGTTGTGGATGTGCCACATCACGACCGCCGGGTGGTCGGCGTACCGCTCCCCGAGCACCCGGGCGATCCGCAGGGCCGCCTCCCGGTAGGCGGGGCTCGACGGGCAGAACGTCTGGCGGCTGCCGTACGACAGTCTCCTGCCGTCCCTGTCGACCGGCAGCGCCTGCGGGTGCTTGCGGAAGAACCAGGCCGGCGGGGCCGCCGTCGGTGTCGCCAGGTCGGCGGCGATGCCGTTCTCGTGCAGCAGGGCGAGGATCTTGTCGAGGCGCGCGAAGTCGTACTCGCCCTCGCGGGGTTCCAGGAGCGCCCACGCGAAGATGTTGACGCTGACCATGTTCACGCCCGCCTCGCGCATGAGGCGTACGTCCTCGGCCCAGACCTCCTCGGGCCACTGCTCGGGGTTGTAGTCGCCGCCGTAGGCGATGCCCTCCGGGATCATCGGGCGTCTCCCGAGAGCAGTCGCCGGGTCGTCTCCACGCCCCACTGGTCCAGCGACAGCAGGCGGTCGCTCGACGCCATCAGGCCGCCCGTCGCCTCCACGTGGGCCGCCCAGCGCTCGCGGGTCTCCACGGCCGGGCGGGCCATCAGGCAGTCGGGGTCGTTGACCCAGAGCCGGCCGTGCTGCCACTGGCGGCCGACGCCGGTGAACTCGGCCGGGTCCTGGCCGGGCTGGCTGTAGTCGTCGGCCTCGGGGCGTCGGTGCGGGGCCGTGTCGGGGCTGACCCGCATCGCGTCGAACAGGCCGATGGAGGGCAGGACGGGCGCGCCGCAGCCGAGCAGGTAGGCGTCCTCGCCGATGGCCTCGCGGATCAGCTCGATCCCGGAGCGGTACGCCGTGAGCGCGTCCGCGGAGGAATGCCGTACGCCTTCCAGCGCCCCCGCGTACAGGAAGTCGACCTTGAAGTAGTCGTAGCCCTCGGACACCAGGGTCCTGAAGACCGACGAAAGATACTCCGCCGCTTCGAGGTGGGTCGTGTCCAGGACGCACAGGTCGTGGCCCCAGTTGCGGCCGGCGTGCAGGAAGCCTCCGTCGAGATCCTCGACCAGCCAGTCGGGGTGCTCGGCGGCCAGGTCACTGGCCGGGTCGACGAGGAAGGGGGCCGTCCAGATGCCGGCGCGGCGGCCCCGGGCCCGGATCGCGTCGGCGATGCCCGCGCGGGAGCGGAAGCGGCCGGAGAGGGTGAGCCAGTCGCCGAGGGCCTTCTGGTAGCCGTCGTCGATCTGGACGACGTCGATGGGCAGGTCGAGGGTGTCCATCGCACGCAGGTTCTCGTGGATGTCGTCCTCGGTGACGCTGGTGAAGTACTCGTACCAGGAGCACCAGACGGTGGGCGCCGGGCGAGGGGCCTCGACCCCGAGCCCGGCGGCCCACTCGGCCAGCGCCGACTGGATGTCCGTACCCGTGAACTCCTTCACCGGGCCGTCGGCGGAGACCTCCGCCACGGAGCCTTCGGCGACCAGGCGGATCGACGGGACCTCGTGCAGCGGGTCCGTCGCCGCCCACAGCCGTACCGGCGATCCGTCGCCCGGGTCGAGCGCCAGCAGCCCTTCGCCCTGGAAGGCGCCTTCGGGAACGGCGACACCCGGGCGGTAGCAGACCGTCGCCCAGTTGTCGTTCGTCGGGCGGTACGGCTTGTCGCCGAGGGCGTAGGCGCCGCTGGGGCTCCAGGACTGCCAGCCCTCCTCGTGGACGCGGGCCTTTCGGGGGTCCACGGGCACGGAGGCGAGCGGGGTGAAGGGGTGGGGCACGGTGGTTCTCTCTCAGGTGAGGGCGGTCAGCCCTTGTTGGCGCCGAGGGTCAGTCCGCTGACGAACTGGCGCTGGAGCACGAAGTACACGATCAGGGTGGGAATCGCGGTGAGCAGGGCGCCGGCGGCGACCAGGTTGGGGTCGGTGAAGTACTGGCCGGAGAGGTTGTTGAGAGCCGAGGTGATGGGCATGTTCTCGCCGGTGGAGATCAGCACGATGGCCCAGAAGAAGTCGTTGTAGATCCAGATGGACAGCAACGTGCCCAGGGCGGCCATCGCGGGCTTGCACAGCGGCAGCACGATCTGCCAGTACATCCGCCACACGGAGGCGCCGTCGACCAGGGCGGCCTCGGTGAGCTCGTGGGGCAGCATGCGCATGTAGTTGGACAGGACGAAGGCGCAGAACCCGGACTGGAACGCCACGTGGATCAGGACCAGGCCGAGCGCGGAGTCGTACAGCTTGCCGCTCATGGTGATGCCGGGCAGGTCGATGAGCAGGTACATGCGGTACAGCGGCGTGATGATGACCTGCTGCGGCAGCAGGTTGCCGGCGGTGAAGACCAGCAGCAGGAAGATGTTCAGGCGGAAGTCGAAGCGGGAGACGTAGAACGCGACCATCGACGACAACAGCAGGGTGACCAGCACCGCCGGGACCGCGATGAGCAGCGTGTTCCCGAAGTAGTGGAGCATGTCGGACTGCTCGAAGGCGTTTTTGAAGTTGTCGAAGTTCAGCTTGTCCGGCCAGGAGACATAGCCCTTGGTGCTGGTCTCGCTGTAGGGGCGCAGGGCCGCGAAGACCGCCCACAGCAGCGGGGCGAGCCAGGCCAGCGAGGTGCCGACCAGGAAGACGTGGAGCAGGATCCGGGCCGGACGCAGGGGGGTGCGCTGCTTGGCGCCGAGCGCGACGGTGGGGGTGCTCATGCGCTGCGCTCCTTGCGGAAGGTCGAGATCAGATACGGGATGATCACGACGAGGGAGATGACCAGCAGGACCACCGCGATCGCCGAGCCGTATCCGATCCGGCTGGACTCGCCGATGATGTTGTTGGTGATCAGGATCGACAGCAGCTCGGTGCCCTGGGCGCCCTTGTTGAAGACGAAGACCAGGTCGAAGGCGCGCAGCGCCTCGATGATGGTGACGACCAGGACGACGGTGTTGGTCGGGCGCAGGGTCGGGAAGATGACGTTCTTGAACGTCTGCCACTCGTTCGCGCCGTCCAGCGAGGACGCTTCCCTGAGAGAGGGATCGACGCCCTTGAGGCCGGCCAGGTAGAGGATCATCATGTAGCCGGTGTGCCGCCAGGACGCGGCGATCAGCACTGCCCACAGGTTGAGGTGCGGGTCGCCGATCCAGTCGATGTAGTGGCCGGGTTTGTTGGCCCCGATCAGGCTGTTGATCAGGCCGGTGTCCGGGTTGTAGACCAGCTGCCACACGAAGCCGGTCACGGCCAGCGAGACCACGACCGGCAGGAAGAACGCCGTCTGGTAGACCCGGGAGAAACGGATCTTCTTGTCCAGCTGGACGGCCAGGAACAGGCCGAACGGCGTCGGGATCAGGATGAGCACGACGAACCAGATGACGTTGTGCTGGACGGCGGGCCAGAACTGCGGGTTGTCGCTGAACAGCTGCTGGAAGTTGTCCAGCCCGACCCACTTGATGGAGTCGAAGCCGATGCCGTCCCAGCTGGTGAAGGCCAGCGCGATCGACGCGAGGGCGGTGACCCAGACCAGGGCCACGTGCAGGACCGTGGGCACGCCGGCCATGAAGCCGAGCGTGATGCGGTCACGGCGGGTCAGCAGGCGCTTGTGCCCCCGCGGGACCCGCTTGTTGACAGGGGCAGGGCCCGAAGGCGGCACGGCGGCCGCCTCCGGGCTCTTCATGTTCGTGTCGGTAGTCATTTAGCCGCTCAGCTCAGGAGGACGCGAAGATCGTCTTCTTCTGGCGTTCGATCGAGGACAGCAGACTGTCGACGCCCTTGGGGTTCTGCAGGAACTTCTGCAGCGAGGGCTGCATGACCGTCGAGGTGAAGTCGGGACGGGAGTCACGGTCCATGAACTGGGTCAGGCTCTTGGCGCCGGTGATCATCTCGTACGCCTTCTTCTGCAGCGGCGTGTACGAGGAGGTGTCGGCCTTGTTGGAGGCGGCCACCACACTGGTGTCGGACTTGAGGTAGATCTGCTCGGCCTCCGGCGTGCCCAGGTACTGCATGAGCTTGGTGACGCCCGCCTTGTTCTTCGGCGACTTGCTCACCATGAAGCCGTCGGCCGGCGCCTCGACGGTGTCCTGCCCGTACGCGGAGTTGATCTCCGGGAAGGCGAAGAAGTCGAGGTCGTCCAGGTCGGCCTTGTTGGTGAACTGCTGCGCCACGAAGGTGCCCAGCACGTACATGCCGGCCTTCTTGGCCACCAGGGTCTGCGCCGCGTCCTGCCAGGTGCGGCCCATGAAGCCGTCCTGGTGGTAGGGCAGTATCTCGGCCCAGTGGTCGAAGACGGTCTTGACCTTGGGGTCGGTCCAGGAGGCCTTGCCCGCCATCAGGTCGACGTGGAAGTCGTAGCCGTTGGTGCGGAAGTTGAGCTGGTCGAAGGTGCCCATCGCCGGCCAGGCGTCCTTGTCGCCGAACGCGATCGGGACCAGGTTGTCCTTCTTCATCTGCTTGCACAGGGCGATGAAGGCGTCCCACGTGGTGGGGACCTCGTAGCCGTACTGCTTGAAGACGCTCTTGCGGTAGAAGATCGCCCACGGGTAGGTGACCAGCGGCACGAAGTAGTACTTGCCGTCCGCGCCCTTGGACAGCTTCTTCATCGCGTCGGGGAAGTTGTCGCCGATCTTCTCCCACACGTCGTCGATCGGGGAGGCGAGGCCCTTGGCCGCGAAGAACTGCATGCGGTACCCGGCGAACCAGTTGAACACGTCGTCGGGCGTGCCCTGGAGGTAGGAGTTGATCTGCTCCTGGAAGGTGTTGTGGTCCTTCGTGTTGACCTTGACCGAGAGCCCCGACTGCTTCGTGAACGCCGTGTAGATCTCCCCGTACGCCTTCTTCGGCACGGCGTCCGACTGGTTCGACCCCAGCGTGACGGTCTTGGAGTCCGACGAGCTGTCGCTGCTGCCACAGGCGGACAGCAGGGGTATGCCGGCCCCGAGCAGGGCGGCGCCGCCCATGCCCTTGAGCAGACCGCGGCGGCTGGGCGAGGGGAGGGAAGACGAGAGGTCACGCATGTACGGCTCCTGAAGGCAGGGGTTCGATCATGGAGGGTTTGGAGACCGGTCGTAATCGACCAGAAATCAACTTGACCGAACACGGTGGCGCAATGACAGCGTTATGTCAGGTCATGCGTCAATAGCTATCGGCCCGATTTGTCGAAACGTGACCGACATCCCTGCCTATCGGTGACACAGGAGCCCCGTCGGCGACGGGTTCAGTCGTAGGCGGCGAAGGCCTTCGAGAAGGCGAACGGGTCCTGGACGATCGAGCTGCAGGTCGCGTCGGCGGAGGGCTTCGCACCGCCGGGGCACTGCTTGTCCCGGGTGGCGGACCACATCGACAGCCCGCCCACCCCCTTCGCCTTGGCGAAGGTCACGAGCTGGGAGGCGTCGTCGACCTTGAAGATCTCCGAGGCCACGTCGTTGACCCCGATCATCGGGGTGACGGCGACCGCGTTCCAGGCCGCGCTGTCGGACAGCCCGAGCACGCCCTTGACCTGCGCCTGGGTGGCGGTGGCGGCCTGCTCGGCGTAGGTGCCCATGTCTCCGCTGTACGCGGGCCCGTAGTCCATCGCCATGATGTTGACGGTGTCGATCTTCACGCCGTTGGACTTGGCGTTCGCGAGCAGGTCCACGCCGTCCTGGGTGAGGCCCTCGGGCATGACCGGGAGGGTGTAGGAGACATCCAGTCCGGGGTGCCCCGACTGGAGCTTCGCGATCGCCTGCGCCCGCCGGGTGTTCGCGGCCGTGTTCGGCAGCGCCCCGCCCTCCACGTCGAAGTCGACCTTGGTGAGGCCGTACGCGTCCACGGCCTTCCCGTACGCAGCCGCCAGCGCGTCCGCCGAGGAGCAGGTCGTGGCCAGCTCGGAGCCGGAGGCGCCGCCGAAGGAGACCCGGACGTCCCCGCCCTTCGCCCGCAGTGCGCCGATCTGCTGGGCCACGGCGTCGCTCGCCAGGTCGGTGACGCCGCCCCACTTGGGGGTGCAGCCGCCACCGTCGGTGACGAAGGCGAGGTTGTAGTTCTTGACGCCGGTGGACGCGGCGCTCGCGAGGAGGTCGAAGGCGGGGTAGAGGGAGGTGTCGACGTAGGGGGCGAAGCCGGTGCTTACCGAGGGGGAAGCGGTGGAGGTGGGCGTGGGCGTGGAGGGAGACGTGGGTGTGGGGGTAGGGGTGCCGTTGTCGTCGGTGGCGCAGTCGGCGTCGTCCATGCGACAGCCTGTGGGATCGCCCGAGCCGTTGACCACGAACCCGACCGTGACCGACTCACCGGCGGCCAGACCGTCGGTGTCCCACCGGGGCGGCTTCACGGTGACGTGCCGCCCGCTCACACCGGACTCCCCGTTCCACAGGGAACCGAGCGTGGATCCGCTCGGCAGGTCGAACTCCAGCTTCCAGTCCTTGTCCGCCGCACCGCTGTTGTTGGTGACGACGTACTGCGCGGTGTAACCCGTCGACCAGTCACTGGTTTTGGTGTACGCGACACCGACCCCGGCCGCCTGGGCGGTACCGGTGACGAGGACCGCGCCACCCCCGACCACGGCGGCGGCCACCGCCCCGCCGATCAGCTTGTTCCTGCCACTCACCTTGCGCCGATGCATGCTCATGCCGCGGCACGCTAGCGAGCCGGAATCGGGCAAATAACCTGATCAGGACGGGGATTGAGGATCTTAGGGCGCCCTTAAGGAAGGGATCGGGGTCGGTTAAAGGTCGAGACCAATCTGCCCGTTCGGCGCCGGCGCACCCGGTGTCCCCGGCGCACCGGTTCGCGTCCGTCCAGCTGGATCCAGATCCGCACCTCGGTACCGCCCAGCACCGACGACCCGATCCGTACGTCCCCGCCGGTCGACTCGGCGAGCCGCCGCACGATGTCCAGCCCGAGCCCGGTCGACCCGGCGCTGCCCGAACCCCGCCCGCGCGCCATCGCGGCCTCGGGGTCGCGGATGCCGGGCCCCGCGTCGGAGACGAGCACGATCACCGCGTCCTCGCCGTTGTGCACGTCGACCGCGAAGGCGGTGCCCTCCGGGGTGTGCCGGAAGACGTTGCCGAGCAGGGCGTCCAGCGCGGCGGCGAGATCCGCCCGGGCCACGGGTATGCGCACCGGCCGCTCGGTGCCGGCCACCCGCCACTTGCGGCCCTCGTCCTCGGCGAGCGCGGACCAGAACCCCATCCGCTCCCGGACCACTTCGGCCGCGTCGCACCCGGCGCCGGGCCCGGCGGCCGCCGTCTGCGGCTTGGCCTCCCGGGCGGTACGGATGATGGTGTCGACCTCGCGCTCCAGCTGCGCGACCGCGGCCCGGGTCTGCTCCGCGGCGGGCCCGTCCCCGAGCGAGGCCGCGTTGAGCCGCAGCACGGTCAGCGGGGTGCGCAGCCGGTGGGACAGATCGGCGGCCAGCTCGCGTTCGTTCGCCAGCAGTTGTACGACCTGGTCGGCCATGGAGTTGAACGCGACCGCCGCCAGCCGCAGTTCGGTCGGCCCCTCCTCCGGCACCCTCGACCCCAGCTTCCCCTCCCCCAGTTCATGGGCGCCCTCGACGAGTTTCTGAGCGGGCTGCACCATCCGGACGCCGAGCCGGTCGGCGACCGCGACCGAGCCGACGACGAGCGCGACACCGACGCCCGCGAGCACCGCCCAGGCGGTCGCGACGCCGTTGCTCACCTCGGACTCGGGGACGTACACCTCGACGACGGCTATCTCGCCGGAGCTGAGCGCGACCGGCTGGAGCAGGGTGGAGCCGCCGGGCACCTCGGTGGTGGAGGCGCGGCCCAGTTTCCGTACGGTCGCGATGTCGGCGGCGGCGGCCCGCCGGTGTCCGAGGTCGACGGCCTTCTGACCGCTCTTCCGGTCACCGTCGGCCGGTATGTGGACGGCCATCCCGGAGTCCGAGCCCGCGGAGGCGACGACCCGCTCCAGCTGGTCGCGGTCGGTGGTGATGGACAGCGCCGGGGCGACGGCGGCGGCCTGCCGCTCGGCGTTGGAGAACGCGCGGTCCCGGGCCATCTCCCGGATGACCAGACCGAGCGGGATGGCGAAGGCGACCACGACCATGGTGGTGACCGCCAGGCAGACCTTGACCAGAGCCCATCTCACAGCGGCAGCCCCCCGCCCGGTGGTTCCAGCTTCACGCCGACGCCCCGCAGGGTGTGCAGATAGCGGGGCTGCGCGGCCGTCTCCCCCAACTTGCGCCTGAGCCACGACAGATGGACGTCGATCGTCTGGTCGTCGCCGTAGGACTGCTGCCAGACCTCCGCGAGGAGTTCCTTGCGGGGCACGACCACCCCGGGCCGGGCGGCAAGGAAGGCGAGCAGGTCGAACTCGCGGCGGGTGAGGTCGAGTCGGACGCCGTCCAGCTCGGCCTGGCGGCGCAGCGGGTCGACGCTCAGGCCGCCGACGCGCAGCACGGTCTCCGGCGGTCCGTCACCACCGGCAGCACGGGACCGTCGCAGGACGGCGGCCATGCGGGCGGAGAGGTGCTCGACCGAGAAGGGCTTGGTGAGGTAGTCGTCCGCCCCGGCGTTCAGCAGTCGGACGATCTCCGTCTCGTCGTCCCGCGCGGTGGCGATGATGACCGGGACGTCGGTGATCCCGCGCAGCATCTTCAAGGCCTCGGACCCGTCCAGATCGGGCAGTCCGAGGTCCAGGACGACCACGTCGAAACGGAAATGGGCGACCTCGCGCAGCGCCTCCAGTGCCGTGCCGACACTGCGCACGGTGTGTGACGCGTCGGTCAGGTGCCGGATGAGCGCCGAGCGAACGAACTGGTCGTCCTCGACCACGAGCACACTTGCCATGCGCCGCACCGTACGCCATGCGGGGGACCCCTTTCGGCGCCTGTGGACAACTCAGTCCGGGTGCGCTCTGTGAGGTGCCTGAGGCAGTATGGCCCGCGATGCGCAGAGGACTCGTACTCGTACTGGCTTGGACGCTCGCCACGGGCGCGGCGGTCACGCTGTCGTGGTGGGGCGTCCACACGGTCATGGCGGGCACGGCCTACGATCCGCCGCGCGCCCTGCCCATCACAGCGGCCGAGGCGACGACACAGGAGTCGAAGCCGCTGGCCTCACCGAGCCCGGCGAAGCGGCCGGCCCCGTCGAAGAGCCCGTCACCGGCGCCGAGTGCCACGTCCGCGAGGCCGACGCCCTCGAAGAGCCCAACTCCCACGGCTTCCGGTCAGGTCAGGAGTTACGACACCGACGGCGGCCGCGCGGTCTTCGACCTCGGCGAGAAGTCGGCGTCCCTGGTGTCCGCGACGCCGGGCACGGGCTGGTCGATGCAGGTATGGAAGACGGAGTCGTGGATCCGGGTGGAGTTCACCTCGGGCACGGACCGGGTGTCGGTGTTCTGCACCTGGCACGACGGGCCGCCGCGGGTGGAGATCGGTACGTACTGAGTCACCTGGTCATCTGAAGACGGAGGCCGGCGGGGCGGGTGAGGCCACCGCTCCGGCGTCCGTCACGGCCGCGGCGCCTCCGGTGAAGTCGAGGAGCGCCTTGCCGTGTTCGACGCGGCCCGGGTGCGGGTCGGAGGCGGCGCGGCGGGTCAGTTCCGCGAGCGGCAAGGGGGTGTCGGAGGCGACCAGGACGGCGTTGCCGAAGCGTTTGCCGCGCAGGACCGTCGGGTCGGCCACCAGGGCGAGTTCGGGGAAGCGGGCGGCGGCGGTGGCGATCTGGCCGCGGAGATGGGCGAGCGGCGGTCCGTCGGCGAGGTTGGCGGCGTAGTAACCGCCCGGCTTGAGGGTCCGGCGGACCTCGTCGAGGAACTCGGTGGAGGTGAGATGCGCCGGGGTCCTGGCTCCGCTGAACACATCGGCGATCACGAGGTCGGCCCACCCGTCGGGGACTTTGGCGAGGCCCTCGCGCGCGTCGACGGACCGCACCCGTATCCGCGCGTTCTGCTCCAACGGGAGCTTTCGCCGGACCAGTTGGACCAGAGCTGCATCCCGCTCGACGACCTGCTGGGTGGAGCGGGGGCGGGTGGCGGCGAGATACCGGGCGAGGGTGAAGGCGCCTCCGCCGAGGTGCACGGCGTGCACGGGCTTGCCGGGGGGAGCGACGAGGTCGATGACGTGGCCGAGTCGGCGCTGGTACTCGAAGGAGAGGTAAGTCGGGTCGTCCAGGTCGACGTGGGACTGCGGGGCACCGTCGATGAGCAGCGTCCACGCGTGTGTGCGCTCGCGGTCGGGGATGAGCTCGGCGAGGCCGCCGTCCACGGGTTCTACGACGGCTTCGGCGGACCTTCTGGACTTTCCCACTCCACCATTATCCGCAGCAACGGATGGTCACGCGTCCGCGGGCCGGTGGGGCACCTCGGGCCGGCGAACTCACTGGCAATTGTCCGCGGCCTCGATCAGTCTCGCCGCCTCGCCCAGTGCCGCCCGCAGCACCGCCGGGTCCGTCGCCAGGTCGGCGTCTCCCGGTGGCAGCAGCCAGTCCGATCCCGCCACCGGCGGCTCCGGAGCCAGCCGCATACCCCGGCCGTCCGTCTCCGTGCACGTACTTCCCGGCAGGTCCCAAGCTGCCGCGGTCCCCGGTGGCACCAGGAAGCCCAACGTCTGGCCACCGTCGTCGTGCAGCACCGGCCCGACCCCGTCCCCCACCCCCCGCCGCAGGATGTCGACGGCCTCCAGGCCGTGTCGCGTCGGCACCGTGACCACGTCACAGGACACCGGCGTACAAGGATCGACGCTCTGGCTGATCTCCATCGCGGCCTCCATCAAGGAACCCTCGTCCGACTCCGAGGATTTCAACGCACGCCCGCGTCAACGGCTACGGCAGAAGTCCGCCGCAAAGGATGGCAGTTCATGGCAGATCCCGGATGAGATATCCGGTTTGTAGCCAAACCCCGCATGGCGACCCGGACACAGCAGGTACGTTCTTGCCCGCCGGAAACAGGGCGTCACACTGACAAACCAGTCAACTCGCCCGCCTCCGGCATGGTTCGACGGTTCGCACGAGAGGACCCGGCCATGGCGTCGTCAATGGTGACCTCGTCCCAGTCCCCCACCCCACCGCAGCCGAACCTCGCGTTCCGGCGCCTGCGCGGACAGCGCTCGCCGGCCGAGTTCGCCGCGGCGGTTCGGCGGGCCGCGCGCGAGATCGGCGAGCGGGTCAGCTGCGACGCACGCTATGTGGGCCGCGTCGAGGCGGGCGAGATCCGCTGCCCCAACTACGCGTACGAACGGGTGTTCCTGCACATGTTCCCCGGCCGCACGCTCACCGACCTGGGCTTCGCGCCCCGCGCCTCCGTACGCGGACGCCGGGCGCGTCCGGCGAGTGAGACAGAGGGGACGTACGAGCCGTATGACACGCAAGACACGCAAGACACTGACGAGACGTACGACAACTACGAGGAGAGCGACGTGCTGCGTCGCGCATTCATGACCGGCGGGGGCGCCACGGTGGCCGCCGCCTCACTGGGCCCCCTCGGGCTCGCCGTCGACGCCACGGCCGCCGGACGGCCGGTCCGCCGCGCCGGGACGGGCGAGGCGGGCGCCCTGGAAGAGGCCGTGCGCAGGATCCGGTTGCTCGACGACCGGCACGGCGCGGACGGTCTGTACCGGCGCGCGGCGGCTCCTCTGCGCGCCGCCTACGCGCTGCTGGACGCCGGCGCGACCCGGCAGACGACCGCGGACCGGCTGCACTCGGGCGCGGGCGAACTCGCCATCTCGGTGGGCTGGCTGGCGCACGACTCGGGACGCTTCGACGACGCCCGCTCGCACTACGCGGAGGCGCTCGCGACGGCCCGGGTGACCGGTGACGACGCCCTGGAGGCGCACGCCTTCTGCAACACGGCCTTCCTCGCGCGCGACGCCGGACGGCCGCGCGAGGCGGTGCGGGCGGCGCAGGCCGCGCAGCGGGTGGCCCGGCCTCTGGGCTCGCCCCGGCTGATGTCGCTGCTCGCGCTGCGCGAGGCGGGCGGCTGGGCGGGACTCGCCGACCGCACGGGGTGCGAGCAGGCTCTCGCCCGCGCGCAGGCCTTCTTCGAACGAGGACTCTCGGACGCCGACCCCGAGTGGATGAGCTTCTACGGTGAGGCCGAGCTGGAGGGTCTGGAGGCGCAGTGCTGGTCGACGCTGGGCGACTGGCGCCGGGCCGCCCGGCACGCGGGCCGGGCGGCGGATCTCCAAGACCCGCACTTCACCCGCAACATCGCGCTGTACACCGCCGAACTGGCCGACGACCTGGCCCGCGGCGGCCACCCCGACGAGAGCGCGGCGGCGGGGCTGCGGGTCCTGGACCTGCTGGGCGAGGTCCAGTCGTCCCGGATCCAGACGATGCTGGCGGGAACGGCGAGGGTGCTGCTGCCTCACCGGCGCGCTTCGGGGGTGTCGGCCTTTCTGGAACGCCATGCATCGACGCCGAGGACGGCGTGAGCGGGTGGTTGTTCGGCTGCGGGTCCGTCGTGGCCGGCACTCGACTACGAACCCAGATGCCCCAAGTCGTTCCAGCTCTCGATCGCCGGCTCGCCATAAGCCCAGCCCAGCACCGAAAGGGACGTCGGATTCAGCCGCACCCGCGCCGCGAAGTCGATCGGCAACCCCAGCCACCGCGCTCCGATGGACCGCAGAATGTGCCCGTGGGCGAACACCAGCACATCCCGGTCGGCAGAACGCGCCCAGGCGACGACCTCGTCCGCGCGCGAGGTGACCTCCGCCAGGGACTCCCCCTGCGGCACCCCGTCCCGCCAGATCAGCCACCCCGGCCGGACGGCCTGGATCTCCTCCGGGGTCATGCCCTCGTACGCGCCGTAGTCCCACTCCATGAGCGTGTCCCAGGTGGCCGCCCGCTCCGCGAACCCGGCGAGTTCACAGGTCTCCCGCGCGCGTGCCAGCGGGCTCGTGCGTATCTCCGCCCCGTGAAGACCGTCGTGGGGAGCCCGGTGCAGCCGCTCGCCGAGCAGCTTGGCGCCCCGCCGTCCCTCCTCCAGGAGCGGCACGTCGGTCCTGCCGGTGTGCTTGCCGGACAGCGACCACTCGGTCTGTCCGTGCCGGGCCAGCAGGATGCGCGGAGCCATGAAGAGACCTTTCCGGGGGAAAGCGGAGGCGGAACCCCTCCATCATCGCGCACGCTGTGCAGGGGCAACCCGACGGGCGATCTCAGCGTCTTTGAGGGCCGAAGGCGCTGCGTGGGGGCACTCCACATGGGCCCGCACATACGCCGTAAAGTGGCACGACCGGACAAGGACCGCCGGACGCCGCGCGAAACGAAGGGGGACAGGATCGGATGCCGCTGACCGAGACACCAGGCACCGAGGCAGTCCCGGACACGCGGTTGCGCTGGTGGACCGAGCTGCCCCTGATCCTGTTGGTGTACGCCTGCTACAGCGCCGGCCGGCTCCTCGCCAGGGGCGATGTCACGGGCGCCGTCGACCACGGCCTGGCGATCCTCAAGGTCGAGAAGTTCCTCTACCTCAACGCCGAGCATCCGCTCAACCGGCTGTTCACCAGCCAGACCTGGATCGGCGTACCGGCCGACTTCTGGTACGCGTCGCTGCACTACCTGGTCACGCCGGCCGTCCTGGTCTGGCTCTTCCGGTCCCGCGCCCTGCACTACCGCGCGGCCCGCACCTGGCTGATGACGTCCACCTTCATGGGTCTGATCGGCTTCACCCTGCTGCCGACCTGCCCGCCCCGCCTCCTGTCCGCGAGCCACGGCTTCGTCGACACGATGGCCCAGTACAGCTCGTACGGCTGGTGGGGCGGCGAGGCGAGCGCCCCGCGGGGTATGGGCGGCATGACGAACCAGTACGCGGCCATGCCGAGCCTGCATGTCGGCTGGGCCCTGTGGTGCGGAGTGATGCTGTGGCGCTACGGCAGGACGCGTACGACGAAGGTCGCGGCCGTCGCCTACCCGCTGATCACCACGATCGTGGTCATGGGCACCGCGAACCACTACTTCCTCGACGCGGTCGCGGGCGCGGCCGTGATGGGCGCCGGGTTCCTGCTCGCCCCGTACGTCTCACGGGCCGCGGAGCGGGCCACGGCGGGTATCCGGGCCCGGATAGCTCCTGTCACCGCCGTCTCGCGGGACGCAGAGCCCTCAATTGTCAGTGACGGATGCCAGACTTCCGCGGGTGAGCACATTCCACGGCAGCGCGAGTCACTCTTCGGAAGCGGAGCCGAGCCGAGTACCTCTCCCGCGGACGCGGGGGACGGCGCTCCGGCAGCGGCTCGCTGAGCTGCGCGGGCCCGAGGTACCGGCCAAGGCACTGGACGCGCGCGCCCTCGCGGCCCTCGCCGCGAACCCCGGGTGCAAGCGGCGCGCGATCCTCGACGGCGCCGGGGTGGACAAGACGGCGGTGGCGAGCGCGCTGGGTGCGCCGTCCGCCTTCGGGCAGTCGCAGTTCGCCCTGACGCGGGGCAACGCCTTCGAGGCGAAGGTCAAGGCGGACGGCGGCGCGGAGCTGCTGCGGCTGGTGCACGAGCGGCTGGACCGCACCGCGCAGCCCCCTGTCGACGCCCAGGTCCCCGACCTCACCGCGATCGGCCCCGAGGGCCGTACCGCGCGGACGGCACTGGCCCTGCGCGAAGCCACAGAGGCAGCGGGCACCTGGACGCTGCTCGACCACCCGATGCTCGCGCTCGACGTCGCCGGCTCCCCCGCCTTCCTGGAGCCGGACGCGGTGGTCGTGCACCCGGACGGCAGCTGGACGGTCGTGGAGATCAAGTCCTTCCCGATGCTGGACGGTTCGGCGGACCCGTCGAAGGTGGGCGCGGCCGCCCGCCAGGCCGCGGTGTACGTCCTGGCGCTGGAGGCGGTCGCCGCCCGCCTGGAACCGGTTCCGAAGGTCCGCCACCGGGTCCTGCTGGTCTGCCCCAAGGACTTCTCCAACCTGCCCACCGCCTCGGCCGTCGACATCCGCAAGCAGCGCGCGGTCACCGCCCGCCAGTTGGCCCGTCTCACCCGCATCCAGGACATCGCCGACGCCCTTCCCGACGGCACCTGCTTCGCCCCCGACCAGCCCGCCGCCGAACTGACCGCCGCGGTGGAGTCGGTCCCGGCGACCTACGCCCCCGAGTGCCTGTCCGCGTGCGAACTGGCCTTCCACTGCCGGGACCGCTCCCGCGCGGCCGGCGCGGTGACCTCCCTGGGCCGCTCGGTGCGCGCGGAACTGGGCGGCCTGACGACGGTCGAGGGGGTCCTGGCCGCGGCACGCGGCGAGGCCGGCGATCCGGACGATCCGGCGGTGGCGGCCCTGCGCAGGGCGGCCGAACTCCGCGCGGAGGCGCTGGGGGTGACCGCATGTCGCTGATCGCCACCCTCGCCCGCCTCGAAGCCGTCAGCACCGGCCGTGCCCAGCCCGCCGCGACCGTCCTTCACCGGCACCTCTCCGACCGCCCCCTCGTCCTCGTCCCGCTCACCACCGCGGGCGAGGCCGGTGCCCCGCTGGGCGCGCTCGTGGGCACCGACCGGGACGCGCCGCACCTCCTGGTCGTACCGCAGCCGCGGGACCGGGACCTCAGGTTCGCGTTCCTGGCCGAGCTGGCGGACATCGTGCTGCCGTACGTCGACGGATACGCCGAATCGGTGGAGGCCGCCGAGCGCAATGAGACCGATCCGGAGACCGGCAAGCGGGTCAAGGTCGAGGTCGAGCTGTGCGCGGACGCCCCGCAGCTGATCCTGCCGAGCCGCGCGGGTGTCGATTTCGTACGGCTGCTGGGACGCTCCATGCGTTTCCGGCGTACGGCGGAGCAGGACCCGGAGACCCCGTATCCGGCCCCGCCCCGGGTGCCGTTGCTGGGCCGATGGCTGACCCACTTCGGGGAGCGGGCCCGGGTGCCCGGCTCCTCGCTGCTGCCGGCGATGACGGACGTACTGGGCCGGCACTGGTCCACCGGCCAGTCCACGCTGGAGGACCAGCACCTGGGCGCGCTGCTCGCGTGGATCGACCCGCCACCGGGCCGCTCGGGCGCCGACGCCGCGCTGGAGGCCGAGCTCGCCCGGGACGACGACGGCCAGCTGCTGCACCCGCCCGCGGGGCCCGCCACCGACCCGGCGTTCGACAACAAACTGCTCGCCCCGGCCCTCTTGCGCTACGACCGTGCGCGTACCGCCCTCGCCGCCGCCGAGGACGGCCTGGAGGCCGACGACCGGCTCGGCGCGCTCACCGCCGCCGAACAGGAGATCCGCGCCCTGGTCGCGAGTCGTACCCGCCCGACCTGGGACGCGGTGTGGCGGGGCATCGATCTGCTGCGGACGCTGCCCGAGGGGGCGCACGCCGAGGAGCGGTGGACGCGCGACCGCTGGTCGTTCACGAGCCACCGCGACCGGGTCGTGGCGGGCGAGCCCCCGCAGCCGCGCCGCGACGACGCGGTCACCGCCGCCAACAAGCTCGCCGCGCGCGAGCGCGAACAGGCCCGTCTGGAGGCGCAGGAAGCGCTCGACGACCCGCTGGTGATGGCCGGGCGGCGGCTGGCCGGAGAGGCGTTCGCCGGGGAGGTCACGGACGTCGTGATGACGTACAGCGAGGGCAAGCGGCCGAGCCCGCGCCCGCTGGTGACCGTACGGACCGACGACCGGCCGCATCTGGGCGAGCGGGCCAAGGTGTACCGCTCGCTGGGCGGGAAGCCGCAGTCGGCCGAGTTCGTGGGGTACGAGGAGGAGGGCGCCCTCGTCGTCCTCAAGATCCTCGACAAGATGGGCCGCGGCAAGGAGCCCGAGACCGGGTCCGTGCCCGAGAAGGGCGACCGGGTGTGCTTCACGCTCTTCGAGCACGAGCAGCGCGGCGGCGCGAAGCTGCCCGACCCGGAGGACACGCCGTGGACGCACGGCGGGCCGCCCGGTGAGGCCGTACAGGAGACCGCCGATCCCCTGACCCCGGAGGACGTCCTGTGACCACCCGCACCTTCGACCCCGGTGCCGAAGCCGCGCGGGCCACCGACGCGATCCTCCACGACACCCTGCACGGCACCCACCGCGGTGTCGTCGTCGACTCCCCGCCCGGCGCCGGCAAGTCCACCCTCGTCGTGCGTGCCGCGCTGGAACTGGCCGACGCGGGGCGCTCGCTGATGGTCGTGGCGCAGACGAACGCCCAGGTGGACGACCTGGTCCTGCGGCTCGCCGAGAAGAACCCCGAACTGCCGGTCGGGCGGCTGCACAGCAGTGACGCCGACCCGTACGACAAGGCGCTGGACGCGCTGGCGAACGTACGGAAGTCGGCGAAGGCGGGTGATCTGACCGGGCTGCCCGTGGTGATCTCCACGGCCGCCAAGTGGGGACATGTGAAGGTCGACGAGCCGTGGGCGCACGCGATCGTGGACGAGGCGTACCAGATGCGCTCGGACGCGCTGCTGGCGGTGGCGGGGCTGTTCGAGCGGGCGCTGTTCGTGGGCGACCCGGGGCAGCTGGACCCGTTCGCGATCGTGGGCAGCGAGCAGTGGGCGGGGCTGTCGTACGACCCCTCGGCCTCGGCGGTGACGACCCTGCTGGCCCACAACCCGGAGCTGCCCCAGCACCGCCTGCCGGTGTCCTGGCGGCTGCCCGCCTCGGCCGCGCCCCTGGTCTCGGACGCCTTCTACCCGTACACGCCCTTCCGCAGCGGCACGGGCCACGGCGACCGCCGGCTCACCTTCGGCGTCCCCTCGGACGGCTCGGGCCCCGACCGGGTGATCGACGCGGCGGCGGAGTCCGGCTGGGGCCTGCTGGAGCTGCCCGCTCGGCACACTCCGCGCACGGACCCCGAGGCGGTACGGGCCGTCGCGACCGTCGTACGGCGGCTGCTGGACCGGGGCGGGGCGGCCACGTCGGAACGCTCACCGGACCCTGCGCCGCTCACCGCCGACCGCATCGCCGTGGGCACGGCCCACCGCGACCAGGCGGCGGCGGTCCGCGCGGCGCTCGCCGACCTCGGCGTCATGGACGTCACCGTCGACACAGCGAACCGGCTCCAGGGCCGCGAGTACGACGTCACGGTCGTCCTCCACCCCCTCTCCGGCCGCCCCGACGCCACCGCCTTCCACCTGGAGACGGGTCGCCTGTGCGTCCTGGCCTCCCGGCACCGCCACGCGTGCGTCGTGGTGTGCCGCGCGGGCGTGAGCGAGCTCCTGGACGACTACCCGTCGACGGAACCGGTCCAGCTGGGGACCCTGGTGAAGTTTCCGGACGGCTGGGAGGCGAACCACGCCGTACTGGCACGGCTGGCGGAGCACCGGGTGGCCTGGCGGCCGTGAGCGGGAACATCGCGCGGGCCGTAGACCTTGGTACCGCCGCAGGCGCCCCGCCCTCTTGCATGGGCGCGGGACAATGGACGGTGGCCCATGCACAGATGGGCCGCCGGAACGGACGACGTACGAGGAGGATGAAGACATGGCGGAGCCCACGCCGCGTCGGAACGAACCGCGGCTGCGCCCCGCGCCCCTGCTGTTCGAGCCCGCGCAGGTGGCCGACGACCCGGAGCACTTCTTCGACCTCGAGTCGATGGACGATCCGCGCGCGCTGCTGACCCGGTCCACCGAGCTGGCACTCGCCTTCCGTGCGGCGGCGGACCGTGCCGTGGAGTTCCAGGCGATGGCGGCGGCCCAGCTGGCCGACCCCAGGCGCTTCGACCGGCTCACGACGGCCGACATCGCCGAGCGCGCCGAGTGGACCGAGGACTACGCCAAGAAGATGGTCGAGTTCGGCCGGGATCTGCTGGGGGGCGCGGAGGGTGGAGCGGGGCACGCCGATCCCGTGTGAGCCACGGGCACCGCGCTCGTCGTAGCCGCACTGGCCGCCGTAAACCCTCCATGGCATATGCCAGGCGGGCAAGATACCCCTCCTCGGCCCCTCCTGTCCCGATTTCCCGCAACTCTGAGGAACGGCCTGCTCACGCCCGGTAGATGTAAGCGGCATGAGCACTCGCGACGAACCGTTCTCCGACACGCGCTTCGACGTCTCCGGCGTCACCGCGGACGGAGCCGCCTGGCTCGCCTCGGCGGGAACGTACCCGCGCAGCACCCTGGCGCTCTGGGAGGAGCGCCCCGCGGCCCCGGTCGTACTGCCCTGCGGCACCGCCTTCGACGTGGTCAGCACCCCCGCGATCTTCGGGCGCCGGATGCTCGACCGGCTGTGGGAGGAGGGGCCGGGATCGGGACCGGTGGCGATGCTCCGGGCCCGGATGCTGTTGTTCGCGGCACCCGGCACGGCTCAGCGGCTGCCGTCGCTGCTGCGGTGGGAGGAGATCGGCCGTACGGCCGCGATCCCGCCGCTGCTGTGCCACGGCATCGGCGACGCGATCACCGTCCCGGCCCCGCTGAGCGCCCCGAAATCCGCACCGGCCTCCCGCTGGCTGGTCGCCCCCGACACCCGCCACCCCTGGCTGCCGGGCCCGGAAATCCTGCTCTGGGCAGCGGTACGCGCGGCTCGCGCCGCCGTGCGGATATCGATTTTTCCCCCCGCCGATCAGGATGCTAAGGTCTACGACGTCAGCAGGCGCCGCTAGCTCAGTTGGTTAGAGCAGCTGACTCTTAATCAGCGGGTCCGGGGTTCGAGTCCCTGGCGGCGCACAGACAGTGAAGGCCTCTCGCGAGTGCGGGGGGCCTTCATTCTTGACGGCACCGCAGGACGGCTGGCGCGGCTGCGCCGCGCGTTGTGGGGGCTCCGCCACCCACACCCCCTCGCCCACCGAGCCGTCGGCCGGGAAGTCACCCGACCGCGATCTCCACGTTCCACGCCCCCGAGGCCGTTCGCCCGGTCACCTTTACGCGTACGTGCTCGTCCGGGACCGTGAAGCTCTCGCCGGTGTCGACGGGGGCGTCCGCGAGGGGTGGGTAGACGGAGTTCTCCCAGCAGGCCTCGGTACGGGGGTGGGCGTCGATCACCTGGATCGGGCCGCCGCCGGACGCGGCGCCGCTGTGGACGCGGTAGATCAGCACACCCTGCCGGCAGACCGCCTCGTCGTCGCCCATCGCCGCGCGTCCCTCGAAGGCCAGCGCGCTGTCGGCCCCGGTGCGCACGACCGCGAGCTTGGTGCCGTGACCGGGCCCGAAGATCCCGGCGTTGCCAGGACCGGTCCCCAGCGGCTCCAGCGTCAGCCGGGTCGGTTTCGGCCCCCGTACGCACACCACCTGCCGCCGCTCCAGCCAGCCCAGCTTCCACTTGTGCCAGGCGAACAGATCGGGGGCGAGTCCGAACTGGCTGCCCATCAGGTCCCAGTCGCCGACATAGGTGTCCCAGTCGCCCTTGCCGTCCATCGGCCGGTGGTAGAGGTCCGGCAGGTCGAACACGTGCCCCGTCTCATGGGCGAGGACCAGCCGGTCCGGCGGGTGCTTCTCGAAGACGGTGACCACCCGGCGGATGTTTGTGCCGTCGGCGCGCAGCGGCACGTCCAGGTTGACGACCTTCGTGGCGTCCGAGTCGACGCCGGGAGCGTCCGGGTCGGCGACGAAGTAGACGACGTCATAGCGCGAGAAGTCGACCTGCCCGTCGGCCGCGGCGAGCGCGTCGCGCAGGTACGCCCCTCGGTCCGCGGCGCTCCAGTCGCGCTGTATGGCGTAAGCCGTCGACGGGCGCGGCATCCGGATCCAGTGCCGCAGCGGGTGCGGGCGCAGGGTGAAGCGGCCGTAGGAGGCGTGCTGGAAGAAGCGGGTGGTGGCCGGGAAGTGATCGGCGGCCAGCTGGGCGGGGGTGGTCATCGGCCCGGCGTCCGGGAAGGACAGGAAGACCATGACCGCGTCGAGGGCGCGGGCCGGACGCGGATAGGCGGTGTTCCAGGTGTCGAGGCCCTCCGAGTGGTGGGCCTCGGTGCGCTCCAGAGTGCAGGGCGCCGACGAGAAGGGTTCGGCGACAGAGGGGCCGGTGACGAGGGAGGTGGAGGCCAGGGCCACCATGGTGGTGAACACGGCGGCGGAGCTGCGCAGTCGGGGGCGCGGGAAGGTGCGCGGAAACGGGCGCGGCAACGGGACCTCCGGGAGCGGTTTCACGGGATACCGCACCCAGCCTGTGTCGTTTTGCAGTAGTACGCCCTGTTTATCTGCACCGGACGAGTGAGACGGCGTGACCTGCCGGACCGGCCGACACCCCCGAATCGCTCACGGAACGTCACAACCGGTCCCAGGCCCCAAGAACCCGTCCAGCTGCGGGCAGAAACGATCTGCCAGAAGGGGTTGCCGGTCCTCCAGACTGGGCAATGGCTGGAAGGGCCCGGGGGCAGCCTCTATGATCGGCACACTTTCCTGCGCGGACAGCGATCGAGTGCACTGCGGGAGCTAGCGGTGAACGGAACGTCCGAAGGGCCGGCGCCCGCGGCAGACCTCGACGGGTCGGCCGTAACAGAGAGTGACATCACGACACCTGCTCGTACGGAGCCCCCGACGCACCGTGCCGCGTTCGCGGCGGCGCCGCTGGCCATGGCCGTGGTGGACCGCGAGGGCACGGTCGTCGACGCCAACCCCGCCTTCGGCGAGCTGCTCGGCGCCGTACCGGAGGAGCTGGCCGGGGCCCAGGCCGCCGACCTGGTGGATCTGGCCTCGGACGCCCGCACCTGGCACTCCTACCGCGAGGTGCTGCGCGGCCGGCAGGCGAGGCTGCGCTGCAAACGGCGGCTCAAGCATCCCGACGGGCACTCGATGTGGGCGCAGATCACGATCACGCCGCTGGCCGAAGGCTCCCAGGAGTCCCCCGGCGTCCTGCTGTCCGTCGCCGACATCACCGCCCGTCGTGAACTCCAGGCCCGGCTGCGGCACTTGCAGATGCACGACCCGGTGACGCGGCTGCCCAACCGCACGCTGTTCTTCGAGCGGCTGACGGCCGCGCTGGAGCCGGAGTCGTACGAGCAGGGCGGCACGGGCCGGATCGGGCTGTGCTATCTGGACCTCGACGGTTTCCAGGCCGTCAACGACACCCTCGGCCACCGGGTCGGCGACCGGCTGCTGGCCGCCGTCGCCGAGCGGCTCACGCGTTGCGCGGACGAGGCCGGCCACGGGCGGGCGACCGCTCCCCTGGTGGCGAGGCTGGGCGGCGACGAGTTCGCGCTGCTCGTCGAGGACTCCACAGGCACCGAACAGCTCGCCGACCTCGCCGAGTCCCTGCTGAAGGCCGTCCAGGCGCCCTTCGACGTCTCCGGCCACCGGATGTCGGTGTCGGCGTCGATCGGGGTCGTCGAGCGGCAGGCGGAGGGCACCTCGGCGACGGGTCTGATGCAGGCCGCCGACACCACGCTGTACTGGGCGAAGGCGGACGGCCGGGACCGCTGGACGCTCTTCGACCCCGAGCGCAACGCCCACCGCATGACCCGCCAGGCCCTCGCCTCCACGCTCCGTCCGGCCATCGAGCGCGGCGAGTTCCAGCTGGAGTACCAGCCGCTGGTGGGCATGGAGGACGGCCGGCTGCGCGGGGTCGAGGCGCTGGTGCGCTGGAACCACCCGCAGTTCGGGATGCTGACGCCGAATCGGTTCATCGCACTGGCCGAGGAGGACGGCTCGATCGTTCCGCTGGGCCGCTGGATCCTCGACACCGCCTGCCGCCAGGCCCGTCAGTGGCAGCTCGACCACCCCGACGAGCCGCCGATCTTCGTCAGCGTCAATGTGGCGGTCCGTCAGGTCTGGGACTCCGACCTGGTCGCGGACGTGGCGAAGACCCTCGCGGAGACCGGCCTGGCGCCCCATCTCCTCCAGCTCGAACTCACCGAGTCGGCGGTGATGGGTTCGGCGGGCCGCCCGCTCCAAGCCCTCCAGGCGCTGAGCGACATGGGCGTCGGCATCGCGATCGACGACTTCGGCACGGGCTACTCGAACCTCGCCTACCTCAGCCGCCTGCCGGTCTCCGTCCTGAAGCTGGACGGCTCCTTCGTGCGCGGCTTCCAGTACGAGGGCGAGGGCGTCCCCCCGAACCCGGCCGACGAGGTCGTCGTCGAGGCGATGATCCAGCTCGCCCACCGTCTCGGCCTCACCGTCACCGCGGAATGCGTCGAGACCTCGGCCCAGGCCACCCGCCTGCGCCGGATCGGCTGCGACACCGGCCAGGGCTGGCTGTACTCGCGGCCGGTGTCGCCGGATCGTATCTCCGGGCTGATGGGCGTGAAGGCCTAGCGGGTCGTGGGCAGTCCGTAGGCGTCCGCGACGAGTTCGTAGGAGCGCAGGCGTGCGTCACCGCTGTGCGCGTTGCCCGTGAGCATCAGCTCGTCGGCGCCGGTGCGCTTGTGGAGGTCGTCGAGGCCGGAGCGGACCTCGTCGGCGGTGCCGTGGATGACGTTGGCGTTCCAGGTGCGCGCGAACTCCTCCTCCATCGGGCTGAATTCGTGGGCCTCCGCCTCCTCGGGGGTGGGGACCAGGCCGGGGCGGCCGGTACGCAGCCGGATCATGCTGAGCGCGGCGGCGCGGACCTGGCGGCGGGCCTCCTTCTCGTCGTCGGTGGCGAGGGCGGAGACGCCGATGAGGGCGTACGGCTCGTCGAGGACCGCGGAGGGCCGGAAGGACTCTCGGTACAGGTCCAGGGCCGGGATGGTGTTCTGCGCCGAGAAGTGGTGCGCGAAGGCGAAGGGCAGGCCGAGGGAGCCGGCCAGCTGGGCGCTGAAGCCGGAGGAGCCGAGCAGCCAGAGCGGCGGGCGGTGCGGGGACTGGACGCCGCCGGGTGACGTCGCCTGGACCGGGCCGGGTACGGCGTGGATACGGCGGTAGGGGTGGCCGTCGGGGAAGTCGTCGTCCAGGAAGCGGGTGAGCTCGGCGAGCTGCTCGGGGAAGTCGTCGGCGCCCTCGTGCAGGCGGTCGGCGCGGCGCAGGGCCGCGGCGGTGGCGCCGTCCGTGCCGGGTGCCCGGCCGAGGCCCAGGTCGATCCGTCCCGGGGCCATCGCCTCCAGCGTGCCGAACTGCTCGGCGATCACCAGCGGGGCGTGGTTGGGGAGCATGACGCCGCCCGAGCCGAGCCGGATGCGGGTGGTGTGGGCGGCGAGGTGGGCGAGGATCACCGCGGGGGACGAGGACGCCACGCCCGGCATGGAGTGGTGCTCGGCGATCCAGTAGCGGTGGAAGCCGCGGGACTCGGTGAGCCTGGCGATGGCGACGCTGGTGCGCAGGGCGTCGGTGGCCGTGCGTCCGGCGCCGACGGTGACCAGGTCGAGTACCGAGAGAGGTACGGGGGCGGTGCCCTGTGCAGTACCTCGGATCTCGTCTTCCGCCACGGTGGGGGCCTCCTGCTCATGAGCCGTGCGCTGTCAGTCAGGAAGTAACAGGAGAGTGTCCCCGTTTATTCCCGGGCGGGATCGAGGATTCCTGGAGCGCCTGCTTCCGCATCCCGACCTGCGTCAACCGCTTGCCGCACCGGCCCCCGGGTACTCAAAGCGCACAACTCCACAATCCGGAGGGATCGCCATGACGCGAGAGAACCCGTCGCGGCCGTCGGAACTCGGACCGCTCGAACCCGGCACCAGACAGCGCGCCCAGTTGTCCATCCGTATCGCCGACATCGCGTGGACCGCGCTGAGTGTCGTCGCCGCCCTGTGGGTGGTCCTGGCCGCCGTCGACGCCGTGCGCGGCAACGGCTCGTGGGCCTACTGCGCGGTGGCCCTGGTGCTGCTGGCCATCGGCCTGACGATGCGGTTGCGCGCCGTCCGCCGCCGCGACCAGATGTGACGGGGGGCAGGCCGTGGAACGCGTCAACTCCTTTCTCGGCAAGCACCTGTGGGTCCAGGTCGTCCTGTCCCTCCTGGTCGCGTGCGCCGTGGTCCTGCTGCTGTCCCCGGAGCGCTCGATCGCCTCGGTCCCGCTGTACGTGGTGTTCGCCTCGGTCGGCGGGGTCGGCGTCATGCTCGCCGTGCGGCGCCGGGAGAAGCGGGCCGCCGGAGGCTCCGTGGACCGCCTCGTGTCGCTGGACCGGAAACTGCGCCGGGGCGAGGTCCCCACGGCGCCGCAGGAGCGGCAGGCGATGCGCGACCTGGTCGAACAGCGTCTGCACCGCTCACGCCACCGGGTCGCGGCCCAGGTCTTCGTCGCCGGCCTGTTCTGCGCGGTCGTGGTGCTGACGGCCCTGACCGCGGGCCTGCCGCAGACCCTCGGCATGGGCCTGTTCGCCGGGGTCTTCCTGGGCTGGCTCGTCCTGTACGGAAACCGTCAGCACCGGCGACTGCGCGCCATGCACACAGAACTCACCGCCGAGGCCGGCCAGGACCGTCGGCGGTGAGCCCCTGGACAGGTGCGTCTCACACCTGGACGATCGGCTCCCTGGTGAACAGCGCCCCCAGAGCCGAAGCGTTCACCCGGCGGTCCGTCAGCCGCAGAGCCTCCCAGACGGTGACCTGGTTCGCGGTGAGGACCGGCTTGCCGAGCTCCTTCTCCAGGGCCGGGATGTGGGTGGCCGTGTGGAGGGCCGTGTCCGGGAGGAGCACCGCCTCGGCGTCCGGCGAGTCGGCCTCCCGGGCCAGCGCGAAGACCTCCTCCTCGCCCCAGGTGCCGACCTCCGCGGCGGTGATGATCCCGGCGCCGCGGACCTGGAGGACCTCGACTCCGCCCGCCCGCAGGAACTCCGCGAACAGTCCCGCCACGTCGTCCGGGTAGGTCGCCGCGACCGCCACCCGCCCGGCCCCGATCTCCTGGGCCGCGTGCACGAAGGCGAACGACGTCGAGGACGCGGGCATGCCGGCCGTGACGGCGAGGTTGCGCACCTGCTCGTGGGCGCCCTCCCAGCCGTAGACGAAACTGCCGCTGGTGCAGGCCCAGACGACGGACTCGGCGCCCGACATGCGCAGTTCCTCGACACCGGCGGCGAGCCGTTCGGCCGAGCCCATCTCCAGGAGGGCGTCCACGCGGTGCGCGTCGGTGCCGATGTCGGTGTGGACGACGTCCAGGCGGATGTCGCTGCCCAGGAGCTGTTCGATGCGCGGATAGTCGTCCTCGGCGGAGTGGCCCGGGTAGAGGAATCCGAGAGCGGTCATGTCCAGCCTTCCTGCTGCTGCTCTTCGTCCGGCAGGCCCCGGACTTCCGGCAGTCCCGGAATCTCCGGGCGCACGGGGCCGTACCTCGCCGCCGGATCGATCAGCGCCTGGTACGGTCCCACGGCTCGGGTACCCAATCGGCGCAGCGCGGCCCACATCGTCACCTGGTTGGCCGAGATCACCGGTATGCGCAGTTCCGCTTCCAGTTGCGGGATGACGTCGTACGTGGGCAGGTTGGTGCAGCTGATGAACAGGGCCTGGGCGTCACCCCGTACGGCCTTGTGGGCCATCTCGGAGACCTGGCGGTAGGGCACCTTCCAGATGTGCCGGGTCAGGCCCATGTAGGCGCATCCGGTGACCGAGACGCCCGCCTCGGCGACGTACTCCTCCAGCGACCTGGTCACCGACACCGTGTACGGCGTCACCAGCGCCACCCGGCGGACGTCGAGTTCGGCGAGGGCGTCCAGGAGGGCGCCGGACGTGGTCAGGGACGGGACGGCGCCCGCCCTGGTCATGGCGGCGCACATGGCGCGTTCCCCGGCGATCCCGCCGACGAAGCTGCCGGAGGTGCAGGCGTAGGCGACGACCTCGGGAGCGATGGCGTTGAGCGTGCGCACCGCCTCGTGCAGGGTCTCGTGCTCGCTCACCAGACGGGCCAGGTCGAGGCTGACCTCGACGGGGACGTAAGGGGTGCGGGTCAGATGGAGCGAGATCTCGTCGGGCACCCACCGCCACAGCTCGCGATCCAGCGCGAAGTCGAAGGGGGCGACGACACCGACACCGCGCTGGGGGCGCGGACCACCTAGAAAAGAAACGTCCATGGCAGAGACCGGCCTCACGGTGAGAGACGGGGGGACAGCGGAACGTGCACAACGCCCGTGTTGACGAAGGTAGGTTCGGGTGCGAGCGTGGTCAATCCGCCCATGTCACGCTCACGTCACACCGGGGTTGCCGTCGGCGTTCCCGCCCACGTCAGACGCCCGGCAGCTCCGCGATAATCCGTAGAAACGGTGGCTCGATGTCCGTCCCCGTCCTTCTGGTCCTTGACGCCGACCCCCCGCCGCGCCTCGGGAGCCTCACCGGCCGGGCCCGGATCCTGCACACGGACGGGGCCGGGCTCGCCGAGCGGCTGCCGGTCGCCGACGTGCTGCTGGTCTGGGACTTCACCTCGACCGCCGTGCGTGACGCGTGGCCGGGCGAGGGCCCGCGGCCGCGCTGGGTGCACACGGCGAGCGCGGGCGTGGACCATCTGATGTGCCCCGAACTCGCTGTCTCCGACACGGTGGTGACCAACGCCCGCGGGGTCTTCGACCAGCCGATCGCCGAGTACGTCGCCGCGCTGGTCCTGACGATGGCGAAGGACCTGCCCCGGACCCTGGAACTGCAGCGGGAGGGCGTGTGGCGGCACCGGGAGTCCCAGCGGGTGGCCGGGACCCGTGCCTGTGTGGTCGGTTCCGGGCCCATCGGGCGGGCGATCGTGAGCACCCTCAAGGCGCTCGGTATCACCACCGCCCTCGTCGGCCGCCGTTCCCGCACCGGGATCCACGGCCCCGACGACCTCGACCGTCTGATGGCCCGCGCCGACTGGGTGATCGCGGCCGCCCCGCTCACCGCGGACACGCACGGCATGTTCGACGCCCGCCGCTTCGGGATGATGCAGCCCTCCGCGCGGTTCATCAACATCGGCCGGGGTCAGCTGGTCGTCGAGGACGCGCTGGTGGAGGCGGTGTCCAAGCGGTGGATCGCCGGGGCCGCCCTCGATGTGTTCGACACCGAACCACTGCCGCCCGACAGTCCGTTGTGGCAGGTGCCGGGCCTGATCGTGTCCCCGCACATGAGCGGTGACACGGTCGGCTGGCGCGATGAACTCGGCACGCAGTTCCTGCAGTTGTACGACCGCTGGGAGGCGGGCAGATCACTGCCGAACGTGGTCGACAAGCAACGCGGGTACGTGCCAGGGCACTGAACGTCGAGCGGAGGGGCACATGCAGGACCTCACCGAACTGACCGCCGTACAACTCGTGGAGGGCTACCGCAAGGGCGAGTTCAGCCCCGTGGAGGCGACCCGGGCGGCTCTCGACCGGGCCGAACGGATTCAGCTGGAGGTGAACGCGTTCGTACGGCTGACCGGCGAGGAGGCCCTGGCGCAGGCCCGCGCCTCGGCCGACCGCTGGCGACTGGGGGAGCCGTCCGGCGCCGTGGACGGCGTCCCCGTCACGGTGAAGGACATCCTGCTGCTGCGCGGCGCCCCGACGCTGAAGGGCTCCAGGACGATCCCGGAGGGCGGCACCTGGGACGAGGACGCGCCGTCCGTCGCCCGGCTGCGCGAGCAGGGCGCGGTCTTCCTCGGCAAGACCACGACCCCCGAGTTCGGCTGGAAGGGCGTCACGGACTCGCCGCTGTCGGGCGTGACGCGCAATCCCTACGACCCGACGCGCACCGCGGGCGGTTCCAGCGGGGGCGCCGCGGCGGCCGTGGCACTCGGCGCGGGGCCGCTCGCGCTCGGCACGGACGGCGGGGGCAGCGTCCGTATCCCGGCCGCATTCTGCGGGATCTTCGCCCTCAAGCCGACGTACGGCCGCGTGCCGCTCTACCCGGCGAGCGCCTTCGGCACCCTCGCCCACGTGGGCCCGATGACCCGCGACGCGGCCGACGCGGCACTGCTCCTCGACGTCATCGGGGTGCCGGACTCCCGTGACTGGTCGGCGCTGGGCCCGGCGGCCGGCCCGTACACGGCGGCCCTGTCGGGCGGGGTGCGCGGGCTGCGGGTCGCGTACTCACCGTCCCTCGGCGGCCAGGTGGCCGTACAGCCAGGGGTCGCCGCGGCGGTACGGCGGGCGGTGGAGCGCCTGGCAGGACTCGGCGCGTACGTCACCGAGACCGATCCCGACTTCGCCGACCCGGTGGACGCCTTCCACACCCTGTGGTTCAGCGGGGCGGCCCGGGTGACCCAGCATCTCGGGCCGCATCAGCGGGAGTTGCTGGACCCGGGGCTCCGGGCGATCTGCGGCCTGGGGGCGCGCATGAGTGCGCTCGACTACCTGGCCGCGGTGGACGTCCGGATGGAACTCGGGCGCCGGATGGGCCGCTTCCACGACTCCTACGACCTGTTGGTCACCCCGGCCCTTCCGATCACCGCGTTCGAGGCGGGCACGGAGGTCCCGAAGGGCTCGGGCCACCACCGCTGGACGGGGTGGACGCCCTTCACGTACCCCTTCAACATGACCCAGCAGCCCGCCGCGTCCGTGCCGGTGGGGACGGACGCCGACGGGCTGCCGGTGGGGTTGCAGATCGTGGCGGCCCGGCACCGGGACGACCTGGTGCTGCGGGCGGCTCACGCACTCTACGAGACGGAAACGGCGGGCATCCGGCCACCCGACCCGGCCCGCGCGGGGAGCGTCACGCCCGGCTGAACCGGAGGCTCTCGCCGAGGGCGCCGGCGCGCCAGAGGTCGTTGCAGCCCTCGGCCAGGGCGTCCAGCCCGTCCACCACCTGCCCCCAGACGATCCCCGGCACCCAGCCCACGTCGGCGTTCAGGAGCAGGTTGTTGCGTTCGTAGAACAGGGCCAGGTCGACGACCGTCGTGCCGGCGCGGACCTCGCGGTCGTAGCCGTAGGACTTGGTGCCGAGTTCTGTGCCCGCGAAGGAGAAATAGCAGAGATCTCCGGGAATCGGGGTAACTGTCGGATTTTCCAGGGGTGGTTCCGATTCTGCGAAAGGCGGGAAAAGGGCGTAGATCTCGTTGCGTGCGTACTTCGCGTGGTAGACGTCACCGGCGAGCGGGAGGGCATCCCATACGGCCGCGCAGGTGATCGGCGCCCGATCGTCCAGGAGCTTTGCCGTGGCGGTGATTCCCCGCTTGACCAGCGAGACTTCGATGTAGCGGTCAGCCATGCATTCCATGGTCCCCCTCCGGTCAAGAGGGCCTCGGTCCGGAACGGGGCTCAAATCGATCTGCATAAGTCGCATCCGGTCGGGTAGCCGCGCCGCCATGGCTCCACCACTGGAACATGGCGAACACATATCCGGGACCACCCGCCGGTCGCTGCTCGCGGGGGTAGCGGCGCTCGGTGCGCTGGGCGCGGCGGGCTGCTCACGCGTGGCCACGGCCTCGACCACGGGAGGCGGTGAACTGCTCGACCGGCTCAGGGCGGCAGGTGTCGTACGGCTGGGAATCGCGGGTGAGATCCCCTTCGGTTACATCGACAAGAACGGCGACCTGACCGGCGAGGCACCAGAACTCGCGAGGGTCATATTCAAGCGGCTCGGGGTGGACAAGGTGCAGCCCGTGCCCACCGAGTTCGGCTCGCTCATTCCCGGGCTGAATTCCCAGCAGTTCGATGTCGTGGCGGCCGGGATGTACGTCACGCCGGAACGCTGCGAACAGGTGATCTTCGCCGATCCCGACTACCAGATGCTCGATTCCTTCATCGTGCGCAAGGGAAATCCCAAAGGTCTTCACAACTACAAGGACGTCGTCGCGAAGAAGGCGAAGTTCGCCACCGGGACCGGCTACGCGGAGATCGGGTACGCCGTCGAGGCGGGATACAAGGAAAGCGACATCCTGATCGTGCCGGACCAGGTCGCGGGGCTGAACGCCGTGGAGGCGGGGCGCGTCGACGTGTTCGCCGGGACCGCGCTCACCACCCGCGAGGTGGTGAAGAAGTCGGCCAAGGCGGAGGCCACGAAGGCCTTCACCCCGACCGTCGGCGGCAAACCGCACGTCGACGGGGGCGCCTTCGCGTTCCGCCGGACCGAGACGAACCTGCGGGACGCCTTCAACGCCGAGCTGCGGAAGCTGAAGAAGAGCGGGGAGCTGTTCCGGGTCCTCAAGCCCTTCGGGTTCACGCAGGCCGAGATGACGGACCTGACCGCGAAGGAGCTCTGCGGCGGATGACCTCCGGACTCTGGGAACTGGTACTCAAGGGCATCTGGACCACGGTCCAGCTGCTGTTCTTCAGCGCGATCCTCGCCGCGGCCGTGTCCTTCGTGGTCGGCGTCCTGCGCACCCACCGGCTGTGGATCGTCCGCTTCCTCGCGGGCGTCTACACCGAGGTGTTCCGCGGGACCTCGGCGCTGGTGATGATCTTCTGGGTGTTCTTCGTGCTGCCCCCGGCCTTCGGCTGGCAGCTGGTGCCGATGTGGGCGGGCACGCTCGCACTCGGACTGACCTACGGGGCGTACGGCTCCGAGATCGTGCGCGGGGCGCTCAAGGCGGTCGACCCGGCGCAACAGGAGGGCGGGATCGCGCTGAGCTTCACGCCCTGGCAGCGCCTGAGGCTGATCCTGCTGCCGCAGGCGGTGCCGGAGATGATCCCGCCGTTCTCCAACCTGCTGATCGAGCTGCTCAAGGGCACCGCGCTGGTGTCCGTGATGGGCATGGGCGATCTGGCGTTCAGCGGCAACCTGGTGCGGCTCGCGCTCCAGGAGAGTGCCGGCATCTACACGTATCTGCTGCTCATCTACTTCGTGATCGCCTTCCTGCTCACCCGGTTGATGCGCGGCCTCGAGAAGAAGCTCAAGGCGGGGGTCGGCAAGGAGCCCACGCGTGAGGTCCAGGTGCCCGAGCCCGTCGGAGGTGGTGTCGGATGACGTGGGACTGGAGTGCCGTAAGCGACTTCATGCCGCAGTTCTGGGACGGGCTGCTGGTCACCCTGCAGGCCCTCGCGCTCGGCTCGCTGATCTCCTTCGCGCTCGGCCTGGTGTGGGCGCTGCTGATGCGCGCGCCCTCGCGGTTCGTGCGCTGGCCGGTCGGGGTGGTCACGGAGTTCGTGCGCAACACCCCGCTGCTGGTCCAGCTGTTCTTCCTCTTCTATGTGCTGCCCGAGTGGGGCGTGACCCTCTCGGCGCTGGCCACCGGTGTCATCGGGATCGGGCTGCACTACTCGACGTACACCATGCAGGTCTACCGGGCCGGTATCGAGGCGGTGCCGACCGGTCAGTGGGAGGCGGCGACGGCGCTGAACCTGCCGCGCGTGCGGACCTGGCAGGTGGTGATCCTGCCGCAGGCGATCCGCCGGGTCGTGCCGGCTCTCGGCAACTACGTGATCTCGATGCTCAAGGACACACCGATGCTGATGGTCATCACGGTGCTGGAGATGCTCGGCGAGGCGCGGCTGTTCGCCCAGGAGCACTTCCAGTTCACCGAGCCGCTGACCGTGATCGGCGTGGCCTTCATCGTCATCTCCTATCTGGCCTCCCTTCTTCTGCGATCCCTGGAGCGACGTCTTGTCCGCTGACACTCCCCTGATGAAAGAACCCGACGCAGGCGCCAACCCGCCGGTGGACGGCAGCGAGCTGATCCGCTTCGAGAACGTGACCAAGCGCTTCGGGTCGAACACCGTCCTGGACCGGCTGAACTTCTCCGTCGACTCCGGCAAGCACGTGACGCTGATCGGCCCCTCCGGGTCCGGCAAGACCACGATCCTGCGCATGCTGATGACGCTGACCAAGCCCGACGAGGGCACGGTCACGGTCGACGGCCAGACCCTGTTCCCGGCGCCGGAGAAGCAGCTGCGTGAGGTGCGCAAGAAGATCGGGATGGTCTTCCAGCAGTTCAACCTGTTCCCGAACATGACGGTCCTGCGCAACATCACCGAGGCGCCCGTCACCGTGCTCGGCATGTCCAAGGACGAGGCGGAGGCACGCGCGCGTGAGCTGCTCGACCTGGTGGGCCTCGCCGACAAGGCCGGCGCCCGGCCGACGCAGCTCTCCGGCGGCCAGCAGCAGCGGGTGGCGATCGCGCGGGCGCTGGCCATGCGGCCGCAGGTGCTGCTGCTCGACGAGGTGACCTCGGCGCTCGACCCGGAGCTGGTCGCCGGTGTCCTCGACGTGCTGCGGGACATCGCCCGCACCACCGACATCACGATGCTCTGTGTGACCCACGAGATGAACTTCGCCCGGGACATCTCCGACCAGGTCCTGATGTTCGACTCGGGCCGGATCATCGAGTCGGGCGCACCGGAGAAGATCTTCAGCGACCCCGAGCAGGACCGCACCCGGGAATTTCTCAGCGCGGTTCTCTGACTACAAGAGGTGAACGGCGTTCAACCTTCGAGGTCCCGGACCCGGGTCATGTCTCTGGCATATGCCAGGGTGTCAGCACCCCTGCTGAGAGGCCCGACCCGGGGACGGAATCTCGTCAACAGCCGCTCACTACAAGCCTTTTGCCGGTTATCGTGGAGGGGATCGCTGTCTGGTATTACGGCCCAGTAGTAGTGCGACCGAGCGAGCGCAGGGGGAAAACCGTGGCGCTGAAGCACGAGCCGACCGCGCCGTACCACTCGGCCCAGGACGCACTGCGCGTCCTGGAGACGGTGGCACGGCACACCGCCGGAGTCACCGACGTCGAACTCGCCCGTACCACCGGCCTCGCCCCGGAGCGGCTGACCGCGCTCCTGAGGATGCTGCGCCGCGAGGGGTACGTCGAGCAGGTCGCCGACGGCGCGTATGTGACGGGAGCCGCCCTGACCAGGCTGAGCTCCGCGCACGACCGTGACGAGGCCCTGCGCGACAAGCTCCAGCACACCCTCGACGAACTGCGCGACTCGATCGGCGCGGCCGTCTACATCAGCCGGTACGTCGACGGTGAGGTCACCATCGCCCAGTACGCCGACGGTCCCGCGACCCCGGCGGTCAACGAGTGGGTGGACTTCCGTTCCTCCGCCCACGCCACCGCCCTCGGCAAGAGCCTGCTCAGCCAGCTCGACCACAACGGCCGCCGCGACCACCTCTCCCGGCACCGCATGACCCGGCTCACCTCGCGGACCATCACCAACGACAAGCTGCTGCTCTCCCGCCTGGAGGCCCAGCCGCCCACTGTCCCCCATCTCGACCTCCAGGAGTACGCGGTGGGCACGGTGTGCGCGGCGGTGCCGATCACGGCGGGGTCGTCGGTGGGATGCCTTGCGCTGTCCTTGCCGCTCGACCAGGCGCATCGCCTCCGCCAGGCGACGGACCGCCTGAACAGGGGGGCGGCGCCCGTCCTCCTGTCACTGGCGATCTAGACGCCGGGCAGGAGGTCGTCGGTTGTCCGCGGGTCCGTGGGGGCTGCTCGCGCAGTGCCCCGCGCCCCTGAGTGGGCCCGGCTCGTGGTGGTCATGAGCACCCCTGCGGACCGGGTAGTATTTTCTCGTCGCCAGCCGCCGAGAGGCGGACGGCGAGAGTCATGCGCCGCTAGCTCAGTTGGTTAGAGCAGCTGACTCTTAATCAGCGGGTCCGGGGTTCGAGTCCCTGGCGGCGCACCGGTGAAGGGCCTCTCGTGGGAGCGAGGGGCCCTTCGAGGTTTCCAGGGTGCCGCGGACGGCGGCTGGGGGTCTGGGGGTCATCCCCCAGAAGATGCAGCATCAGCGGGTCCGGGGTTCGAGTCCCTGGCGGCGCACCGATGAAGGGCCTCTCGTGGGAGCGAGGGGCCCTTCGAGGTTTTCCGCTCTTCGGTACGTCCGCGTCCCGGGCGGCCGCCACCACACCGGGTCCGCGCACCGCACGCCCTCTTTCCTGAGCCGCGCCCGGTGGATCTTGTTCGTGGCGGTGACCGGCATCCGCTCCACCACCCGCACGAACCGGGGCGCCATCTTCGTCCCGAGATCGGGCTGGGCTTCCAGGAAGTCCACGAAGGCCTCCGGATCGAAGGTCCCCGCGATGGTCGCCATCACCTGGTCCCCGGTCACCGGATCCGGCACCGCGTACACGGCGACGGCCACCGCCCCCTCGTAGCGCGCGAGGATGTTCTCGATCATCGCCGCGGCCAGGTTCTCGCTGTCGACACGCAGCCGGTCGTCGGTACGGCCCGCGAAGTAGAGATAGTCGTCGCCGTCCCGGTAGAAGAGGTCACCGGTCCAGTACCAGCCGCCCCGGCGCCGCTCGGCCTCCGCCTCGGCATTCCGCCAGTACCCCTCGAAGGGGTTCGGCGCCCGGTTCACCAGCTCACCTATCGCCTCGTCCCCGTTCAGCAGCCGCCCGGCCGTGTCGAATCGTGCGGGAGGACACTCCTGCCCCGTCTCCTGATCGAGTACGACGAGCCCGGGTCCCGCCCGCCCGACCGCACCCTCCGGCGTGCCGGGCGCCCACTGGATCGCCGCGCCGCCCTCGGAGGATCCGTACCCCTCGACCAGCCGCACCCCGAACCGCCGCTGGAAGGCCGCCGCGTCCACCGCCCCCGCCTCGGTGCCGAAACCGAGCCGCAGCGGGTTGTCCCGGTCGTCCTCGCGGGGCTCGGTGGCCAGGACGTACTGGATCGCCCGGCCGACATAGGTGAAGTACGTAGCCCCGTACGCGCGCACGTCCGCCAGGAACCCCGACGCCGAGAACCGCCGCCTCAGCGCCACCCCCGCCCCGCTCGCCAGCGCGGGCGCCCAGTCGGCGATCACCGCGTTGCCGTGGAACATCGGCATGCAGAGGTAGTGCACACCGTCGGGACCGAGCCGGAACTGGTCGGCCAGCGAGCTCCCCGCCGCGGCCAGGCGGCCCTGGGAGCAGAGCGCGGCCTTGGGCGCGCCGGTCGAGCCGGAGGTGAAGTAGAGGAGGAGCCGGTCGTCGGGGGCGGCGCGGGAGGCGTCGGGCTCGGCACCGGCGTAGGGCGCGAGCAGGGTGTCGTACTCCTCGGTGCCGGTCACCAGCAGACGGACGCCGGGGAGGTCGAGGCCCCGCAGCAACGGCAGGTGGGACGCCTCCGTGACCAGCAGGCGGCACTCGGTGTGCAGGATGTCGCGGGCCAGTTCGGGGCCCCGGCGGGTGGGGTTGATGCCGGCGACGGCGACACGCGCGAGCGCGGCGGCGCTCAGCCACAGCGGGTACTCGGGGGTGTTGTCGAGCAGCACACCGATGTGGGCCCCGGCGCCCGGCAGCAGGTCGGTGAGCAGTGCCGCCCGGGCGGCGGCGCCGGCGGCGACCTCGTGGTGGGTGAGCGCCCGCCCCTCGAACCACAGCCCGGGCCGGTGGTCACCCCACCGCCCGGCGACGAGCTCGGCGACCGTACGCCTCCTGGAGTCCATGGGGGCGTACGGTAGTTGACGGACCGTCAGATGTGGAGGGCCTAGGACACCGCGGTGACGGCGACCATGAAGACCACGCAGACCAGCACGACCACGCCGACAAGGGCGAGCACCGCGCAGGCAGCGCACCCGTGCCCGCCACGGCCGGGGCGGGCCGTCGCCACGACGTCCGGGCCGTCGGCGTAGTGGACGGTGACGATGTCGCCCTCGAGTATCGTCCCCGGACCGCCCTCCTCCTCGAAACGGACGACCCGGCCGTCACGGGTCCTGAACTCGTACACATGGCGCAGCGCGGTGCGCACCCGTGTGTCGCCGCCCCCATGGGCCATCGCGTACACCCGCAGGCACCGCCCCTCGGCGGTCAGCCCGCTCCGCCAGGCGCTGCCGGCCCGGTGCCAGCGCCGCACCACGACATACGCGGCCAATAGGACCACGGCCATGATCTGGACGGGAATGATGTAGAAGAAGGCGTCCATGGCAGATCCCCCGAGGTCAGGCACCGATCGCGTGATCGTGTGGGGAACCTACCCCGGGGGAAGCCTGGACTGTCTCAAGCGATGCTCAGAACGTGACGTCCGAGCAGGCGTAGAACGCGTTCGTCGTGTCGGCGATCGTCCACACCGCGACGATCACATGCCGTCCGCTGAGCCCGGACGGCAGGGTGCCGCTGTGGGAGAGGGTCGAGGGGGGGCGCTGGCCGTTGTAGGGGACGGTCAGGAACGGGGTGAGGTTGAGGTCGGAGCGGGCCAGGTTGTGGTTCTGGTTCCAGCCCGCCTTGGTGACGTAGTACTTGAAGTCGGTCGTCGCGTGCATGGCGGTGAACTGCCAGCGGAAGGTGTAGCTCTGGCCGCCCGTCACCTTGGTCGCCGGCCAGGCGCTGCCCGACGGGGTCTTCGGCGCGCTGAGCTGGCTGAACTGGCTCAGGCCGGCGTTGCATATCTGCCCGTCGGCAGGGCCTGAGGCCGGGAAGCCCTTCGGGCCCTCGACGCTCTGCGGCTCCCACTGGATCGAGCCGCAGTTCGCCACCGTGCCGTTCTGGCAGAGCTTCTGCCTGCTGATGGGGAGGTCGGTGTAGCCGTGGCTGTCGGCACCGCCGGAGGAGAGCACGACGGCTCCGGTGGTGGCGAGGCCCACCACGGCGGCGTACCACTTGGTCTTTTTGCGCATGCTGCCGCTCCTGGAGAACGTGGGGGAGGTTCAGTGAGCTTGCAGGTCTAGACCAAGTCTCAGATTATTACCGTGCGTTGACCATGTCCATCCCCATCACCCGCCCTGTTCTGCACGCCCCGCGCAGAACGCCACCGTCAAGTCCTTCACCAGCGCCTTGCGTTCGTAGTCGTCCAGTTCCACCAGGCCCCGCATGGTCAGCCGGGTGACGGTGTCCTCCACCGAGTCCACGACCGAGGTGAGCATCGTGGCCCGGTGCTGGGCGTCCAGCGCGGCGATCCGGCGGCGGTGCATCGCCGCGGCGACCTCGGGGGCGTACTCGACGCGCAGCGGCTGGACCGAGAAGACCTCGACGCCGACGGGCGCGGTCTCCGCGGCCACCAGCCGGGTCAGCGCCTCCCCCGCCGCGTCGACCGAGCCGCGGCCGGAGCCCGGCGCCTCCACCGGGACCCGGGCGAGCGCGGCCTCGACGCACTCGCGCAGAAACGTCTCGTGGTCGTCGACGCCCAGCGTGGCCCGCGCGGTGTCCCGCACCCGCCACACCACGAGGACGACGACCCGGAGCGCGACCCCGCTCGCGTCGGCGGCCGGCATCGGCTCGCCGCGCCAGTGCCGCAGCCGTACGTCGACCCGGCGGCGCAGCAGCAGCGGGTTGACCCACATCAGGCCGGTGCGCCGGACGGTCCCCCGGTAGCGGCCGAACAGCCCGAGCACCCAGGCACCTCCGGTACGGCCGCGGGCCAGTCCGCCGAAACCGAACAGGCCGAGAGCCCCGGCTCCGGCGTACGCCGCCCACTGCGCGGGGCCGAGGCCCGCGCCCGCGAACTCCGGGACCCTGAGAGCCTTCAGGGCGAGCGGCGGCAGCAGCCCCGCCCACCACGAGGTGACCGCGCACCCGGCCAGTCCGCAGGCGCCGGCGAGGACGCCGGCCGAGCCCGGCAGCACTCGTGCGGGGCGCTCGGTCAGCTCGGGGTCGACGTCGGGGGCGGGGCGCGGGGTGACCTGGCCGGTTCTGCGCAGGCGGGGCTGCTCCCCGGTGCCCTGCCGTCGTGCCACCACGGCGGGCCTGAGCGGGACCGACACCGGGTCCGGGTCGTCACGGAAGAGCAGATGGACGGGGATCTCGGTGGTCGCCTCGTTCTGGATGAGCCGGCCGGGCCGTGACGGTCCCTCGGATTCGGGGGTGTGTGAAGTGGTCGTGCTCATGAGTGCCTCCAGCCTCCGCGCCAGATGCGTCACAACAGGTGATGACGAGCCAGGTGATGACGAGAGGGCGCGCCGGGTGGTGGCGCGCCGGGTGACTACGAGAAGAGCCGCCGCCAGGTCTCCGGCCCCGGGTAGCCGTCCGCCGCGCCGCCCCGCCAGCCCTGGGCACGCTGGAAGGCCTCGACGCCCCGCCGGTCCGCCTCGCCCCAGCGCGGCCCCGGCTCGGTCGTGTAGTACTTGCCGAACCCTTTCTTCACCAGCTGTCCGCCGAGCTGGGTGACGTACTTGTTGGTCGCGCCGGGGCGGAACAGCGCGCGCCCCGGGTAGCCGGGGACCCCGTGGGAGGAGGGCGCGGACGGGCCCTCCTCCCCCGTCCCACCACCCGCTCCGATGTCCTTGCCACCGCCCGTCACCAGCAGCGTCCAGGTCCGCGCCCTGGGCAGCCCGTCCGCGTCCTTGCCCCGCCACCCCTGCGCCTGCTGGAACGCCTGGGTGGCCCTGCGGTCCGCGTCCGTCCAGCGGGGGCCGGGGCCGGAGGTGTAGTAGCGCCCGGCGCCGCGTGCGACGAGCATCCGGCCCAGCCGGGTGACGTACTTGTTGTTGGCCCCGGGCCCGAAGTAGGCACTCCCCGGGTAGGACGTCACGGCCGGTGAGCCCGGCTTGGCGTTGTCGGGCTCTGCGGGGTCCGGGGCGGTGCCGGTGGTGCCGCCCGCGAGGCCCTTGTACCGGTAGGCGAGGTACCGGTCCGAGTTGCTCCAGTAGGCGTACGGGGTGGCCAGCTCGCGGGCGTGCGGGCGGGTCTCCTCGTAGGCGACGTAGTAGGTGCGCGTGTAGTCCGTCCAGCCGCCGAAGATGACGACGTGGGAGCCCTGCTCGGGGTTGTCCGGGTTGTGGAAGAGCAGGATGTCGCCGGGCTGCAGGTCGTCCTTGGCGATCTTGATCCCGTACTTGCCGAGGCTGCCGGTCCACTCGTTGGCCGGCAGGTTCCAGGCCATGGACACGAAGCCCGAGCAGTCCTGCCGGTAGCCGTCGCTCCAGTACTCGGACATGCTGTACGGCACCTTCGCGGCGACCCACTGCTTGGCCCGCCTGATGATGTCGGCGCGGGTGATGGTCGGCGCCTTGGCGACCGGCGGGCTGCCGCCGGGGCCGTGCAGCGGGGCCTTGCCGCCCTGCGGGGTGTCGGGCTCGTCACCCGTGGGAACGCCGGGGATGCCGGGAACGCCGGGACGGGCGGGGGCTTGGGGGGCGGCGAAGGCCGGGGCCGCGTGGACCGCGCCGAAGGCGGTGGAGGCCGCCGCGGCGGCGGCCAGGATCACGACTCGGGTGGCCGCCGGGTGACCGCCGGTCGATCGTGGGAGAACGCGACGCCAGTGGACGCATCCGGGGCAGTCGCAGTCGCTCGCGGGATCGATTTCCTCGAATACCGGAGTCTCCATGCGACGCCCCTCACCCTCCAGGTAAATATGTCCGCAACTATGCACATTCGTCAGTTTCTCAACTGTCGCCCGCACGCGCATGCTGACGGTCCGAATGATGTACGGCAGCCCCGCGGGAGCGTTCCGGAGCACCCTCCGGCATCCGGTAGAGTCGTGCAGGTCAGCAGGCGCCGCTAGCTCAGTTGGTTAGAGCAGCTGACTCTTAATCAGCGGGTCCGGGGTTCGAGTCCCTGGCGGCGCACAGACGATTGAAGGCCTCCCGCAACAGTGGGGGGCCTTCAATGTTGCGACGAGCGACTCCGGCACACAGGGGCGACCGAGGGGTCGGCAGTGGCGGCCGGGGGTCCGGGGGTTGCCCCCGGGAAGACGCAGCATCAGCGGGTCCGGGGTTCGAGTCCCTGGCGGCGCACAGACGAATGAAGGCCCCTCGCTCAGGCGAGGGGCCTTCTTGTATGACAGGCGCCCCATTGAACGCGTATGACCGGTAAACACCGCGTTTCGCATCTTGCGATCATGATGAGCACCGTAGAACCCTGGTTTTTCAAGATGCTGCGGATACGCGGCAGTTGGGGGGCAAGGATCCGGTTGCCGGAGTTGCGGGGAAAGGGGCCCCGCTTCGGAGGACGCCGAGGGGGGCGTCTGCAACCGGAAGGTCGCTGTTACCTGTCTAATGCTATGAAGATTGTGGTGACTGCGGCCCACCACTGATACGTCTGTGAAGGTCGAGGGGGACCAGAGCAGACGTAAGGAAACGACGACACGCGGCTCGTCCGCGTGTGGGGGGATGACTCATGACGTCGACGCCGACGGGCGCCCGGCAGAACTTCGACCCGTCCGACACCACTCAGCTCAGGCTGCCTTCGCATCGGACCGGCACACTGCGCCGGATAAAGAAGACGCTTCCGAAGTACGACTACGAGCACTACAGCAGACTCGCCGGTCCCCTCACGCAGCCCGACCCGGGCCAGCCCTACAAGGTGCAGTACCGCTCGCTGATCTCGCAGGAGCCGCACCGCATCCGGGTCGCCCTGATGCTCGCCGCGGCGCCGCTGCTCTCGCTGGTCCTGCTGGCCTGGCTGCTGCAGCCCGAGCACTGGACCGAGCGGGACTACCCGGCCTTCTCCTGGCTGCCGGCCCTGGACATCGTCATGCTGGTCTCGATCGGCCTGATCGAGTTCTTCCGCTGCATGAACGTCCTGTCCAACGCACACGCCACCCTGGTCGCCCGCGACCCGATCCCGGTGGTGCCCGAGACCGGCACCAGAGTCGCCTTCCTCACCTCCTTCGTGCCCGGCAAGGAGCCGCTGGAGATGGTGACGAAGACCCTGGAAGCCGCGGTGAAGATCCGCCACCGCGGCCTCATGCATGTCTGGCTCCTGGACGAGGGCGACGACCCGGCGGTCAAGGAGGTGTGCGCCCGGCTCGGCGTGCACCACTTCTCCCGCAAGGGCGTCGAGAAGTGGAACCAGGCCAAGGGCCCGCACCGCGCCAAGACCAAGCACGGCAACTACAACGCCTGGCTGGACGCGCACGGCGACCAGTACGACTACTTCGCCTCCGTGGACACCGACCACGTGCCGCTGCCCAACTACCTGGAGCGGATGCTCGGCTACTTCCGCGACCCGGACATCGGCTTCGTGATCGGCCCGCAGGTCTACGGCAACTACGACAACTTCGTCACCAAGGCCGCCGAGTCCCAGCAGTTCCTCTTCCACGCGCTGATCCAGCGCGCCGGCAACAAGTACGGCGCCCCGATGTTCGTGGGCACCTCCAACGCCGTACGGATCAAGGCGCTGAAGCAGATCGGCGGGCTGTACGACTCGATCACCGAGGACATGGCCACCGGCTTCGAGATCCACCGCGCCAAGAACCCGGCCACCGGCAGGAAGTGGCGCTCGGTCTACACCCCGGACGTGCTCGCGGTCGGCGAGGGCCCCAGCGCCTGGACCGACTTCTTCACCCAGCAGATGCGCTGGTCGCGAGGGACGTACGAGACGATCCTCAAGCAGTACTGGAAGGGCTGGTACTCACTGCCGCCGAGCAAGCTCTTCAACTACACGATGATGATCATCTTCTACCCGATGTCCGCCCTCAACTGGATCCTCGCGGCCCTGAGCTGCGCGCTGTTCCTGGGCCTGGGCGCCTCGGGTGTGAACATCGATCCGACCGTGTGGCTGATGCTCTACGGCAACGCCTCCGCGCTCCAGATCGGCCTGTACATCTGGAACCGCCGCCACAACGTCTCCCCGCACGAGCCCGAGGGCTCCGGCGGGGTCGCGGGCATGGTGATGTCGGCGCTGTCCGCCCCGCTGTACGCGAAGGCGCTGGTCGACTCGCTGCTGCGGCGCAAGAGCAAGTTCGTGGTGACGCCCAAGGGCGACTCGGCCAGCCCCGACCGGTGGTTCGCGACCTTCCGCTACCACTGGTACTTCATCCTGATCTTCGGTGGCTCGATCGGTGCCGGTGTCGCCCTCGGGCACTCGCACCCCGCGATGATCATCTGGGCGACCTTCGCCATGCTGATCACCGCGACACCGATCTTCACCTGGCGGCACATGCTGCGGCAGGCGAAGAAGAAGCCCGCCGCGGCCGCCGAGGCGCCCCAGGGGCCGGTGATTCCGGCTCAGATTCCGGCGCAGTACCAGCCGCAGCCGCTGCCTGCCCCGCACGCTACGGCCACGCACACCCCGGCCCACAAGCCGACCTGGGCCGCCGCCTCCAACCAGGGCACTGCAGACGACGAGGGCAACGACCAGACCATGCAAATCGCCCTTGGTGGACTTGGGGGACGTAAGGAATGAACGACCGTGCAGGCCGCCGCCGCGCCCGTCGACTCGCGATCGGTACGGCGGTGGTGCTCGCGCTGGCCGGGATGAACGGCCCGTGGCTGTACCGCTTCGGGACGGAGAAATACCACCAGTACCAGATCAACAAGCCCGAGTACAAAGCCGAGAACGGCAAGTGGGAGATCCTCGACTTCCCCGAGAAGTACCGGCAGAACACCATCCACGCGGCGCTGCTGCGCACCGGGAAGGTGCTGCTGGTGGCCGGCTCGGGCAACAACCAGGACAACTTCGACGCGAAGAAGTTCGACACCCGGATCTGGGACCCGGTCAAGGGCACGATCAAGAAGGTGCCGACCCCCAGCGACCTGTTCTGCACGGGGCACACGCAGCTCGCGAACGGCAATCTGCTGATCGCCGGTGGCACCAAGCGGTACGAGAAGCTCAAGGGTGACGTCACCAAGGCCGGCGGCCTGATGATCGTCCACAACGAGAACCCGGACCAGCCGATCACCTTGCCGGCGGGCACCAAGTTCACCGGCAAGGAGAACGGCAAGACCTTCGTCTCCAAGGACCCGGTCGTCGTGGAGCGGGCCACGAAGGTCTTCGACAAGACGACCGGGAAGTTCCTGCGCAACGACCCCGGCCTCGGGCGTATCTACGTCGAGGCGCAGAAGAGCGGCGCCAAGTACGAGACGGGTACCCAGGACAACTACCGGATCCAGGGTCTGACCGGGACCGATGCCCGCAACACCTACGGCATCGCGCAGAAGCTCGCGCTCGACAAGAAGGACTTCCAGGGGATCCGGGACGCCTTCGAGTTCGATCCGATCGCGGAGAAGTACATCAAGGTCGACCCGATGAAGGAGGCCCGCTGGTATCCGACGCTCACGACGCTGAGTGACGGGAAGATCCTCAGTGTGTCCGGGCTGGACGACATCGGGCAGCTGGTGCCGGGCAAGAACGAGGTCTTCGACCCGAAGACCAAGAAGTGGACGTACCTGCCGAAGATCCGTCAGTTCCCGACGTATCCCGCGCTGTTCCTCATGCAGAACGGCAAGGTCTTCTACTCGGGGTCGAACGCGGGGTACGGCCCGGACAACGTGGGCCGGGTCCCGGGCATCTGGGACGTGGACACCAACAAGTTCACGAAGATCCCGGGGCTCAGCGACGCCAACGAGATGGAGACCTCCGGGACCGTACTGCTGCCGCCGGCGCAGGACGAGAAGTTCATGGTGATCGGGGGCGGCGGGGTCGGTGAGTCCGCGCTGTCCAGCAACCGGACGCGGATCGTGGACATGAAGGCGGACAGCCCGAAGTTCGTGGACGGGCCGACGCTGGAGAAGGGGACGCGGTATCCGCAGGCGTCGATCCTTCCCGACGACAGCGTGCTGGTGTCCGGGGGGTCGGAGGACTATCGCGGGCGCGGCGACTCCAACATCCTTCAGGCCCGGCTGTACCACCCCGACACGAACACGTTCGAGTCGGTGGCCGATCCTCTCGTGGGGCGCAACTACCACTCCGGGTCGCTGCTGTTGCCGGACGGTCGGGTGATGTTCTTCGGGTCGGACTCGCTGTACGGGGACAAGGCGAACACGAAGCCGGGTGTCTTTGAGCAGCGGATCGAGATCTATACGCCGCCCTATCTGTACCGGGACTCCCGGCCTTCGCTGTCCGGGGGGCCGCAGACGATCGCTCGGGGGGCTTCGGGGACGTTCACGTCTCCGCAGGCTTCTGTGATCAAGAAGGTGCGGTTGATCCGGCCCAGTGCGTCCACTCATGTGACCGATGTGGATCAGCGGTCCATCGAGCTGAAGTTCACGGTTTCCGGGGACAAGGTGAAGGTGACTGTGCCGGAGAACAAGAATCTGGTGCAGTCGGGGTGGTACATGCTGTTCGTCGATGACGATCAGGGGACGCCGTCCAAGGCACAGTGGGTTCGAGTGCCGTAGTACCAAAGACGCTCCCGCACCTTTCCTTTTGGGTGCGGGAGCGTTTTGGCTGGTCGCGCCCACGCGGCGGAGCCGCAAATCGATACAGCCCCGCGCCCCTACGTGTCCGAACCTCGCGCCAGTTTCAATGCATAGTCGGCCCACCACTGACCCGCCTGCGGGCCGCCCTTGCACTCGCCGTCCGACTCGCCCGGGCGCTTGACCCACAGGTAGGCGTCCACCAGTGGATCCGCTGTCTTTATCGTCGGCGTCTCCCCCAGTGCCCTGCCCGGTGGGTTGCACCAACGTTCGTTCTCGTCGCCGTCCTTGTACGGGCCGTTGCCGTTGCGGCTGGTGTCGATGACGAAGTGTTTGTTGCCGACCTTGGCTGAGAGCTGCTTGCCGTAGGTGATGGAGTCCTTGGTGGAGTAGAAGTTGGAGACGTTCACCGAGAAGCCGTCGGCCTTGGCGACGCCGGCCCACTTCAGGGGCTCGAAGATCTGGTCGGGGTGGCCCCAGCCCGCGTTGCCCGCGTCCAGGTAGACCTTCGTGTTCTTCAGGGACTTGAGCTTCTCGATGGCGCCGGTGAGCAGGTCGTAGCGCTCCTCGTGGAACTCGTCCTTGGTGCAGCCGTCGACCAGGTGCAGAACCGCGTCCGGTTCGAGGATCACCGTCGCCGAGCGGTCGCCGATGCCCGCCGCCACACCTTCGATCCAGGTCCGGTAGGCGTTGCCGTCGGCGGCGCCGCCCTGGGAGTACTGGCCGCAGTCGCGGTGCGGGATGTTGTAGAGGACCAGAAGGGCCGTACGGCCGGCCTTGTCCGCGGCCTCGGTGAAGCCGCGTGCCTCCTGCTCCGGGTTCTCCGGGCCGATCCACTCGCCGGTCGGCTGCTGGGCGATCTTGCGGATCTGTTCGGCCTCGTCGTCCTTGCCGCTCTTCACATACGAGGCGACCTGCTTGGCCGCGTTGCCGTCCGGGTTGACCCAGAACGGGTCGGCCTCCTTGGGCTGCTGGGTGATCCCGGCACCGGCCTTGTCTCCTTCGCCCTCCTCGTTCCCGTCTCCCGAGGACGAACACGCGGCGAGCAGCAGTGCCGCCCCCAGCACCGCCGCGGAAACCCGTGCGCGGGTCGCCCTTCTGGCCCCCCTGCTGACGTACATCCAATTCCCCCCTGGGTGCACCTTGGCAAGTCTCAATCGTGACACACCCGTCGCGCCGCCCACGAGGTCGCCGGAGCCTTGTCCACGAGCCGTTACAGCCCCGAAGGTCGGGGTAGGTGCGCGCCGTACGGGGGCGCTCGTCCACGAAGGGGAGTGCTCAGCGATGCGGTACGCCACCAGGGAGATCCGGCTGGCCTCGGCACTGGTGGAGGCGGCGGACACCCTCGTCGAGGGCTTCGAGGCCACCCGGTACTTACAACGGGTCTCCGACCACTGCGTGGAACTGCTCGACGCCCGGGCGGCCGGAGTGATGCTCATCGACGGGGGCCGGTCGGTGTCTCTGGCCGCCGGCAGCCGGCATGAGCAGGTGGCGCTGGACCTGCTGGAGGCGCAGCACGGCGGCGGACCCTGTCTGGACAGCTACGGCTCGGGAGAGCCCGTACCGCCGGTCTCCATACGCGTCGCCCACGCGGACGCCCGCTGGCCCGACTTCACCGAACGGGCCCTCAGGCACGACATCGTGACAACGTTCGCAGTCCCGCTGCGCCGCCGCGAGCACCTGCTGGGCGCCCTGAACGTGTTCGTGCCGACGCTGCCCGACACCACTCCGGCCGACCACGTCACCTCCGAGCTCCATGTCGCCCAGGCCCTCGCCGACGCCGCAGCCCTCGGCCTGCAGAACCGCGGCACCTACGCCCAGTACCGCGACCTGTCCGGGCAGTTGCAGGCAGCCCTCTCCAGCAGGGTCCGCATCGAGCAGGCCAAGGGGATGCTCGCCGAGCGCTGGAGTGTCCGCGCCGACCAGGCGTTCATGGCGCTGCGGCAGTACGCGCGACGGCACCGGCTGCCCCTGGACCAGGTGGCGCGCGCGGTCGTCGAGGGCGTCGAGGACGATGCCGAGCTGCGCCGGGAGAGCGGCACAAGCGCCGACGGACCTGCGTAGGACCCTGTACCACCAGGTCGTATGACGGAGAGCCACGAGCACGGGACTTGGCGTCAACCAGCCTCTAGGCCCGGGCGCTCATACGTTCTAGAGTCTCCTCATACGGACACGGCCCCAGCCCTGGCCGCAGTCAGCACCCACCGTGCCCCCCAGGCCTCCCGCGCCGTCGCCGGGTTACTCCCGCAGCCCGAGCGTGCGTGGTCGAGGACCAGCCCGGTCGGCGACTTCGGGGGGAGCAGGTCGCCGACCGGGCCAGGTGACGCCTCCCGGGTTCTACAGGCCCGTCCCCGTGAGATACGCCGAGACGATCACGTTCGCCGTGTAGCTGCGGGTCGCCCGGTCGAAGGTGCCGCCGCAGGTGATCAGGCGCAGTTCGGCGCGGCCCGACTCGCGCGGGCCGTAGGCCTGGTGGGCATCGAAGCTCTCCCGGGTGAGGAGCCGTACGTCGTCGACGGTGAACTCGGCGACCCTGCCGTCGTCGCGGATCACCCGGACCGTCTCGCCCGGCTTCAGGGAGCTGATCCTGTGGAACACCGCGGGCCGGGTCTCGGTGTCGGCGTGTCCCACCATCAGCGCGGTCCCGGCGGCCCCCGGTTTCGCGCCGGCCGCGTACCAGCCGACGATTCCGGGTTGGCCGAAGGGCGGCGGGTCGAGGGCGCCCCGCGCGTCCAGGCCGCGGGCCACCACCGGTGCCTGCACCCCGAGGTCCGGGATGTCGAGGCGCTGCGGCCGCGCTCCCTTCAAGGGCCGTGCGGCGGGCGGCAGTTCGACGACCTCGGGAGGGCGCCCGACCGCGGCCACGTCACCGGTGGTCGGCGCGGACATGGCGTGCCGTACGTCGGTCACCTCGCGGCCCCACAGCCACAGCCCGAGCAGCAGCACCGCCCAGGTCACGCCGGCCGGCAGCCGTCTGGTCCCGGAGACGTGTTCGCGGTGGGCGGGACCGCCTTCCCGGTCGGAGAAACGGTCGGACATCTCCGGTCAGCCCGTCCCGCGACTCCGGCGGCTGCGGCGCAGCACCACGGCGACCGCCGCGACCCCGGCGAGCACCAGCCCGGTCACCGCGTGCCCGGTGCCGGGGCCGGTGGGGTGGGGCTCCATGGCGGAGAGGTGGGTGGCGGTCCAGCCGCCGCCCGCGTTCACCGGGGCGGCGGGGGTCGCGGGGGCGGGGGCATGGGCGGGGACCCCCTGTGCCGTCACGACCGTGATCCGGCCCTTCACCTGGAAGTCGGCGCAGGTGATCTGCACGTCGTAGGGGCCGGGTTCGGCCGAGGAGCGGACGCGGGTCTCGCCGGTGAGGCTGCCGTCGGCCCCCGTCAGCCGGGCGTCCGCGACGAACGCGGCCGAGGCGGCGGTGGCCGTCTTCCCCGCGCAGCCGGTCACCCGCAGCGTGAGGTCGGCACCGGCGGCGGGGGACGACGGGGTCACCGAGACGCTCCCGCCGTCCGCCGCCTGCGCGGCCGGGGCGAAGGCGGCGACAGCCAGGACCGCGGTACAGAGAGTGAGGCGTACTGAACCCATCGTGAACCTCCAGATACCTGGAGGGTCTCCCGGGGAGCCCGGGCCCGCATCCCGAAGCGGTTCCGCGTTGCTCCGTTCGGGTTCGCGTCAGATCCGGTCGACGAGGTCCGCGATGGAGTCCACGACCTTCGAGGGCCGGTACGGGAAGTCCTCGACCTGTTCGGGGCGGGTCAGGCCGGTGAGCACCAGGAAGGTCTGCATGCCGGCCTCCATGCCGGCCAGCACGTCGGTGTCCATGCGGTCGCCGATCATCGCGCTGGTCTCGGAGTGCGCGCCGATGGTGTTGAGTCCGGTGCGCATCATCAGCGGGTTGGGCTTGCCCGCGAAGTAGGGCTGCTTGCCGCCGGTCGCCTTGGTGATCAGGGCGGCGACGGCGCCGGTGGCCGGCAGCGCGCCCTCGGCGGAGGGGCCGGTCTCGTCGGGGTTGGTGCAGATGAAACGGGCGCCGTCGTTGATGAGCCGGACCGCCTTGGTCATGGCCTCGAAGGAGTAGGTGCGGGTCTCCCCGAGAACGACGTAGTCGGGCTCGTGGTCGGTGAGGATGTAGCCGATGTCGTGCAGCGCGGTGGTCAGACCCGCCTCGCCGATGACGTACGCCGTGCCCTCGGGCCGCTGGTCGTCCAGGAACTGGGCGGTGGCCAGGGCGGAGGTCCAGATGTTCTCGATCGGAACGTCCAGGCCCATGCGGCGCAGGCGGGCGTGCAGGTCGCGCGGGGTGTAGATGGAGTTGTTGGTCAGCACCAGGAAGGGCTTGCCGGACTCGCGGAGCTTCTTCAGGAAGGCGTCGGCGCCGGGGATCGGCACGCCCTCGTGGATGAGCACACCGTCCATGTCGGTGAGCCACGAATCGATGGGCTTGCGGTCTGCCATGTGCGGGGTCTCCTGCCGTACGCGTGTACGCCGTGCTGCGTCGGCCCCAGCCTAGACAGTGGCCCGATCTTGGGGGAATGGCCGGTTCGGGACAGGTCTCGGAAGGTTCGGGGTCAGCGGCGGCCGCGGGCTCGCAGGATCGCGCCCACCGTGACCAGGAGGAGGGAGAGGGTCGCGAGGGCGGCGGCGGCCACGCCGGGGCCGGTGCCGGCGAGTTCCGCGACCGCCTCCGTGAAGGGAAGGCTGCTTTCCGGGGTGGCCGGGTCGGGGCGCGGGCTCGGATCGGGGCGCGCGCCCGGAGCGGTGTCGATGCCGAAGCGGTAGTCGTCGGACTGCCCCACCCAGTCGCCGTCATCACCGTGCAGCTGGACGACGGCCGCGTTGGCGGTGACCTCGTTCGGCACGGCGTCCGGGGTGAGCGCGAGCCGTACCTTCACGGTGAGGGTCTTTCCGGGGCCGACGGTGAACCCGGCTCCTCCGAAGGCCCCGACGAGTTCGTCCTGGTCGGTGCTCTCGAAGCGGACGGCGCGGGTGCGGGGGCCGTCGTAGAACTCGAGGCGGGGCTGGGAGGGCTTCAGGACGTGCCGCTCGTCGACGAGGACGACGACGGGGTGGATGGCGGCGCAGGTGTGCCGGGTCGTGTTGGTGAGGTCCAGGTACCAGGTGCGGTAGTCGCCACCGGCCTCATAGACGGCGGGACCGCCGTGGATACGGGTGGTGAGGGGGAAGGTGTGGCCGGTGGGGGCGCACGAATCACCGACGGGGGCCGTGGGGGTGGTGGCGGCGGGGTTGGCGGGGGCTCGAAAGGCCGCCGCCGGGGTGGCGGGGGCTGGGAGGGCCGCCGCCGGGGTGGCGGGGAACAGAGCGGCCGCGGGCGCGGGCGCGGCTGCCGCCGTCAGCGGCGTAGGGAACAGGGCGGCCGCCGCCGGGGGTGCGGAAAACAGGGCGGCTGCCGCCGCGAGGCCGAGGAGGGCGGGCGTAGGGGCGTGTACATACCGTCGCATAAACACATGACCCTGGCGGGTTCGGGCGGCCGGCCGGGGGTGCCGCTCCGTGCAGCCCGGGAAGTCCCCTCGATCAGCGGACGTCAGGCGTCGGCTCGTCCGAACAGCGGGCCCAGCACGAGCTGTGCCGCCCCGTCGGCGACCTCGCCGGGCGCGGCTCGTACGGGAACCGGCTCCTCGCCCGCGCGCCGGGCGCGTTCGTCGAGGACGGCTGCGACCCCTCGTAGGAACGCGTCCCGGGCGGTGGCGATGGTACGGCCGCCCAGCAGGACCAGGTCGATGTCGAGCAGGGCGATGAGGTTGCCGGCCGCGATGCCGAGGACCCGTGCCGCCTCGGCGAGGTCGCCGCGGGCCACCGCCGCCAGGCACAGCGCCTCGACGCAGCCCCTGTCACCGCATCCGCAGGGCGGCCCGTCGAGCTGGACGACCTGGTGTCCGAACTCCCCGGCCCCGGTCCGCGCACCCCGGTGCACCGCTCCGTCGATGACGAGCCCGGCGCCGAGGCCCGTACCGAGGTGCAGATACGCGAACGACCCGCGCTCCCCCGCGACCGCGAGCCCCAGCGCGGCCGCGTTGGTGTCCTTGTCGACCACCACGGGCACCCCGAGCCGCCGCCCGAGCGCGTCCCGCAGCGGAAAGCCGTCCCACTCGGGGAAGCCGGTGACGCGGTGCAGTACACCCCGGATGTGGTCGAGGGGACCGGGGAGGGCGAGGCCGACACCGAGGAGGGCGGGGAGGGATTCTGCAGCGACTGTGTCCGCACCGGCCGCCCCCGTCCGGCCTTCTCCCCGCACCCCCTTCGCCAGCGCCTCCACCTCCCCCGCGACCATGCCCACCACCGCCTCCGCCCCCGCGCCCAGGTCCAGCGCGGCGCACCGCTCGGCCACCACCGTCCCCGCCAGGTCCACCAGCACGGTCCGCAGCGCATCGCGGTCCAGGTGGACGCCCACCGCGTGGCCCGCCCCCGGCACCAGTCGCAGTACGGTCCGCCGCTTGCCACCCGTCGAGGCGAGGTGCCCCGCCTCCACCGCGAGGCCCTCCTCCCGGAGCCGGGCGGTGATCTTGCTGACGGCCTGGGGGGTGAGGCCCGTGCGTTCGGCCAGTTCCAGTCGGCTGATGCCCACCGCGCCGGCGCCCCGCAGCAGGTCGAGCACGAGCGCGGTGTTGTGGCTGCGCAGGGCCAGGAGGTTGGCGCCGCCGTTCGTCCTGTTCACGTCTGCCATTCTCCGCCCCGCTTGCACTTTGGCAACAGCGTTGCGAAAGTGGGGGGCATGACTGCTGCTGACCTCCGTGTGGGCCTCGTCGGCTACGGCCTCGCGGGCTCCGTCTTCCACGCCCCGCTGATCGCCGCCACCGAGGGCCTCACCCTCGACACGGTGGTCACCTCGAACCCCGAGCGGCAGGAACAGGCCCGCGCCGAGTTCCCGGACGTGCGTACCGTCGCGAGCGCCGACGAACTGTTCGCCCGCGCCGCCGATCTGGACCTGATCGTCATCGCGTCCCCGAACAAGACCCACGTCCAGCTCGCCACCACCGCCCTGGAGGCGGGCCTGCCGGTCGTGGTCGACAAGCCGATCGCGGGGACCGCGGCCGAGGCGCGCGGGCTGGCGGCGCTGGCCGAGGAGCGCGGCCTGCTCCTCTCCGTCTTCCAGAACCGGCGTTGGGACAACGACTTCCTGACGCTCCGCAAGCTCCTCGACGAGGGCGAACTGGGCGACGTATGGCGCTTCGAGTCCCGTTTCGAGCGGTGGCGGCCGCAGCCCAAGGGCGGCTGGCGCGAGTCCGGCGATCCCGCAGAGGTCGGAGGTCTGCTCTACGACCTCGGCAGCCACGTCGTCGACCAGGCCCTGACCCTCTTCGGGCCCGCCGCCTCCGTGTACGCCGAGGCGGACGTCCGCCGCCCGGGCGCCGAGATCGACGACGACACGTTCATCGCGATCACCCACACGAGCGGCGTCCGCTCCCACCTCTATGTCTCCGCCACCACCGCCCAACTCGGCCCCCGTTTCCGGGTGCTGGGCTCCAAGGCGGGCTATGTGAAGTACGGCCTCGACCCGCAGGAGGCGGCGCTGCGCGAGGGCGAGCGCCCCGGCACGGCGGCCGGCTGGGGCCGGGAGCCGGAGTCGCTGTGGGGCCGGCTCGGCTCGGGCGAGTCCCCCGTGACGGGCGGCGGCAGCCCCGTCCCCACCCTTTCCGGCGACTACCCCGCTTACTATGCGGCCGTGGCCAGGGCCCTTTCCGGCGGCGGCACCAACCCGGTGACCGCACTGGAGGCGGCCGCCGCCCTCGACGTACTGGAGGCGGCGCGCCGTTCGGCCCACGACGGAGTGGCGGTGGAGCTGTGACGCACAACACCGAGCTGACCCCGAAGTTCCATCCGGAACTGACCCCGCCGCTGGAGGAGCTGGAGGCGCAGGAACGCCGCCTGGTCTTCCGGCAGTTCACATACGAGGACGCGTGGGCGCTGGGCTCCCTGCTGGTCGAGCTGGCCCGGGAGCGGCAGGCGCCGGTGGCCATCGACATCCGCCGTGGCGGCCAGCAGCTCTTCCACGCCGCCCTGCCGGGCTCCACCCCGGACAACGACGCCTGGATCGACCGCAAGCGCCGGGTCGTGGAGCGCTACGGCTCCGCCTCCTACCTGGTCGGTGCCCGCTTCCGCGCCAAGGGCAGCACCTTCGAGGAGTCCTCGCGCCTGGACCCGGACGAGTACGCGGCCCACGGCGGCTCCTTCCCCATCACGGTGGAGGGCGTGGGCGTAGTCGGCACGGTGACGGTCTCGGGCCTGCCCCAGCTCCAGGACCACCGTTTCGTGGTCGAGGCGCTGGAGGAGTTCCTGAGCAAGGACCGTTAGTCCGGGACAGGAATTATCGCCGGGGCCTGGCACGTTGGCACCTGCCATGAAGGAGACCATCGGAAAGTACGGCATCTGGAACGGCGGCGGCCTGCGTTCGGAGGACCCGTCCCAGCGGGGCGAACGCGCCGAGGCCGCCGCCGAGTTGGCGGAACTCGGGTTCGGCGCGATCTGGCTGGGCGGCAGCAGTTCGGCCGCCAACGCCGCCCCGCTGCTCGAGGCGACCTCCCGGATCGCCGTCGGCACCAGCATCCAGAGCATCTGGGACCACGAACCCGAAGCCGCCGCCGCGAGCTTCACCGACCTGAACGCCGCCCACCCCGGCCGCTTCGTCCTGGGCCTGGGCGTCAGCCACGCCAAGCTCGCCGACCAGTACCGCCGCCCGTACTCGGCTCTGGTGGCCTACCTCGATGCCCTGGACAAGGCGGGAGTCCCTGCCGAGGGCCGTGTGCTGGCCGCGCTGGGCCCCAAGACCATCGAGCTGGCCCGGGACCGCTCGGCAGGCTCGATCCCGTATCTGATCACCGCGGACCAGACGGCACGCTCCCGAGAGCTCCTGGGCGAGGCGCCCCTGTTGGCCCCGGAACTGAAGGTCGTCCTCGAATCCGACCCCACCAAGGCCCGGAGCGTGGCCCGCGGCTACCTCGCCATCTACCTGGGCCTGCCCAACTACACCAACAACTTCCTCCGCAACGGCTTCACGGAGGACGACCTGAAGGACGGCGGCAGCGACCGCCTGGTCGACGCGGTCTACGCCTGGGGTACGGACGAGCAGATCCGCGCCCGCATCGACGAGTTCATCGAGGCGGGCGCGGACCACGTGGCCCTGCAGATTGTGGACGGAGGTCCGCGCTACGACCTCCCGAGGGAGGCCTGGCGCAGGCTGGCGTCGCTGCTGGGGTGAACTGCCCTATGCGTCCTTGAACTCCTGGCGCTGACGCCCGAGCCCCGAGATCTCCAGCTCCACCACATCCCCGGACCGGAGATAGGGCTTGGGCTCGGGCTCCCCCATCGCGACCCCGGCCGGCGTACCGGTGTTGATGACGTCTCCGGGGTACAGGGTCATGAACTGGCTGACGTACCGCACCACTTCACCGACGGGGAAGATCTGCTCGGCGGTCGTGCCGTTCTGCTTCTGCTCTCCGTTGACCCACAGCTTCAGGGACAGACTCTGCGGATCGGGAACCTCGTCCGCGGTCACCAGCCAGGGCCCCAGGGGATTGAACGTCTCGCAGTTCTTCCCCTTGTCCCACGTCCCCCCGCGCTCGATCTGGAACTCCCGCTCGGACACGTCGTGCGCCACCGCGTACCCGGCGACATGCGCGAGCGCCTCCTCCACGGACTCCAGATAGCGGGCCGTACGCCCGATGACGACCGCCAGCTCGACCTCCCAGTCGGTCTTCACCGACCGCCGGGGCACCAGTACCGTGTCGTAGGGGCCGACCACGGTGTCCGCGGCCTTGAAGAAGATCACCGGCTCGGCGGGCGGCTCGGCCCCCGTCTCGCGCGCGTGGTCGTGGTAGTTGAGCCCGATGCAGACGATCTTCCCGATCCGGGCGATCGGCGGTCCGACGCGGAGCCCCGTGGCGTCCAGCGCCGGCAGTTCCCCGGCCTCCGCGGCCGCGCGGACCCGGCCGAGTGCCGCGTCGTCGGCGAGCAGCGTCCCGTCGATGTCGTCCACGACACCGGACAGGTCCCGCAGGACCCCGTCGGCATCGAGCAGCGCGGGCGTCTCCGTTCCCGCCGTACCGACTCGCAGCAGCTTCATGATCACTATCTCCCTCGATTGCGGGGCGCCCGCCGACGGGTGCAGCCATCGGATGACTGGTCGATCCTCCAAGCTGAGTGTCCCGTCCGCAATACCCGGTTCACGGACTGGACCGGTCAGCGGTAGAGGGCTGCCCTCTCGACCGCGGCCCACGTCGAACTGGTCACCACGTACAGCGCGGCCGCCAGGGGCACCACCGCCACGGTGAAGAGGGTGAAGAAGGACATGAACGGCATGACCTTGCTCATCGCGCCCGCCCCGGGCACCGGCTGCCCGTCCGTCACCGGCATGACCGGGTTCGCGGCCATCATCCGCTTCGTGCGGCGGTAGTTGAAGGTCGCCACCACGATCACGAACGCGAACAGGCATACGTACACGAGCCCCGCTCCCTGGAACATCCCGCCGTCCCCGAGCGCATCGGCCCAGCGGCCGCCGAGCGGCGCGGCGAACAGCTCGTGGCCGAGCAGTTCGTTCGCCTTCCCGCCGATCGTCGTGTTGGAGAAGAGGTGGTAGAGCAGGAAGAACGCCGGCATCTGGAACATCACGGGCAGGCAGCCGGTCAGCGGTGAGACCTTCTCCTCGGCGTGCAGTTCCAGCATCGCCTTCTGGAGCTTGTCGGGGCTGCCCTTGTGCTCCTTGCGCAGCTCGGCGATCTTCGGCTGGAGCCTGGTGCGGGCCTTCTGACCGCGGGCGGCGGCGCGGGACAGGGGGTGCACGAGCAGTCGTACGAAAGCGGTGAACAGGACGATCGCGGCGGCGGCCGCGGTGGCGCCGAACAGGGGGTGGAGCAGGTCGGCGAGATGCTGGACCAGATCAGCGAAGACGGACATGGGTGAGCCCTCCGGGGGTCTCGTCGTGCCGGGAGTGGTGCGAGGCGGCATGACGACCCGCGCGGGGTGTCCTTGCAGGAGTGAGTCCCTACGCGACGGTCGCCGGGAGGGCGTGTCCGGGCGCTCGGGGGCGGGGGCGGCCCTTGGCGTCGGGGTCGCGTTGCGGGAGGAAGGCCGTGCGGCGGGCGCGGTCGCGGATGGCCGTACGGACCCGGGTGGGCGGTACGGCGGGCGCGCAGCGCGAGGCGATCAGCGAGCAGGCGGCGAAGGCGGAGCCGGCCGCGGCGGTCGCGGCGAGCGCGACGGCGGCGGAGAGGCTGCCGGTGTCGAGCAGGACGACGTCGAGGAGGAGGAGCAGGAGCACGGCGGCGGGACGCATGCTCGTCCAGCTGCGGATCACGGCACTCCCCCTCTCCCTGTTGGCGGTCCTCCCCCGGTTATACCTGATCCACCACGATCGGCTGCAAGAGCCTCTTCGGCTTGAGCAGGGCCCGGCTGACCGGATCCGCCGGGTGGGGATCGAGTCCGGGACCCGGCAGCATCAGCACCTCCTCGAGCGGTACGACCCTCGCGCAGGCGGGGCATTCGCCGTAGGAGCCGATCTCGGTGCCGCACTCGGTGTGCTGAAAGGTGCGCAGCACGGTCTTGCCGTAGTGCTCGCGGCCCCAGCGGCCGAGGGCGCGCAGGGCGGGCCACAGGGCGATGGCGCGGTCGGTGACGACGTACTCGTCGCGCGGCGGGGACTCCTGGTACCGGCGCTTCTCGAGGATCCCCTCCTCGGTGAGCATCTGGAGGCGGGCGGCGAGGACCGCGCGCGGGATGCCGAGGTGGGCGAGGAAGTCGTTGTAGCGCCGGACGCCGTAGAGGGCGTCGCGGACCACGAGCAGGGTCCAGCGTTCGCCGACGATCTCCAGCGCGCTGGCGATCGAGCATTCCTGTGTCGCGTAGTCCTTACCCAGTGCCATGGCGCCACTGTAACCATTTTCCGCCGGTAAGTTCAATGACCGAACCCACTCTGCTACGGTTCTCGGCATGACAAGGTTCAGTGAACGAACTCTCGTGGAGGCGAAGGTGTCGGCCGCCCCGGCACCAGCCTCCCCGCGCCCTTCCGCGACCCTGGCCCTGACCAGCGCCGCCACCGCCGTGGCCCTGATGACGTACACCGCGCCGATGGTCACGCTCCCCGATGTCGCCGCCGACCTGCACACCCCGCTGTCCGCCCAGGCCTGGCTCCTGAACGGCACCCCGCTCGGCCTCGCAGCCCTCCTCCTGGTCGCCGGCAGCCTCGCCGACGACTACGGTCGCCGCCGGATCTTCGTCGCGGGCACCCTGGCGCTGGGCCTCACCACGGCCCTCGGCGCGCTGACCTCGTCCACCTGGCTGTTCACGCTGGCCCGGATCGCCCAGGGCGCGGCCAGCGCGGCACTCCTCGCGAGCAGCCTGGGCCTGATCGTCCACGCGTTCCCTTCACCGAGGGGGCGCCTGCACGCGACCGGGGTGTGGGGCGCGTTCGTGAGCGGCGGCATCGCGGTCGGCCCTCTGCTGAGCGGCGCGCTGCCGAGCTGGCGGGTGTCCTACGGCGTTCTCGGCGCCGCGGCCGTGCTCGTGGCCGCCCTGTCCGCACGGCTCCTGACGGAGTCCCGGGCCCCGCGCGGCGGCCGCCCCGACCTCGCCGGAGCCGTGACCTTCGGGCTCGCCCTGGTCGCCCTGGTGGCAGCGCTGACCCTGGGCCGGGACGGCTGGCTGCGGGCACCGGTCGAGCTGTTGCTGCTGGCGTCCATGGTCCTGCTGGCCGTGTTCGTAGTGGTGGAGCGGCGCTCCCGGACCCCCATGATCGACCTGGGTCTGCTGCGCCACCGCCGTTTCCTCGCGTCCTCCTCCAGCGGCCTGTTCACCGGTCTCGCGGTGATCGGCCTGTTCAGCTTCCTGCCGGCCCTCCTCCAGCAGACGGTCGGCCTGTCCGCGATGGACACCGCCTGGCTCTTCCTCCTCTGGTCCGGCCTGTCCTTCGCGGTGGCCCTCCAGGCCCGGCGCCTCGCGGGCCGGGTGCCGCCGCGATGGCAGCTCGCGATCGGCTTCCTGCTGCACGCGGCGGGCGTCCTGACCATGCTGGGCTCGCTGGACGCCGGTTCCTGGGTACGGCTGCTCCCCGGCCTCGTCGTGGCCGGCATCGGCAGCGGCCTGCTGAACGCGGCACTCCCGCTGCTCGCGGTGGAATCCGTCCCGGCCGCGCGGGCGGCGATGGGATCGGGCGCCCAGCAGACCTTCCGCTACATCGGCTCGTGCGCCGGAGTCGCCCTGACGATCGCGATCGCCACCTCCTCCGGCGACGGCCTCGCCCACGGCGCGGACATCGCCATGCTGGTCTCGGCGGTGCTGGCGCTGGTGGCGGCGGCGAGCGTGGTGGCGCTGCGGGAGCAGTGAGCCCTCTCAACGCGGCCGCATCGACACCAGCTTGCCCCACACCACCAGCCGGTACCGGGACGTGTACTCCGGGGTGCACGTGGTGAGGGTGAGGTAGTAACCGGGCGTGGTGTAGCCGTAGGTGGGGTGGACCGTCGAGCGCGGGATGGGGCGGATCACTCCCGAGTCGCGGGCCGAGGTCTGGCGGATGGTCCTGTCCACGGCGTACGTGTAGACCGCGCTCCGCGTCTCCACCCGGACGGTGTCCCCGGGCTCGAGGCGGTTGATGTACCGGAAGGGCTCACCGTGGGTGTTGCGGTGCCCGGCGACCGCGAAGTTCCCGGCCCGGCCCGGCTGTCCGGTGCCGGGGTAGTGGCCGACGTACCCCTTGTTGAGCACGCTCCGCTTGCCGACGCCCTCGGCGACGGGGACGCGGAGGTGGAGACGGGGGACGGTGAGGATGGCGTACGCCTGGGACCGCCCCGGCGTCAGGGCGGCGGGGTCCTGGGCGGCGGCGCGGAGATCCCGCTCGGCGCGCGAGCTCGGGGACGCCGTAGAAGCCGTAGAAGAGGACGCGGACGGGGACCCGGAGCCGGCGGCCGTACCGGAATCGGCTCCCCCACCTCGCCCCCACTCCCGCTCCAGCGCCTCGACCCCCTGCTGAGCACCCTCCTTGGCCTCCCGGTTGGTCCACCACAGCTGGTGCACGACGAGCAGCAGCAGGACCACGCCCACGCTGACCAGGAGTTCGCCGCCGGTCCACACCGCGCGGCGGCGACGCTCGCGCCGGCGCCGGGCTCCGTGGTGCATGACGCGCTGCCGCATACCTCACGCCTCCTCGGACGGGGCCGCCCGCACGATAAGGGCCGGGCCTTCAACTCACCAGTGCCGAACGCCCCGTAGAGCCGGCTGACTGGTCGGCGTGTCCGGCATACCGAACTTCCTCCACAGGTTTTAGGAAGGGCTGTCAGAACTATCGACAACCCCATTGGCCACACCCGATGCTTCGTCGTGGCATGAACGGGGCAGGCCACGACGCGGGTCAGAAGGCCGCGTCGATCCATCGGAGTTCGGAGTAGCAATGATCCGACGCAGAACGCTGCTGACAGCCGCAGGAGGCACCCTCCTCGGCAGCGCGCTGGCCACCGGTACCGCCCGTGCGGACGCAACGATCGCGGTCAGCCCGGGGACGTCGTACGGCACCTGGGAGGGCTGGGGCACCTCTCTGGCCTGGTGGGCCAACGTGTTCGGCGCCCGGGACGACTTCGCCGACATCTTCTTCACCACCAAGTCGACGTCCTACAACGGCACCACGCTCCCCGGCCTCGGCCTCAACATCGCCCGCTACAACCTGGGCGCCTCCAGCTGGAACTCCGTGGGCGGCACGTCGATGACCGCCTCGCCGAACATCCCCGCCTTCAAGCAGATCGAGGGCTTCTGGCAGGACTGGAACAACGAGGACCCGACGTCTTCGGCATGGGACTGGACGGCGGACGCGAACCAGCGGGCGATGCTGGTGAAGGCGACGGCGCGGGGTGCGACTTCGGAGCTCTTCGCGAACTCCCCGATGTGGTGGATGTGCCTGAACCACAACCCCTCCGGCGCCTCCGACGGCGGCAACAACCTCCAGTCCTGGAACTACCGCCAGCACGCCTCCCACCTGGCGGCCACGGCGCTGTACGCCAAGAACAACTGGGGCGTGAACTTCTCGACGGTCGACGCCTTCAACGAGCCCTCCTCGTCCTGGTGGACGGCGACCGGCACGCAGGAGGGCTGTCACATCGACGCGACGGTCCAGTCGGCCGTACTGCCGTACCTGCGCAGCGAGTTGAACAACCGCGGCCTGACCGGCGTGAAGATCTCGGCCTCCGACGAGACGAGCTACGACCTCGCCCGCACCACCTGGAACTCCTTCAGCTCGACGACGAAGGGGTACGTCAACCAGGTCAACGTGCACGGCTACCAGGGCTCGAACGGCCGCAGGGACCTCCTGTACACGGACGTCGTGACCACGGCCGGCAAGAAACTGTGGAACTCCGAGACCGGCGACAGCGACGGCACCGGCTACACCATGGCCTTCAACCTCCTCTACGACTTCCGCTGGCTGCACCCCACGGCCTGGGTCTACTGGCAGGTCATGGACCCGTCGACGGGCTGGGCGATGATCGCGTACGACCAGAGCACCCTCCAGCCGACCGCGGTCCAGACGAAGTACTACGTCATGGCCCAGTTCGCCCGGCACATCCGCCCCGGGATGAAGATCATCGACACGGGCGTGAGCAACGCGGTCGCGGCCTACGACTCCTCGGCCAAGCGCCTGGTCATCGTGGCCCTGAACACCTCCACGTCGGCCCAGACCCTGACCTTCGACCTGTCCCGCTTCACGACGGTCACGGGCGGCTCGGGCGGCCTGGTCCCGCGCTGGAACACGGTGACGACGGGCGGCGACAAGTACGTGTCGTACTCCAACACCTTCCTGAGCGGAAAGTCGGTGGCCGTATCCTTCGCGGCCAAGGCCGTGCAGACGCTGCAGATCGACGGCGTGACGATCTGAGGACGCGGGTGCGGGCCGGACCCGGGGCTCTTCTGCCGTTAACCGGGCCCTGGCCTGCACCTCCCTCTTCTTTGCCACTGATCGGCAGTACGGTGTCACCCATGCGCCCCGACACGCCTGCCGAGAACGTCGACCACAACGCCGAAGCGGCGCGCCTGGAGCGGACCGCCGACCGGTACCCCGAGGACGCCGAAGCCCTGCTCCTGCAGGCCGCGGCCCATCTGGAACTGGCCGGCGACCGCCCCGCCGCGTCCTCCCTCTACGACCGGTTGCTGTCCTCGTCCCAGGTCTTGGAGAACCCCCATCTGGTACGAGCCCTCAAGGCCGCGAACCTCTGGGAGTACGGCCATGAGGCCGAGGCCCGCGCGATCATCGAGGGCGTCCGCGTGGCGGCCCCCCGGGACCCGGCCCCCTGGGTGATCGTCGCGGAGGCCCTGGAGTCCCACGACGAGCTGGAGCAGGCGCAGGAGACATTCACGGAGGGGGCCCGCGTGCTCCTGACGGACGTGGCGGAGCCGCCGTACTCCACGCACCCTTTGCTGTTCGGCCGCCACCGCGTCCGCCGCATGCTGGGCCTGGCACACGACGACTGGGACGTCCTGGCGGACACCCTCCACACCTCCCCGGTCTCCCTGGACGAGCTGCACGACCCGAAGCGCGTCTGGTCGCTCGGCTCGGAGAACCCGGCGGAGCTGGAGGCGGAGATCTCCCGCCTGCGCGCGGAACTCGGCACGTTCAGGGAGGCCCTGTCCCGCCCGTTCCCGGTGGCGGTCCTGCACTGGCCCACCTCCGAGCTCACGGAGCTGGTGGACGCCTACCCTTCCCTCTCCGCGGAGTACCCCTCCCACGAGGAGCACCTGGCGACGATAGAGGCCTCCCTGCGCGAACTGTCCGCCTCCGGCACGGCGAACCTCGGCATCGTGACGGGAACGGTCCCGTCGTACGAGGCCTTCGCGGCATCGGAGCTCATGTCCCCGGCGGAGGCTGCACTGCTCCCCCAGTACGCCACAACACTGGCGGCTCGAGGCCGCGCGGTGGAGTGGCCGCCGCAGCGGGGGACGGCGTGCTGGTGCGGGTCGGGGCGGGTTTATGGGGAGTGCCACGGGGCGGGCGGATGACCGCCATGGCGAACACCCCATCGAGCTCCTTCTTATGCCGAACCCACGAAGTCATCGTCACGGCAAGTTCAGATAACTAGTCGAGGTCTCACTTGCTTCCCATAGATGTCACTGCGGCGCATAATATCGCCCTTGATGAAGCTGTACGCCGCGACGCCGAGCTCATGATCGTCCGCGATCACTTGTTGCAGCTCGATCCAGATGGCCAAAGGTTTGCCGCCGTACTGCGGAACACCATCGATCAGCTTCTCAACGGCGAAGCAACCGGCCGCTATGACTGGAACACGCTCTTCAAGACAGAGAAGACCCATGCGGGAACCCTAGTGGAGATCAATCTCCAGAGGGAGTTCACCTTCGAGGACGGGGACGCCACAGACTACCGGATCGCCGGTATCGAAGTGGACTGCAAATACTCACAACGGTTTGGCACGTGGATGATCCCGCCCGAGGCTCTAGGCCACCTCTGCCTGCTCGTGTGGGCTGATGATCGCTTGAGTCAATGGAGTGCCGGCCTGATGCGCATAAAGCGTGAATGGCTCAACGGCGGGACCAATAGAGACATGAAGTTCACGGTTAAAGCCATACACCGTGACAAGATTTTCTGGCTATGGAAAGACGTAGAACTCCCAGAAAATGTCTTGCTCCACCTCGATGAGGAGACACGGGCCCGCATCCTGATACCAGGTAAGAATAAGGGGCAGGCCCGCGTCCGCCAGCTGTTCCGCTTCGTACATGGCAAACGAATCGGCCGCGGCGTCGTGCGTACTGCTGCCCAGCAACTTGACTACATGGCTCGTGTACGCGAGGGGGACAAGGGGCGGGCGCGTCCAGCTCTGCGCCCAGAGGGAATCATCATCCTCGGCGACTACCACTCCCACCAGGCCGTGGCCCGAGCCCTTGGCGGCCCGGTGCCAGGCGAAGGGGAGTTCGTAGCCCATCGAGTAGCACGTGCTCAGCCTGAGCACCACGATCGTCCCCACGCCTTTATCGACGGGGACTACTGGGTCATCGCCAGGCCTGGCGAAGACGCGGATCCGGCACCCCGGCTCCCGGAGGCCCAGGAGAGCCGGGGCCGGACGGCCAGCACCTGAGCGATCGGCTCCGCGCAGGGCAAAACACTGCGCCAGGAAGCCGCAGCTCCCTCAGGAGATAGCACCTATTCGGTGGCGGCTCCGCCCTTAACGCAGGATCATCAGACTCGTACCGTCATTAGCAGAAGAGGAGTTGGGCAGTGACCGGCCCGGAGAACGAATACCCGTTGATCAGGCAGTACCGGGACTGGATTCAGAGCGGTCCATCCGAGGACAGCCCAGACCGGCGGCAGTTCTTCACACACGGGACTGTCGTACTCGATACCAATGTGCTGCTCAGCCTCTACGAGTACACACCTGCCGCCCGCACTCAGGTCCTGGAAGCCCTCCAAAGCGTGCAACAGCGGCTATGGCTCCCACATCAGGTTGGGCTTGAGTTCGTCCAAAATCGCCATCGCATCATCATAGGTAGAAAGAAAGCCCTGGAAACCGCGTCCAAAAATCTCCAAAACAAGATCGGAGAGGCGCGCGCAGCTATTTTGGATGCACGAAAGCTTGTCCAGGATTTACTTATCAAGTATGCGCAGGACACCGCAGCTAAAGAGGCTCTTGAATCTGAGATATCAGATCAGGCTGTCAGGGTACTACTCGGCGACTGGACCAAGGCACTCGGCGATCACATCCAGCGCCTCAAAGAGTATGATCTCGCCATTTCGTCAGTCGAAAGGGGCGACCCTGTACTATCTCAAGTAGCCGAGCTATTCGGCGATAAGATCGCAGAGCCTCCAGACCAGGCCGAAATCCGACGGCGTGTGGATGAAGCAGCGACATACAGATTCCCTAACCAAATCCCGCCTGGATTTGCAGATGCAGGAAAAGGTACACCCCTGTCGTCATCCGGGGACTTCCTGCTATGGGAGGAGACGATCGAGCACATGGCAGCATCAACAGAGCGCTCGCAGCTGCTGTTCGTCTCCAATGACACGAAGGACGACTGGTACCAGCCAGCGGGTAACGGACGAAGCTCGCGTCCCTGGCCTTCCCTGGCAAGCGAGTTGAGGGCGCGCACTGGCGCTGAGCTGCGGATCGAGACACCAGGCGAGTTCTATCGCGGCGTGAATCGCTTCCTGGACGCGGAGATCGCCGAAGAGACCTACGCCGAGATCGATCGCGCGGCTGAGAATCTCATCGAGGTCGTGATCACGGAGCAGGAGGCCGTCCACGCTCAGCCACGACCGGACCTCATTGCAGCTGCATTCGAAGCAGCTGGGCTAGAGGAGTCCTTGCTGGACAGCATCGGCGACGCCTCTTCCCGACTGCTGTTCACTTGGTGGCTAATCGGTGTCACGGCACAGCTTGAGCGGCGTCGGCGCTTCGACGACGAGCCGGACGTGTCTCTCCTGCCGGCGACTCGTTCGGAAACACAGCCAGACCCCGGATGGCTGCCCGGCCGTCGGCTCCATCTAGGCGAATGGCCCTACCGAATTTCGTCATGGATCGCGCCATGGTTCATCAAGGCCGTGAACTGCACATCTCGCCATGACAGGCAGATTATGCAGCAACTCGCCGCCCGGCAGCTGGACGTTGAGCGGACAGAATAGAGGCAAGACAGAGGAATACATACCCTCATCAGAAGGATGAAGCTATCCCATGGCCAATCAGCAGTCTCCACAGGACCAGTGGCAGCAGCTTAAGCCGGATGCTGAACACGCCCTGAGTAATCTCCTCTCGGAGATCTCATCCCATAGCGACCCTCAGTCGCTGTTCGAGGCATACACGTACGCCAAGGACATCACCGCCCGCGCTACACAGGCCCGCATGTTGATGCATCTGCCACCTGAGAATCCCCAGTTCAGGTCGCTACACTCGAAGATCGAGCACCAAATGCGCTCCCGCTACAAAGAGACAGTCCCTGAGCGACTCCTAAGCGCCCCCTACGGCGGCAAGACTCACGAGCGCCTCTTCTCTCTGCTTCACGAGAGCCTGTCCCGGCCGGTACCAGCAGCGATGCTACGTATCGTGACCGGCGACGACGTACACACCGAGCGAAGGACACGGGAGCTACGTGAGCTCGGATTCGATGTCGACTGGTACGAAGTGGAAGGAATCAACGTCTATGAACTCCGGTCACTCGACCTGGATTTCGACATGATTCCGGCCATAGTGCGAAATAAAGTGCGGCAGACAAAGTCACTCAGCAACGACGAGAAGCTACGCGTGCTCAAGAATTCAGGCATTTCTGAGGATGGATAGCAGAAGCGGCTGGGAGCCGCCCGAAGGGTCTTGGGCTTCGTCGGCTGCCCGGCGCCGGAACATGCAGGCCATCCGGAACCGGGACACAAAGCCGGAGCTACTGGTGCGGCGACTTCTGCACGCGCAGGGACTGCGATACCGGGTAGCAGCCAAGCCGCTGCCTGGGCTTCGCCGGACGGCAGACCTCGTCTTCCGTCCGGCGAAGCTGGCCGTTTTCATTGACGGCTGCTACTGGCACGGCTGCCCAGAACACTACGTCCCGCCCAAGACCAACCCTGGCTACTGGTCCGACAAGGTCACACGGAACGTGAACCGCGACCGGGACACCGATGAGCGTCTCCGTGAAGCCGGGTGGACCGTGCTTCGGTTCTGGGAGCATGAGTCACCCGACGACTGCGTTCTCAAGATCGCCGCTACGGTCAGCCGCCTCCGTGACGACCCCCGCTGAGAGATCAGCCATGCTGAACAGCTCTCCGCTGTCACGCTCGCTGCTCTCAGCGCGCTTCTGCCGCACCAGGGCCTTCACTCCAGACTCCCGTGCCGCCTCAAGTGCCTTCCTGATTTGTTCCCCTACAGCTTGCGCGACTGGCGGCGGGAACGCATTCCCCACCTGGCGGTATGCAGCGGTCTTCCTGCCAGTGAACTTCCAGCTTTCAGGGAAACCCTGGATGATCGCTGCTTGGGTCACCGTGAGTTTAGGACCCGCTTTAGCGAAGAGATCACGCTCTTTGCTCTGCAAGCGCTCCATGTCCTCCGGCTCATTCGCGACGCCGAGTCCACACACCCCCAACTGACCCCACGCCTTCTTCGCGCGGGTCGGACCGAGGTCTGCACCCCCATGCTTTTTAGAGCCTCCGACGAGCGTGGGGGCAACGCCTTTCGATGCCTTACCGAGCCACGTATTGAACGCGTCATCAGCCCGCGGATCATCAGCTTCCTTGAAGCGATCACGCATGGTGTCCTCCAAGGCTTCCCCCACTGTCACAAGAGGAAGTGGCTCCGGCTTCCCCTTGGAGAAGAACGGAACAAAATCCTTCTTCAGCGCTACCAGGATGGCGCGTGGGCGGAGTTGCGGGACTCCGTAGTCCTTGGCCTCCAGGACATCCCAATAGCACTTCTCGTAGCCCATGGCCTCAAGCTCGCCCAAAATCCAGTTGCGGTACTCCCGGAACTTCACCTCCGGTTCCAGCAGACCGCGAACGTTCTCGATCATCACGGCCTTGGGCTCCAGCTCGTCGACGAGCTCGAGCATCGTTGGAAAGAGGTCCCGCTCGTCGTCCCGTCCCAACTGCTTCCCGGCGACGGAGAACGGCGGGCACGGGACACCGCCGGCCAGCAGATCCAGATCTCCTGGATCTAGCCCCAGCCTCTCCCTCAGCTCCGACGGCACGAGCTTCGTGAGATCAGCCGAGATGACCTCACAGCCCTCCCACTCCGCGTTGTCCTGCACGTTCTTCTCAAGCGTGGCAACCGCATTCCGGTCGATCTCAATCAGAGCGAGATGCTTGAACAGTGCATTATGCAGGCCCAACGCCTGCCCACCCGCCCCAGCGCAGATCTCAACCGAGGTGTACTTCCTCTCGGTGTTGGTCATGCACCCTCCTTCCAGATTTGCCCGACTGGCACCGATTGCCACCAGCCATCACAGAGGGTGACAGACCCCACTGACAATGCGATCGCCTCCAAGTGTGCGTCAAACATCAATGCGCTCCCCGACCGACCCACACGCAACGGCGAACACTCATACGATATGGCCCATGCCGACGAGCCCTGCATGGACCCGTGACGAGTTGCTGCTGGCCTGCGCACTCGTCGTCGAGAACGACTGGAAGAGCCTCAACCATGGAGATCCACGCATAACGGATCTGTCCAACCTTCTCCGCTCCCTGCCCATCCACCCGGGTGCGGCGCAAGCCAACCCCAAGTTCAGGTCTGTCGGCAGCGTTCGCTTCAAATCCTCGAATCTTGCGACAATCCATAGCAAGTACACCGGCATCCGCACAAAAGGGGGCCACCTGGACCAGGAGACAGTAACTGCATTCAGAGACCGCCCCACAGAGATGCTTGAGGCTGCCGCAGCGCTGCGCGAAGGGATCAGGAGCGGGGAGCTGGGCAAGCTGCCCGAAGATCCCGACGAAGTCGACGACCAGGGGAACTCCGCCATCGAAGGCCGACTCCTCGCCCGCCGGGCTCTGCATCGTGAGCGCGACCGCAGCCTCCGAAACCTCAAGATCGCGCAGGCCGAGAAGCGCGGTCAGCCTCTGCAATGTGAAGTCTGCACCTTTGACTTCGGTCGCTTCTACGGTTCCCTCGGCAAGGGCTACATCGAGGTTCACCATCTACTGCCCCTCCACATATCTGGGCCCCGCGAGACCAAGTTGAACGACCTGGCGTTCCTCTGTGCCAACTGCCACCGGATGTGCCACAAGAGCCGCTCCGGAGAATCCTGGCGCACACCTGCCGCTCTGCGGGCCGAGATGGCACAGCCCGCGTGGACCACTTGAGGGGACACTGGCCTCGCCTGGGAAATCACGCGGCAGCGTCCACTTCAGCCTCATAGTGCCGCTGCGCACGGTCAAGGACCTCGTCGGGATCGCAGCCCTGCGCCACCAGCCAATGAAGCAGATCTCCGATCAGCTTGGTCGCCGCTTCCCCTTGCGCCTGCGAACAGCTGAGCGGCGGAACGGCCGCCTCTCCAGCCAGCTCCCGGTACTCGCCGAGGACCCTATCGGCCCGCTGAATGCTGGCGCACGCACTGTCCTCCGTGAGCTGCAGCTCACACCAAACCGTCTTTCCAGACGCTGTCACAGCGGTGCCCCAGTCACGCGCCATCTCGACCAGCAGATGGAGACCTCGGCCACACTCTGACGTACACCCCGCCCCAGTTGGGGATGGCACCTTGTAGCTCGTGTCGTGGATCTCCACACGGACGCCGATGGTGAACAGCTCAAGGACAAGGGTCGCGGCGCTTCCCGCACCAACGTGCTTGAAGACGTTCGTCGCGAGTTCGGTCACAACGAGCTCGGCCTCATCAGCGAGGCCAGACAGGCCCCATGACCGCAGCGCCGCCCTCACGTTCCGCCGCAGGCCGCCGAGAACCTCAGGGGACGCCCTGAACGGAAGCACGTATCGGTGCGGATTCTGATTGGTGTCACGACTGGTCATGTCGCTGCTCCCTCACTTGCCACTTCAGTGCTGCGCCTGCCGTATCCGTACGACTGCACTGCGTAGCGCTTCGATGCGAGTATGGCAGCGAGAAGTCCCACCATGTAACTTCTCACTGGAATCGATCGAGTGAATCTGGTAGTGCGTCAACTCACGCGCGATCTAGCCTCATTGGGACCTCTGGACAACGCTCCGGAGCGGCTGGAAGGGAATCCGCATGTCAGCGAGGGCCACAACCCGCAGACGCCACCTCGGTGCGACGATGCGCAAGCTACGTGCCCGCAAGGGGATGACCTTGGAGGAAGCCGGTCAGCTCGTCGGAGTGTCCAAGGCCACGGTCAGTCGGTACGAGACAACCGAAGGGCCCGTCAAGTGGCTTGTCATTGACGCTCTTTGTCGTGTGTACGGAGCAAGTGATGCCGAGCGCAAGGCCGTTGTTGCCCTGGCCAAAGACGCGAAGCAGCAGGGCTGGTGGAGCTCCTTGGCCGACCACATCCCCGAAACTATGAACCTGATGCTCACACTCGAAGACGAGGCTGTGCGGGAGGACCACTTCTCCTGCGTCTACGTTCCAGGGCTGCTCCAGACCCGGAACTACACCACTGCGCTCCAACAAGCCAACGAGATGCGCCGCTTGCCCGAGGAAGTTGAACGCCTCGTGGACATCCGCATGCGACGCCAGGAGATCCTCAGCCGCCCCAAGGCCCCGCATCTCTGGGCCATCCTTGATGAGTCCGTCATCCGCCGTGTGATGGGCTCCCCTGAGATCATGCGCGAACAACTCAGTCATCTGCTCGCCGCCAGTGAGTCGGGGAACATCACGCTTCAGGTCCTGCCCTTCTCTCGAGGCGCGCACTGCGCAGCCCTCGGCAGCTTCGTCATCCTTGGCGGCGCCGAACCCTCACTGGACGTGGTGTACGTAGACCTTCACGTCGGCTCCGTCTTCATGGAGAAGGAGGCGGAACTCGATCGCTACCGGCTTGCGTTCGAATACCTGCGCGCCCAAGCGTTGGACATCGAGGCGTCACGGAAGCTGATCAGCCATGCCAAGGAGGACATGAAGGATGCCGAGACCAAACCCTGAGGTTCCTGCCCTCGTCTGGTTCAAGTCGTCGTACAGCGGCGGCAATGAGACTGAGTGCGTGGAGGCGGCTTTCATCGCCAACAGCACGGTCATACGCGATAGCAAGCAACCGCACGGGCGCCGACTCCGAGTGCATTCCATAGCCTGGACCGGCTTTGTCGATGCCCTGCGGAGCAGGCAGCTCAGCTGATCTGCCAGCGAAAGTGCCCTGCCGCAACCAGAGTTGCGGCAGGGCAGCTGGCTTCGGTCAGCTACCGTTCCAAGAAGTTGTCCAGCTGGACAGTGATCCGAGACGGCACGCGCTCAAGTAGGAAGTCATCGACGAAGACGACCTCCTCCACGTCCCATCCCTGCTGAGCAATCTCATCGCCGACCTTGGTGATCCGCTCGCTTTCCAGGTCTTTGCCCACCATCTCGAAGGGGCTCTTGACCGCGACCACGACCGTTTCATCGAAGATCACAACGGGGTGGCTGTCCAGCTCCACCACAGGCCCGGCACCCGCAGTATCAGCAGCCCAGTTCTCCAACAGGGTAAGCGCGTTCTTGCGGTCTACGTCCAGCTTCCTGCCTTGCATGATCCCCAGCAAGTCGGCTGCCAGCCGCCAGTCGAGGAGCGGGTGGTAGGCCATGTTCGTGTAGTCGCGCAGACACTCGTAGCAGGAGCCCCGGCACTCAAGCCCATGCCTGCCCTCTCGGAACTTCGCCAGCATGCTGTCTGTTGCTCTCATCAGCCGGTTGAAGACGACCGGCTCCGCCAGGTGCGTGCAGTAGCCGGCCCCATTGTCGAGGGTGTCGGAGAGGAAGGCGAAAACCCTAGCGCCAACGTCCTTGGTCACCGCGCCATGAATACCAGCAGCGATCTCGGATGGCTGGATGTCGAGCAGCGCCCCCGCAGACTTCCGCAGCAACGCAGCCAGGGAGTACCAGGCTGCCTTACGACCCGTACGGTCGTCCGGGAAGCCGTTGACATGGGGTACGGGCGATAGATCAAGCCTGTATCCATGTTCATGGAAGACGGGTACACGCGGGCCAAAGAGAAAGAGGTCGGTCCGCTGGGTGGCTCCGAGGGCCACGCTCACCGCCTGATCCTCGTGCACCTTGATCAGCGAGGACCGCCCAATCGCGCCGAGTTCAGCGTATGCCCCAGACCAGAGGTTAGAGCTCTGGACGGGAGCGAACCTGAAGAGGTTGCCTCCGTTGTCATTCACCGCATATTTACGCCCTTTGCCGGCGTGTACTGCAATGTCTTCGGGACCGACGTTACGCTCACGCGCTTCGGTATCCAGGTTCGTCCCCGTCCTGGGCGCGAGCGACCGGGCCTGCCAGGAGAAGTTCCCGTCGAAGTCCCGTTTGAAGGGCTCTTTCGGGGGCGCGAAGAATCCTTCAGGCTCCCGGAGTTCAATGTGGGTGTACATGCCGTCAGCTGAGGTGCAGGCAGGACAAGTCAGCGGCTCATCGTTCTCTGTCGGCGCTATCGGTGTGACGTTCTCCTCAACATGGGAGCACGCCCGACAGATTCCGATGTTTCTCGATGGACCCAACGGATCGCGGTCAGCCTGCACATTGGCCCCCGAAGGTCGGTAGTTCGCGACGCCGACGGACGTATAGACCGCCCCGTCCTTCACTGTCTCCGCACCCGGTGCGAACTGCGATACCGCAATGGGCAGGCCGCGGTCGACCACGCCAGTCGGCGGCCAAGGGTAGGCCCCGTTGGGCTTGCGCGTGAAGAGGTACCGGACGCTCGTGGGGAAGCCGAACATAGGCAGCAACCCCTCTTCCGCCAGGCGCTGGCTTAGATCCCCATGGCCATGCCCGGAGCGCGCGATCTCTCCGACTTCTCTGACAAGGCTGCCCTGAACCCAACGGATCGCGTTTCGAGCCTGTTCCGGCTCCTGCGTATGGGCCGCGAGTGCGTTCGCGATTCGAGCAATGTCCTGGTGATGTCCGTCGATCCAGTTGCTGATGGAGATGTGCACACGCTCCCAGTCTGCAACGGTTCCGTACTGCCCATGCACATTGCGCGTCGGATCCAAGTTCTCCCCGTCAGCTGAGGAACCGCCGACCTCCGCGAAAGCTCGGCGAAGGACCTCAGCGGCGAGAACGCGCTGGAAGATGTCGCGCATATCCGTCGAGAGGTATGGCTCGGGTGTCTCGTCGTTGGTGATCCGCTCCGGTGCCTGGAAGTAGTGCTCGTCGTGACTGCGGCCACGGCAAACAGTCAGCGCCAGCGCCACCGGAGCGGTGCGGCGTCCGGCACGCCCCACGCGCTGCTGGTAGTTGAACCGAGTAGGCGGCATGTTGGCCATCAGTACGACAGCCAATGAGCCAATGTCTACCCCGGCCTCCATGGTCGTCGTCACCGAAAGGACATCAACGCTGTCAGGCCCCTTGATCTCCGTACCCTCAAGGAAGATGTCCTGGAAGCGGGCCTGCCTTGACTGAGCGTCGAGACGGTCCGTCTGACCGGTCAGCTCCGCACAGTTGAGACGAAATCTGCCCTCTCCCTCAGCCGCCTGCCAGGCGTAATAGTCATCGCCGGCCTTAGTCACAGGCTCCGGCTCGACTGGAAGAGAACGCCCGCACTTGGGTTTGGTACAGACACCAGCTCCCCGGTGCAGATGCTTACGTTTACACTTCCCGCATACCCACATGTGATCGCCAGCGGGCCGGATACTGACCTTCTCCGGGTTGATAACGTATTCAACGACAGCATCACCCCAGGCCCGTTCAACTCGACTGCGCACATCCTCCGGGTCCTGGCCAGTTTCTGTGGCCACCGCTTCCCAAAAGATCCGCAGCGGAGCCGGCACTTCAGTCTGCCCGTCACGCAGTTCGCGAAATCGGCGAAGGTGGCCCAGCACGCGCAGACTAGATCGCACAAGCGCCGTGACTGAAGAGGGATCTTCATCGAGGGGAGACGTATCCGACGCAAGGCTCAGCCAGCCGAGCCCCAGGGACTCAAAGTCCCTTCCAGCACTCCCGAAGAGGCCACTCAACATCTCACTCCGGAGAGACTCCTGGATACTCTTTAGAAGCTTGTCCTGGCGCTCCTCCAGCCCGAATCGGGGCTCGACCTGCTTTCTGCTCCAGTCATAAAGGGACGACCAGGCGAGGTCAAGTGAGCCCGGCTGCCACTCCACCCGCTCCAGGCTCTCCTTGGGGCCACCGGGGTTCACGCCGAGAGCAAGGAGGTCCGCCTCCATCGCGACAGAGTGAGCCATGAGGCTCGGGAACTTACCGAGATGAGCGAGAAGCTCCGCCTCACGGGCCGGGTCCGGTACTCCATCGATCGGGTCTGCACTCCAGATCTTCCTGAGGGCATCCACAGCTTCCTTGTCTCGCCATTGCATCCGGGTGAGCGCTTCCGCAGCAAGCTCTGTATCAACCTGCCCTTCTCGCTTGAAGTACCTGCGCACAAGCTCCGCATCGGCGACGGGATCTCCCTGCCTCCCCACCTTCTCGGCAAGCAACAGCCTCAGGAGGTCCTGATAGTGGCGTAGACCCAAGCCGGCTGCGATCTTGGCAGCATCCTGGCGACTGTCAGAGAAGACAACCGCCTTCTTCTGTTCCAGAGCCGATAGCACGCTGGTCGTAAGAACCTGATTGACTTTCTCGAATCCCGTCCGCATGGACCTCACGGGCGTCCTCATCCGACGCCGATCGGCCAGGCTCAGCACTCCAGACTTGATTCTCGGAATCTCCCAGTTGTCACCGCAGGCAGGGCACTGGGTCGGAGAAGCCGGAAGCTCCTCCAGTCTGAGCTTCTGCTTTCCCTGCCTTGATTGAGGAATCCTCGTATGGAATGACCACCCCGTTGCTTCATTATGTTCGCGCGTGTTGGCCAGATGTCCTGTTCGCGGGCTGAGTTTGCTGCGCTTAAATTTGAATTCTGCGCTCCGGACTCCTCCCTCTGTCGACCTTTTCCATGAAAATTCAGGCTCATCAATGACGGGTTCCCGCGTACGCGGCCAGTAGACGACATAATTCGCCGCGCTCGCGCCCAGTGATACACCTTCGGCCTGCGCTTCAAGATCCGGCAGATCATGCAAGAGGTCTGCATCAAAACTCTTTGCGGTGATCGCTTTTGCTGGTGCGTAGCCACCGAGCATCACGTCGCCACAGTTCTGGCAGTAGAGGAGCTCAAGGACGCGAGATGCACAGCTGCTGCACCGGGAGGTCGGGCGCGCAAACAGCTTACCCACCGTGCGGTCGTCGTCATCAGTGCGCTCCACACCGGAACAATTCGGATCTGAGCACGCCCAGATCCCGGGAATGTTTCGGAAGAAAAGGTGTCCGCGAAGCTTGGGAAGCTGACCCGTCAGCGTTTCGTCTGCGGTCCTGAGGGCAGTGAGGAGACCACGGAATGCCTGCATCCTCAATTTTTCATCTGCGCGCGGGAAAAGGAGCCCGGCAGCCTCCTCATCCAGTCGCGCGACAAGGTTCCCGCCATCATAAAGCGCCTTTACGAGGGCACGGTGCGCTCCCGTTTCTTGCAACACCTGCGCAGACTCCACTTTGGAGGGGGACTCCGTAATCCCGCTCAGCCTTTCCGTATGCTCTGAGATATCGGAGGTCTCCGCCATGGGGAGATCAAGCTCTCCGCCCAGCACCTCAAAGCGATGCTCCGGAATCCCGAAGAACTCCTCCAGGAATTCACGATCGCGCTGTGCATCGAGGGAAGCCGACGCTGCGAGAACTCTGAACTGATCCGGGCGCTGATCGAGCTCCAGTCGGCTGCGCAGATTCCGCAATAGGTAGGCAACCTCAGTACCCGCGGTGCCGCGATACGTGTGCAGCTCGTCAATGATCAAAGTGAATCTAGCTGTGGGGTCGTCCTTCAGCCACTGCCGCGTCTGTTCGAAGATCGTGTCCTCTTCGGGCCGCTGGAGCATGATATTAAGCATCGAGTAATTGGTGATCAAGATGTCTGGCGGGGAATCAATCATGTCCCATCGAGACCGCATCTCGGCACCGTCGACACGCGGCACAAAATACTGCTCGTCACCATCACCGGCGATCTCCCTGGCACGAGCAGATCGCTTTTCGGTCGCCTGCAGCAGAGTTCGAAGCTTCCCTACCGCCTTTTTATTACTCGGATCTCCCGTGACGGGGGTAGCTCCCGTGTACCGGCCGAAATAGAAGCGGTGTCCGTTTCGGTACTTATCAGCCCATCGTCTCGCCGCATCACTGTCAAGGGCCTTGCGTAGCCGCATCATCTGGTCATCAACCAAGGCGTTCATTGGGTAGAGGACAAGGGTGCGTACCGCCGCCTTGTGCCCGGTTTCACCACGCCGCTGTGGTACGTAGACACCCCCGTGCCCGGACCACCATTTCCCCGGATTTGCCGGAGTTCCGCTCATCCATGCTTCAGACTCCCGCACCAGCTCGGCTAGAACAGGCGCCATGAAGGATTCTGTCTTGCCCGATCCGGTACCGGCGGTGATCACGACGTCTTTGCCGCGCCGAATCGCCGCGACCAGGGACTGGTGTTGATGAGAGTGCATCTTCTCGATGCCTTCCATCAGCCCCGCACTGATCAGTTCGGCAAGCTCCTGGGGTGCGTCCGCCTCCGCCACCGACGCCGCGATAGTCATACCACTGGACTTGTACTGCGGGCGGATCTCGATCAGCGGCCGACGCCAGGCGCCTCTATCCACATCAAGGAGTTTACGGCGCTCTTCCATAAGCTTCCGGTTCGCTAGCCCAAAGGGAGTGTCATAGTAACGAAACAGTGCTTCACGCAGCCGCTCAAACGACCCATTGATATCAAGGGAATTTTCATCTCCGGACATCTGTACTGCCTTCCTCAGTCGTTCCTGTCACCGAGCTCTTGCTTGAGTGACATCGCAATGCGCTCAGCGACAGCTCGTGGAACATTGCTATAAGTGATCGTCCTGTATTTTTGCCCAAATTCAGGAGGCAGAGCTGTACACATGACAGCAATGCGCCGCTGGAGATCCGGTAAAGGTTTTCCCCAGTCGACGATGAGTCGGCCGAAGCGCTCCCGCCCCCGACCTTCCTCCGAAAACCAGCGAAGATTCCTTCGGGGTTCAACCCCAAGCCGGTCCAACTCTAGATAGATTCCGCGTTCCTGGGATACAGAATGCCAGAAGCCTTCCCGGAAAATCTGGCACACCAGACGGTGGTCGGCACGCCGGAATCGGTATAGCCCGTCATTTTCCCAGCGTCTGACTGGGACAAATGCCGGCTGGGACAAGCTCCCTTCGTACATTTCCACTTGAGTGCCAGAAGCTGGAGCCGCCGCTAGCGGACCAAGCACGAGCGGGGGAAGCCAAGCAGTAGCTTGGATGGCGAAACAGTCGCAGTGTTCAACTCCGAGCCCTGCTGCGGCTTCAGGAAGCGCAGCGGACTCGTCGTATTGCACCAGCCACGTATCGGGCACCGGAATGTCGGTCTCAGGCAGTTTGCTAGGCACTCTGATGACCATGATGTCTTCCAACTCCGCCTGCACTACGCGCTCTTCAAACCGGGTCGTGCGACTGCCAACAAGGGCCGCGAGACCGTCAGCAGACGGAAGCCTAGTAAGCACGCCCGGAGCCACGCTCCAGCGGCCTGAACGCCAGTCGACGTCGAGATGTCCCAGCGACTGGCAGTCCCTGATCCATCGGCCCGCCGCGCCAGGTGAAATGGGAAGATTCTCGCTACGGGCTAGCCAGGTAGCGCCGCGTTTCAAGTCCGCGGTGTGCCCCGAGCCTAGCTCGCTTGCCCAGCGCAACAGCAGTCCGCCAACATCGGTCTTGGTACTAGTCACTTCAGCACCTCCCTTGCTGCAGTGACATATGTGGCCCACAAGGGTCCGCTTCCAGCCGAGGCTGCGGAGAGTACAGTCTCCGCCCACTCTGTATCGTCGGCCGTCGGAGTCGGATCCGATTTCTGTTCACCGTTCGCCAAGCTCTTCACCGTCGTCCGCTGCCGCGACCGCTGGATCGCCCAGACATAGCCCTCAGGGATAGTCACCTCTGCGTAGTATCCATGCGCATGGCCAGGAAGGAATTCGCTTATCCACTCTGGGATATCGGGCAGATCCAGCGAGAGAAGCTCCCCGTGCCCCCCAATGAGCACGAGCTCCTTCACACTTCGTGGGACCAACAGGGTCCTCGGCAGCGTCAGCTTCTCGGGCGCTTCCGCGCCCCGGATCGCTGACACCTCGGGGTCCAGCGGCTTAGCCTCGCTTTCGGCCGACGCATCACAGCGATGTCCGATACTTCCGGTACTGGGAGCCTGTTTTTCCCACAGCGCCGATGAAACGGTAAAAGTTGATTTTCCCTGGTCTGGCGTGCTGATTTGGTAGGTCCCGTCGGCAAAAGGCATTAGCCTTGCCGGGAAGGGTCTGAGCGTCTCCTGCAGCGGGAAGCCGTGAGAATCGCTCTGACCATTGCTACTCAGCGTGACCCTCAACACTGTCTCGTCCCTGGACACATCACGCGGAAGCAGCCAGTCCGGGACACCGCGCTGGAGGTAATGGTGAGGGCCGAGATCTCTGCCGATACCGAGACCGCCGATGAACCGGATGCCGCGACGGGTCGAGGGAACGAAATGTGCAGCGTGTGAACCACCCCCTTTGAGCAGAGCCGCCGGGGTGACTTCGATCTTCAAATCGACGTTCTTAATAATCGTCCAGCCCGCGACAGGCCCATTGCGTTCGACGATCCTGGCATTATCGGCAATCTCGTCAAGCACAGAGCGCACTTCAGCGATTTCACTGTTCTGTACAAGGAGGATGTGTGGTTCGCCGGGAATGAAAGTACCAACGCTGACAAAGTCACCGCTATATTCGTCTTCGGTGAAGAAGACAAGCGGCTGGGGCAACCACTCTAGATAGAGATCGTTTCCCTCAAGGATCAATCCGTGTCGCAACTGGTCTGCCGTGACATCAAGTTCCTCCAAGCCTCGGTAGAGTCCCCCGTAGGGATCGGCGAGTCTGTAGTCAACACTCGCCGCTTCATAGCGGACCGTCGTCGAGGCCGAGGCACCCTGTGCGGCTTCGGCGGCCCATCGCAGTTGTCGTGCTCGCCCGGACAGCACGAGACGCAAGGCGGACGCCCGCCGCGCACGCGGACCATCCTCGTACAGCGTGCCGTCCCAATGCTCGACCAGACGTTCCAACAGTTTGCCCAGGACTGCACGCTTGTCGGTAGCCTCGGCACCAGAGTCGGCCGCGCGTAACACGCTAAGCAGTGGGCGGGACAGGCCATGCGGATTTCTTGAGGTCCACAGCCGCAGGAGCCGGATGATTTCTTGACCCGGATACTCCTCAGGGCTCCCGGGCCTGACCCCCATAGCTGCGAAGAAGGTGGTGAGAATACGTCGATCCTGCTCCCTCAGAAGAGCCTGGGACATCGGGTAGCCGATGCGCGTCAGATGACTGTCGCCGGAGATCGTGCTGTAGCCCCTTTCGCCGCCTTGCGCCTCAAGCCAGGTATCCAACTCTCCCCACATGTCAGCCACAGATTTGAAGTGGGCGCGCAATATCCCCTGTTTGTAGTCACCGACACCAAACACATCTGCTAGTCGCTTGTAGTAATTGGAGGACGAAATATCGCTATCCGACGCCATCTTGGAAGCAGCCAGCACACTTGCTGCGAGTAGGGGCAGGCTAGGGGGAGCGTCTTCCCGGCACCCGTAGACCCATTGGCGACATCGCCACTCAAGGCGGGCAAAAACTTCACCAGGTCGACCCCAGTACAGTTCGTCGCTCACCGCGTTCGCCAGCCCCACCACCAGGCCGTTGCGACGCATCAGCGAACTCTCCGTCCGCTCGTCCACGTAGAAGACCGCCGCATGGCCGGCCATCCGCGAGCTAAAGAACTCTCGCTCTAGGACGCTCTGCCACTGGTCGTACGCCGACTGCCGCGACCCGCCAGACACGCCGACTCCCCTCACTGGCACTGCCCCCACGCAAAGGGACGACTTCCCTCAGCTTTGGCGGAACCGTCTCTGGCCCTGCCAAGCCTGCACGCAGGCGCATATGCACATCATCGGCGATCGCTGCTGCACGTGTGAGTGAAAATCGCCATTTTCTCCGCAGTCAGGGCCACTCACCCCATGAACGTACGTTGCGGAGGCGCCAGGAGGGCGGCTACCAGGGACGTACGCCGCCCGCAGTCTGAACACATGGACCAGCTTCCCGTCTGAAGCACGTCGTATCCCTTCCAGCGCGGCCGATCGACTTCGAACCAACCTGATCACCTGTTGGCAACACCCGTCATCCCTGCAAGAGTTACCCCCCACCGGTGAGTCTCAGGGGGCGCGGAGCGGCAGTGCAGGGGTGGAGACAGGGCTGGTTGTTTCTGTGTGCCGTGGGGCTCGGGTTCCTCGCGCTCAGCTTTCCCCGTAGGCACGACGACATCGTGGACGCGACCCAGTTCAGCATCGCCTTCTTCGCGACGCTGCTGACCGGTGAGGCGGTCATCTTCGCGCTGACCTTCTCCGCGGCGAGTTCCTGGCCGTCGTTGCGAGCGATCGACGGGCACATCGCCTTCCGGGAGTGGGTGCTCATCGGGTGGTTCGCGGCGTTGTTCACCGGCTGCGGGCTGCTCGGCGACAGCGCCGTCAGTGCCACCTACGGCGCGCTGCTGTTCCTGCTGGCGAACATCTTCGGGGTCTTCTCCTTCGTACGGCTCTTCGGCCTGGCCAGCATCGGGGGCCGCAACCAGCTGCTCCGCCGCACCCTTGCCGAAGCGCTCACCGCCCAGACGGTCGGGGCCGGTCGGGGTCCCCTCTCCTACGGCCTCGAGCACGACCCCATCGTCAACTCCTACCTGGGCACGGTCAGCCAGGCGACGACCGGCAACGATCCCACCGCCATCCGGCATCTCGTCGACCAGCTGGTGGGGGCGGAAGTGCCGCCCGAGGCCATCGACAACACCATCATCGTTCATCTCGACGTCCTGCACCGCCTCGTGCGCGCCACCCTGGCCGGCGGCGTCGATCCGATCCAGGTCGTCTCCTGTGCCCACGCACTGATCGACTCGGTGATCGGCCACTGCCGACGTCTGTCCGACCCCGCTCCACCACTGGGCGCCCTCAGCCGATACCTGGCGTGGCTCGCCAACACCGCCCTGCTGATGTCGGTACGCGGAGTCGCCTCCAGCCGGGCCGCCCGTGAACTCGCCGCCCTGACGACCGACGCCCGCCTGAAGATCCTGCGCTGTGTCGACCCCGACCCCAAGTCCGCAGCCAATCAGGACGAACTCGGCTCCATTCTCACCGGCCCGCTCCAAGTGCTGCTGTGGACCGGCGACTTCACCGAGTTCCACGGCGCCCATCAGGCCAGCGCGCTGTACGGGACGTACGAGATCCTCACCGGTACCAAGTTCATGGGGAACTACTGGGACGGGGCCTCCATCCTCACCCAGCTGCGCCAGTCCCTGTACGGCGGTGAGGGGCGCGTCTCCACGCCGGAAGCCGATGCCGCCCGACGCGCCTTCGGCTCCGTGGAGGCGTACGACCACTTCTGGGCGCTGGTCTCCGTGACCGCGCTCGCCACCCTGCGCGATGCCCGGCTGCCTCATCCGCCCGAACTGGTACGCCCCGAGTTCACGCCCAACCACCAGCTGCTGGGCGCCTATCTGCGTACCTTCGCCACCCACCGTTACTTCACCTCGGCGACCCAGGCTCGTGAGGCCCTTCTCAGCCTCGTCTGCCGTGCCGACCCTCCCGGTTCGGCAGCCGCTGAGATACGTCACTCCCGAGGCGGCCGCACCTATCGGCTGCCCGTCCCGCTGATCGAGCCCCAGCAACGGCCGGCCGCGATGGTCCTCGCCATTGCCTGTCGTCTGGCCCCGCTCACCCCGGACGAGAGCGACGCCGAGCTCCGGGACCTCCTCGCCCTACTCCCTCCTCCTGCCCTGCAGGCAACCGCGCGCCTCGCCGCCCGTGTCCTGCCCGGGGCGGCCGAAGAGAGCGACCCCGTCGAAGCCGTCGTCACCGGCCTGGCCGTCCTCCAACTGGTCGGCGCCCACACCCGGGAGGGAACGTGACCGACCCCGTCATAGACATGGCCGCCTGGCACGAACGCCTCGCCGAGCTGGCGGCGCCGGACGTGACCGCCGCCGTGGTCGTGCAGTGCGACCAGGTCTGGCTCCAGCCCGAGTTCACGGCCTTCCGTAATGAGGTCGAACAGGCCCTCATGACCACTCAGCTCCGCCGCGGAGACCGTCTCTCCATCACCCGCGTCATCCTGCACAACCTTCCCCTCACCCCCGACTCCGGCTCCCGGCCGCCCGCCGTCGACAGGTCCTTCGCCGAGTGGCACGATCGCCTGTCTTCCACCAGGGTTCTGCTCTGCCCGACCGGCTCCTCCGCCGCACCCCGCATCCACCGGCTCATACTCCGCGGCGACCAGTCCGGCGCCGACATCCCGGATATGGTCGAACTGTTGAAAAATGGGGACTGGACCGATCCGCACAAGGCCGAACAGGCACTGCGGACCGTCGCCACCGCCGGGGCCACTACGCCCCTCACCGGCTACGACATGGATTTCGACGGCCCCTTCGGCGACGCTGATCCCTCCATCTACATGTAGATGCGCCTGCTGCATGTAAGTGCACGACTGCATGTAAATGCACCCGCAACCGGCTCGACCGACCTTTGGAGACAAGGTGCCCTACGCTCCCGAGACCCCTCAGGACCACGACTTCCTCACCCAGGCCATCGAACTGTCCCGCCACGCCCTTGAGGACGAGGGCAAGACCCCCTTCGGCGCGATCGTCGTCATCGACGGCGACGTCGTGGCCACGGGTACCAGTTCGGTTGTCGAGCTCCGCGATCCCACGGCACATGCCGAGGTCATGGCTCTGCGTGCCGCCGGTACGAAGCTCGGGCACCATCTGATGGAAGACGCCGTGATGTACTCGAGCAGCGAGCCGTGCCCGATGTGCCTGACCGCCTGCTACTGGGCGCGCATCCCTCGTCTCGTGTATGCCGCCACCAGTCACGACGTCGCTGTCAACGGCTTCGAGGATCTCCAGTTCTACCGCGAACTCGCCCTCCCCAACGCCGAACGGTCCCTCCTGACGGAGACCTCCGCGGGCGGTGAGGCCCGGGCGATCGCGGCCTCGGCTCTTGCCGGCTGGGCCGACAAACTTCCCTTCCCCGTTGAGCCGAAGCTCTGAGGCCCACATCGCAGTAGGCATGGGCCGACTTCACTCCTCGTAAGGCGAAGCGGTGTCATCGTGGCGTGATGACCGGGCCGATCACCCGACCAGGAGAGCATCGCGTGACCACCGTCAACGGCATCGACCCCCGCGCCACACAGCACTGCGAGACATCAACCCTCGGCGTACTCCTCCGTCACCAAGGACTCGATCTCTCCGAACCCATGCTCTTCGGCCTGGGGCGCGGGCTCTCCTTCGTCTACTGGGACAGCAAGAGCATGGGGTTCCCCTTTCTCGGTGGGCGGGTCAAGCCGTTCGAGCTCACCAGGAATCTGGCCGAGACGCTCGGGCTGGATCTCGTGGTGCAGGAGACCGCCTCGCCCCGGAAGGGCTGGGCGAACGTCGTGGAGGTCATTGAGGGCGGCCGGCCCGTGGGGCTGCAGCTCGACAGTTACCACCTGGACTACTTCGGGTCGAAGGTGCACTTCGGTGGTCATGTCGTCGCCATGTACGGCTACGACGACCAGGTCGCCTACCTCGTGGACACCGAGCAGCAGGGCGGAGCGGTGTGCACGAGTCTCGGCGGGCTTGCTCAGGCTCGGGCCGCGCGGGGGCCCATGACCGCCAGGCACCGGTCCTTCACTCTCACCGCTCCCCAGGACCTGCCCGCTGCTCGCGAGAGGATCGTTCCCGCCATCACCGCCTGCGCGGACGCCTTTCTCAACCCGCCCATCGCCAACCTGGGTCACCGTGGCATCGAGAAGAGCGGCAAGCTGGTGCGCACCTGGCTGCGGCGGACCGACGATCCGCGGCGGGACCTGCCGCAGGCCGCCCTTCTGATGGAGAAGGGCGGTACCGGGGGCGCCCTGTTCCGCAATCTCTATCGGGACTTCCTCGCCGAGTGCCTCCAAGTGCTGGAGCCCAGTCCTCAGTTGCGCACCGGCCACCGGCTGTACACCGAGGCCGCCGCCCTGTGGACGGAGGTCGCCGCGCTGATCGCCCGAGCCGGGGAGGCGGGCGATGAGCCGTTCCTCGTACGGGCGGGCACCACCCTCCACGAACTGTCACGCATCGAACGCGAGGCCATGGAGGCGCTGAGCCGTCTGGAGTCGCAACTACCCAGCGCTAAAGCGCCGGGCTTGCACAACGGGCGTCACTGGTGGTGATGCTGCGTTTGCGCGCAGTCCCGCCCCGAGGTGTCCGGGGCGGGGCAAGGGCCGTCGACTGGGTCCCTCGTCGCCACAATCCCTGCGCGAGCAGCATCCCGACGAATACAGCGCGTTGCTCCGAGAGTTGTCCGAGCAGCAGCCAGCCTGAGGGCCGGGGCCGGTCTCGGCACACATCCCGTCGCTACGTGAGCTCCTCGGCGGTGTAGTAGCCGTCCCTGACCAGTACTTCGTAGTTGGTCTTGTCGATGCTCTGCGGCTGGAGCAGGTAGGCGGGCACGTCCTTGACGCCGTCGTTGTAGCTGAACCGGTCGTTGATCCGCGTCGCCCGGCCTCTGAGGATGTCGTCGACCATCCACGCGGCGGCGCCGGCGAGGACGCGGACGTCCTTGTAGACGGTCTGCGACTGCCGGCCCGCGATGATCGACTTCACCGAGGGCAGCTCGGCGTCCTGGCCGGTGACGATCGGGAGGGGCTTGCCGGCGGAGCCGTAGCCCTGCGCCTCCAGCGCGGACAGGACACCCCGGGAGATGCCGTCGTATGGCGACAGGACCGCGTCGAGCGTCCTGCCGACGTACCACCGGGTGAGCAGGCCGCTCATGCGCTTCTGCGCGGTGGGTCCGTCCCAGCGCGGGGTGGTGAGCTGGCCCAGCCCGGTCTGACGGGACGGGACGACCAACTGCTTGCTGTCCAGGAACGGTTGCAGGAGCGCCATGGAGCCCTTGAAGAAGTACTTGGTGTTGTTGTCGTCGGGGGAACCGGCGAAGAGCTCGATGTTGAACGGGCCCTTGCCCTTCTCCAGGCCGAGCTTCTCGATGATGTAGTTGGCTTCTATCCGGCCGACCATCTCGTTGTCGAAGGAGACGTAGTAGTCGACGTTCCCGGTGCCGAGGATGAGCCGGTCGTAGGAGATCACCGGGATGCGCGCGTCGGAGGCCCGCTGAAGCACGCCGTTCAGCGACTTGGCGTCGATGGCCGCGATGATCAGCGCGTCGACGCCCTGCTCGATCAGGGTCCCGATCTGTGACAGCTGGGCTTTCGGGTCGTCGTTGCCGTAGACCAGCTTGGTCTTGTACCCCCGTTTCTTCAGACCCCCGACGACGCTCTTGCCGTCGGCGAGCCAGCGCTCGGAGGACTGGGTGGGCATGGCGATGCCGACGGTACCGCCCTCGGAGCGGCTCTGGGAGCTGCCCTCGCTCTCCTTGCCGCAGGCGGACACGGTAAGGGCGAGGGAGGCGGTTCCGGCGAGGGCGGCGAGGGCGGCTCTTCGGTTGAGCATCGTGAATGGGTCCTTGTTCTTCTCGTCGTTGACACGATGACGGCGCATCAGACGTGCAGGCACCCGGACGGGTGCCGTGCGGGTGGAGCGGGTGGATACCCGAATGCCCTGGACGGGCCGAACGTCAGGGGGTCGGCGGTCCCTGCCGTACAGGCCTGCTCCCGCTGTTCCGGGCGTGCACAGGGGAACCGCCTTCAGATGTCCGAAATTTCGTCAACGCGTTCTATATGCCGGCGCGACGGTAAAGGCGGGTGAGGGAGAAGTCAACGGTGTGAACAGGATCAGTTACAGAGAGCGTGCGCGGGACGTCAACGCCGGACCGGGCGTAGCGATGAAGGCCGGCCGCAAACGACTAGAAGGACTGCCCCGCCCACCTGCGCACGCCGACGGGAGTCCCGGCCCTGGCCGGGACTGGTGCCCGGGAACTCGGCCTCGGAGTCCTAGCCAGGACTCCGTCAGGTCTGTGGTGCTGTGGGGGCAGGTTGGGAGTGTGGACGCACATGAATGGGGAGGTGGCGGAGGAGGTCGGGCTGCGGGTGGTGCCGGGGGCCAAGGTGTGGGAGTCCGAGACCCATGACAAGGGGTTCCGGCTGCACTGGTGGACCGCGGAGGCCGAGGCGGGGGACGTGGTCATGGACCCCGGCGAGGTGAGTGCCGTGCGCTGGGTCACAGCAGCAGAGTTCGCCGGGCTGCATCCTGTCTTCGAGGAGGACCTGGCCTTCTTCGACCGCGTACTGGCGCAGCTCTGAGCGGTCGGACACCGGCCGCGGGGATACTGCCTCTCAAGCACCGACCCTGGAAGGCGACGGCATCATGCTCATCCTCTTTGGCACCAAGGGCTACCTGTACCAGCTCGCGATACTCACCCTGGTGTGCGGGCGCTGCGGGAACCCGGCCGCGCACACCCTGCGCAAGCGCGTCACGAAGTTCACGCTGTTCTTCGTGCCGCTGTTCCCGATCTCCACGAAGTACGCGACGCAGTGCACGTTCTGCGGTGCGGAGAGCAAGGTGAGCGCGGAGGAGGCGGAGCAGCTGCAGACGCAGGCCGCCGCCGGTGGCGGGCACGGGGGTCAGGTGCAGGGCGGACAGGCCCCGCAGCAGCCGTACCACCAGTAAGGGCTCAGGTGAGCTTGCGGGCCACCCCGCCGTAGAAGCCGATCTCCCGCGAGCGGGGCGGCGGGGGTGTGTCCGGGCGCCAGAACGGGACCTGGGCCACGCCCGGGTCGATCAGCTCGAAGCCGTCGAAGAAGCGCTCGATCTCGGTACGGGTGCGGAGGTTCATGGAGGCCGTCGCCTTGCTGTAGACGGCCGCCGCCCCGCTGCGGTCGGCGAAGTCTCCCGTGGCGTGGGAGAGGATCAGGTGGCTGCCGGGGGCGAGGGCGTCGCGGAGGGTGGCGATGATCTCCTCGGGCTTGTCCGCGTCCGTGAGGAAGTGGAGTACGGCGACCAGGAGCAGGGCCACCGGCTCGTCGAAGTCGATGACGGCGTGTACGTCGGGGTCGTCCAGGATCGCCCGCGGGTCGCGCAGGTCGGCCAGGACGATGCCGGTCGTGCCGGCCGCGCTGAGCAGGGCGCCGGCGTGGGTGTGCACGATCGGGTCGTTGTCGACGTAGGCGACGCGGATGTCCGGTGCCACCTCCAGGGCCGTCTCGTGGACGTTCGGTGAGGTGGGCAGGCCGGTGCCGATGTCCAGGAACTGGCGGACGCCGGTGCCGACGACGTGGCGGATGGCGCGGCGCAGGAAGGCCCGGTTGGCCCGTACGCCGATCCGTGCCTCCGGGGCGGCGGCGATGAGCTGTTCGCCGGCCTGGCGGTCCACGTCGTAGTTGTCCTTGCCGCCCAGCAGGTAGTCGTAGATCCGTGCGGGGTGCGGCTTGGTGGTGTCGATCTCCTCGGCACGGAAGCCGTTCTCTCTCACGGGGGCTCCTCTCGGGCGGCGGCGGGCGCCTGACCGCGTCAGTTATGCGTACGTTGGTGCAACTCCCTTGTCGGGGGCGGAAGTTCCGGGGGCGGGCTCGGGGCCGCAGCCGTCGCCGGGGGCGGGTGGCTCCGGGGTCTCTGGTGCGGGCGGCTCCGACGGATCTGATGGTTCCGGCGACTCCGGTGCCGTCGGCGGTTCCGAGTACGTCGGGGGCTCCGGTGTCTCGCCAACAGGGTCGGGGTCAGTGGGAGTCGGGGTACCCGGCTCCGGTACAGGGGTCTCCTCCCCGGGTGTGCCGGGCTTCGGCTGCTCGGGGTCGGGCTGCTGTTCCTTCGGCGGCGCGGGCTGCACAGGGCTGGGGCCCGCGTCCGGCACCTCCGGCGCGGGCTCTTCCGGCGCCCCGGGGTCGCCCTTGCCACCCCCGCCGTCCGCAACCAGCTGAATGCCCCCGACATCCTCGGTTACGACCGCCCCCTCTCCCCGACTCCGAGCCCGATCCCGCTCAACCTGCCGGGCGGCACCCCCCGGCGTCTCCCCCGCCGCCCCCGCGGACGGCCCCGTCACCGGCGCCTGTGCCACCGGCCCCTGCGCCACCGGCACCTTTCCCGGCGAAGTCACCGTCGCGGGCGACTCGTTCACCCCGAGGGCCAGCACGACGGCGATGGCCGCGGCGGCCGCCGTACCGGAGGCGAGGGCCGCCTTGGTCTTCGGGCCCGCCGCACGGGCCGTACGAAGAAGACCCTGACCGGTCACCGAGGCCGTCCCCGCGGACCCGGCCGTGAGCGACGCCAGGAACTTCCCCGTGCCGCCGCCGCCCACCACGAAGACCAGCAGCGCGGGGCCCACGAGCGCGGGCAGGCGGTTGTTGGCGCGGATCAGGACGGCGAGGCGGCCCCGGCACCCGTCGCAGGCGTCGACGTGGGCGAGGAGGCGCTCGGACTGGCGCGGGGTCGCGTTGCCGCGGACGTAGGCCGGCATACGGACCCAGTGGACCTCGCAGGCGGGATCGTCGGGGGCCTCGGTCTGTGAGCGCAGGAATGCCTGGCGCATGCCCTCGCGGGCGCGGTGCAGCAGTACGGCCGTGGCGCCCTGTTTGGCGCCGATCTGCCGGCCGACCGTCTCCAGGGGCTGGCCCTCGGCGTCGGCGAGCCACAGGGCCTGCGCCCAGCGTTCGGGGAGTTCACCGAGGACGCGCACCAACAGGTCGGTGGAGGAGACCTGTTCGGCCGGGTCGTCCACATGCCTGGCGGACGCCTGTTCGGGGATCTGCGGGTCCCGCGGGGTCTCGTGGGTGGCGCTCGCGACGGAGGACGCGAGGTGCCGGACGGTCGTCATGAGGTACGCCGGGACGTTGTCGATCTCGTGCCCGGCGGACAGCCGCCGCCACACGCGGAAGTGCGCCTCGGCGACGAGGTCTTCGGCCGCCCAGGTGTTGCGGGTGAGCGAGCGGGCGTACGCGACGAGGCGTGGTTGTTCCTCCTCGTAGATCCGCACGTACGCGGCGGTCGCGGAGGGGGATGCCTGGGCGGGCACTCTGGCCGGTTGGTCGGTCATGCAGGGACGCTCCAGTTCCCGGCGACGGGACGCTTCAAGGGTTTGTCAGCGTAGATGACAAAACTTTCAACCATTCAGTTCCGGCCGTGACTCAGGTCACACAAACGGACTCCGGTCCCCGCGTAATCAAGGGGCACTCCTGTGGCTCGACATGGCAACCGACCCACGCTCCCCACCGAGACGGAGACCGCCGCTCATGCGCCTCACCACCCTGGAACAGACCGTCCGCGCCCGCCTGATCACCTCCGACCACCCGGAACTCCTGGTGCGTCCCACCCTGCGCTACAGCTCCGCCGAGCCGTTCGCCGTGCACATCGACTTCCCCGCACACGTCTCGGCCGACGGCGAGGGCGTGACGTGGATATTCGGGCGGGCGCTGCTGGAGGAGGGGCTGGGGACACCCGCGGGAGAGGGGGACGTACGCATACGGCCGTACGGCTGGGCCCGGACCGTCGTCGAGTTCCACTCACCACTGGGCCTCGCCGTGATCCGCTTCGGCACGGCCGCCCTCCGCCGCTTCCTGCTGCGCTCCTACGACGTCGTCGAGCCGGGCACGGAGGATCTGGGCCCGGAACTCGACCACGGGCTGGCGGCGTTGCTCGATGAGGTGTAGCTCCGCCACCCGCGATGCTGTCCCCACCCTGCTCCCGTGGAAGCACACCGGTGTCCGCGATCACCTCTTGAGGCGGGCGAGGCGACAGTGCTGCCTCTCCTGGCCACCGCGCCCGGCCTTCCCGACCCCAGTGCGGGGCTGCTCTGGACCGTCAGCCCGCCGGACTCCAGCACCATCATGTCCGCGGTCTTCCCAGCCGCCCTGGTCGCCGCGGCCGTTCCGCGCGCGCCGCCCGCATCAGTGGTCTTCACGCACCGGCGGATCCAGCGAACGGGCACCCGTCCGGCCACCGCACCGAACTCCGACGAGGACGGCGAGCGCAGTCGGCGGGCCGTTGCCCCATCCTCAATCCGGGCCCACGTGGGAGCGGAACCGCGCCCATGTGGCTCGGACGGTGACCGCGTTGTCATGCAGCCAGCTCGACAGGTCGTCTTCGTCGCGGAGGCCGTCGTCCACGGCCGCATGGTGCCGGATGTGCAGGACGATGAGCCTCCGTATGGCCATGTGGTCGAAGTACGAGGTATGGACGAGCGCGCTGTCGCCACCGGCGTCCGCCAGAGCCCGGCGTGCCTCCGGCATCCCCTCCAGAGTCGCCATCATGAAGAGCTCTCTCGCGACCGTCCCGACCTTGCCTCCATGGTCGTTCGCGCGGAACTCGATCTCCTCCCCCACCGCAACGGGCAGTCCCGTGAGCCCTTCCGGAAGCGACACCGGTACGGGCCACGGGGACACGTGGACGAGCTGAGAATGGGGGAGGTCGTTTCCCTGTCCGGTCTGCCGCAGCACTCCGATCATCTTCCGGCCGAGTGCGGGCGTGACGAACCGGTTGTAGGCCCTCACCGCTGGAGCTGCCAGGCGTGCGGGAGACAGCAGCATGACGTGCGGGACGAGGTGAGCGTCGGCGATCGGCACCTTCAACGTCAGCAGCTTTCGGGCCCACCTGAAGGCGGGCCCACGGGGCGTGGGGTGAGCGTCGCGCCTGCTCGGGGGCGTGCACAGCCACTCGTAGGTGTGGTGATCACCGGTCGGCTCGGCCAACTGCCGCAGGGCGGCGATGGCCTCGTCCTCACGTGACCACAGCCCCAGCCACCGCCCGCCGAATCTGTCCATGGCGCCTTGCGCGCAGCGGGCGCGCGTCAGAAGGACGTCGGCGTAGATGCGCCGTCCCAGTGCCACGAACGAACCCACCAAGTCGGCCGCGAGGAAGGCTGCCAGCGCATCCCCGTACCAAGCGTGTGCCAACCGCTGCCCCAGAAACGCGAGAGGGATGATCGCCAGAAACGGCACGAGCAGCATCAGGCGTAACAGGTCGTCGGTGATGTCGCTCAGCACTCTTTGTCTGGCGTCCGGGTTCAGGGTGAAGGCGGGATGCCGCCACCCGCGGACGAACAGGCGGCGCTTGGGCAGGTGATGGAGAAACGGGGTACCGACCGTCGTCCAGCTGCGCAGTCCCGGCAGCTCGATCAGTTGCCGGACCGCGGCGAACTCTCTGGGGTCGGAAAGGTAGCGCGTCTTGAACTTGACGTAGGCAGGAGCGTATTCGTCGTACCGCAGCGCGAGCAGCGGGTCTGGCGCCAACAGCGTTCCCCGCCACGCGGCATCCAGTCTGCTGAACGCGCGGCGCAGATCAGGGTGGACCGTTCGCGTGCCGTAGGTGATTTCCGCGCTGACGAGCGCGTCCCAGATGATCGAGCCGCCATGGCTGTGACCCACGAGGTGATAGCCGCGCCCCTGGCTCTCCAATTCCAGCAGCAGGGCCAGCAGGCGGTTCCCGGCTTCCAGCCGTGCCACCTGGCTGTTCATGCCGTTCCAGTGAAACAACTTGATCGGTGAATCGGGCAGGCTCACGCCGCCGGGCAGGTGGCACTCCAGCCAACGCCAGAAGTCGCTGCCCCGCTGCCACCATTGGTGACCCTCGTCCTGGTGCCCGGCGTCCCCCGCCCATGTGCCGTGTACCAGGATGACGACGTCGTCCAGAGTGTGCTGTCCGTCGACCACCGCGAGATCCTGCCCTTCCGGCGTGACGTCCATGCGGTGCGCGTCCGTGTCCGGCCGGACACGGACAGGAGCGCGTGCCGCGCAGGCAGTCGTGGTCTTCGGTACCCAACGCAGGTGCGTCGCGGGGCAGACGGGAAGACCACCGGATCATCTCGCACGGCGCTCTCCGACGGGAGGTCCCGGCTTCCGGATCAGATCGATACGTCGTAAAACGGGGCCAGATCGGGGACTATGTCGCTACTGTGAAATGACATGTGACGCGCGTTACAGGGGCGAGGGGGGCGTGCGTGGATTCGCGGGTGCTTGTCGAGGTCGTCGGGGACGACGACGGGGCAGTGGAAGATCTCTTCAAGTGGCTGAACCTGCAAGATCCTCTGCGGGGGCGGGTCGAGGCCGTGGGCTTGCCGGCCCGCCCAGGACAGATGGCGGGCGCAGGGCTGATCGATGTTCTGGCGGTCGCCGTGGGTGCCGGCGGGGTCGGCACCGTCCTGGCGCAGGCGCTGGTGGTGTGGTGCCGGCAGCCCAGGGGAAGCAAGGTGCGCATTCGGCTGACCGGCCCGGACGGCCGCCGGGTGGAGATCGACGGTGACCGTGTCCGGGACGCCGACAGCATCATCAAGGCGGTCGTGGACCTTCACCGCGACGCTCCACCGGCTCAGGTGGAACAGGCGCCGGCGACTCCGGCGATCGTCGAGGGGCCGCCCGCGCATCACGCGGACGCCGCCGGATCACGAACGAGCACGGGCGCCGATGGCGGACGCGAGGGGGACGTGGCATGAACGAGATGGTCCGGTTGCCCGATGCCGTCGGGTCGCGGGCGGTACTGATAGGGGTCAGCAGCTACGAGTCGGAGCGACTGGAGGACCTCCCGTCGGTCGGACGGGGCATCCACGCCCTGAACGCCGCGTTCACGCACCGCGACCGCGGTTCGTTCGCCTCCGACCGATGCCTGGTGATCGAGAATCCACGCGACCAAAGCGCACTGGCACAACCGCTGTTGGGCGCGGCGATGGCCGCCGAGGACGTCTTCCTCGTCTATCACGCGGGACACGGTCTGATCGCCGGACAGGACCGGGAACTGTACCTGGCGCTGGCCGGAACCGATCCCGATCTCGCCGAGTGGACGGGACTGCCCTACCGCCTCATCCGCGAGGCGTTCTCGCGCACGCGGGCGCGTTCGCGCGTACTGATCCTCGACAGCTGTCACTCGGGGCTGGCGATCTCCGGAGTCATGTCGGCCACCGAAAACTCCATCATCGGCCAGGTCGACATCGACGGCACCTATGTCATGACGTCGGTTCCCGCCATGGCCCTGGCACAGGCACCCGTCGGAGACACCTACACCTCCTTCACCGGTGCCCTGTTGAACGTCCTCGAACGCGGCATCCCGGACGGCCCCGACCTGCTCTCCATGGGAGCCGTCTACACCGAGCTGCGCCGTCTGTTCAGTTCAGCGGGGCTGCCTCTGCCGCAGCAGGCGTCCGAACGTACGGCGGCGATGATCGCGCTCGGCCGAAACCGCAAAGGGTCGGCCGGAAGCCCCGCGGACGACGAGAGCCCTCTCGTCTCCGTGGAGGAACTGACCGAACAGATTCGAGAAGCCGGCGTGGCCGATGTCCGCGCGGCCATCAGTCTGGCCCGGGAAGCCGTCTCGCGCCGCACTCTGCGTCTGGGTGCCGACCACGCGGAAACCCTGGATCTACGGCGGACACTGTCGACCTGGCTGGGACAGGACGACCAGGCGGACCCCTCCGTCGCCATCGGCCAGTCCCGCGAGGTGGTCGCCGACCACACCCGCGTACTCGGCCCCGAGGACTCCGCCACCCTGCGCAGCCGCATCACCCTGGCCCACAACCTCTTCCGCGGCAAGCAGGACGACGAAGCGTTCGCCATCCTGACCGACGTCCACTCCATTCGCTCACGCATCCTGTCACCCGGTCACGAGGACACCCTCCGAGCCAGAGAGAGCCTCGCCTACCTCAAGAGCATGGCCGGACAGATCGACGAATCGAGCGCCCTCTACGAGGAACTCATCGAGGGATACACCCACACCCTCGGCAGGAACTCCTTTCGCGTGCTGGCCTGCCTGAACTCCCTGGCCGGCAACACCATCCAGAAAGGCCAGGCCGCCACCGCCGCGGACTTGTACCGCCAGGCGGCGGACGTCGCAGAACTTCTTTTCGGCCCCGATGACCCGGCGACCCTGCGTGAACGCAAGAACCACATGGACGCGATCGGTCAGACACAGGACTTCGCCGCAGCCGCCGAGATCTCCCGTACGCTCCTCGACGACATGGAGCGTGTCTGCGGCCCGGACGCGCCCGAAACCGTCGACGTACGCCACTACCACGCCTCCCACCTGTCCAGCACAGGCGACAGGACCACGGCCATCAGGTTGTTCAGATCTGTGTGCCAAGCACTGGAAGAGCGCACGGGACGCCGGGACACCAGCACCTTCATCCCCCGAAGAAACCTGGCCCTGACCCTTCACGACGACGGACAGACCCAGGAGGGCGCCAATCTCCTCCAAGGTCTCCTGGAGGACATGACCGAGATCCTGGGGGCCGAACACAGTGACACCCTGAACTGTCACCGCTGGCTGGCCGAGTGGACGGGCGCGCTGGGCCACCCTTCCCGTGCGCAGCGCCTATACCGCGACCTTGTGCAGATCGAGGCGCGGGTCCTGCCCCGCGAGGACCTGGACGCCCTGCAGAGCCGCCTGAACTACGCCACGTACACCAACCAGATCGGTGACCACGCAGCGGCGGCGCAGATCTACTCCGAGGTCGGCGACGACCTCGCCTGGGTTCTCGGCCAGGACCACCGGGCCACTCTCAGCGCGCGAGTGGGGCATGCCGTTTCCATCGGGCAGTTGGGCGACACCGTCCGGGCCACCAACCTCCTGCATCAGGTCGAGGCCGATCAGGCGCGCTATCTCGGGAAGGACCACCCCGACACCTCCGATACGCGCGTCAAGATCGCCTACTGGCTCCACTCCATGCCCAAGGGCCCCTACGCTCCTCCCCCACCCCCTGGGTGGCTCCCACCCGCCCACTGACACTTCCTTGAAGGCGTCAAGGCCGGCCCTTCAGAGAGTTCGTGCGAAGTCCGCCACCGCCTCGAAGTCCCCTTCCCGCAGCCCCACCCGGGGGTCGACCCAATGCAGCAGAGCCGGTCCGTCGTGGTGGGACGCCACGAAGTCGCGGTCGTTGTCGTCGACTTCGTCGTCCAGCCAGACGAAGGGGCGGCCCTCGGCGTGGTTGACGAGGTGGCGGGTTTTCCAGAAGGTGCCGTTCGGGCCGGGGGTGAGTGTCGTGGGCCAGTCGACGACCGGGAGGGGTGGGAGGCCGAGGACGGGGGCGATGAAGGTGTTCGCCTCCTCGCGCCAAGTGGTCGCCCAGACCAGGTCGTAGCGGTCCGTCAGCTTCAGCAGGGCCTGGCCGTGGGACGGGTTGAGCCAGACTCGAAGGGGCCTGACGCGGGACGGGGGCAGGCCGGGGTGTTGGGCCAGCCAGCCCTCGGGCTTCATGCGGTGGGTGGTGTAGCCCTCGGGGCGGCGTTCGGGCTTGGCGGCGTATGGGTTGAGGGGGCCGTCGACGTCGAGGTAGAGGAGCGGGCGGCCGGTGTTCATGAGTGCTCGCGTCGGCGTTGTTCCCAGTCGGTGCGCAGGAGTTCGTACTCCACCTCGCCCTGCTCGGAGCCCTCGATCGCCTCCGGCCAGTCGCCGAAGAAGGTGCGCAGGAAGGTCAGGCCGGACTTCTCCATCACGCGGCGCGAGCCCTTGTTGACGGTCATGGTGTTGGCGGTGACGCGTTCGACGCCGAGGTCGGTGAAGCCCTTGTCGATGAGGGCGCGGGAGCCCTCGGTGGCGTAACCCCGGCCCCAGGCGGCCTTGTTGAGGCGGTAGCCCAGTTCTACGACGGCCGGGCTGCCGTCGTCGAGGGGGCGGAACTCGAACCAGCCGAGGAAGGTGCCGGTGGACTTCTCCTCGGCCGCCCAGTAGCCGCGGGTGCCGAGGCCGGGGTGGTCGTGGAGGAGGCGGGGCAGGGTGCGGGTGCGGATCGTCTCGGGGGGCGTGGGCGCGCCGCCGGTGAGGAAGCGCATCACCTCGGGGTCGCTGTCCAGGGCGACGAGATGCTCGGCGTCGGCCTCGGTGAACGCCCGCAGCCGCAGCCTTTCGGTCTCCAGGAAGACGTACGTCACGGGCTTCTCCTCGTCGACTCGTCGGCCAGGAACTTCTCGATCTCCCGGTGGAGCAGTTCCGGCTGGTCCAGGTGTACGTCGTGGGCGGCGCCCGGGACGACGGCCGTACGGGTGTCCGGGCGAAGGGCCACCATCTCGGCCGCCTCCGAGGGCTTCATGGTGCCGGACGCGCCGCGCACGAGGAGTGTGGGGCAGCGGATCCGCGACCACTGCGGCCAGTAGCCGTCGGCGGACAGTTCCGTCATCGTACGGACCAGCGTGTCACGGTCGAAGCGTGGACGAAGGCCGTCCGCCCGCTCCTCGAGCCCCCGCGCCCATGCCTCGTGGCCGAGGAAGGCCGTCGCCTCCTCCAGGGACCTGAAGGGAAGGGGCCAGCTGTCCAGCCAGCCCGCGATCTCGCCGGGCAGCTCCGGGCTCCGGCCCGCCGGACCCGCCTCGACCAGGGCCAGGGAGTGGACCAGTCCAGGGTGGTCCGCCGCGAGCAGCATCGCCGTATGGCCGCCCAGGGACTGGCCTACGAGGATCGCGGGGGCGAGATCCAGTTCGCGCAGCAGGGTCACGGCGTCCTCGACATGGGCGGCACGGCTCACCGACGCCGGGCGGCGGGTGCTCTCACCGTGGCCTCGGGCGTCGTACGACACCACGCGGTACCCGGACGACTCCATCCGCGCCGCCAGGTCGTCCCATTCGCCCAGATGGCCCGCGAGGCCGTGCAGGAGCAGCACGGACGGGCCGGGGCTGGGGCTGGGGTGGTCACGGTAGGCGATGCGGGTTCCGTCGCCGACGGTGAGTCGCGAGGTGCGGCTCGTCAACTTGCCTACCCCTCCCGTGGGTTGAGTGCGTGAGGGAAGACTCGCCCGCCCGCGCCCTGCCGCGCCAGCCGTTTTCCGCGTCCCGTCTGTGACAGCCCTGTTGCCGGAACTGTGGGCTCCGCCACAGCCGTTCGTCTTGCGTGCTGCTGGACTCTGCGGACCCGGAAACGAGTGGTCAGGGGGCCGGGATGTCGTCGGTGATTCGTGGTCTGCGCGGGTTCGCCACGCTGGCGGGGCTCGTGGCGCTCCTCGTGTACACCTGGGGGCTACTGCATCTCGCCGGCGCGTTCCTGGAGGCGGAGGACGGCGGCACGGGCTCCGCGCCGATACCGCCGTGCCGGGGGAACGAGCAGGTCGTCCATGTCATCGACTATTCGGTGAGCTGGTTCCCCCTCTCCTTCGACTGCGAGATGAAGGGCGGCGGCAGCTATCCGGCCGAGGTGATCCCCGGGTACGTCAATCCCGTCGCCGTGGGCTCCGCCCTCGCCGCCGTCGGCTGCGTCATCGCCTCCGCCTATGTGGCGGAGCTGCGGCTGCGGGCCGGGGCACGCAAGGGCGAGGCCGCCTAGGCACGGCGAGCGGTGCGTCAGCCCATGGGAACCAGCTCCGCCTTGCCGAACAACAGGGCATAGCCGGAGGGCAGTTGGGCCAGGACACGGTCCACGAGCTCGTCGCCCACCAGTTCCGGCAGCACGCTCAGGACCGAGCTGACGTGCCAGCGGGCCGTCGCCGGGGTGGCGCCGTCGATACGGGCGGCCACCGTGTCCACGAACTCCGGTGCCGACAGGTGTCTGTTGAGCGGGATGCGGGAGGCGATGATCCGGGCCGCCTCCTCGGGCAGGGCCTGGGCGAGGTCGACGCGTTCCTCGCCGGTGACGTGGTCGCCGAGGGCGGACAGGACGACGCGCAGGACGTGTTCCGCCTCTGCCGTGGTCATGTACTGTCCGGCGTCCTGCACCGCCTCGGCGAGGTCGGTCCAGCTGGGTCGGTTCGCGCTCATGTACGGGTCTCCTGGGGGTTGTCGCGCCGGGCGCCCCGCGGACGGACACACCGGCCCGCGGGACGCCGCTGTCTGTTGCGAGGGCTGAGGTCAGCAGCCCCTGTCTGTTGCGTGAGCTGGGCTCAGCCGCTGATCTGCCTGCGGCCGCTGTCGCCGCCCGTGATCTGGATACGGCGTGGCTTGGCCTGCTCGGCCACCGGGATGCGCAGGGTGAGGACGCCGGCGTCGTACGAGGCGTCGATGCGTTCCGTGTCGAGGGTGTCGCCGAGGAAGAGCTGCCGGGTGAAGGAGCCCGTGGGGCGTTCGGCGACGATCATCTCCGCGCCCTCGGGGGCGGGGAGGCGGCGCTCGGCGCGGACGTTCAGGACGTTGCGTTCGACATCCAGCTCGATCGTCTCGGGGTCGACACCGGGAAGGTCGAAGTGGACGACGAAGTCGTCCCCGGACCGGTACGCGTCCATCGCCATCGCGGCGGGACGGGCGGTGGAACCGAAGACCTGCTGCGCGAGCCGGTCGAACTCGCGGAAGGGGTCGGTACGCATGAGCATCACAGTCCATCTCCTTTCCACAGACTCTGCGGTGCGATGCCCTACGCCTTCTTATATAGCTCGGAGCCAGGAAACTTGACAAGCCCCGACTCAGGTTCGGTTTTCGGTATCGGACCGGAGTTAGCTTGAGCCTTCGTGATCGTTGAGGAGGCAGACATGGCGAAGGTTCCGAGTGCGGTGGTCGCAGCGGGCGGGATCGTCGGCGGGTACGGCGTGGCCCGCTGGACGAAGAAGCGGCAGCTGGGCGGGGCGGTGCTGGCCGTCGCCGGGGCCGCGGCGGCCCAGCAGTGGCGGGAGCGGGCCGGCGGGAAGGCCGCCGGGGCGCTGACGGCCGCGTATGTCGCCGCCTTCGCCGGGTCCCACCCGCTGGCCAAGAAGGTGGGCGCGTGGCCGGCGGTGTTCGGCGTGGCGGGAGCGGTGGCCCTGGCGTCGTGGGCGGTGGCGGACCGCAACGCCTGAGGGGTCACCGGCCTCCCGCGGCCCGGTGGGTCAGCACATTGACCACCCGGCCGTTCGGGTCCCGGACGAAGAAGCGCCGTACGCCCCACTCCTCGTCCCGCAGCTCCCGTACGACCTCGGCGCCCGACGCCACGACCTGCGCGTACACGGCGTCGACGTCCTCGACCTCCACGCTCAGGTCGGGGACGACGGGGGCGGTGCGCTCCTCGGTGAGGAAGCTGATCTGGGCGGTCGGGTTGGCGGGCGACGCCAGCGTGACGACCCACCCCATGTCCATGACCTCCTCGAAGCCGAGCAGGCCGTAGAAGGCACGGCTGGCCGTCAGGGCCTCGCCGGACTCGACATGGATGTCGGGCATGATCCTACGGATGCTCATGGGCACGGCTCCTTTGCTGTCATCGGCGCCTTGGCCGTCTTCGGGTGTCTTTCTGTCATCGGCGCCTTTCTGTTATCGCCGCCCCCACCCTCGCGTCTCCTGAGCGTCCCCAGCCACCGGCACGCGAGGAATGACGTTCGTGACTTCACAGATCAGCCGTCGCAGCATGCTCAAGGCGGCGGGAGCCGCGGGTGTCGCGGTGACCGCCGCGACGGCCCTGCCCGCCACCGCCGCCGACTCCGCCTTCGCGCACCCGGGTCTGCTGCACACGCGGGCCGACCTCGCCCGCATGGCCGCGAAGGTGAAGGTGGGCGCCGCGCCCTACACGGCCGGTTTCGCCAAGCTGACCGCCAACCGCCATGCGCAGAGCGGCTGGACGCCCAACCCGCAGGCGACGGTGTACCGGGGCGCGGGCAGCCCGCAGAACTACGCGACGCTCTACAACGACATCCACGCCGCGTACCAGAACGGCCTCCGCCACCACGTCAGCGGAGACAGCGCGTACGCCGACACGGCCGTGGCGATCCTCAACGCCTGGTCGGCGAAGCTGACGTCCCTCGAAGGCAGCGCGGACCGTTTCCTCGCCGCCGGGCTCTACGGCTACCAGTTCGCCAACGCCGCCGAACTCGTCCGGGACCACCCGGACTTCGACCTTCCGCGCTTCCAGGAGATGCTCACCAAGGTCTTCGCCCCGCTCAGCGACGACTTCCTGGTCCGGCACAACGGTGCCGTGATCACCAACTACTGGACCAACTGGGACCTGTGCGCCATGGCCTGCGTCCTGGCCACCGGCATCTTCTGCGACGACGCCTCCCAAGTCGCCCGCGCCGTCGACTACTTCAAGCACGGCGAGGGCCTCGGTTCCATCAGGAAGGCCATCCCCGTCGTGTACGACGACGGCCTCGCCGAGTGGCTGGAGGCGGGCCGCGACCAGGGGCACGCGCTCCTCGGCGTCGGCCTGATGGGCACGTTCTGCGAGATGGCGTGGAACCAGGGGTACGACCTGTACGGCTACGACGACAGCCGGTTCCTCAAGGGCGCCCAGTATGTGGCGAAGTGGGGCATGGGAGGGGAGGTCTCCTACACCGCGAACACCCGCGCGAAGGGGGCGATCGGGGGGTGGTCCGGGAGGGAGACGGCGTCCGCGGCGGCCGGCGTCGACCCCGCGATGACCCGGCCCATCTGGGCGATGATCGCCAACCACTACACGAAGCGGCGGGGGCTTTCGGCGTCGTACGTCACACGGATCGCGGCGAGGTCCGCGCCGGAGGGTGGGGGTGGGGACTACGGTCCCAACAGCGGGGGTTACGACCAACTGGGCTTCGGCACGCTGGCGTTCACGCGGGACCGGGTTGCGGATACGGGGGCTTCGCCTGTTCCGGCGGCCAGTGCGAGCGCTTCTCCGGGCTCCGGTGCACGGCCCCAGACGGGGGGTACGGCGTCCCCCGCCGCCGGGCAGGACCTTGCGGCCACCGGTTCCGACGACATCGCCGGGTGGTCCGCGGCCGCGGGGATCACTGCGGTGGCGGGGGGACTGCTTTTGCTGCGGCGGCGGGATCGGGTGCGGGGTAGGGGGCCGGGCGCCTATTGAGGTGCCTCGCCGGGTCTTCGGGCGACTGCGGGTGCGTTGTGGCTGGTCGCGCAGTTCCCCGCGCCCCTGGGGAGTTGCAGTCACCGGCGCCACGACGGACCGTTCGCCCACCTCGCGCACCACGACGGACCGGTAGCCGCACCCCGCACCACGACGGACCGTTCGTCACCTTGCGCACCACGACGGACCGGTAGCCGCACCCCGCACCACGACGGACCGTTCGTCACCTTGCGCACCACGACGGACCGGTAGCCGCACCCCGCGCCACGACGGACCGTTCCGCACCCCGGCCCACGAACGGACCGATCCCCACCCCGCGCGCCACGACGGACTGTCAGCCGTACCCCCCCGCCCCGACGGGCCGTTGGCCGCGTACGGCGCGCAGGGGACGGGGTGGGGGGTGTCCGCCCGCAGCGGTCGGCGTCCGTTGCCGAGTACAGCCGAGGCAACAGCAACCGCCGGACCGAGGACGGACACCCCCCACACCCACCGAACACACCGCGCTGCACCCGCCCCCACCGAACCGAAACAGGCCGCCGCAGGCATCCAGGGGCGCGGGGAACTGCGCACAACGCCCGCCCCCACCGGCCCGCAGCCACCCGTCCAACCGCCGGAGGCTCACGCCGACGCCGTCAACGGCTTCGCGATGTCCTCCAGCGACCGCCGCTCCGCCCGCACCGCCAGGAACGCCGCCACCAGACCCGCCGCACACATCAGCCCCGCGCCGATCTGGAAGGCAAGCACCGTGTCGCCGACCTTGCCCGTGCTCGTGAGGTCGGCGAACAGCAGCGGTCCGCTGATTCCGCCCGCCGCCGTACCCAGCGCGTAGAAGAACGCGATCGACATGGCCCGCGTCTCCATCGGGAACACCTCGGACACCGTGAGGTAGGCGCTCGACGCCCCCGCCGACGCGAAGAACAGCACCGCACACCAGCACGCCGTCAACGTGCCCGCGCTCAACGACCCCTGGTCGAACAGCCACGCCGTCCCGAACAGCAGCAGCCCCGACAGCAGGTACGTCGACGAGATCATCACCCGCCGCCCCACCGTGTCGAACAACTTCCCCAGCAACAGCGGCCCACAGAAGTTACCGATCGCGATGACCGCGAAGTAGTACCCGGTGTCCCCCGTCGGCACGTCGAAGAACGTCGTGAGGATCGCTCCGAACCCGAAGGTGATCGCGTTGTAGAGGAAGGCCTGGCCTATGAAGAGTGAGAACCCCAGCACGGAACGACGCCGGTAGTCCGAGAACACCGTCCGCGCGATCTCCAGGAACGTCACACTCCGCCGCTGATGGATCGTGAGCTCACCCTCGGGCCGCGGCAGAGCGGACCCCCGCTCCGCTTCCACCCGCTCCTCGATCGACGAGACGATCCGCTCCGCCTCCTCGTCCCGCCCATGGATCAGCAACCACCGCGGACTCTCCGGCACATGGCGCCGTACGAGAAGGATCACGAACGCCAGCACCGCCCCCAGCGCGAACGTCAGCCGCCACCCCACGTCCTTCGCGAAGATGTCCGTGTTCAGCGCGACGATCGACAGCAGCGAGCCGCCCACCGCTCCCAGCCAGAAACTCCCGTTGATCATCAGGTCGACCCGGCCCCGGTACTGCGCCGGAATCAGCTCGTCGATGGCCGAGTTGATCGCCGCGTACTCCCCACCGATCCCGAACCCGGTCAGAAAGCGGAACAGGAAGAACCACCACGACTCGAAGGCGACCGACGTGAGCGCCGTGGCGGCGAGATACACCGCCAGCGTGATCATGAACAGTTTTTTACGGCCCCATTTGTCCGTCAGCCGTCCCCAGAACAGCGCCCCCAAGCACGCCCCGGCCACATACAGCGCCGCCGCGATCCCGGTGACCTGCCCGGAGGAGATGGACAGCCCGCTCCCCGGCTCCGAGAGCCGGCTCGCGATGTTGCCGACGACCGTGACCTCCAGGCCGTCGAGGATCCACACGGTGCCGAGTCCGATGACGATCGTCCAGTGCCAGCGGGACCAGGGAAGCCGGTCGAGTCTGGCGGGGATGTTCGTCGTCACGGTGCGGCCGGTATCGGCTTGGGCTGTGGTCACGGAAGGGCTCCCTCCCCGTCGAGCGATCCTCGAGCGAGCCTCGAGCGAACCCCACCCGGGTGCCCTCGACCAGGCCGCCTACGCCCCCAGTGCCCGCGACACCGTATAGATCAACAATCCCGCGAGCGACCCGACCACCGTGCCGTTGATCCGAATGAACTGCAGGTCACGGCCGATGTTCGCCTCGATCTTCCGCGTCGTGTGCTCGGCGTCCCAGCCGGCCACCGTGTCCGTGATCAGGGAGGTGATCTCCCGCCGGTAGGTGGTGACCACGTACACCGCGGCTCCCTCCACCCACCCGTCGACCTTCGACTGCACCTTCGGGTCCACCGCCATCCGCGCCCCCAGCGACAGCAGCGACGCCCGCACCCGCAGCCGCAGCTCACTGCGCTCGTCCTCGGCGGCGGAGACGATCATCGACCGTACGGCGGTCCAGGCGGACGCGATCAGGTCCTGCACCTCGCCGCGCCCCAGCACCTCACCCTTGAGCCGCTCGACACGCGCGCGTGTGTCCGTGTCGGACTGGAGGTCGGAGGCGAAGTCCGTCAGGAACCGGTCCAGCGCGCCCCGCGCCGGATGGGACGGCATGTCCCGCATCTCGGTCACGAAGCGCAGCAGTTCCTTGTAGACCCGCTCGCCGACCTTCTTGTCGACGAAACGCGGGGTCCAGCCGGGCGCGCCCCCCTGCACCGCGTCCATGACCTGCTCGTCATGGAGCACGAGCCAGTCATAGGCCCGGGCCACCACGAGGTCGACGACCCGCCGATGTCCCCCGTCGACGACGACCTTCTCCAGCATCTTCCCGATGCCGGGCGCGATCTCCTGGGCGTCGGCCCGCCGGGTGATCGCCTCACCGACCACGGCCTGGACGTCGGAGTCCCGCAGGACGGTCAAGGCACCCCTGAGCGCGGCCGACAGCTCCGCCGTGACCCGGTCGGCGTGCTCGGGCTCGGCCAGCCAGGCCCCCAGCCGGCTGCCGATCCCCACGGCACGCAGCCGCTGTCGTACGACGGCCTCGGAGAGGAAGTTCTCGCCGACGAACTCGCCCAGCGACACCCCCAACTGGTCCTTCTTGGTGGGGATGATCGCGGTGTGCGGGATGGGCAGGCCGAGCGGGTGGCGGAAGAGGGCGGTCACGGCGAACCAGTCGGCGAGCGCGCCCACCATGCCGGCCTCGGCGGCCGCGGCGACATAGCCGGCCCAGGGACCGGCCCCGGAGTTGTGCGCCCACTTGGCCAGCACGTACACCACGGCCACGAGGAGCAGCAGTCCGGTGGCGGTGAGCTTCATGCGCCGCACCCCGCGCTGTTTCTCCAGGTCCGCCTCGCTGAAGGTGTTCATCGCACGTACGGCCGAAGCGGGGACGGCACGGTTCACGGCCCCGTCCGGCCGGGCATGCTGCTCCACGTCAGATGGTCCCGTTTCCTGCGGTTTCGTGCGTTCCATCCGCTCCACCCGTTCGGTGATCCCTCACACATTGTCCCTTCCTGAGCGACTCCTGGAACGGAACAAGAGTTCCCGGCGTCATTCCGGACGAGCGAACCGGAGGGGGTCTCGTCCCTTGCTCTCAGGTTCATGCCTCATCATGAGGTGATCAGATCGGAGCCTCGGGCTCCCATCGCCCTAGGAGAACAGCACCACATGACTCGGCGTCATGGTTACGCCCTGCTTGCCGCGATCATCGCCGTGATCGTGGCCATGTCCACCGCCATCTACGTCGGAGTGGCGGCCGACACCGGCACCAGGGACCGCACCGCACTGTCCGGCTCCCGGCCCGCACGCCCCTCCGCCGCACCCGCCTCCACCGGAGTCTGGGTCGGCACCTGGTCCGCCTCCCCGGTCGGCGCCGAGCCCGGCACCCAGGCCGAGGGCATGACGGGCCGCTCCGTCCGCAACGTCGTGCACGCCGCCGTCGGCGGTACGAGTGCCCGCGTCACGCTGTCCAATCTCTACGGCCGGACCGCGCTGACCGTCACGCACGCCTCGATCGCCCTCGCCGCCGGCCCGGAGACCGCCGCCGCGCGCGTGGGAACCCTGCGGCCGCTCACGTTCGCCGGCAGGACCACGGTCGTCATCGCCGCGGGCGGGCAGGTGCTCAGCGACGCCGCCGCCCTGGCCCTCCCGGCGGGCAGCGACGTCCTCGTCACCACCTACTCCCCCAGCCTGTCCGGGCCGGTCACCTACCACCCGACGGCACGGCAGACGTCGTACGCCGGCGAGGGCGACCTCACCGAGGACGAGACCGGGACGGCGTACACCGAACAGGTCGACCACTGGCGGTATCTCACCGCTCTGGACGTACTCAGCGGCGAGGCCGACGGCACGGTGGTCGCCTTCGGCGACTCGCTGACCGACGGCAAGAACTCCACCGCCAACGCGAACGCCCGCTGGCCGGACTACCTGAACCGGCGCCTGCGCACCGCCCTCGTGGCCGGGCAGGATCTGCCCCGCTACAGCGTCGTCAACGCGGGGATCGGCGGCAACCGGGTCCTCTCGGACGCCCGTGGCCGCCCCCTGGAGAACCAAGCGGGCATCCGCCGCTTCCGACGGGACGTGCTCGACCGCCCCAACGTCAAGATCGTGGTCATCGACCTCGGCATCAACGACCTCCTCCGCACCCCGGGCACCGCCGACCCCCAGAAGATCCTCACCGGCCTGCGCGACCTGGTCCGCCAGGCCCACGCGCGCGGCATCAAGGTCGTCGGCGCGACCCTCATGCCCGTCGGCAGGCGCACCACCTGGACCGAGGCCCGCGAGGACGTCCGCCAGACCATCAACGCGCAGATCCGCTCGGGCAAGGTCTACGACGCGGTGGTCGACTTCGACAAGGCGCTGAGGGATCCCTACGACCCCCGTGCGCTCCGCGCGATGTACGACTCCGGAGACCGGCTCCACCCCAACGACAACGGGTACGAGCGGATGGCGGACACCTTCGACCTGGAGTACCTGAAGGGGTCGACGGCGGCACGGCTGTAGCCGCGGGTCGGTGGGGGCCGGTCGCCGCCCACCGACCGCTCAGTCCTCACCCCGTCGGCGCCGGTCGCGCATCATGTCGTGGTGTCCGCCGATCATCCGCCGATGCGCGTCGCGGACGTCGTCCCGGACCGACTCCTTCAGCTCCCGGACAGCCTCCCGGCGATCGAGCCGCTGCTGCCGCCGTTCCTCACGGAGCCGCTGCCGCTCGGCCCTCGTCACCTTCCGCTCGACCCCGACCCCGCCCCAGAACGCGAACCCGGTCACCACCACCCGAGGCGCCCCCGGCTCCCCCGGGACACCCTGCTCACGGTGGTCGAACCCGCCCATGATCCCGATTCCCCGCACCACGACCTCGACCCCCGGCGGCACGATCACCTGCACCCCGCCCATGATCGCGACACAGTTGATCTCGACCTCGCCGTCGGCGAAGTTCGCCTCGCGCAGATCGAGCTCACCACCGCCCCAGAAGGCGAAGCAGTTGAACCGCCGGGGCACGGTCCACCGCCCCTTGCGCTGGAACCCGGACATCACGGCGACGGCCCACGTGGACGAGCCCTCACCGCCGACGATCCGGGACGCCCAACTCCCGTCCGGCTCGGGCCGCTTCAGCATGTCGACCTTGGGAGCGGCCACCTGGCCGACCGGAAGATCCCGGGTGATCGGCGCGAGTTCGCCGTACGTCCGCGCCTTGTACGTCGCGTCCAGCCGTTCCTCGAACTCCTCCATGTCGAGCCGCCCCTCCGCGAGGGCGTCCCGCAGGACCTCGGAGACTCGCTCACGATCGGCGTCGGAGGCACGCAGCTCCGGGAGTTCGTCCGTCATGAGGCCAGCCTACGAGCAACCACTCCCCACGGCTACGACACCGCTTTCTCCGCTTCTCCCGCGTACATCTTCGCGATCACCGCCTCGATGTCCGGCTCCCGCACCGACAGATCCACCAGCGGATACTCCGCCGCGACCCGCGCCACCAGCGCCGCCGCCGACTCGGACGCCGGGAACGCCAGCCACTGCCGCGGCCCCTCCACCTTCACCACGCGCGCGGGCGCCGCCTCGATCGGCGGCAACTCCCGCTCCAGGTCCACCACGAGGGTGCGTTCGCTCTCGCCCACCTCGTGCAGGCCGGTGAGGGGACCGTCGTACATCAGGCGCCCGTGGTCGATGACCATCACGCGCGAGCAGAGCTGCTCGATGTCCTGGAGGTCGTGGGTGGTCAGCAGGACCGTCGTGCCGCGCTCGGTGTTCAACTCCCGCAGGAATCCCCGCACCTTGGCCTTGGAGATGACGTCGAGTCCGATGGTCGGCTCGTCCAGGTACAGCACCTCGGGGTCGTGCAGCAGGGCCGCCGCGATGTCACCCCGCATCCGCTGGCCAAGGGACAGCTGTCGTACCGGGACGTCCAACAGGTCGGCCAGTTCGAGGAGTTCGACGCAGCGGTCGAGGTTCTCGCGGTAACGGGCGTCCGGGATGCGGTACATGCGGTGCATCAGCTTGTACGAGTCGATCAGCGGGAGGTCCCACCACAGGGTCGTGCGCTGCCCGAAGACCACGCCGATGCGGTGGGCGAGCTTCGTCCTCTCCCGGGACGGGTCGATCCCCGCCACCCGCAGCCGACCACCGCTCGGCGTCAGGATGCCCGTCAGCATCTTGATCGTCGTCGACTTGCCGGCACCGTTCGGGCCGATGTACCCGACCATCTCGCCGCGAGCCACGGTGAAGGAGATCGAGTCGACCGCCCGCACCTGGCGCCGCTCCCGTCTGAGGAAACCCGTCTTCTTGCGCACGTCGAAGACCTTCTCGACTTGGTCGAGTTCGATGAAGGCGTCCACCGCCACGTCCACCACCTGGTCCACCCCTAACTCCCCGTACTCCGATACGAACCGAGGCCCGCCCGCCACGCGAGCCCGGCCGGCGCAGCGCACGCCACCGCCACCAGCGGCGACACGAAGGCCGCCCACTGAGGCAGATCCAGCGGGTACGGCCGGTCCAGCACATAGGAGGCCGGCACCCAGTTGACGAAGGCGAGGGGCAGCATGAACGTCACCCCGCGCACGAAGTCCTTCCCGAACACCGTCGGCGGATACTGAAGCAGGGTCGTACCGCCGTACGTGAACGCGTTCTGCACCTCGGAGGCGTCCTGCGCGAAGATCTGGAAGGCCGCGCCCGCCACGAACACCGCGCAGAAGATCGCCGCACCGCTGACCACCATCACCGGCACCAGCAGCACCTTCGCCGCACTCCAGTCGACATCGACCGAAGCCAGCGCCCAGACCAGCACCACCGTGCCCTGGGTGATCCGGCCCAGGCGGCGCACCGCGAAACGGTCCGCGCCGATCTGGGCGAGCACCGGTGCCGGCCGCACCAGCAGGATGTCGAAGGAGCCGTCACGGATCCGGGCGCCCAGCACATCCATCGAGCCGAGCACCAGGTCGGCGATCCCGAAGGCGGTGACCGAGAGGCCGTAGAGGAAGGCGATCTCGGGCAGGCCCCAGCCGCCCAGCGAGTCGACCTGCGAGAACATCAGCAGAATCCCGACGAAGTCCAGGCCGGTCATCAGCAGGTTGCCGAACATGGTGACGACGAAGGAGGTGCGGTACGTCATCGAGGAGCGGACCCACATGCCCGCGATCAACCAGTAGGCCCGCACACCCTCACCCAGGCGGGACATCTCAGCCACCCTGCACCACCACCCGCCGCGTCGCCGCCGACTGCAGCAGCCGCCCCGCCGCCAGCAGCACCACCGCCCACGTCGCCTGGAAGGCGTACGCCCCGAGCGGATCCGCCTCCCCCATCAGCACGTCCGCCGGCATCTGGAGCTGCGCCGCCCACGGCAGCGCCCGCACGATGTCGCCCAGCACCCCCGGGAAGGCGTTGAGCGGGAACACGATGCCCGAGCAGAAGACGCCCGTGATCATCACGGCCTGCATGATGCCCATACCGTCCATCAGCCAGAACACGCTCAGCGCCGCCAGATAGCGGATCCCGAAGCTGACCACCATCGCGAGCAGCAGCGCCACGAACAGGGCCGCCCACGAGGTGATGTCCGTGGGCAGCGCCATCGGGAAGAACAGCGCGCCGAAGACGAAGGGGATCACGCCGCGTCCCAGCAGCTGGAACAGCGAGCGGCCCAAGTCGCTCGCCAGCCACCACAGTTGGAGGTCGGCCGGCCGGTACAGATCGACCGCGATCTCACCCGTGCGGATCCGCTCGATCACATCCTTCTCGGCACCGCCGCCCTGGATGGCCAGCGTCGAGTAAAGGCACTGCCCCAGCCATACGTAGGTGACCGCCTGCGCCTGGTCGTAGCCCCCGAGATGGGGCTTCTCGTCCCACAGCGCGAGATAGGTGTAGACGAGGATCACACCGAAGACGGTGTTGGTGAACACCCCGGCGAGCGTGGCCGCGCGATATGTCGCGTATCGTCTGAATCCCCCCGCCGCGACGGCCGCATACAACCGCCAGGAACCCACATCCACAGCCCTCCTCTGCCCGCCGACACCAAAGCGCAGGAGCCTAGTGCGCAGGTGACGAGGCGGGCCTCCCATTTTCCGGGCGAGACGCGCGCCATATCCGGGAACGGAACGCAGGGTGCGAGAGTCTTCAAGAGGGGACGCAGAAGGCGTACGAGGGCGTACGGGAACGTACGAGGCGAAACAGGAGTCCGTGCACGAGATGAACGACCAGCCGCAGCAGCCGACCGAGGGCTGGGCACCGACAGACCCACAAGCGGCTGAACAGCCCGGCGGGAAGAAGCAGGCCAAGCGGCCCCGGCGTACGGGCTGGCGACGGCTGATCCCGACGTGGCGCATGGTGCTGAGCACCTTCTTCCTCGGGCTGATCGTCCTGGCCGGCCTGTTCTTCCTCGGCTACTCCATGGTCAAGATCCCGCCGGCCAACGCACTCGCCACCAAGCAGTCCAACGTCTACCTCTACGCCGACGGCAGCCAGCTCGCCCGCGACGGCGAGGTCAACCGCGAGAACGTCTCCCTCGCACAGATCTCCAAGGACGCCCAGCACGCCGTACTGGCCGCCGAGGACCGCGACTTCTACAGCGAGTCCGCGATCGACCCCAAGGCCATGCTCCGCGCCGGCTGGAACACCGCCACCGGCAAGGGCAAGCAGTCCGGCTCCACGATCACCCAGCAGTACGTGAAGAACTACTACCTGGCCCAGGAGCAGACCGTCACCCGCAAGGCCAGGGAGTTCTTCATCTCGATCAAGCTGGACCGCACCCAGTCCAAGGACCAGATCCTCGAGGGCTACCTCAACACCAGCTACTTCGGCCGCAACGCCTACGGCATCCAGGCCGCCTCCCAGGCCTACTACGGCATCGACGCCGTCGACCTCGACCCGGCCCATGCCGCCTACCTCGCCGCGCTGGTCAACGCGCCGAGCGAGTACGACGTCGTCGCGCACCCCGAGAACAAGGCGGCGGCCGAGGCCCGCTGGAACTACGTCCTGGACGGCATGGTCAAAAAGGGCTGGCTGGCCCAGTCCGCGCGCACCGGCCTGAAGTTCCCGATGCCCAAGGAACAGACCGTCTCCACCGGCCTGTCCGGGCAGCGCGGCTACATCGTGCAGGCGATCAAGGACTACCTCACCACCAACAAGATCGTCACCGCGGAGCAGCTGGAGGCCGGCGGCTACCGCATCACCACCACCCTGGACAAGAGCAAGCAGGACGCCTTCGTGAAGGCCGTCGACGACCAGGTGATGAAGAAGCTCGACAAGAAGAACAACAAGGTCGACAACTACGTCCGCGCGGGCGGCGCCTCCGTCGACCCGAAGACCGGCAAGGTCGTCGCAATGTACGGCGGCGTCGACTACGTCAAGCAGTACACGAACGGCGCGACCCGCGGCGACTTCCAGGTCGGCTCCATCTTCAAGCCCATCGTGTTCGCCTCGGCCGTCCAGAACCACTCCGAGACCCAGGACGAACAGGTCATCACCCCCAACACCTACTACGACGGCACCAACAAGCGCCCGGTCGTGGGGTGGAACGGCGGCACCTACGCCCCCGAGAACGAGGACCAGGGCTCCTACGGCGAGATCACCGTCCGCGAGGCCACCGACAAGTCCGTCAACTCGGTGTACGCACAGATGGCCGTCGACGTCGGCTCCGACAAGGTCAAGCAGACCGCGATCGACCTGGGCATCCCCTCCGACACCCCGGACCTGACGGCCTCCCCGTCCATCGCGCTCGGCGTGAACACCGCGAGCGTCCTCGACATGGCGGAGGCCTACGCCACCCTCGCCAACCACGGCCGGCACGGCACGTACACGATGATCGACAAGATCACCAAGGACGGCGCGGAGACCGTCGAGCTGCCCCCGCAGCGCACCAACCAGGCCGTCAGCCGCCAGGCCGCCGACACCACCACCTCGATCCTGCAGAGCGTCGTCGAGAACGGCACCGCCACCGCCGCCCAGGCCGCCGGCCGTCCCGCCGCCGGCAAGACCGGCACCGCCGAGGAGGACACCGCGGCCTGGTTCGCCGGATACACGCCCGAACTCGCCACGGTCGTCTCCGTCATGGGTCAGGACCCGGTGACGGCCGCCCACAAGTCGCTGTACAACGCGATGGGCCTGGAGCGCGTCAACGGCGGCGGGCCGCCCGCCGAGATCTGGGCGCAGTACACCAAGGCCGCCCTCAAGGGGAAGCCGGTCACCGACTTCGACCTCGAGCTCCAGCCGGGCGCCGAGATCCAGGCCCCGAGCAGCCAGGCCCCGGTCGACCCGACCACGGGCGGCGAGGACAACGGCGGCACCACCGGCGACACCACCGGCGGCCAGGAGACCCCGGGCCAGACCGAGGGCCAGACCCAGGGCCAGGACAACGGCGGCACGACCACGACCGGCGGCGACACCACGACGGGCGGCACGACCGGCGACACGACCACCGACGGCGGCACGACCGACGGCGGCGGCACGACGACCGGCGGGACCACGGGGGGCACCACGAACGGCGGCACCACCACCGACGGCGGCACGACGGGTGACACGACCGGGGGCACCACCGGAGACACACCGAGCGGCGGGGCGACGACGGAAGGCGCGGGCCTGTTCAGCACGTCCAGACGGGACTGACCGTCCCGCGACACGGCGAAAGGGGCCGGTGACGTCGGTCACCGGCCCCTTTCGGACTGCCGTCTACAGGTACAGGCCCGTCGAGTCCTCGGAGCCCTCGAACCGGTCGGCCGCCACGGCGTGCAGATCACGCTCACGCATCAGGACGTAACCGGTCCCGCGCACCTCGACCTCGGCCCGGTCCTCGGGGTCGTACAGCACCCGGTCACCGGGCTCCACGGTCCGTACATTCTGCCCCACGGCGACCACCTCGGCCCAGGCCAGCCGGCGTCCGACGGCCGCGGTGGCGGGAATGAGGATGCCGCCGCCCGACCGTCGCTCGCCCTCACCGTTCTCCTGCCGCACGAGTACGCGGTCGTGCAGCATCCGGATGGGCAGCTTGTCGTTCGGGGTGTCGTTTCTCTTCGCGCTCACGCCACTGAACCTACCTGTCTTCGGCACCCGTGTACGCGGCCGGGTCAGCCCTTGCGGCGCCGGGTTCCCAGGGCGAGCAGCCCCACGAGTCCCACGGCGACGAGGGCGACGGGCACGACGCGCTCCAGCCGGGGCGCACCCTCCTCGTCCACGAACTGGGCTTTCACATCCGTGACGGCCTTGTTGACGGAGACGTACGCCCGCCCGAGCGTGTGGTCGATGTTGGAGACGACTTTGGCCTTGGCGTCGCCGACGATCGTCTTCGGGTGCACCCGCACCCCGATCTCGTCGAGCGTATCGGCCAGCAACTCGCGGCGGCGCTTGATGTCCGCCTCGATCTGCGCCGGGGTTCTGATGTCCGACGTGTCCGCCACGGTGGGGCCTCCGGGGTCGCTGCTACGTGTCCTGGACAGTCTGTCAGTTCCGACCGCGACCGCACTGTCAGGACCCCCGGTTACGCTGACCCAATGAGCGAGCGACTCCAGCCCGGGGACGTGGCCCCCGCCTTCACCCTGCCCGACGCCGACGGCAACGACGTGTCCCTCTCCGCCCACAAGGGCCGCAAGGTCATCGTCTACTTCTACCCGGCCGCCCTGACCCCGGGCTGCACGAAGCAGGCCTGCGACTTCACCGACAACCTGGAGGTGCTGGCCGGCGCGGGGTACGACGTCCTCGGCATCTCCCCGGACGCCCCGGAGAAGCTGGCGAAGTTCCGCGAGAAGGAGTCCTTGAAGGTCACGCTGCTGGCCGACCCGGAGAAGGCCGTGACCGAGGCATACGGGGCGTACGGCGAGAAGAAGAACTACGGCAAGACCTACATGGGTGTCATCCGCTCCACGATCATCGTGGACGAGGAGGGCAAGGTCGAACGGGCCCTGTACAACGTCCGGGCGACGGGCCACGTGGCGAAGATCATCAAGGACCTGGATATCTGAACCTCCACGTTTCCCCTGCCGAGCGGCTCGCACCGGAATGCCCGGGGCGAGCCGCTTTTACGTTTCGGGCGTGACTGTCCGATAAGCGGTTCGTTACTCCGTACGAGGTCGCGAACATGCGGTCGGGGACGGAGGGGGTTCGGTGGGGGCAAGTGCGTACACCAGGGAGCGGCTGGAAGAGGCGGCTCGGGGGGCTCGGACATTGTCGGAGGCGCTGGAGAGGTTGGGGGCTGGGGGTGGACACCTCGCACTTCGAACGCGAGGGGGGTCGGTGGACGAGGGAGGCCCTGGAAGCCGCGGTTACGGCATCAACGAACATGTGCGAGGTACTGCGCCGTCTCGGGGTTGAGGTCGTCGGCGGGCAGCACACGCACATCAGCCGCCGGATCAAGGCGTACGGCATCGACACCTCGCACTTCCAGGTCCCGACTCATCGGGGCAAGGCGTTGCGTCGCCGAACTCCGGGCGGAACTACTCATCGAGCAGCCCGCAGACAATGCCCGGCGCATCCAGAGCGATCGCCTCAGGCGGGCGATGACGAGCGTAGGCGTAGCCGAGCAGTGCGCCCTTTGCGGTATCGAAGGAGTCTGGCGGGGGTATCCACTCCCCCTTGAGGTCGACCATATCGACGGCAACTGGCGGGACAACCGCGTCGAGAACCTGCGGTTCCTCTGTCCCAACTGCCACTCGACAACGGACAGTTATCGTGGGCGCGGCAAGGGACGCGCTTGATGGGTAGCGGCGTGCAGTACACCCGGGAGCAGTTGGCCGAGGCCGCAGCAAGGTGCTCCGACATCGAAGAGGTCATCGCATTCTTCGGCACCCAGCCGTACGCCACACTCCGCCGCTATCTGATCCGGCGGTTCGTTCACTTCGGCATCGACATCTCACACTTCAGCCCCTGTGGCAGACGCCGCCGTCCCACCTCCGCCGAGTTGCGAGCCGCAGTCGCCGGGTCCGAATCCATCGCGGAGGCTCTCCGCCACCTGGAACGCCCGGACAACGGCAGGCAGCGCGCGCTGTTGCGTCAGTGGGTCACCCAGGAAGGTCTCACGACTGCGCACTTCTTGGGACAGGCTCATCAGCGAGGGAAGACTCGCACTGACATCCTCAAGCGCCCGGAGGACGTCCTGGTGCAGCACGACGGCAAGCGCCGAACCAGGACTTACCTGCTCCGCCGGGCGCTCTTGGAAGTGGGCGTGCCCGAGGAGTGCGCCGAGTGCGGTACAGGCCCCGAATGGCTCGGCAGGCCCATGACCCTGGAGGTCGATCACATCAACGGCGACTGGAGCGACGACCGGCGGGAGAACCTGCGGTTGCTCTGTCCCAACTGCCACGCAGTCACCAGTACCTGGTGCAGGGGAGGCAGAAGACCGCAAACAACTGCCGGTACGATGGCAGACAACTAGCGGCGGTGGTGCAATGGCGACACAGCAGACTTAGGATCTGTGGCCCTTGATCGGGCTTGAGGGTTCGAATCCCTTCCGCCGCACACAGACGGCCTGCGAATCGAAGAAACGATGCGCAGGCCGTTCTCGTGCGCACCTCAGCCCAACAACTCCCGCACCACCGGCACCAACGCCCGAAACGCCTTCCCCCGATGGCTGATCACGTTCTTCTCCTCCAGCGAGAGCTCCGCGCACGTTCGTGTCTCGCCCTCCGGCTGGAGGATCGGGTCGTAGCCGAAGCCGTTCGTGCCCACAGGGGTGTGGCGCAGGACGCCCTTCAGTTGGCCCTCCACCACCCTCTCCGTGCCGTCCGGCAGCGCCAGGGCCGCCGCGCAGGCGAAGTGGGCGCCGCGGTGTTCGTCGGCGATGTCCGACAGTTGGGCCAACAACAGCGTCAGGTTGGCCTTGTCGTCTCCGTGAGTGCCCGACCAGCGGGCCGAGAAGATTCCCGGGGCGCCGTTCAGGACGTCCACGCACAGGCCCGAGTCGTCGGCGATCGCCGGCAAGCCCGTTGCCCGGGCGAGGGCGTGGGCCTTCAGGAGTGCGTTCTCCGCGAAGGTGACGCCGGTTTCCTTGACGTCGGGGATCTCGGGGTACGCGTCCGCGCCGACGAGGTCGAAGGGCAGACCTGCGTCGGCGAGGATCGCGTGGAGTTCGGTGATTTTGCCGGCGTTGCGGGTGGCGAGGATCAGGCGCGTCATGCCCACCAGTATTACGGCGTGCAGACCTTCGTCAGTTCGCCGGCCGCGTCGGTGATGGGGCTGAGGTCCGGCGTCTCGTCGCCGTTCTTGACCGCCGTACGGACGTTGGTCACGGCCTCGCTGAGGTTGTCGACCGCCTTGTTGACGTCGGTGTTGTCGGTCTTGTCGCCGATCTCGTCGAGGTTCTGGTCGATGGAGGTGAGTGCCTCGTCGATCTGGGTCGGGTCGTTCGACGCGTTCTCCACGGCCTGCTGGAGGTCGGTGACGCTGTCGGCGACCGCCTCGGCGGTCTGGACGCAGTCCAGTGCCTTGCTGACGGCGTCGCAGCCGGTGGTGAGGCCGACCGTGAGTCCTACGGCGGCCACCGCGGCGGCGATGGTGATATGGCGACTACGGCGGCGTCGGCTCGCGGCCATGGATCTGTTCCCTCCTGTGGCAGGCCTCAGGAGGCCCCCGTTGACTGGCCGGGCGCCCGTTGTGCACAGCGGGCGCCCGTACTCCCGAAGACGCCGGGGCGGCCGGTCGGGTTGCGCGCGCCGGCCACCGTTCTTGGCGGTCCCTTTACCTTTCGAGGACCGTATCAAGCGCCTTGCTCTGCAGGACAGCGAGTTCCGAGCAGCCCGAGACCGCGAGGTCGAGGAGGGAGTTGAGTTCGTCGCGGGTGAAGGGCTCGGCCTCGGCGGTGCCCTGGACCTCGACGAAGCGGCCGTCGCCGGTGCAGACGACGTTCATGTCGGTGTCGGCGCGCACGTCCTCCTCGTAGCAGAGGTCGAGGAGGGGTACTCCGCCGACGATGCCGACGGAGACCGCGCTCACGGTTCCCGTCAGCGGCTGGCGGCCGGCCTTGATCAGCTTCTTGCCCTGGGCCCAGGCGATGGCGTCGGCGAGGGCGACGTAGGCGCCGGTGATGGCCGCGGTGCGGGTGCCGCCGTCAGCCTGGAGGACGTCGCAGTCGAGGACGATGGTGTTCTCGCCGAGCGCCTTGTAGTCGATGACCGCGCGCAGGGAGCGGCCGATGAGGCGGCTGATCTCGTGCGTACGGCCGCCGATCTTGCCGCGGACGGACTCGCGGTCGCCGCGGGTGTTGGTGGCGCGGGGCAGCATGGAGTACTCGGCGGTGACCCAGCCCTCGCCGCTGCCCTTGCGCCAGCGGGGGACGCCTTCGCTGACGGTGGCGGTGCAGAAGACCTTCGTGTCGCCGAAGGAGACGAGGACGGAGCCCTCGGCGTGCTTGCTCCAGCCGCGTTCGATGGTGATCGGGCGGAGTTGTTCGGGGGTGCGGCCGTCGATTCGAGACATGGCGTTGAGCCTAGCGGGAGACGGGGATGCGGAAGGGGCCCCTCCCGTGATGGGAGGGGCCCCTTGACCGGGACGGTCTCCGGTCTCACATCATGTCTTCGATTTCCGCGGCGATGGGGTCGGCGTCGGTGCCGATGACGACCTGGATGGCGGTGCCCATCTTGACGACGCCGTGGGCGCCGGCGGCCTTGAGGGCGGCGTCGTCGACCTTGCCCGCGTCGACGACCTCGGTGCGCAGGCGGGTGATGCAGCCCTCGACCTCTTCGATGTTCTCGATGCCGCCGAGTCCAGCGACGATCTTCTCTGCCTTGGTGGCCATGTCGGTCTCCTCACGCACGGTGGGCCCAGTTTCGCGTAACTGGTCTACACCACCTGGCGGGTGGTCGCCAACCCAGGAGCGGCGATGGGGAGGGCGTCCTCCGGTTGCGGAATTGACGGGTTCCTTATAACGCCCTCATCGTGTACAACAGGTCTACACCACTGAGTGGTGTAGACCACCACCCGATGGAGGAAGTGTTATGAGCACCGCCACCGCGCCCTCGGCGGCCCCCGCGAAGAAGTGGGGATCAGGCCTTTTCCAGGGCCTGCAGAAGGTAGGCCGCAGCCTTCAGCTGCCGATCGCCGTGCTGCCTGCGGCAGGCATCCTGCTGCGTCTCGGTCAGCCCGACGTGTTCGGAAAGGACGGCCTCGGCTGGAACAAGGTCGCGGCCGTGTTCATGACCGCCGGCGACGCCGTCTTCTCCAACCTGCCGCTGCTCTTCTGCGTCGGTATCGCCATCGGCTTCGCCAAGAAGTCCGACGGCTCGACGGCGCTGGCCGCGCTGGTGGGCTTCCTGGTCTACAAGAACGTGCTGACCGCGTTTCCGATCGCCGACGCCAAGATCACCAAGGGTGCGGATGTCGCGGCCACCTACAACGACCCCAAGGTCCTCGGTGGCATCATCATGGGCCTCATAGCCGCAGTCACGTGGCAGCGCTTCCACCGCACCAAGCTCCCCGACTGGCTGGGCTTCTTCAACGGCCGCCGCCTGGTGCCGATCCTGATGGCGTTCATCGGCACCGCCGTCGGCGTCTTCTTCGGTCTGGTCTGGGAGCCCATCGGTCACGTGATCACCAACTTCGGCGAGTGGATGACCGGTCTCGGCGCCGTCGGCGCGGCGATCTTCGGTGCCATCAACCGCGCGTTGCTCCCGGTCGGCATGCACCAGTTCGTCAACACGGTGGCCTGGCAGGAGATCGGCACCTTCAAGGACTCCTCCGGAGCCGTCTGGCGCGGTGACCTGCCCCGCTTCTTCCACGGCGACCCGACCGCCGGCCAGTTCATGACCGGCTTCTTCCCGATCATGATGTTCGCGCTCCCGGCCGCCGCCCTGGCGATCACGCACACCGCCCGCCCCGAGCGCCGCAAGGCCGTCGGCGGCATGATGATGTCGCTTGCACTGACCTCGTTCGTCACCGGCATCACCGAGCCGATCGAGTTCTCCTTCATGTTCATCGCCCCCGTGCTGTACGCCATCCACGCGGTCCTGACCGCCGTGTCCATGGCCGTCACCTGGTCGCTGGGCGTCCACCACGGCTTCAGCTTCTCGGCCGGCGCGATCGACTACTTCCTCAACTGGAACCTGGCCACCAAGCCCTGGCTGATCATCCCCATCGGCCTGGTGTTCGCGGCGATCTACTACTCGGTCTTCCGCTTCGCCATCATCAAGTGGAACCTCCCCACCCCGGGCCGCGAGCCCGAGGAGGAGGTCGAGGACCTCACGAAGGCCTGACCGCCGGCTGGTTATGACGAAGGCCCCCGGAGTCCTGAACCTCTCCGGGGGCCTTCGTCATGCCGTAGGGGCTAGATGTCGTACGACAGTCTCGGCGTCGCCAGTTCCACTGGGCCGTCGAAGACCGCGCGTGCGTCGGCGAGGTTGACCTGCGGGTCGGTCCACGGGGGGATGTGGGTGAGGACCAGGCGGCGGGCTCCTGCGCTGGTCGCCGTCTCACCCGCCTCGCGGCCGTTGAGGTGCAGGTCGGGGATGTTCTCCTTGCCGTGCGTGAAGGCCGCCTCGCACAGGAAGAGGTCGGTGTCGCGGGCGAGTTCGGTCAGGGCGGGGCTCAGACCCGTGTCGCCGGAGTACGTCAGGGACTTCCCGCCGTGCTCGACGCGGATGCCGTACGCCTCCACCGGGTGCGCCACTCGCTCCGTGTGGACCGTGAACGGGCCGATGTCGAAGGTGGACGGCTTGACCGTGTGGAAGTCGAAGACCTCGCTCATGGAGGAGGCGGTGGGGGTGTCGGCGTAGGCCGTGGTGAGGCGGTGTTCGGTGCCTTCGGGGCCGTAGACCGGGATGGGGTCGCAGCGGCCGCCGTCGTGGCGGTAGTAGCGTGCGACGAAGTACGCGCACATGTCGATGCAGTGGTCGGCGTGCAGATGGCTGAGGAAGATCGCGTCGAGGTCGTAGAGACCGCAGTGGCGCTGCAGCTCGCCAAGGGCACCGTTGCCCATGTCGAGAAGCAGCCGGAAGCCGTCGGCCTCGACGAGGTAGCTCGAGCAGGCCGATTCCGCGGACGGGAACGACCCCGAGCAGCCGACGACGGTGAGCTTCATAAAACAGAAACCTCCGCTGGCGGGAACTTTTCTGGGATGGAGACGGGGGTCGTGCGGTCCGTCGAGCGTAAGGCGCAAAACCTCCGGTCGCTCCTCCGCCAAGGGCTGTTGTGGGCGAACTCACCTGTGCTGTCACCGGTTCGGCTGGACCGGGGGCGGGTGGGGAGTGTGACCGCGCTTACGGCTTGCGCAGAGGGCGCGCAGGCCTGATCGCGCGCCGGTAACGTCGTCCTCATGGACACGTCCTGGTGGCTCGCGCTCGCGGCGGTGATACTGCTCGCGCTGGTCGCCACGCTCGTGGACGGCTGGGGCCGGGGGCGCCGGCCGAAGGGGCGCGCGGACCGGGTGAGTCGGCCGTCCGGGCGAACCGTGGTCCGGCCGCGGCCCGCGGAGATCTGGTGGGCGAACGTGCCGTACGAGGACGGGCCCGGAGGCAAGGACCGGCCCTGTCTGGTGCTCGCGGTGCACGGGAAGCGGGCCACCGTCGCGAAGATCACCAGCAAGTACCACGACGAGCGGTCCGGGGTGATCCCGCTGCCGCCGGGTGCCGTCGGGGACGCGCAGGGGCGCGCGAGTTTCCTGGAGACCGACGAGCTGCGGGCGGTTCCGGTGGGGGACTTCCGGCGGAAGGTGGGGGTGGTGGACCCGGTCCTCTGGGACCAGGTCCGTCACCTGGCGACGTAGAACGTCACGCCCAGAGCTGACCCTGCAGCGTCTCGATCGCTTCCTCCGTCGTGGCCGCCGTGTAGACGCCCGTCGAGAGGTACTTCCAGCCGCCGTCGGCCACGACGAAGACGATGTCCGCGCTCTCGCCGGCCTTCACGGCCTTGTTGCCGACGCCGATCGCCGCGTGCAGGGCGGCGCCGGTGGAGACGCCCGCGAAGATGCCCTCCTGCTGGAGGAGCTCGCGGGTGCGGGTGACCGCGTCCGCCGAGCCGACGGAGAAGCGGGTCGTCAGCACCGACGCGTCGTACAGCTCCGGAACAAAGCCCTCGTCCAGGTTCCTGAGCCCGTACACCAGGTCGTCGTAGCGCGGTTCTGCGGCGACGATCTTCACGTCCGGCCGGTGCTCGCGCAGGTAGCGGCCGACGCCCATCAGGGTGCCGGTGGTGCCGAGGCCCGCGACGAAGTGGGTGACCGAGGGGAGGTCGGCGAGGATCTCCGGGCCGGTGGTCGCGTAGTGGGCGCCCGCGTTGTCGGGGTTGCCGTACTGATAGAGCATCACCCAGTCGGGGTGCTCGGCGGACAGCTCCTTGGCGACCCGTACGGCGGTGTTGGAGCCGCCCGCGGCGGGGGACGAGATGATCTCGGCGCCCCACATGGCGAGCAGGTCCCGGCGCTCCTGCGAGGTGTTCTCGGGCATCACGCACACGATCCGGTAGCCCTTGAGCTTGGCGGCCATCGCGAGGGAGATGCCGGTGTTGCCGGAGGTGGGCTCGAGGATGGTGCAGCCGGGCGTGAGGCGGCCGTCCTTCTCCGCCTGCTCGATCATGTGCAGTGCGGGGCGGTCCTTGACCGAGCCGGTCGGGTTGCGGTCCTCGAGCTTCGCCCAGATGCGTACGTCGGCGGACGGCGAGAGCCGCGGCAGGCGCACCAGAGGGGTGTTGCCCACCGCGGCCAGCGGGGAGTCGTAACGCATCGACGATCAGGCCATGCCGCCGGCCACGGCCGGCAGGATCGTGACGTTGTCGCCGTCGGTGAGCTTGGTGTTGATGCCGTCGAGGAAGCGGACGTCCTCGTCGTTCAGGTAGACGTTGACGAAGCGGCGCAGCTCGCCGCCGTCCACGATGCGGGCCTGGACGCCCGCATGCCGGGTCTCGAGGTCGGCGAAGAGCTCGGCGAGGGTGTTCCCGTTGCCCTCCACCGCCTTCTGGCCGTCGGTGTAGGTGCGGAGGATGGTCGGGATGCGGACCTCGATGGCCATGGCTCAGGGCTCCTGTCGGATGGTGGCGGGTCGGTGGGCGCGCGGCAGCGCTGGTACAGCAGGTCGTGCGTGTGTGGAGCGCCGCGGCCCACGGCCGTACGGCGGCAGAGGCAGCGTCAACAGATGGCGCTGGCGAGCCTGCACAGGTCGACGTGCAGCCGCGCCACGAGCAGGCTGCCCGGCGTCTTCTCGCTCACGTCGTAAGAAACCATGGGGTCATCGTATCGATTCCCGGTCCGGGTCCCGGAGTGTGATCCCACCATGTGGACGAAATGGGGCCGCTGGCTGAGATAGGGCAGCTCAGGCGGACTGTCTGCGGACCAGTCTGGTCGGTACGACCACCGAGGGGGGCCGCGCGTCCTGGTCGAACAGGAGGCGGGCCATGAGCCGGCCCATCCGCTCCACGTCCTGGTGGACCGTGGTCAGCGGTGGGTCCGTCGACTCGGTGATCTCGGTCAGGTCGTCGAAGCCCACGACGGCCACGTCGTCGGGGACCCGGCGCCCGCGCTCCCGCAGGGTCCGCAGCGCGCCGGTGGCCATGAGGTCCGAGGCGGCGAAGACGGCGTCCAGGGCGGGGCGGCGGTCGAGGAGGGCGGCCATGGCCTGGGCGCCGCCCTGCTCGGTGTAGTCGGCGCGTTCGGTCAGCTCGGGCTCGGCGCCCGGGAGGACGTCCCGGTAGCCGGCGAGCCGTTCGGCGGCGGAGTCCTCCTGGTCGTAGGGGCCGGTGATGGTCGCGATGCGGGTGCGGCCCAGGGAGACCAGGTGCTGGACGGCCTGCCGGGCTCCCCCGCGGTTGTCGCCGTCGACGTAGGCGTGGGAGCGCACGGTGTCGCCGTCGCGCAGCAGGGGGCGGCCGCCGAAGACGACCGGGATGTCGAGCCGGTCGGCCATCTCGTGGAGCCGGTCGCCGGGGCGCAGGGAGAACAGGGCGGCGCCGTCGACATGGCCGCCGCCGAGGTAGTCGGCGACGCCGGTGTAGTCGTCCGGGTCGTCCAGGAACAGCAGGACGGCCTGGGAGCCGTGCTCGGCGAGTTCACGGCGTACCCCGCGCAGCAGGCAGTCGAAGAAGGGGTCGAGGAAGAGCCGGTTCTGTGGCTGGCTGGCGACGACGGCGACGGCGCCGGTGCGGCGGGTGACCAGTTGGCGGGCGGCCTGGTTGGGCACATAGCCGAGTTCGGCGACGACCTGGCGGACCTGCTCGACGACCTCCGCGCGCACCTTCGGCTCGCCGTTGATCACCCGGGACACCGTGGACTTCGACACTCCCGCGCGGCGTGCGACATCCTCCAGGGTGGGCCGTCGTCCGTGCGTGTGCGAGGTCAACACCTTCTCCGGTACGGGAAGTTGGTCTTCCCCCGCGAGCCTAGTACGCCGCGACGATCTCCACGTCCTCCTCGGTGACCTCGCCGTCGACGATCCGGTAGGAGCGGAACTGGAAGTCGCCGAGGCCGTCGGTGTCCGCCGTCGACACCAGGACGTAGTGGGCGCCGGGTTCGTTGGCGTAGGAGATGTCCGTGCGGGACGGGTAGGCCTCGGTCGCGGTGTGGGAGTGGTAGATGACCACCGGCTCCTCGTCGCGGTCGTCCATCTCGCGGTAGAGCTTGAGCAGGTCGCCGGAGTCGAACTCGTAGAACGTGGGCGACATGGCCGCGTTCAGCATCGGGATGAACCGCTCGGGCCGGTCCGATCCGGCCTGCCCCGCGACGACTCCGCACGCCTCGTCGGGGTGGTCCTTGCGCGCGTGCGCGACGATCTGGTCGACGAGGGCTTGGGTGATGGTCAGCATGTCGGAAAGGATAAGCAGAGGGCCGCTCCGTACCGAGGATCGGTACGGAGCGGCCCACATGCCGGACGGGTGCGGGACTTCCTAGCCCGCGGCCTTCTCGAACTCCGGGTCCCGCCGGTCGGCGATCTCGGGGTTCCGGGTCTTCAGTACGGCCCAGCCGATCCCCAGCGCGGCGGCCCATCCCGCCATCACGTACAGGCAGACGCGGGAGTCGGGGTCGTACGCGATGAGGCAGGTCACGAAGAGCAGGAACACGATGGCGATCCAGCTGCCGACCGAGCCGCCCGGCGCCGGGAAGGAGGAGGCGGGCAGCCGTCCGGCCACGACCTCGCGGCGGTAGCGCACATGGCTGACCAGGATCATCAGCCAGGTCCAGATGCCGGCCGCGGTCGCGACCGAGACGACGTACTCGAAGGCCTTCTCCGGCACGACGTAGTTCAGCACCACGCCGATGCCCATGAAGAGCACGGAGACCGTGATGGCCAGCGCCGGGGTTCGCGTCACGGAGAGCTTGTTGAAGGCCTGCGGTGCCTCGCCGCTGTCGGCCAGGGTACGCAGCATGCGGCCTGTTGAGTACATGCCGGAGTTGCAGGAGGACAGCGCCGCGGTGAGGACGACGAAGTTCACGATGCCGGCGCCCGCCGGGATGCCGATCACGGCGAAGGCCTTGACGAAGGGGCTGACGCCGGCCGCGAACTCGGTCCACTTCACCACGCACAGGATGACGGTGAGGGCGCCGACGTAGAAGAGACCGATGCGCCAGGGCAGGGTGTTGATCGCCTTGGGGAGGGTCTTCTCGGGATTCTCGGACTCACCGGCGGTCACGCCGACCAGTTCGACGGCGAGGTAGGCGAACATCACGCCCTGCAGGGTCATCAGGGACGAGCCGATGCCCTTGGGGAAGAAGCCGTCGAAGGCCCAGAGGTTGGAGACCGCGGCGGTGTCGCCGGCCGCGCTGAAGCCGAAGGTGAGGACACCGAGACCGATCACGATCATGCCGATGAGGGCGGTGACCTTGATCATCGAGAACCAGAACTCGATCTCGCCGAACAGCTTCACCGAGATCAGGTTGGCCACGAACAGGACGACCAGGAAGACCAGGGCCGTCGTCCACTGGGGGACGGCAGGGAACCAGTAGTTGACGTAGATCGCGGCGGCGGTGAGTTCGGCCATACCGGTGACGACCCACAGCAGCCAGTAGGTCCAGCCGGTGAAGTAGCCGAAGAACGGGCCGAGGAATTCGCGGGAGTACTCCGCGAAGGAACCGGAGACCGGGCGGTAGAGCAGCAGCTCACCGAGTGCCCGCATGATGAAGAAGATGATCACGCCGGCGACGGCGTACATGAGGATGAGGCTCGGACCGGCCTTGGCGATGTTCGCCCCGGCGTTGAGGAAGAGGCCGACGCCGATGGCGCCGCCGATCGCGATCATCTGGACCTGGCGGCTGCCGAGTCCGCGTTCGTACCCCTCTTCGGAGGTCTTCTCCGAACCTGGGCCCGTGCCTGTGTCGACCTGAGCGGAGGTCATGTCTGTGGTGCGCCTTTCTCCATACCGAACCGGGCCTTCGTCGGCCGCGGACCGGATCTCGATCCCCCCGGATTGATGGAGTGGTGCCTGGCCGGCGGTTGCCGGCTCGGTGGCGCACCCGGCGGAACATATGGGTGGTGTTCGCCGGGCGGTCGTGAAGATTTATCACGGCCGCAAGGTTGATCACCTGTGCGACATATGGCACAGGTCACAGGAAGAAGCGGACAAACGGCGCCCGGAACACGCGAAAGCCGTCAGCGTGGTGACGTGATCGTTATCCGGATTTGAGCGTCCTCTGAGCGAACACATCGCCCTCAAAAGCGGGCACGAAACCGTCACATCTCACGGCATAAGGGTGGTCACGAGGGTCTCCTGGAGACCGCCCAGCCACAGATACGCCATCACCATCGGCTTACGGGGGTCCTCGTCCGGGAGCCGGTAGAGGAGGTCGGTGTCCTCCTCGTCGGTGATGTCGAGGCGGGAGCCGATCGCGAGCCGCAGGTCGTTGAGGGCGCCGAGCCACTGCTGGGACTCACCGGTCGACAGCTTGAGGACCGCCCCGCCCTCGCCCGCGGAGTTCAGCGCGTCCAGGGAGCGGACCACCGCGAGGGCGTTCTCACGCTTGCCGGTCCGCAGGTCGTTCTCGGTGTAGCGGCGGAACTCCGAGGAGTACGCCCGCTGCTCCTCGGCCTGCTTGGCCTGCGGGGTGCCCTCGGGGTCGCTGTAGGCGTCCGGGAACAGCCGCTTGAGCACCGGGTCGGACGGCGGCTCGCTCGGGCCGTCCGCGAAGAGCTCGGCGAGGGGGTCGTCGGGGGCGTCCTCGGCGGGGCCCGGGCCGATGAGTTCCAGGAGCTGGACGGCCAGCGACCGGATGATGGAGATCTCGACGTCGTCGAGGGCGACGGCCGCGCCGCCGCCGGGGAGCGGTTCGAAGGTTCCTGGCATCAGGGGTTATCGCTACTTCCGGTCCTGCGGGCGGGGTCGGGTCATTTCCGGTCCTGCTGGAGCGTGGCCCACAGACCGTAGCCGTGCATGGCCTGCACATCGCGCTCCATCTCCTCGCGGGATCCGCTGGAGACGACCGCCCGGCCCTTGTGGTGGACGTCCATCATCAGCTTCGTGGCCTTGTCCTTCGAGTAGCCGAAGTACGTCTGGAAGACGTAGGTCACGTAGCTCATGAGGTTGACCGGGTCGTTGTGGACGATCGTGACCCAGGGGACGTCCGGCTCGGGGACGGCGAAGACCTCTTCCGCCGACTCGGTGCGTTCGATCTCTACGGGAGCAGGTGACGTCACACGGCCCATGCTGCCACGCACCGCATAAATCGTCACACTGACGCGAATGGGGGTACCATCCTCGTCATGAACACAGCGGACCTTGGGCTGCCGGTGGACGTTCCCTCGACGGCGCTCTTCACGGACCAGTACGAGCTGACGATGCTGCAGGCCGCGCTGAAGGCGGGTACCGCCGGGCGGCGCAGCGTCTTCGAGGTCTTCACCCGGCGGCTGCCGGAGGGGCGGCGCTACGGCGTCGTCGCGGGCACCGGCCGGGTGCTGGACGCGGTGGAGAACTTCCGTTTCGACGCGGACGTCCTCGGCTTCCTGCGGGAGCGGAACATCGTGGACGAGGAGACCCTGGACTGGCTCGCCTCCTATCGCTTCGGCGGCGACATCTGGGGCTATCCGGAGGGCGAGGTGTACTTCCCGGGCTCGCCGATCATGCGGGTGGAGGGCTCCTTCGCCGAGTGCGTGCTCCTGGAGACCGTGATCCTGTCGATCCTCAACCACGACTCCGCGATAGCCGCGGCCGCCTCCCGGATGTCCTCGGCCGCGGGTGACCGGCCGCTGATCGAGATGGGTGCCCGCCGCACCCACGAGCTGTCCGCCGTGGCAGCCTCCCGGGCCGCCTACGTCGGCGGCTTCGCCACCACCTCCGACCTCGCGGCCGGCTTCCGCTACGGCATCCCCACGGTGGGCACCTCCGCCCACGCGTTCACCCTGCTGCACGACCACGAGCGGGACGCCTTCCAGGCCCAGGTGGACTCGCTGGGCCGGGGCACCACCCTGCTCGTCGACACGTACGACGTCACCGAGGCCGTCCGTACGGCCGTCGAGGTCGCCGGGCCCGAGCTGGGGGCCGTGCGCATCGACTCCGGCGACCTGCTCCTCGTCGCGCACCGGGTGCGCCAGCAGCTGGACGAGCTGGGCGCGAAGAGCACCCGGATCATCGTCACCTCCGACCTCGACGAGTACGCCATCGCCTCGCTGGCCGTGGCCCCGGTGGACGCGTACGGCGTCGGCACCCAGCTGGTGACCGGGTCCGGGCATCCGACCGCCTCGATGGTCTACAAGCTGGTCGCACGCGCCGAGTCGGACGATCCGAAGGCGCCGCTGATCCCGGTCGCGAAGAAGTCGTCCGGGGGCAAGACCTCGGTCGGCGGGCGCAAGTGGGCGGCGCGGCGGCTGGACGCTGAGGGTGTCGCGGAGGCCGAGGTGGTGGGCACGGGGGCGGTTCCGCCCGCGCTCGCGGACCGGCAGCTGCTGGTCGAGCTGGTCAAGGGCGGCGAGGTCGTCGCGCGGGAGGCCCTGGACGTCGTACGGGACCGGCATGCCGCCGCCCGGGCCAACCTGCCGCTGTCGGCGACCCAGCTGTCGCGCGGAGAACCGGTCCTTCCGACGGAGTACGTGCAGGGGCGCTCGGGTAGCTAATGCGGGTGCGCCCTCCCGCAGTGCCGCCGAAGTCTCTAGGCTCGTAAGTTCACCCAACAGTCGAAGGACACCCACATGCGCCGCGCCTTGATCGTCGTTGACGTGCAGAACGACTTCTGCGAGGGAGGCAGCCTCGCGGTGGCCGGTGGTGCCGATGTGGCCGCCGCCGTCACCGAGCTGATCGGGCAGGCGGCGGGCTCCGGCTACCAGCATGTGGTGGCCACCCGCGACCACCACATCGCACCCGGCGGCCACTTCGCGGACAACCCCGACTTCGTGCACTCCTGGCCCGCGCACTGCGTCGCCGGGACCGAGGGGGTGGGATTCCACCCGAACTTCGCGCCGGCCGTCGCCTCCGGGGCGATCGACGCGGTCTTCGACAAGGGGGCGTACGCGGCGGCGTACAGCGGGTTCGAGGGGGCCGACGAGAACGGCGTGACGCTCGCCGACTGGCTGCGGGCGCGGGAGGTCTCCGAGGTCGACGTGGTCGGGATCGCCACGGACCACTGCGTACGGGCCACCGCGCTGGACGCGGCCCGGGAGGGCTTCCGTACGCAGGTCCTCCTCGACCTCACCGCCGGGGTCGCCGAGACGACGACCGAGCGGGCGATCGAGGAGCTGCGGGAGGCGGGCGTCGAGCTGTCCGGGAAGCCGGTCGTCTAGGGCCCTCAGGCCGGTGCCGTCGGCCTCCTCAGCAGTGACCTGATCGGATGCCACAGCTCCTGGACCAGCTCCGGACCGCCCACGACAGCGTTGTCAGGGGCCGTACGCCATATCAGGCCGTCCGGGTGGTGGAGTACGGCCGTGATCTCGTCCGGGGTCGGGGGCGCGCCGTTGCCGCGCAGGTACACCGCGCGCAGGCCCAGGTTGCGCAGCCTGGTCAGGGCGCGCGCCCGGTTGTGGGCGTGGACGAGTACCCGCACGCTGCCGCAGCCGTCGGTGGGCGGGCGGGGCAGGTTCAGCGCCACCACCACCCTGCCGTTCGGCAGCTTGCAGAAACCTCCTGCGGCCATGCGGTCACACCCCCGTGTGCGTCGGTGTCAATAAGGGAGCCACAGGACGCACCTAAACACGATCGGCGGCAACCCGCCAGGGGTTGCCGCCGATACGCTTCTGACCTGCGGTTTTACTTCTTCTTGGCCGAAGGTCCGACCTGGAGCGTGATCGTCGAGCCGTTCAGGGGCTCCTTGACGATCTTGATCCGGGTGTCGGTGTCAGTGATGTTGACACCTGCGAACGGGTTCGACGTGTCGTAGTAGCTCGACGTGCCGTCGTCGAAGACCGGGACGCCCGGCTTGGACTTGATCTTCGTCGGGACGTCGGCCTTGTGGAGCGTGATCGAGTCCGTCGGGTACCAGCTGAAGGTGGAGTCGTAGGCCTGGATGCGGTTGCGCATCAGCGTGCTGTCGGACCACTTCAGCGCGGTCGGGTGGGAGTCGACCGGCAGGATCAGGCCCTCACCGGGGTGCTGGCTGGTGTTGTCGTCCGCCTGGGAGGTGTCCCACTTCCAGATCAACAGGCCGTTCTGGTAGGCGTAGTGCTCCACCCAGTCCGGACGGGTCGTCGAGAAGCCGTAGTTGTACGGGCCGACCTTCAACACCTTGTCGTACGACACGTATTGGCGGTTCTCGGCGAGGTAGTACTGCGCGTAGTCGTCCGTGATCGAGGCACCGATGCGGGAGAAACCGTTCGCGGTCCAGGCGGTGTCCGCCGTCTCGGCGTTGTCGGAGAAGAGGGTCGCGCCGTCGGCGGTCACCGTGATCTCGTCGGCCGCGAAGCCCTTCTGGGCGACTCCGCCGTCGGTCTGGTAGCGGAAGCGCAGCTGGATGTTCTTGCCCGCGTAGGCGTCCAGCGGGAAGGTCAGCTTCTGGTGGGCGTCGACCGTGCCGGTGAGGGCGGGCTTGCCGCTGCCGTCCCTCGGGATGGCGGTGCCGTCGGCCAGAGTGCCGTCGACCGGCGTCCAGTTGGCGCCGTCGGTGGAAACCTCGGTGTAGAGGTAGTCGAAGTCCTGCTCGATGTCCCACCAGCCGTCGAGGGTCAGCGCCGCCGAGGACTTGCCGGTCAGGTCGAGCGGGCGGGTCAGGGTGTTGCGCAGGTCGTCACCGCTGCCGCTCCACCACTGGGTGGCGCCCTGTGCCGGGGTGACCACCTGGGTGGTGACCGTCTTCTTCGGCAGCTGGACCACGAGCGCCTGCGCGTTCTTGGTGTTGTACTCCGCTACGCCCAGCCTGTGGGTGGACCTCTTGCCCGCCGTGGCCACGTCGTAGTCGAGCCAGCCCAGTTGGAGCTTGTCCCAGGCGTTCATGTCGCCGGGCAGGTCTCCGATGGAGTCCTTGCCGGTGCCGAGCCAGGAGCCGGAGGACATCAGGGTCCAGAAGCCGGTGGAGTTCTCGCCGCCGCCGGAGGTGTCGTACTCGTCGGGCAGGCCGAGGTCGTGGCCGTACTCGTGGGCGAAGACGCCCAGGCCGCCGTTCTCCGGCTGGATGGTGTAGTCGCCGACCCAGATGCCGGTGTCGCCGATCTGGGTGCCGCCGAGCTTGTTGCCGGCCGGGCCGGAGGCGCCGGCGTCGCTGGCGAAGGCGTACCAGCGGTGGGCCCATATGGCGTCCGCGCCCTGGGCGCCGCCGCCGGCGGACTCGTCCTCGCCGGCGTGCACGATCTGGAAGTGGTCGATGTAGCCGTCGGGCTCGTTGAAGTTGCCGTCGCCGTCGAAGTCGTAGCGGTCCCACTGGTCGAACTCGGCCAGTTCCGCGGCGATTTCGGCGGCCGAGTCACCGGCGGCCTCGCGCTCGGCGACCCAGGCGTTGACGCCGTCCTGGACCGCGTACCAGGCGCCGGTGGGGGCGTCGTTGGAGCCGTAACGGGCCTCGTTGTAGGGGACCTTGACCCAGTCGGTCACTTCGCCCTCGACCGAGTAGCGGCCCGAGGACTGCTTCTCGTAGTACTTCTTCAGCGACTCGCTCTTCTTGCCGGTGCCGAAGTAGAGGTCCTGGAAGTGCGCCTGGTTGTAGTCCGCCTGCCAGGCCGTGCTGTTGTCCTGCTTGCGGTCCGGCTGGGCGATCTTGTTGTGCAGCGGGCCGGTCGTGCCGCCGTAGCGGGGGTCGACCTGGTCGCCGAACTCCACCAGGATGGTGAAGATCTTGTCGGTCTTCTCCCGGCCGAGTTCGACGTACTTGCTGTCGCCCTTGCGGCTCTTGAGCTCGACCACCTGGGAGCCGTTGCGGTTCTTCACCGTGGCGTTCCCGGATATGACCTGGTCGAGGGCCTCCTGGCGCTGGGCCTCCTTGGTCTTGGTCAGCGGGCCGTCGAAGTCGTGCTCCCTGGCCTTCGCCGGCTGTGGGTCGTTCCGGTCGACCGCGGAGGTCTGCGCGGAGCTGTCCGCGGCCTGTGCCACGGCGAACGTCGAGAACGTGGCCGAGGCGGCCGCGAGGGCGACGATCGTCGCCGCCGTCCTGAACGTCCAGGATCTGTCAGTCACTTGTGCCCCTCCCCTATCAAGGCAAGTGAGCCGTATTTGACTAAAGGTTGGGGAGAAAAGACAGATCTTGACTTGGACCCGTCAATTGCATTATTGGGAGCCGGTGTTCGTATTGCGGACACGTGACGGCGACACGACGGGCGCGCACAGCCGTCCACTTGATGGACGTCATGACTCCGTGCGCCCCCTGTGCTCCGGCACTGTTGGTTAGGTCACGCTTACCGTTCGTTCCACTCGGGCACACAGGCGATTAGAGTCGATTGGCGGAACGCCCGGGTGTCGGCGGAATGCCAGGCCGACGCCCCCCGTGGACCCCCGATTCCGAGGACACGATTGCCATGCCTCGTCCGACCGCCGCACAGATCGCCTACGGTTCGATCACCGTCATCTTCTCGACGCTCGCCATGCTGCTGCTGTCACAGACGAGTTCGGCCGTGGGGACCGCGGTCATCGCCGTCTCGGCGCTCGCCCTCGGCCTGCTGGTCGCCATGACGGTGCCGCAGCCCAAGCCCCGCGTGGTGGCGGTGAGCAGGCCCGCCGGGCGTCCAGCCGAGCACACAGCGGAAGAGCCCGTACCTGCCGTGGCCACAGGCTCCAAGACCGCCGCCTGAACCCCGCGTCGCCGAGCCGGGCGCGCCGGGTCCCCGGGGTCGCCGGGACGAGCCTGGGCGGGCCCGTCGCAATCGCCATCGGTCGCCCGCAGCTCTGCCGTCCAGGCCGTGCCCGGTCCCGAAGTCACCGCTCAGGCCCCGCCGGCACGACCCCGACACGGGCACGCCGAGTCGTCCCCGGGGTCGCCGAGGACGAGCCGGAGCGGGCCCGCCGCAATCGCCGTCGATCGCCGGCAGCTCGGCGGTCCAGGCCGTGCCGGTCCCGAAGTCACCGCTCACACCCCGCCGTCACGACCCCGGCACGGGCACGCCAAGTCGTCCCCGGGTTCGCCGAGGACGAGCCGGAGCAGGCCCGTCGCAATCGCCGTCTATCGCCGGCAGCTCGGCGGTCCAGGCCGTGCCCGGTCCCGAAGTCACCGCTCACACCCCGCCGTCACGGTCCCGGCCGCTCGGCCCACGTGCTCCCCGGGATGACGTTCCGGCCCGGCCGGGTCAGGTGGTGCTGACCACCACCACCGTCTTCGCCGCCTTGTCGTGCAGGCCCTGCTTGTAGGGCTTGTCGAAGTAGCTCCAGCCGCCACAGATGGCGGTCCAGATACAGGCGCAGCAGAACGCGAACGGGATCCACAGCACCGCCGAGCGGATCAGCGTGGTCTGCGTGGAGGGCGTGGAGCCGTTGTCGAGGTTCGCCACCCGCATGCCCAGCCACTTCTTGCCGAGCGTCTGCCCGGACCGGGAGATCATGATCGTGTCGTAGGCGATGTAGAGCACCGCGGCGAGTGCCGACTGGGCGAGCGACTTGCCGTACTGCATGTCGTCGCTGTCGACGTTGTACTCGCTGACCCCGACACCCCAGGTGATCAGCCAGACGACGACGGCCACCATGATCATGTCGATGATCCGGGCGAGCGTGCGCCGGCCGCTGGGTGCCAGCGGGGGCATGCCGGCCAGCGGGTCGGCGGGGCCACCGCCGTACGGGTCACCGCCGCCGTGGGGACTTCCGCCGTACGGCGGCGGCGTGTTGTACGGCGATCCCGAGCCCTCGGCAGGCGGGGGCTGCTTCCTGAACGGGTCGTCATCCGGCGGCTGCTGTCCGGAGCCGGGAGGCGGTTCACTGCTCATGGCCCGAGTCGACCGCGAACCTCCCGGCTCCGCATCCGGCGGGCGGCCGTACGGAGTACCGAATCCCGTACGCCGTTCGCGGGACCGGCTCAGCCCGCCACGAACGTATGCGCCGCCTTGTCGTGCCAGCACTGGCGCCACGGCCGGTCGAACAGGCACCACGCGACGCCCACGAGACCGATACCGAGCAGGCCCGGCACACTGTAGACCAGCCAGCGGCGCAGGGCACCGGCGAAGGACGGGGGCTCGTGGCCCTCGATGTCCCGCACCTCCAGGCCGAGCAGCTTCTTGCCGAGGGTGCGGCCCCACTTGGCGGTGGGCAGCGCCTCGTACAGGGCACCGGCGACGAGGAGCACGGCGACCACGATGCCGAGGTACACCGACGTGGTGCCGTCCAGCAGCCAGACCGTCACGGTCTCGCCGGACAGCTTGGCCGCGTCGACCTTGTCGTTGATGTGGTCGGCCGCCTTGGTGCCGAGGGGGACGGCGGCGACGGCGGTCACGGCGCCGACGACGAGGGTGTCCAGGAGGCGTGCGGCCAGGCGCTTGCCGAGGCCGGCGGGCCTGGCGGAGGCCTGGCGGCGGGCGGCCGCCTGGAAGATGTCCTCCACCGGCGGCTTCCAGGGGGCGGGCTGCTCCTCGTCGGGCCCGGCAAGGCGGTGCACCTGCTGGGCCCAGGAGGGCTGACCGCCACCGGGGCCCGCGCTCATGGGAGTGGCGGGGGGCTGGGCGCCGGGGTGCTGGGCGCTTGCGGCCTGCTGCGGGACGCCTTGGTGGGGCATGCCCTGCTGTCCGGTGCCCTGCGGGGGCACGCCCGGAGGGGCCGTCTGCGGGCCGGAGGCGGGGGCGGACTGCTGGGGGCCGGAGAGGGGTGCGGCAGCGGCGGAGGCGGGGCCCTGGGGGCCTGCGGCACCGGTCCCCGCGGCGCGCTCGGCGGCGGCCTTGCCGGCACCGAAGCCGGGGCCCTGGGGTCCGGTGGGGGCGACGCCGCCGTCGGGTGCGGCGGACTGGGCGCCCGCGGCGCCGGTCGGGCCCGAGTACGCGGGCCCCGGCGTGCTTCCGTTCTGCGCCCCGGGCGCCCCGCTCTGCTGCGCCGTGCGCGGGGAGACCGCGCGGAACTTCATGGTCCCGTCGTCGGACTGCTGGGCGGCTCCCGCTCCCCCGGACCCGGCCGTGGGCCGGCGGAAGACACGGGTGCCGCCGTCCTCGTCCGGCTCGGCGGGCGGGATCGCCGCGGTGCCGTCGGTACGGGCGGCCTGCCCGTCCGGCCGGCCCGGGGAGGCACCGTCGGCGGCCCGGCCGGCACCGGCCACCCTCGGGTCGGCGCCCCGCGGACCACCCTGCTGCGGTACACCCTGCCGAGCACCCTGAGATCCGCCTGTCCCGCCCTGCTGACCGCCGGGTGCGGCCCCCTGGGGCTGACCTCCCTGCGGCGGTACCTGCTGAGCCTGCCCGGGGCCCTGCGGGGACCCCCACGACACCCTGCGGTCCTGGTCGCCGCCGAAGCCCCCCTGGTGGGTCCGGTCGGCACCCCACGCGGACGCGGGTTCGGGGCGGCTGCCGTGCTGGGTGTCGGGGTGCGGGGCTTCCTCGGCCGGGTCCTCGTCGAAGAAGTGTGGGCCCGTCTCCTCCACCGCGCCGGGTGCGGGGCCACCGCCCGCCGGTGGCGCGAGCGGTTCGCCGGCCGCAGGGGCGGGACGGCTGGTGCCCGGCACCCAGGAGGAACCGTTCCAGTAACGGACATATCCAGGAATGGACGGGTCCGGGTAATAGCCCTCACGGGGCCTGTCGTCACCGGGTGCCGGGGTTGGGGCGCTCATGTCCGTCGTCCCGTATCTGCTCGGGGGTCAATAGAGGGGGCTACACATCTATCAGACCGGCGCAAGACCCACCGCCAGTCCCACCGGACCCACCCCTTTTGAGCACGACCTGACACCGGCCGTGATACCGACCGCGGTACCGGCCGTGACGCCGACCGCGAGACGGCCGGAAAAAAGTTCGCCGAATCCGCGTAATGATCCCGCCCCCTCCCCGCTCTCCACTCGTACGGGCCCACCGCAGGACCCCGACGAGAGCCGAGAGAGGAACGAACGCCATGCACCGCACGGTGGTAGAGCGCGAACTGGAGCTCACACTCATCCTGTCGCCCGAGCGCGGCATCCCGGTCCCGGCCCGGCTGGGCTACCGCAGCGACGACCCCTTCGCCGTCCACGTCACCTTCCACATCGGTTCGGACCACCCCGTCCACTGGACCTTCGCCCGCGAACTCCTCGTGGAGGGCGTGTTCCGCCCGTGCGGGTACGGAGACGTGCGGGTGTGGCCGACGAAGGTCGCGGGCCGCGGCGTCGTCGTGATGGCGCTGAGCTCCCCCGACGGCGACGCCCTTCTGGAGGCCCCGGCCGCGCAGGTCTCGTCCTGGCTGGAGCGCACGCTGAGGGTGGTCGCCCCGGGCTCCGAAGGGGAGCAGCTCGGTATCGACGACGGCCTCGCCGAGCTGCTGGCCCCGACCCCGGCCGACGACCTCTGGCTGGGCGACCCCTGGCCGAGCGACGAGTCGGCGGACGGGGAGTGATCCCCCGGCGGGAGCAGGAGCACTATCAGAACAGCTTGCCCGGGTTCAGGATCCCCAGCGGGTCGAAGACCCCCTTCACCGCCCGCTGCATCTCCACCCCCACCGGGCCGATCTCCCGCGCCAGCCACTCCTTCTTCAGTACGCCCACGCCGTGCTCCCCGGTGATCGTGCCGCCGAGCTCCAGGCCGAGGGCCATGATCTCGTCGAAGGACTCGCGGGCGCGCCGGGACTCGTCGGGGTCGGCCGCGTCGAAGCAGACCGTGGGGTGGGTGTTGCCGTCACCCGCGTGGGCGACGACACCGATGGTGAGCTGGTGTTTCTCGGCGATCCGCTCGGTCCCCTCGAGCAGCTCGCCGAGCCGGGAGCGGGGCACGCACACGTCGTCGATCATCGTGGTGCCCTTGACGGCTTCAAGGGCGGTGAGGGAGAGCCTGCGGGCCTGGAGCAGCAGTTCCGACTCGGCCGCGTCGTCGGCCGGGACGACCTGCGAGGCGCCCGCCGCCTCGCACAGCGCGCCGACCGCCGCGAGGTCGGCCGCCGGGTCCGTGGTGTCGAAGGCCGCGAGGAGGAGGGCCTCGGTGGTCTCCGGGAGTCCCATGTGCGCCAGGTCGTTGACGGCCTTGACCGTCGTACGGTCCATCAGTTCGAGGAGGGACGGCACGTGCCCGCCCTCCATGATCCGGCACACCGCGTCGCAGGCGGCGGCCCCCGAGGCGAACTCGGCGGCGAGCACCAGCTGCTCGGGCGGCTTCGGCCTGAGTGCCAGGGTCGCCTGTACGACGATGCCGAGCGAGCCCTCGGAGCCGACGAAGAGGCGGGTCATGTCGTATCCGGCGACTCCCTTGGCGGTGCGGCGGCCGGTGGACATGAGCCGTCCGTCGGCGAGGACGACGTCCAGTCCGAGGACGTACTCCGCCGTCACCCCGTACTTCACACAGCACAGTCCGCCGGACGCGGTGCCGATGTTGCCGCCGATCGTGCACATCTCCCAGCTGGAGGGGTCCGGCGGGTAGTAGAGGCCGAGTTCGTTCACCGCGCGGGAGAGGGTCGCGTTGACGACGCCGGGTTCGACGACGGCGATGCGGTCGACCGGGTTGATCTCCAGGATCCGGTCCATCTTGGTCAGGGACAGCACGATGCAGCCGTCGGAGGCGTTGGCCGCGCCCGACAGGCCCGTGCGGGCGCCCTGGGGGACGACCGGGACGCGCAGTTCGGTGGCGACGCGCATGACGTGCTGGACCTGCTCGACCGTGCGCGGCAGGACGACCACGGCGGGGGTGCCGGCCGGGCAGAAGCTCGCCATGTCGTTGGCGTAGGAGACCGTCACGTCCGGGTCGGCGAGGACGGCCTCGGCGGGCAGAGCGCTCAGCAGACGGTCGACGAGGTTGCCGGTGACCTCGTCGCGGGGGGCTTCGATACGGCTCATGATCACAGCGTCGCACCGGGGGCCATCGGTGTGAACCCCACCAGCGCCGACTACCGAGCGCCGCAGTGTGGTCGTCGTATTGACGCACAGTGAGCGCCATGGAGAACCAAGCCACGGAGAACCGGCGGGCCCGGCTGCGCGGGCGTGTGGTGCCGGCCGCGGTCGCGGGCTGCGCGGTGCTCGGTACGGCGCTGATGCTGCTGCCCCCGGAGCGGCCGGCGCCCCGCTCGCCCGCCCCGGCCCCGGGCGCCCAGGCACTGTCGGCGGTCGCCGCCGGGGTGCCGGCCGCGCTGCCCGACCTGGCGGCGCTGATCGGTGCGCGGGAGAGCCATCTGCGCAGGCATCCCGAGGACGCCGAGTCGTGGGCGGTGCTCGGGACGGCGTACGTCGAACAGGCGCGGCGGACGGCCGACACGGCGTTCTACGCGAAGGCCGACGGCTCGCTGCGGACGTCCTTGCAGGTACGCAGGAACGCGGCGGCCCTCGGTGGTCTGGCCGTCCTCGCGAACGCGCGCCGGGACTTCCGGACCGCGCTGACCTGGGGTGAGGCGGCGCGGGAGCTGGAGCCGAAGCGGTGGACGACGTATCCGGCGCTGATCGAGGCGTACACGGGGCTCGGGGACTACAAGGCGGCTCACGGGGCGCTGGAGCGGCTGATGGAGCTGCGGTCGGGGCCTGCGGTGCGGGCGCGGGCGGCGGCCGTGTACCGGGACCGGGGCTGGCGCGAGGACGCGGCGGCCCAGCTGGCCGACGCGGCGGCGGGGGCGCGGGCACCGGCGGAGCGGGCCGAGTATCTGGAGCGGGCCGGGCAGCTCGCCTGGGAGCGCGGCGACCGCGAGGACGCGCTGCGGCACTTCCAGGAGGCGGTCCGTATCGACCCCGACCAGCGGGCCGCGCAGGCCGGGCAGGGGCGGGCCCTTGCGGCACTGGGCCGCACGACGGAGGCCCTGAACGCCTACCGGATGGCCCTCGCGAAGCAGCCGCTGCCGCAGTACGCCCTGGAGCTGGGCGAGTTGTACGAGTACCTGGGGCTCGGGCAGGCGGCCCGGGTGCAGTACGACCTGCTGCTGGCGAGCGTGCGGAGCGCCGCGGTGTCCGGGGCCGACGAGGAGCTGGTTCTCGGGCAGTTCGAGGCGGACCACGGTGACCCGGCTTCCGCCGTGCGGCGGCTCGGGGCCGAGTGGCGACGGCAGCCGGGGATCGCGGTGGCGGACGCGCTGGGGTGGGCGCTGCACCGGGCGGGTGAGGACCGGGAAGCCCTGCGGTACGCCCGGATCGCGACGGACAAGGCGCACGGGGGCGGGGTGCGCAGCGCGCTGTACGCGTATCACCTGGGCATGATCGAGCGGGAGCTGGAGCAGCCCGCCCCCGCGCGCCGGCATCTCCAGGAGGCCCTGCGGATCAACCCCTACTTCTCGCCCTCGCGGGTGCGAGCGGCGCGGGAGGCGTTGGCGGCGCTGGGAGACGTGCCGGACCAGGACCTGCCGGTGAGGGACGCTAAGGCGGTCACACCGCGGCCGTACCGATGAGGGCGTTCCTCGTCACCAGCGCCGCCAGCTCCTCCTCGCCCAGTCCTTCGGTGGCCTGAGGTCTGCGCGGCAGGACCATGTAGCGGGTCTCCGCGCTGGAGTCCCACACCACGATGTCCACGGAGTCGGGCAGGGTGAGGCCGAACTCCCGCAGGACGGCACGGGGTTCGCGGACCACGCGGGAGCGGTAGGCCTCGGACTTGTACCAGCTGGGAGAGGGGCCGAGGAGGCGGAGCGGGTAGCAGGAGCACAGGGTGCAGACGATGACGTTGTGGACGGACTCGGTGTTCTCCACGACCCTCAGGCGCTGGTACGAGCCCTCCATGTGGCCGAGTTCCTGGACCGCCGCCGTGCCGTCCGCGAGCAGCCGGGCCCGGTAGGCGTCGTCGGTCCAAGCGCGCGCCACGACCCGTGCTCCGTTCGCCGGCGAGGACTCCGCGAGGAACGCGTCGATCGCCTCGTCCAGCCGCTCGCCGGTGATCAGCCCCTTCTCCTCCAGGAGGGTCTCCAGGCGCCGTACCCGCCGGGCGATCGTCGCGTCGGTGTGGTGGTCACCGCTCATCTTGGCGGTCCTCCTCCAGATAGCTCTCCCACAGGTCCAGTACGACGTGGTGGTCGCCCTCGCCCCACAGGTCACGGGCCGCGAAGCGGACGGCGTAGATCTGCTCGACGGGTGCGTCGCCGCGGCCCTGCGCGCTGATGTCGGGCAGTTCGTCGGGACCCTCCGGCTCGACGACCACGCCCCGCTTGCCGCGCGCGTAGCGAGGCAGGCGGGTGTGGTGCGGCGGGTCGTGGAGGAAGGTGCGGACCCGGGTGCCGGGCGGGAACCGGTCGGGGGGCGCGTCAGTCATCGAGCTCACCCGGCTCGATCACGCCCTTGCGCTCCAGCAGCGAACAGATCGCCAGGAACCAGCGTTCGTAGTACGAGGTCGCCAGATAGTCCGCCGGCGGCATGGACTCGATCGCGTCCCGGAACTCGTTCGTGTTGAAGATCCCTTGTGCCCGCAGGGTGTTGTAGAGCCCGACCACCCGGGCCTCCCAGTCCGCGTGGAAGGGCTCGGTGTCGTCGGTGGTGTCGATCGCACCGAAGCCCTGGGTGCCGCCCACGTCGTTGATCCTGGCCATGGGGCCCAGCCTACGAGCGTTACGGGGAAAGGGGGTGCTCGTTAGAGGTTGCCCCGCTTCTCCTGCTCTCGTTCGATGGCCTCGAACAGGGCCTTGAAGTTGCCCTTTCCGAAGCCCATCGAGCCGTGCCGCTCGATGAGTTCGAAGAACACGGTCGGCTTGTCCTGGACCGGCTTGGTGAAGATCTGCAGCAGGTAGCCGTCCTCGTCGCGGTCGGCGAGGATCTTCAACTCCCTGAGCGTGTCGACCGGTACCCGGGTGTCCCCGACCCACTCGCCGAGGGTGTCGTAGTAGGAGTCGGGGGTCTCGAGGAACTGAACTCCCGCCGCGCGCATGGTCCTCACGGTCTGCACGATGTCGTTGGTGTTCAGCGCGATGTGCTGGACGCCCGCGCCGCCGTAGAACTCCAGGTACTCGTCGATCTGGGACTTCTTCTTGGCGATGGCGGGCTCGTTGATCGGGAACTTCACCTTGAGCGTGCCGTCGGCCACGACCTTCGACATCAGCGCGCTGTACTCGGTGGCGATGTCGTCGCCCACGAACTCCTTCATGTTCGTGAAGCCCATGACCTTGTTGTAGAAGCCGACCCACTCGTTCATCCGGCCGAGCTCGACATTGCCGACGCAGTGGTCGACGGCCTGGAAGGTGCGGTGGGCGGGAGGTTCGACGATCGGGGCGGCCGCGGCGAAGCCCGGGAGGTAGGGGCCGTCGTAGCCGGTGCGCTCGACCAGGGTGTGCCGGGTCTCGCCGTAGGTGGCGATCGCGGCGAGGACGACCGTGCCGTGCTCGTCCTTCAGCTCGTACGGCTCGGCCACCGAGCGGGCGCCGTGCTCGAGGGCGTAGGTGTAGGCGCGGCGGGCGTCCGGGACCTCGATGGCGAGGTCGATCACGCCGTCGCCGTGCTCGGCCACGTGCTGGGCGAGGAAGTGGCCCCAGGGGGTGGCGGGCTTGATGACCGAGGTGAACACGAAACGGGCGGAGCCGTTCTCCAGCACGTACGAGGCGGTCTCGCGGCTGCCGTTCTCCGGCCCGGAGTAGGCCACGAGCCGCATGCCGAAGGCGGTCGAGTAGTAGTGCGCGGCCTGCTTGGCGTTGCCGACGGCGAAGACGACCGCGTCCATTCCCTTGACCGGGAAGGGGTCGGCCTGCCGGGCGGTGTCGGGAGCGTGGTGTGTGGTCTGCGTCATGTCCGAAGCCTGGCCCCGGTCTGCAAGGTGCGCAATAGTTTGCGTATTCACTGGGCAATATGTTCAGCGATACGGCCGCCTCGGCGGCCTTTCTGTACAGGATGACCACTGGTCGGAGGCCTGCGTGGGGATCGACGAGCTGGACGGGCGGATCATCGTGCTCCTCGCGCGCGAGCCGCGGATCGGGGTGCTGGAGATGTCCAGGCGGCTGGGGGTGGCCCGGGGGACCGTGCAGGCGCGGCTCGACCGGCTTCAGTCGAACGGAGTCATCCGGGGATTCGGTCCGCAGGTGGATCCGGCGGCGCTCGGCTACCCGGTGACCGCGTTCGCCACGCTCCAGATCCGGCAGGGGCAAGGGGCCGACGTACGGGCGCACTTGGCGACCGTGCCGGAGGTCCTGGAACTGCACACCACCACCGGCAGCGGGGACATGCTGTGCCGCCTGGTGGCCCGCTCCAACGCCGATCTCCAACGTGTGATCGACCGGGTTGTCGGTTTCGATGGGATCGTCCGGGCCGCCACCGCGATCGTCATGGAGAACCCCGTTCCGCTGCGGATCATCCCGCTGGTGGAGCAGGCGGCGGAGGACTCGGCGAGGACCTGACCGCGACCGTGGGGTGAGCCGTGTGAGCTTCTGGGAGTACCTCGGCAACCGCCACCAGCAGCTGCTCACGGACGCCTACCAGCACGCGAGCGTCGTCTTCCAGTGCATGGTCGTGGCGACCGTGATCGGGGTGCTGATCGGGGTCGTCACCTATCGGAGCGGGTGGGGAGGCAATCTCGCCACCATGGCCACCTCGACCATTCTGACCATCCCCTCGCTCGCCATGATCGGTCTGCTCATCCCGGCCGTGGGCCTGGGCGTACCGCCGACGGTGATCGCCCTGACGCTGTACGGGCTGCTGCCGATCGTGCGCAATGCGATCGTCGGGCTGCGCGGGGTCGATCCCTCGCTGGTGGACGCGGCCAAGGGCATCGGGATGTCCCGGGTGATGCGGCTGGTACGGGTCGAGCTGCCGCTCGCCTGGCCGCCGGTCCTGACCGGGATCCGGGTCTCGACCCAGATGCTGATGGGTATCGCCGCGATCGCCGCCTACGCCTCCGGGCCCGGCCTCGGCAACGAGATCTTCCGCGGCATCGCCTCGCTGGGCAGCAAGAACGCGCTCAACCAGGTGCTCGCCGGCACGCTCGGGATCATCGTCCTCGCCCTGCTGTTCGATGCCGCGTACGTCCTCGTCGGACGGCTGACCATTCCGAGGGGGATCCGTGCCTGAGACGTCCGGCACCTCAGGTGCGTCCATCGAGCTGGAGAACCTGACCAAGAGGTATCCCGGCACTCCGCTGCCAGCCGTCGACAACGTCACCATGGAGATCAAGGCCGGCGAGCTCGTCGTCTTCGTCGGGCCGTCCGGATGCGGCAAGTCGACGACACTCAAGATGATCAACAGGTTGATCGAGCCGACCGGCGGACGCATCCGGATCAACGGCGAGGACGTGACCGACATCGATCCGGTCAAGCTGCGCCGCAAGGTGGGTTACGCGATCCAGTCGGCCGGTCTCTTCCCGCACATGACGGTCGCGCAGAACATCGCGCTCGTGCCGAAGATGATCGGCTGGGGAAAGGGCCGGATCAAGGACCGCGTGGAGGAGCTGCTCGACCTCGTCGGGCTCGACCCCGGGGAGTTCCACGGCCGCTATCCACGGGGGCTCTCCGGCGGCCAGCAGCAGCGGGTGGGGGTGGCGAGGGCGTTGGCGGCCGATCCGCCCGTCCTGCTGATGGACGAGCCGTTCGGGGCGGTCGACCCGATCACCCGCGACCATCTCCAGGACGAGCTGATCAGGCTCCAGCACGAGCTGCACAAGACGATCGTCTTCGTCACCCATGACTTCGACGAGGCGATCAAGCTCGGCGACCGGATCGCCGTCCTGCGCGAACGGTCCCACATCGCCCAGTTCGACACCCCCGAGGCCATCCTGACCAACCCGGCGGACGACTTCGTGTCCGGTTTCGTCGGAGCCGGGGCGGCGCTGAAGCGGCTGAACCTCACCCGCGTACGGGATGTGGAGATCACCGGCTATCCGACGGTGACCGTCGACGACCCCATCCAGGAGATCTTCACCAAGCTCCGGGGCAGCGGCACGAACGAGATCCTGCTGCTCGACAGGCGCGGACGGCCGTACAAGTGGCTCAGGCGCGGCGACATGATGCGCGCCAAGGGGGCGCTGGCCCGGGCCGGGACGCCGGTGAGCGACACGGTGACCAGGGACGCGACGCTGCGGGACGCGCTGGAGGCCGTGCTGACCGACAACGCGGGGCGGGTCGCGGTGACCGGGCGGCGCGGTGAGTACACGGGGGTCGTCGACATGGAGACGCTCATGAACTCCGTGCACGAGCTGCTGGAGGCCGACCGGCTGGAGGCCAGGGAGCACCAGCACGCGCTGGAGGAGATCCGGGCCGCACAGACGCACGCCGAGCAGGAGGGGGCGTGACGAGCCCCGAGCTGGAGATGCCGGAGACGGTCGAACCGGAGGAGACCGTGGAATTGGAAGTGACGGTCGAACCGGAGGAGACCGACGCCCCTCCCCCGCCGGACCCGCCCAGCAAGCGGGTGACCTGGCAGAAGCTGACCTTTCTGCCCGCGTTCCTCATCGCCGTCCTGCTCGCGACCTGGCTGTGGTTCGAGCAGGCCGACCTGGACCCGATCTCCGAGAACGCGCTGTCGAACGGGCAGGTGTCCAAGGCCCTGTGGCAGCAGGTGGAGCTGACGGCGATCTCGACGTTCTTCGTGCTGATCATCGCGATCCCGCTGGGGATCGTGCTGACCCGCAGAGCCTTCCGGAAGGCGAGCCCGGTGGCGATGGCGGTCGCCAACATGGGCCAGGCGACCCCGGCGATCGGCCTGCTGGCCCTGCTGGTGATCTGGCTGGGCACGGGCATGAAGGCGGCTCTGATCGGCATGGTCGCCTACGCCGTCCTGCCGGTCCTGTCGAACACGATCGCGGGCCTGAAGGCGAACGACCCGACCCTGCTCGAGGCGGCACGGGGCATCGGGATGTCGTCCATGGAGGTGCTGTCGCGCGTCGAACTCCCGCTGGCCGTCCCGCTGATCCTCGCGGGCGTCCGCACGGCCCTCGTCCTCAACGTCGGTACGGCGACCCTCGCGACCTTCGGCGGGGGCGGCGGCCTAGGCGTCCTGATCACGACCGGCATCACCACCCAGCGGATGCCGGTGCTGATGCTCGGCTCGATCCTCACGGTGACGCTGGCCCTGCTGGTCGACTGGCTGGCCTCCTTGGCCGAACTGCTGCTCAGGCCACGGGGGTTGGAGGCAGGGGGCACATGAAGCGGACCTGCCTGCCGACGGCCGGAGCCCTGCCTGCCCAGTCCCCAGGGGCCGGAGGTAGACACGTGAGACGGACACGTCTGGTACTGGCCGGGGTCCTGGTTCTGCCCTCCTCCCGCACACCGACCAGCAGCTCCCCCACACCCGCCCACGTGAAGCCAGGCCCGATGCCGCACAACCGGCCCACCCCACCAACCCAACCGCGGCACAAACCCCAGCGGCCGGAGGCGGACACGTGAGACGGACATGTCTGGCGCTGGCCGGGATCCCGGTCCTGCTGTCCGGTTGCGGGCTGACCAGTGGCTCCCCCATGGTCGACGATGTGAAGCCGGGTTCGATCGGGCGGGGTGAGCCGCTCGAGGGCGCGGATCTGACGGTCACGTCGAAGGAGTTCACCGAGCAGCTGATCCTCGGCGCGATCATGGGGATCGCGTTCCAGGCGGCCGGGGCGGATGTAGTCGACCGCACGGGGATCCAGGGGTCGGTCGGTGCGCGGGAGGCGGTCAAGTCCGGTGACGCGGACGGGATGTACGAGTACACGGGCACCGCGTGGATCACGTACCAGGGCAACGGTGAGCCGATCGACGATCCGCAGGCGCAGTGGGCGGCGGTACGGAAGGCCGACCTGGGGAACGGGCTGACGTGGCTGCCGAAGGCGCCCCTGAACAACACCTACGCCCTCGCCATGAACCAGGCCGGCTTCAGGAAGTACGGCACGAGGACGCTCTCCGACGTGGCAGCGCTGGCGAAGAAGGACTCCGGTGCGGTGACGCTGTGCGTGGAGGGCGAGTTCGCCAACCGCGCGGACGGGCTGCCGGGCATGGAGAAGGCGTACGGGATGAGCGTCCCGGCGAAGAACATCACCCAGATGGACACCGGGATCATCTACACCCAGGTGGCGAAGGGCAGTTGCCGGTACGGGGAGGTCTTCACGACCGATGGGCGCATCAAGTCCATGAACCTGGTGGTGATGCGGGACGACCGGAAGTTCTTCCCCAACTACAACGCGGCTCCCGTGATCAACTCCAAGACCCTGAAGAGGTGGCCGGCCATCGCGGAGGTCCTGAACCCGGTCACGAAGAAGCTGGACAACACGGTGGCGCGGGAGTTGAACGCGAAGGTGGATGTCGCCGGGGAGGATCCGCATCAGGTGGCGCTGGACTGGATGAAGGCGCAGGGGTTCGTGGAATAGGGGCCGGCCGTCGCCGGGACACGGTTACAAAGAACCCGTTGCAAAGAACTCTTTGCAACGCTATCTTTGTACGCATGCCGGAAGAGCCCAACGTACGGAAACTCGACGCCCGTTCACTGCGCGGGCTGGCCCATCCCCTGCGGATGCAGCTGCTGGACGCCCTGCGCCACGGCGGCCCCGCCACCGCGTCCCAACTTGCCGAGAAACTGGGCGAGTCGAGCGGCGCCACCAGCTACCACCTGCGCCAACTGTCCGCGCACGGCTTCGTGGAGGACGCCCCGGAGCGCGGCAAGGGGCGGGAGCGCTGGTGGAAGGCCGTCCACAAGGGGCTGAGCTTCGACGACACCCTGCTCACGGACAGCGACCCGGCCGTGCGCGGAGCCGCCGACATGTACCTCCACGAGGTCGCCACCACCCAGATCCAGAACCTCTCCAACTGGCTGGGCGAGCGCGCCACCTGGCCCGAGGAGTGGAACCGCGTCTGGGACATGAGCAGCGCGACGCTACGGCTGACCCCCGAGCTGACCAAAGAACTCATCGAGAAGATGCACGCCCTGGTCGACACCTACCGCGACCGGCCCACCACCGGAGACGACGCGGCCCCGGTACGCATCCACACGCACGCCTTCCCGATCACCACGGACTGAAAGGGCCCCGCCATGCACCCCGAGACCCACCTCGCCCTGCACCACCTCCACGCCGCCGACCTCCGCGCCGCCGACCTCCGTGCCGAGGCCGACGCGCACCGCCTCGCCGCCCAGGCCAAGCGGCCGTACGCCATCAGGACCCGGCTCGGCTGGACCCTGGTGGAGGTCGGACTCCGGCTGGCCTCCCCCAGGCCGGCCCTCGCGCACTAGCAGGCGGGGACGGACCCCTTACCCGACTCCAGCGCGGTCAGCGCACTCACCGCGCCCTTCAGGGACGTCACCGGGATCAGCCGCAGCCCCTTCGGCAGCTCCGCCTTCGCGTCGGAGCACTCCTCCTCGGGGACCAGGAACACCGTCGCCCCGTCCCGCTTCGCGGCCTGCGTCTTCAGTGCCACTCCGCCCACCGCGCCGACCGTGCCGTCCGCGTCGATCGTCCCCGTCCCGGCGATGGTGCGGCCGCCCGTGAGGTCGCCCCCGGCGCCGTCACCGTTCAACTTGTCGATGATCCCCAGGGTGAACAGCAACCCCGCGCTCGGCCCGCCGACGTCCGCGAGCTTCAGCGTGACCTCGACCTTGTCGTCGCCGAGCTTCAGGTAGTTCAGGGCCGCCTCGGTCGCCGCGTCCTGGGACTCCTTCATCTGCGCGGTGTTGTGCTTCTCGATCTCCTTGACGCTCTGCCCGCTCGGGTAGACCGCGTCGTGGGGCATGACCGCCCGGTCGGTGCTGAACCAGCTGTCGAAGACGTCACCGAGCGAGACATGGGTGTCGGGCCCGGTCGCCTCGATGGTCGTCATCCGCAGCTGCCCGCTCGTCGTACGCGTCTTCGCCCCGGAGATCGTGATCACCTCCGCGCCCTTGTTCTCGCCGAGCACGTTCGCCGTCATCCCGGGCTGCGCCAGCGCGAACGGCAGCGGCGCGAAAAGGGCCGTGGCGACCAGTGCCACGACGGGCAGGGCACAGACGGCGACGGCCTGGGGGCGCGTGAGGCGAGAGAGCACGGGATCAATCTAACGCGGCGGTCACTTCCGGCCACGAGCCGGTCAGCCCCCGTACAGGTCCCGCCTCGCGCGCGTGAAGCGCCGTAGGACATCGGGCAGCGGTTCGACGCCGATGCCCGGGGTGCGCGGTACCGGCAGGTGGCCGTCCACCAGGACGAACGGCTCGGTGATGTCCTCCGCGAAGTAGCGCGCGGAGGCCGAGGTGTCGCCGGGGAGCGTGAAGCCGGGCAGGGCGGCCAGGGCGAGGTTCGGGGCGCGGCCGATTCCCGTCTCCAGCATGCCGCCGCACCACACCGGCACGCCGTGCGCGCGGGCCACGTCGTGGATGCGGCGGGCCTCCAGATAGCCGCCCACGCGCGCGGGCTTGATGTTCACGACCCGGCACGCGTCCATCGCGATCGCGGAGGCGGTGTCCCGGGCGTTGTGCAGGGACTCGTCGAGGCAGACGGGGGTGGCGATACGGCTCTGGAGGCGTGCGTGGCCGTACAGGTTGTTCTCGTCCAGCGGCTCCTCGATCAGCAGCAGCCCGAACTCGTCGAGCCGCCGCAGGTGTTCCGCGTCCGCGAGGGTGTACGCCGTGTTGGCGTCGACCTGGAGGGGCAGTGCGGCGCCGAAGCGCTCGCGCACGGCCCGTACCGGCTCGACGTCCCAGCCGGGTTCGATCTTCAGCTTGATCCGGACGTACCCCTCGGCGAGATACCGCTCCACGTCGTCCAGCAGCTCCGGCACGGAGTCCTTGATCCCCACCGACACCCCCGCGGGCACCCGCTCGCGCACCGCGCCGAGATACACCGCCAGCGGCATGCCGTACGAGCGCAGCTCCGCGTCGAGGACGGCCGTCTCCAGGGCCGCCTTCGCCAGCTCGTGCCCCTTGATCCCGCTGACGGCGGGCCCGACCAGCGCTGCCGTGAGGGTGGGCAGTGCCGCCACCCTCGGCACCAGGAAGTCCCGCAGGACGAGCTCCGCGCCCGCCACGAACTCCGAGCAGTACCGCGGCTGGCTGTCGGCGGCGAACTCCGACCAGCCCTCGGCGGTGTCCGTGACGACGTGCAGCAGGAAGGTGTCCTTCGTCGTCATCATGCCGAAGGAGGTGCGGAAGGGGCTGACGAGCGGGATCGCCACATGGACGACCTCGACGCGTTCGAGTTTCATACGGTGCCTTCCTCGTCGTTCTCGCGGGTGAGCGTGTACCAGCCGTCGCGGGACATCCCGGTCGCCCGGAATCCCTGCCTGAAGGCCTCCGTGAAGACCTCGCGCACGGCCCGCCGCCAGCGCAGCGCGAGCGCCGGGTCGGCGGCCCGCAGTTTGACGACGTCGTCCGGGACCCGGCACCAGACGTGCAGGTCGGCGAGGTCGCGGCGGGCGAGGGTTGCTCCGTCGGGGGCACGGTGGGTGGCGGGTGCGGCCTCGCGCTCCCCCGGGTCGTACGGCCGGCCCGGCGCCACCAGGTCCCAGGTCACCGTCAGCCGGTCGCTCTCGTCGCCGTCGTTCACGCCGTCCCTCATGGGGCCGTAGAAGTCGACGACGTACTCGGTGCCCACCGCGCCCAGCTTGGCCAGGTTGAAGCGGGCGTTGCGGGCGACCAGCGGGTCGAAGGTCCAGCGCATGGTGCGGGCGCCGAGGCCGAGCGCCCAGTCCCGCTGCGCCTGCTTCACCGGCTGCCCGAGCCCGGGATCCGCGGCGGCGACCAGGGAATACACCTCCTGCGAGCCCGGCGGCCCGAACACGGCGACACAGGCCCCGGCGAGGCGCTCACCGTCGTACGCGGCATGCACCGCGCCACCCGCGTGGACCAGGCTGTGCAGCACCTCGGCCGGATAGGGCGGGGCCGTGCGCGGGGTCCGCCACACCTCGCCGAAGTACGCGCTGACGGCACCGAGGCCGGCGACGTCGTGGACGGTACGGATACTCACTCCGGTCATGTGCCGAGTCTCCGGCCCGGCGGCCCGCTCCGGGTTGTGCGGTCTTACAACACCTGCGTACGTTTCTTTGCGGATCGGCCAAACCATCCTTTGGGGGCACCCATGGACGCCTGCACCCTCGGGGATCTCCTGGATGCCGTCGGCGGTACGTCCGTACGCCTGCACACCGCGCCCGCCGGGCTCGCCGTCCCGGTCACCGAGGTGCTCCTTTACGACGCCCACACCCCGCTCCCCCGGGTGCCGGGCGCGCTGCTGCTGGCGGTCGGGGTGCGGGCGGCCGCGGCCGGACCGCTGGTGAGGGCGGCCGCGGAGGCCGGGATGACCGGCCTGGTGGTGCGCGGTGCGGACGGGCCGACGGCCGAGGCGGAGACGTACGGCGTGGCGCTGCTGTCCGTCGCCGAGGACACGGCCTGGCACCGGGCACATCTGCTGCTGGCCTCGGCGATCGGCGCCCGGCCGGTCCCCGCCACGGGCGGCCACGGCGACCTCTTCGCGCTCGCCGACGCCATCGCGGCGGCGACCGGCGGGGCGACGGCCGTGGAGGACCCGCGGCAGCGGATCCTCGCCTACTCCACCGTCCCCGGCCAGCCGGTCGACGAGGATCGCCGCCAGGGCATCCTGGGCCTCCAGGTACCGGCGGATGTGGAGAACACCGAGCAGTACCGGATGCTGTTCGCGGCCGACGGCCCGCTGCGGCTGCCCGCGCTGGGGGACGGCACCCTCCCGCGTCTCGCGGTCGCCGTCCGGGCCGGCGGGGAGACCCTCGGCTCGGTGTGGGTCGTCGACGACGGCACGCTCGCGGCGGACGCGGAGGAGACGCTCGTCCAGGGGGCGTCGACGGCGGCACTGCTGCTCCTGCGGGCGCGGGCGGCACAGGAGCTGGCCCGGCACCAGAACAGCGATCTGCTGCGGCGGGTGCTGGAGGGAACGGCGGACGCGGCAACGTCCGCCGTGGGGCTGGGAGTCGAGGGCCCGGTACGGGTGGCCGCCTTCGTCCTGGACGCGGCCGGCCTTCCGGACGCCGAGCAGACCGGGCTACGGCTGCTGGACGTCGTACGGCTGCAGTGCGCGGCGCGGTACGGACGGCATGCGTGTGTGCTGGTCGACGGCGTGGTGTACGCGCTGTTGCCGGCGCCCGGGGGTCGTCACCGGCGGCTGGCGGAGGACATCGTCGCGCGGGCGGGGCAGTCGCTGAGGGTGTCGGTGCGGGCGGGGCTGGGTGAGGTGGTGGCGGGGCTCGGGGAGGTGGCAGGGTCGCGGGCGGACGCCGATCTGGTGCTGCGGGTGCTCGGGCCCTCGCTGCCGGTGGCGACGATCGACGAGGTGCGGCCGCGGGTGACGCTGCTGCGGCTTGCCGAAGTACTCGGTGAAAAGCGGGAGTTGACCGAAGGATCCTGGCGGCGGGTGCTGGCGTACGACGGCGAGCACGGGACGGAATACGCCCGCACGCTGGTCTGTTGGTTCGACGCGGGGTGCGATGTGACGGAGGCGGCGAGGCTGCTGGCCGTGCATCCGAACACGTGCCGTTACCGGCTGAAGCAGGTGCGCAAGCAGGTCGGGCTCGACTTGGACGATCCCGACGAACGGCTGGTGCTGTGGCTGCAGTTGAGGGTGCTGGCGGGGCTCGGGGCGGCGGTGGTTGCGGGTTGAGCACGTGGAAATGTCGGCCGACGGCCGTCGGCTCAGCGCGTGGGCATGTCGACCGGCGGCAACCGCACCCACCCCACCCAGGGGCGCGGGGCTGTATCGATGTGCGGCTACCGCCGCGCGGGCGCGACCAGCCCCCACCGGACCCGCGGTCGACGACGAAGCCGCACCGCTCAGCTCAGCGCAGCGCCTCCGCGACCTCCCGCGCCGCGTCCACCACCCGCGGCCCCACCCGCTCCGGCACCGCGTCGGCCAGCATCACGACCCCCACACTGCCCTCGACCCCGGTGACCCCGAGCAAAGGAGCGGCCGCCCCACTGGCCCCGGCCTCCAGCTCGCCGTGCGTCAGCATGTACCCCGGCTCCCCGAACCCCTGCTGCCGAGCCGCGAGAATCGCCCGCCCCGCCGCCCCACGGTCCAACGGATGCCGGAACCCCGCCCGATACGCCACGTGATAGTCCGTCCACGTGGGCTCCACGACGGCCACGGCCAGCGCGTCGGTTCCGTCCACCAGGGTGAGGTGTGCCGTCGCCCCGATGTCCTCCGCGAGCGAGCGCAGCGCGGGCAGCGCGGCCTCCCGTACCAGCGGATGCACCTGCCGCCCGAGCCGCAGTACTCCCAGCCCCACCCGGGCACGCCCGCCCAGATCACGCCGAACGAGGGCGTGCTGCTCCAGCGTGGCCAGCAACCGGTACACCACGGTCCGGTTCACACCCAGTTTGTTGGAAAGCTCGGTGACGGTGAGCCCGTGGTCCGTGTCGGCCAGGAGCTTGAGGACGCGCAGTCCCCGGTCAAGCGTCTGAGAGGTCTCCGCGGTCACGACGCCCACTCCTCCAAGTGGTGAGGTCGGCGGGCCTCTCACGGCGGATGCGTCACCGAGTCCCGTCGGTGACGCGCTTCAGAGGCCGCCGATCGGCCGGCGGCCCGGTCTGTTTCCGGGCCGCGTCGCTTCACGGCTGCGCTCCGCGGCGGCGCTGCCACGGGGCGTGTGCGTAGCGGGACAGTAGCGAAGCGGGTTCGCTCAGCGGAAGCCTCCGTCCAGAATCCGGGCAGTAGCCGGTACGGACCACTCCGTTTGTCCTGATACGTACGGTCCCGCGCCGCGAGGCGACAGTCGGCCCGCGTCACCTCATCCGGGTGGCCCACTCCTGCACCTTGGCGATCCGCTGCCGCAGCTGCCCGGCCGTGGCCTCGGCACTCGGCGGCCCACCGCACACCCGGCGCAGCTCGGTGTGGATCACCCCGTGCGGCTTGCCGCTCTGGTGGACGTAGGCACTCACCATCGTGTTGAGCTGCTTGCGCAGCTCCATCATCTCCTTGTGCGAGACGACGGGCCGCCGCTCGGCGGGCAGCTCGAGGAGGTCCGCCTCGGAGTCCGGCTTCTTACGGCTGTGCGCGATCTGGCGGGCCTGCCGCTTCTGGAGCAGCAGCTGCACCTGATCCGGCTCCAGGAGCCCGGGAATCCCGAGGTAGTCCTGCTCCTCCTCGCTCCCCGGGTGCGCCTGCATGCCGAACTCGGCACCGTCGTAGAGGACCCGGTCGAAGACGGCCTCGGACTCCAGCGCCTCGAAGGCGAACTGCTCCTGCTCGCCGGTGTCCTCGTCCTCCTCCTTGTTCGCCTCCTCCATCTCCTTCTCGGACTCGGCGTAGGGGTCCTCCTCGCCCTCCTTCTTCGGCTTGTCGAGGGCGTGGTCCCGTTCCACCTCCATCTCGTTGGCGAAGGTCAGGAGGTCCGGGACGGTCGGGAGGAAGACGGAGGCGGTCTCGCCGCGCCGCCGGGACCGTACGAAACGGCCGACGGCCTGGGCGAAGAAGAGCGGCGTGGAGATGGTGGTGGCGTAGACGCCCACGGCGAGGCGGGGCACGTCGACGCCCTCGGACACCATGCGGACGGCGACCATCCACCGGTCGTTGCTCGCACTGAAGTCGTCGATCCGCTTGGACGCGCCGGCGTCGTCGGACAGGACGAGGGTCGCCTTGTTGCCCGTGATCTCGCGGATCAGCTTGGCGTACGCGCGCGCGGAGTCCTGGTCGGAGGCGATGACGAGGGCACCGGCGTCCGGGATGCCCTTCCTGACCTCGGTCAGCCGCTGGTCGGCGGCGCGCAGGACGCTCGGCATCCACTCACCGCGCGGATCCAGGGCCGTACGCCAGGCCTGGCTGATCGCGTCCTTGGTCATGGGTTCGCCGAGCCGGGCGGCGATCTCGTCGCCCGCCTTGGTCCGCCAGCGCATGTTGCCGCTGTAGGAGAGGAAGATGACGGGCCGCACGACATGGTCGGCCAGCGCGTTCCCGTACCCGTAGGTGTAGTCGGCGGCCGACCGCCGGATGCCGTCGTTGCCCTCCTCGTACGCCACGAAGGGGATGGGGTTGGTGTCGGACCGGAAGGGCGTACCGGTGAGCGCGAGCCGGCGGGTGGCGGGCTCGAAGGCCTCCAGGCACGCCTCGCCCCAGGACTTGGAGTCACCGGCGTGGTGGATCTCGTCGAGGATGACGAGGGTCTTGCGCTGCTCGACCCGGTTGCGATGGAGCATGGGCCGCACGCCGACGCCCGCATAGGTGACGGCGACGCCGTGGTAGTCCTTGCCGAGCGGTCCGGCGCTGTACTCGGGATCGAGCTTGATCCCTATCCGCGCCGCCGCCTCGGCCCACTGCTTCTTCAGATGCTCGGTCGGCGCGACGACCGTCACCTGCTGCACGACATGGTGGTGCAGCAGCCAGGAGGCGAGGGTGAGGGCGAAGGTCGTCTTGCCCGCGCCGGGGGTCGCGACGGCCAGGAAGTCACGCGGCTGCTCCTGGACGTACTTGTCCAACGCGCCTTGCTGCCAGGCACGCAGCTTGCTGGCGGTACCCCACGGGGCCCGGCCGGGGAAAGCGGGGGAAAGGTGGTGGGAGGAGGCGGCGGTGGTAGTCACGGTCTCCGTCGGGGTCGAGCGGCTCGGCGTGTCTTCGGCGGTGTCTTCGTCTTCGGCTGTGTATGACGACCGGGTCACCTTACCGGCGGGCCGATGCCGTCAACGATCGGACGGGGCCGGGGCGGGCCTGGGTGGGACCGAGGTCACAGTCGGCTCCTGGGTACGTACGGGTCGCGTACCAGGCCGGCCATGCGCGACGGTGCTAAGTGGTACCACTCGGTGTCACCGTCGTTGCGGCGTGCAGCCGGGTCGTCACCCACGCCCCCACCAACGCCACCCCCGCCATCGGCAGGAACACCACGGCGAACGCGGCCGGATGCGAACCGGAGGCCTCCGTCGCCGTATGGCTCACCGTGCCGCCGCCCAGCGCCGCGAAGGCCGCACCCCCCGCCGCCAGCAGGACGGCGTTGGAGAGACCGTCGGAGATCTGGAGGGAGGCGGAGTTGGTGCCGGCCTCCTCGGGGGCGGAGAGATGCAGCAGAAGCACACTCGACGAGGAGATCACCAGCCCCATCCCGAAGCAGCCGAAGCCCCAGGCGACGGCGACGATCCAGACGGGCACGGAGTGGATCAGCACACTCGGCGCGGCGGCGATCGCGGCCGCGACCAGCACCATCCCCCCGGTCATCAGCCGTTCACGGTACGGCTCCACCCGCGCCCGCGACTGCACCCACGACCCCAGCGCCCACGTAACGCCGCCCGCCGCGAGCGAGAACCCGGCCAGCGTCGGGGACAGCCCCCGCTGAGTGACCAGCATCAACGGCACGAAGGACTCGGCGGCGACGAAGGACCCCGCGGCGACCCCCCGCAACAGCACGACGGAGGGCAGCCCGCGCGCCGCCCGGTACGTCCCGCGCGGGAGCAGCCCCAGTACGGCCGGCACGAGCAGCGCGGCGCCCGCGAGGCCGGGGAGCAGGGAGAGGGGACGCAGATCCTGGGCGGCGTACTGGAGGAGCCCGGCGCCGAGGGAGATCCCGAGGGCGAGCCGGATGCGGCGACGGTCGAAGGCGGCCTGTCCTGTGTCGTCGTCGACCGGCCCGGACGCCCGCCGCCCTATCTGCGGCAGGGCGAGCACCAGCGGAAAGACCACCAGCACCGGAATGCCGACGAACACCCACCGCCACCCGAGGTGCTCGGTCACGGCCCCGGCCGCGAGCGGCCCCACGATCGAGGGCACGACCCAGCCCGCCGCGAACGCCGCCATGATCGCGGGCCGCAACCGCTCCGGGTAGGCCCGCCCGACGACGACATACAGGGCCACGATGACCAGGCCGCCCCCGAATCCCTGCACGGCCCGCCCGAGAATGAACTGCCACATCGCGCCGGCCGTTCCGGACAACAGCAGCCCGGCACCGAAGCCGGCGATCCCGGCGGCCAACGCCCCGAGCGGCCCCCGCCGATCCGCCCACTGCCCGGCCAGCACCATCCCGAACAGGCTGGTGGTGAAGTACCCGGAGAACGCGAACGCGTAGAGCGCGACCCCGTCCAACTCCCGCGCGGCAACCGGCATGGCGGTCCCGACAGCGGTGGCCTCGAACGCGATGAGCAGCACGACGGACACGATGCCGACACTCAGCGCCCGGTACGAACGCCCCAGCACCCCCTCCTCCACCTCGTTGACGGACAGGACCTCAGGGTCGTCGGTGACACCGGCGTCACGCGGTTCCAGGACTGCCATGCCCGCCAGAGTAAGGTCCACGGCCCCCGTTGACCCCTGTCAAAAGCCCGCCTGGCCCTGAGACCTTGGTCGTACGACCACCACCGGCGGCCGGGGCCCGTTCATGAACGGCGTATGGCAGTCCCGTTGCAGCCCTCACGATCCCCTTGAGCCCACCCTCACCCCGGCCGTGTGCCCGAGTGGTTCAGGGACTCGCCTGCACTGCATCCATCAGCGAGCTCCGCTCGCGGGCGATGAGCCGCACCGCTGAGCGGCGTGCCCAGCGCACGCCAGTGGGCATGGCGCACGGCTTTCATGAACGGCGTATGGCAGTCCCATTGCAGCACCCAGGAAACCCTTGAGCCTCCCCGCACCCTCGCCATACGGTCGCATCACAGCGTTCGGAACGAGCACCTCGCTCAACCCGACCCGGCCGTGTGCCCGAGTGGTTCAGGGACTCGCCTGCAAAGCGAGTTACGCGGGTTCGATTCCCGCCACGGCCTCAACTGTCTTGACCAGGAGGCACGACGGGGCGGCACCCTTGCAAGGGTGCCGCCCCGTCGTGCAGTCGTCTCAGTTCCCGTCTCGGTTGGTCCCGCGTCACGCGCAGAGCTTGCCGCAGCTTCGCTTTACCTGCCTCACAGCAGAAGTGCTCAGTCTCGACTCCCTTCGCCGCCTTCCGATAGACGGTCCCCAGAACGAGAGTCGCGGTCACAGTCAGGAGAGGTCCGGCAACCTCGGCCACAGATGGAAGAGGGCCACTCCCCTCGCCGCGGCTGCCGCCGGCAGGGCCGCAACTACGGCCCTGAGGGTCTCACGCAATGCCGCCCAAGGCCGCCTTCCAAGCGTGCCCAGGATGCGAGTTGAGCCTTGTCGGCGTTGACTAGTTAGGTAGTCCATTGCGTCGGCGCTACCGACGGCCGTGCTGGACATTTGGCGACCGACACACTTCATGCTTCGGAGGAGAGAAATGGCCAGAGCATGTTGGATACGCATGTGGATAGTACTCGCCACCACGCTACTGTTCGCTAGCGGCGGCTACGCATATGGCGGGGTGCCGTTGGGGAGTCCTGGCCCTCCTGCCACGTCGGACGACACAATGGAACAAGACATTGATGTAGCAGCAAATGGGGTGGACGCGTACTGGAAGAAGCACTGGAATGAATTCTTTACCGGCAGTTATAGTTCGCCCACCATCTACGGCGCGTACGATGGCAATTCGGCGGTTGAGCCACAGTGCGGAGGGGACCCGCCTCTTGCTAATAATGCCTTCTATTGCCGGGACGGGAGCGACTTCATCGCCTGGGACACCCACCTCATGGAAAACGGATACGCCGCCGGGGATGTTTATGTGTACTTCATCATTGCGCACGAGTGGGGGCATGCAGTGCAGCAGCGTTTGGATGTACGCCTGCGAGACGTATCCCTCGAGTTGCAGGCTGACTGCATCGCTGGAGCCGAGCTCAATGGTGCCGCGCAAGACGGAACAATCCTCTTCGAAGAAGGTGACGCTGATGAGTTGGGCCAGGCAATCAAGAGCACAGCAGACGACTTCCCTTGGAACAAAGAGACGGACCACGGTGACGTAAACCAGCGAATTAGCTACTTCAATAAGGGGTGGCAGGGAGGAATCACGGCGTGCTTGCCGCAGTATGTGTCGTGACTTCTGCCAGCCATTCATATGGCACAGAGTTGACTGGGCATCAAATACACAGGAGCCCGTTCGTCCACGACCTCGCGGCTGTCGGCCAGCCCCCGCAGCACCACCTCTCGGCGACCCTGCGTCGCGCGGATGGTCAGAGCACCCCGCCCACCTCGTCCTGGAACAGCTCCGTCCAGTAGTGCCAGTCGGCGTCCGTCGTCGTGCCCGTCGGGTCGATGGTGGACAGGGCCCGGACCATCGTCTTGGCGACCTGGACGTACAGCGTGTTCGTCAGCTCGTGGGCGAGTGACTCGTCTATCTGGCGCTCCCGGTGCAGGAGCCAGAGGGTGAAGGCGAGGGTGGAGATGTCGGTGTTGAGGGGGTGGAGGGTCGCTTCCCGCTCGCTCCAGTTCAGGACCGCGCCCGTCTCGCCGTCGACCACCAGGGTGTTGTCCTCGATCAGGTGGCCGAGGACGATCAGGTGTTCGGCGCGGGGCGGGAGGGCGACCAGCTGGTCGGCCCGGTGCTCGGCGAGGGTCGGCAGCGGGGCGTCCGGGTCGGTGTGGAAGAGGACGCCGTCCTCGGGCAGGCCCGTCTCCGCCAGGAAGCGGCGGGTCGGGGCGTGCCTGAGCGTGGAGGGGAAGTCGATGTCCTCGAAGCGGACGACATGGCTGCGGCCGAACTCCTGGTCCAGGAGGCGCGGCGGGAGGTCCAGGGCCAGGCCGGACGCCGTGCCCGGACCCGCCACCAGGGCCAGGGGGCGGATCAGGGCCGCGATCTTCCAGAACGTCGGCACCTCGCCGCCCGTGCCCTCCTCGAACACCGTCAGCAGCTGACGCGTCGCCTCCTCCACGGCCGTAGGACCGAAGCGGCCGGCGTACGCCGCGAACTGGCCGCGTACCTCCGTCAGTTCGTCCGTCGCCGTCGCGAAGCGGACCAGGGTGGGCAGAGAGGGGGCCAGCGGGATGCGGTCCATCAGGTCCGGGCGGGCGTGGAAGAACGCCGTGGTCGAGACCTCGCCCGTGACTCCGTCGAGCAGGACCGACTCCCGCTCCCTGCCGTGCAGATCCGTCAGCCCGCCTATCACCAGCTGGTCGCACAGCTCCTGGCTGAGCCGTCCGCCGGGGTCGGCCGTCGCGTCCGCGACCGTCCGCAGGCCCTCCCGGCGCAGTTCGTCGAAGGTGAACAGGTCGCTGTCGCCGGGCAGTCCGGGGCCGCTGAGCCAGCGGCGGGTCGACGCATGTGAGATGTACGGCTGCAGTTCGTCCTCGGTCAGTCTGATCGCCGCTACGGCGGCTTCGGTCGTGCTCATGGCTCCCCCGTGTGCTTCGTACGCAGTCCCCTGGCCGGGCACGGCACGGCGAACCCGTCGGGCCTGCGCTCGTCCCCCACTGCTCGAAACACTACGCGCCACCACTGACAACGCCCCCGTACCAAGGAGACGTCAGAGCACCCTCGCTCGTTCCCGCCCCGCGAGAATCGCCTCCACCGTCTGCGTCGGAGTCAGCCCGGAGGTGTCCAGCCACAGGCCGATCCGCGGAGTCGACGTCCGCAGCGCCTCGTCCAGCGCGGGGATCGTCCAGGCCTCGCCGTCGTAGCCCGTCTTCGCCCGGCCCGCCTCCCGGGCGGCCACCGTCCCGGCGTCGGGTGCCAGGACGACGACGTAGAGCGGCCGGGTCCGGACCAGCCCGACGTACGCCGTCAGGTCCTCGCCCAGCACCACGTCCTGTACGACGGCCGTGAACCCGGCCTCGGCGTACGCGTCCGCCGTCGCGGCCGACAACCGGTACCGCAAATGGAGTTGAGCCGAAGCCTCTGTGGAGGCGCCGGGCAGGTAATCCGCGCGCCCCGACACGATCATCCGCCGGAACACGTCCCCGCGGACATGCGCCGCCCTCGGCAACCGCTCGGCCAGCGCCTGCGCCACCGTCGACTTGCCGGCCGCCATCACGCCGGTGACCAGCACGACCCCGTTCACCCGAAGTAGACGCCGCCCGCCACGACCACGATCGCCGCCAACACGAACAGCAGGATCCACAGCGCCAGTTTGCCCAGGCCGGGGGGCGGTTCGTACTCGCGGGGCTCCTGGCCGGGAGAACTCATCGGTCCGTCACCACCGCGGCCTGCGGACGGATCGGAAGCCGGTTCACGGGACGGCCGGTCGCGGCCCGTACGGCCGACGCGACGGCCGCCGGGGACGTGACCACCGGCACCGCACTGGCGGCCTTCGCCCCGAACGGGGCGACCACGTCCCGCTCCTCGACGAGCTTGACGATCCGGATCTCCGGCGCGTCCAGGGCCGTCGGCAGCGCGTACCCGGTGAGGTCCGGGTGGCGGATCAGCCCGCGCGCGCTGCGCAGGTTCTCCGTGAGCGCTATCCCGACGCCCTGGGTGACGCCCGCTTCGATACGGGCCTCCAGCTGGGCGGGGTTGAGGATCCGGCCGACGTCCTGGGCGAGCGCCAGCTCGACCACGCGGACGGAGCCGAGTTCGATGTCGACGTCGACCACCGCGCGGATGGCGCAGAACGCCATGCCGACGAAGGCGTCACCCTGGCCGGCCTCGTTGAGGGGTTCCGTCGGGTGCGGCCGGCACTGGGCGGTGGCCCACAGTTCCTTGCCGTCCATGGCCTCGGTGACGGTCGTCGACAGGACTCCGTCGTACGAGGTGATCTTGCCGTCGGTGATCTGGAGCAGTTCGGTGGACATGCCGAACTTGTGCGCCAGGGGCTGGAGCAGCTGGGTACGGACCATCTTGGCCGCGCGCTCCACCGCGCCGCCCGAGACCCAGGTGTGACGGCCGCGGCAGCCCGGGCCGGCCGGGGGCTGGTCGGTGTCCACGGGGGCGACGTGCACCTCGTCGATGCCGAGCGTCTCCTGGACGATCTGGCGGGCCAGGGTGGTGAATCCCTGGCCGGTCTCGACGGCCGCGCAGAGCACCGTGGCAACGCCGTCCTGGACCCGTACGGTCGCCGTGGAGACCTCGTCCGCGCCCTCCGTGCCGAGCATGTGCACCATGCCGAGGCCGTAGCCGACGCCCCTGCGGATCGCGCCCGGTTCGCCCGCGCCCTCGGGGCCGCCGGGCAGCAGCCATTCGTCCTCGGGGGTGTCCTTGGGGAGGTCGGGCAGCGGGAAGTCCCGCACGGCCTGGAGCAGTTCGGCGACCGGAGCGGGGCAGGTGACCGTCTGGCCGGTCGGGAGTATGTCACCGGTGGCGAGTGCGTTGCGCAGGCGCAGTTCAGCCGGGTCGACGCCCAGCTTCTTGGCCAGCTTGTCCATCTGCGCCTCGTAGGCGGCGCACACCTGCATCGCGCCCTCACCGCGGACATGGCCGGAGGGCGGGTTGTTGGTGCGGACGGCCCAGCCCTCGATGAAGGCGTTCGGGACGACGTACGGCCCGCAGGCGAAGCCCACGGCGGCGGCCAGGGCCTCCGCAGAGGTGTCGGCGTAGGCGCCCGCGTCGAGCAGGATCTGCGCCTCGACCTTGACCAGCTTGCCCTCGGCGTCGGCGTGGTGGCGGTATCTCAGCAGGGTGGGATGACGGTGCACATGGCCGAGGAAGGACTCCTCGCGCGTGGCCGTCAGCTTGACCGGGCAGCCGGTCTTGAGCGCGAGCAGGCCGAGCGGGAGCTGGAAGCCCTGGTCCTCGCGGTCGGCGGTGGCGCCGGGGACGCCGGTGACGACGACCTTGACGCGCTCGGGCTCGAGTCCGTAGCAGGCGGCGGCCGTGTCGCGGTCGGCGTGCGGGTCGGTGGAGGCCAGGTAGAGCTCGACACCGCCGTCGGGGCGGGGCACGGCGAGGCCGGCCTCGGCGCCGATGGGGGCGGGGTCCTGGCGGCCGATGCGGTACTGGCCCTCGACGACGATCTCACCGGTCGCGGAGGGGTCGCCGTGCTGCAGCGGGATGTGCCGGACCAGGTTGCCGTCGGGGTGCAGGGGTTCGGCCTCGAAGGCCTGCTCCGGGTCGGTGACCGGGTCGAGGACCTCGTACTCGACGATGACGGCGGCGGCGGCCATGCGCGCGGTGTCGGGGTGGTCGGCGGCGACGGCCGCGATGGGCTCGCCGTGATGGCGTACGACCTCGGAGGCGAAGACCGGACGATCGGCTCTGCCGCGGCCGTGCACCGGCTTGCCGGGCACGTCCTCGTGGGTGACGACCGCGCGGACTCCGGGCATCTCACGCGCGTGGGAGGTGTCGATGGACACGATGCGCGCATGCGCGTGGGGCGAGCGCAGGACTGCCGCCCACAGCAGGCCCTCGGCCCACAGGTCGGCCGCGTACGGGAAGGTGCCCTCGGTCTTCGCGCGGGCGTCGGCGGGCGGCAGAGAGACGCCGATGCCGTGCGGAATCGGCTCGGGGGCGGGTGCTGCCTCCGCGGCGGTGGTCGCGGTGGCGGCTTCGTTGCTCACGCCTGGCCTCCGTCCTGTCCGTGTCCGTATGCCTGCTCATGCGGTCCGGCGGTGCCCGGGAAGCCCGGGGAGTCGAACGCCGACGGGTGGACGCTTCCGCCTCCGGGGCCCGCCTGATGCGGGATACGTGCCTCGTCGCCGTCCGTCTCACCGTCGCCCGTCGCATGCGCCTCGCGCTCGGCGACGACCTCCTTGACGGCGTCGACGACGCCCCGGTAGCCGGAGCAGCGGCAGAGGTTGCCGCACAGCGCCTGGCGGGTCTCCAGCTCGGTGGGCGCGGGGTTGCCCTCCAGCAGGTCGTGCACGGTCATCGCCATGCCCGGCACACAGAACCCGCACTGCACGGCGCCGCACCGGGCGAGCGCCCGCTGTACGTCGGAGGGCCGGCCGTCCTCGGCGAGACCCTCGACGGTACGGACCTCGCTGCCGGCGGCGGTCACCGCGGGCACCAGGCAGGAGGCGACGAGCCGCCCGTCGACCTGGACGTTGCACGCCCCGCACTCGCCCTGCGAGCAGCCGTCCTTGGCGCCGGCGAGCCCGAGCCGCTCGCGCAGCACGTAGAGCAGCGACTCGCCGATCCAGGCGTCGGTGACGGGACGGTCGACGCCGTTGACGCGCAGGACGTAGGAGGCGAGGGGGTGTTCCTCGCCGGGGAGCGCGGGGGCCTGGTCGTCGGGGTTCTCGTCGGAGTCGCTCGCGTGCTCCTCCGCGGCCTCCTGCGCCGGTTCGTCGCCGCCGTCGGCCGGGGCGTGCTCCGCGCCGGGTTCGGCGGGGCCGTCAGCGGCTTCTACGGCCTCTTCGGCGTCCTCGGAGACCCTCGGGTGCGCCGATGCCTCACCGGGGCCGGGAGAGGGCCGTGAGGCGGTTGCGGTGGGGCTGTCCCCGTAGCGCTCGGCGGGGTGGCGGGGCTGGTCGGTGTCGTGCAGCTCGGCGAGACGGATGCCGTGGCCGTTGCTGTCGGCGTGCGGCTGCGCGGAGTCCCGGGCCGCCTCGTGGGACGCCTCGTCCGGCTCGGGCCGCTGCGGCGCGTCACCGTACCGCTCGTCGACATCACCGGCCGGTCCGTCACCGGCGGGCACGTGCGCGTGGCCGTCGCCCACCGCCCCACCGTGACCGTTGCCGAAGTCGCCACCGTGCTCGGGTCCCGCTCCCGGGTCGCCCTGGTGCTGGTCCCCCCACGGCTGCGCCGGCTGCGTCGCCCAGGGTGCGGCCGCGCCGCCCGGCAGGGTCGCCGGAGGGGTGCCGCCCCACTGCTCGACCAGGGACGACGTGGTGAACTCGCCCGATTCGTCCGGGAGGTCGCCGCCGGCGACGGGGATCGACCACTGTCCGGTGACGTCGTGGCCCGGCGCGGGCGCGGCCGCGGTGTCCTCGACGTTCCACTGCTGGGTGGTCGCGGGGTTGTACGTGAACTGCCCGGTCTGGCCCTGCGGCAGGGTGCTCGGGTCGGGCCACTGCGCGCCTTCGGCCGGCACGGCCCAGCTGCCCGTGGCCGCCGGGTCGGTCCCGTCGCCCGGCGTGGCCGTTATCTGCGGCGGCACATAGCCGTGACCGGGCGCGGCGAGCGGGCTGTCGGCGGAGGCCAGAAGGGCGTCGATGCCCCCTTCGGGGAGCTTCACGAAGGCGGTCGCGCCGTCGTCGTAGTCACCCTGGGGCAGCGGGTCCCAGCGGCCGGCGGCCCTGGGCGTGCCCTCTCCGTGCTGGTCGTCGGTCACGAAAGTGCCCTCCCCAGTGCTCGTCGGGCCAGCGCGGCGACAGTGCGCCGCAAGTGCAGTACTGCGGGCGGATGCTGCGGCACGGAGCCGTCCGCGGCCGGTGCCGGGTCGGGGATGCAGGCCGCGGAGACATACTCGCCGAAGGCCTCCAGGGCCTCCGGGACGATCGCGCGGTTGTTGTCCCAGTCGATGAGCCGGGCGACCCACTGCTCGGCGTCCAGGGGCCGCAGCGGCATCGGCGCTATGGCACCGACGGCGCACCTGACCCCGCGCCGGGCCGGATCGAGGACCAGCGCGACGGAGGCCATCGCGCGGCCCGGTCCGGTGCGGCCGGTGACCTTGAGGAAGACCTGCGGGGCGTGCAGCAGCGGCACGCGCACGTAGCCGATGAGTTCGCCCGCGCGCAGCATCTCCATGCCGGCCAGCAGGTGCGAGACCGGCATCTCCCGACGGGCTCCGTCCGGGCCCGCGATGATCAGCGTGGCTTCGAGGGCGGCGAGGACGGGCAGCGCGTCGCCCGTGGGGGCCGCCGAGGCGATGTTGCCGCCCAGGGTGCCCGCGTTGCGGATCTGCGGCGGGCCGGCGGCGCGGGCGGCGGCGGCGAGCGCGGGGATGAGGGCGGCGAAGTCGGGGCGGCCCATGCGCGCGTGTGTGAGCCCGGCGCCGAGGAGCGCGTGGCCGTCCTGGTACTGCCAGCCGCGGATCTCGCTGATCCGGCCGAGGCCGACGAGAGCGGCGGGCCTGAGCTGCCCGGAGTTGACGGCGGCCATCAGGTCGGTGCCGCCGGCGACGGGCACGGCGGCGGGCATGGCGGTGAGGGCCGCCACGGCCTCGTCCAGCGTCGTGGGCAGCGTGACGGCCTGCGCCGCCTGCGGTGTGTGCGTGGTCAAACCGGCTGCCCCTTCCCGCTGCCCCACCTGGTCCTGCTGGTCCTGCCTGCTTGCTGCCGTACGGTACGTGCTGACAGGGCGGACGTGGCAACTCTGGCACATCTTCGCAACACCCGAAGACAGGGGTCCGCTAGGAGGCGTTCGGCGGCATTCGCCCGCCCCAGCAGGCAGATGGTCCGTTTTCGCACGGGATCACCTACACATGCTGATTGACACTGTTCGGTGACCCTTAGGGCTCTTTTTCCCTTACCTGTTCGGAGGCGCTCCCTCGATGGGCCGGCCGAGCACACGGGGCCGCTTCTGCCACGGCAGCGGCCCCGTGGGCGGCCGGTAGCCGACGCCCAGGGCGTCGAGCAGCTCGTAGTGGGCGGCCATCCGCCGCTCGAAGTCGGCGAAGTCCCGTTCCGCCGGGGCGGGCAGGGAACTCCAGGCCACTTCGGCGAAGGCCGCCAGCCGGGGGAAGGTCTGGTAGTCGACGCGCCCCTGGTCCTCCATCACCTCGGTCCACACGTTGGCCTGCGCGCCGAGGACGTGCGTGGCCTCCTCGGGCGTCAACTCCGGTGGAACGGGCTCGAACCGATAGACGTCCTCCAGGGTGCGGACGTAGGCGATGGGGACCGGCTCGTCCGCGCCCGCGTCCTGCCGGTAGTCCAGGTACACCTGCTGCTCGGGGCACATGACGACGTCGTGGCCCGCGCGGGCGGCCGCGATGCCGCCCGCGTAGCCGCGCCAGGACGAGACCGCCGCGCCTTCGGCGAGTCCGCCCTCCAGGATCTCGTCCCAGCCGATGAGCCTGCGCCCGCGCGCGGAAAGCCACTTGTCGAAGTGTCCGATGAACCAGGACTGCAACTCGTCCTCGTTCGCGAGACCGAGTTCCTCGATCCGGGCCTGGACGAGGGGCGACTCCCGCCACTGCTCCTTGGCGCATTCGTCGCCGCCGATGTGAATGAACTCGGAGGGGAACAGTTCCAGCAGTTCCTCGAACACGCCCTCGTAGAAGCGCAGGGTGTTGTCAGTGGGGGCGAGTACGTTCAGAGAGATGCCCCAGCTGTCCCAGACCGTGAGGGAGGTCGTGTCGATGACGTCGGTGTTGCCGAGTTCCGGGTACGCGGTGATGGCGGCCTGCGAGTGTCCGGGTACGTCGATTTCGGGGACGACGGTGATATGCCGCTCGGCGGCGTAGGCGACGATCTCCCGGATGTCGTCCTGGGTGTAGAAGCCACCGTGCGGCTTCTCCTCCCACAGCGGTGAGGCCCCGTGGCCGAATTTGGTACGCGCCCGCCATGAGCCCACCTCGGTGAGCCGGGGGTACCTCTTGATCTCGACCCGCCAGCCCTGGTCGTCCGTCAAGTGGAAGTGGAAGACGTTGAGTTTGTGCGCGGCCATCAGATCGAGGTAGCGCAGCACTCCGTCCTTGGACATGAAGTGCCGGGCCACGTCGAGCATGAGGCCGCGCCAGCGGAATCGGGGAGCGTCACCGATGGTGACCGGGGGCACCTCCCAGGTGCGCTCGGAGGTGACGGGGGCGCGACGGAAGGCGGCGGGGCCGAGCAGCTGACGGAAGGTCTGGGCGCCGTAGAACAAACCCTCCCGGCCGGCCCCGTCGATGACGACGGCGTGCTCGTCCACGGTGAGGCGGTACGCCTCGGGGCTGCCGAGTTCGTCGGCGAGGGTCGGCGTGATCCGCAGCAGGATGCGGCTCCCACCCGAGGTGTACGGCTCCAGCGGCAGGCCCGTCGCCGCGCCGACCGTGGTGCGCAGCCAGCGGGCCACGCCCCCGGCGCCCCGGCCGGCCTCGATCTCGGTGTCCTCGCCGAGGACGAACGGCCGCCCGTTGGGGCCGCCGACGCTCGACGGCGCCGGAATCAGTGAAGTCACGTCAGTCCTTAACCGCTCCGCCCAGCCCTGAGACCAGGCGTCGCTGTACGAGTACGAAGAACACCAGCACCGGAATCGTCATCACCGTCGACGCGGCCATGACCCCGCCCCAGTCCGGCTCGTCCGGCTTGTAGAAGACCAGCAGGGCCATCGGCAGGGTCGACTGCGAAGTGTCGCTGATGATGAACGACTTGGCGAAGAGGAAATCGTTCCAGGCCGAGATGAAGGAGAACACGCTCGTGGCCACCAGGCCGGGGAGGACGAGGGGGAAGAGAATCTGCCACAGGAATCGCGCGCGGCTCGCCCCGTCGATGTACGCGGCCTCCTCCAAAGCCTCCGGTACGGCCTTCACGAACCCCCTCAGCATCCAGATCGCGAAGGGCAGCGAGAAGGCGATGTGGGGCAGGATCAGCGAGCCCAGCGTGTTCAGCAGACCGAAGTCCCGCATCTGGAAGAACAAGGGGATGGTGAGTGCCTCCACGGGCACCATCTGGGCCACCAGAAACATGATCAGCAAGGTGGTCCGGAAGCGGAAGCGGAATCGTGTCACGGCGGTCGCCGCGAGAAACGCGATCAACGCCGAGACGATCACGACACTGCACGCCACGACAAGGCTGTTGACGAAATACCGACCGAAATCCTGCTGTCCGAACACGCGCCGGAAGGAATCCAGCGAGGGCGCGAGGGTCCAGGGCCGGGGCTCGGCCGACTCGATCTCTCCGGCCGGTTTGAAGGCGCTGAGCACCATCCAGTAGAGGGGGAAGGCGACCACCAGGGCGATGAGCAACGCCGAGGCCTCCGCGGCCAGCCGCCAGGGACGCCGTAGAAGATTCACAGCTCCTCCCCCTGTCGGTGGAGCAGCCGCAGGTACCCGAGCGTCACGGCGAGCAGGATCAGCAGCATCACGACTCCGATCGCCGAGCCGAGGCTGTACTGCGAGGAGGCGAACGCCTGCTGGTAGGCGTAGACGTTCAGGACGAGGTTCTGGCCCGCGATGCCGCCGCCGTTCGTCATGACGTAGATCTGTGTGAAGACCTTGAAGTCCCAGATGACCGACTGGATGGTGACAACGGTCAGGATCGGCCGCAGCATCGGCGCGAGCACCGACCGCCAGATCCGCCACTGCGAGGCACCGTCCAGCGCGGCGGCCTCCAGCACCTCGGCCGGTACGGCGCGGATCCCGGCGTAGACCGTGACCATCACGAACGGGAAGGAGCACCAGACGACTTCGAGCAGGACGAGGAAGAAGGCGCTGAGCCGCCCGTACGTCCAGGAGTGGTCGCCGAGCCCCAGGATCCGGTTCACCGGGCCGAAGTCGGGGTCGAAGAGGAACAGCCAGACCGTCGACCCGGTCACGGCCGGTGTCGCCCACGCCCCGAGCGCGGCCAGCATCAACGCCAGCCGCGGCACGGCACGCACGCGCGTGAGCAGAACCGCCAGCGCGCACCCGACGGCGAGCGTCGACGCGACACAGCCCGCCGCGAACAGCACGGTGGCCAGCAGCACCTGCCAGAACTCCGGGTCGGAGAACAGCGTCGAGTAGTTCCCGAACCCCTGGAAGGTGGTCGGTTCACCGCCGCTGACCTGGGCCTGGGTGTACTGGAAGAAGGAGATCAAGCCGAGCTGGTAGATGGGGTAGACGAGCAGTCCGCCGAGGACGACCAGGGCGGGGGCGAGATAGAGCCAGGGCGCCCGGGTGGCGCGGTGGGTCGCCGAGGTCACCCGACGGTTCCGAACGCGTCGTTCATCTTCTTCGCCGCTTCCCCGGAGGCCGCCGCCACGCTCTTCTTGCCGCTGATGACCTCCTGGAACATCGTCGGCAGCACCAGCGAGGAGTCGATCTGCGACCACGCGGGCGACGCGGGCACGAACTTCGTCCCGGCCGCGAGGGTCTGCGCGAACGGCTTCACATACGGCTGCTGGGCCGCGACCCGCTGCCGGACGTCCGCGAAGGTCGGCAGGAACCCCATCGCGTCGAACATCGACGCCTGCGACTGCTTCGACGTGAGCTGCTCCATCAGCTGGACCGCCAGCGTCCGGTGGGACGTGCTCTTCAGCACCCCGATGTTGTTGCCACCGGCGAACGCGGGCGCGATCGACCCCGCGGAGACCCCGGGCAGCGGCACCACCGCGTACTTGCCCTTGACCTTCCCGGCCTCCACCGCCGTATGGCTGAAGTCACCCCCGATCGCCATTCCGGCCTTGCCCGCCGCGAACGCGGTGATCGTGTCGTTGCCGCCCATGCCGGCGCACTTCGCGGCGGGGCAGTTGTCGTCGGTGAAGAGCGAGGTGTACTCCTTGATGCCCTTCCGGGCTGCCGCGCCGGAGATCGCGGAGGCGTACGAGCCGCCCTTGCCGGTGGCGAGTTCGCCACCGTTGGCCCAGATGAAGGGCATCGCGCCGTACGTGTAGGCGCCGCCGACGACCAGGCCGTACAACTCGGGCTCGGCGGCGCGGATCTTGCGGGCGGTCTCGGCCAACTCGGCCATGGTCCTGGGTGCTTGCAGACCGAGTTCCTTGAAGACGTCGGTCCGGTAGTACAGCGCGCGGACGCCGACGTAGAAGGGCGAGCCGTACACCTTCCCGTCCACGGTGACCGACGTCTTCGCGGTGGGGTCGGTGTCCTTGGCCTCGTTCCAGGCGCCGAACTCCTTGGTGACGTCGAGGAGTCCGCCGTCCTTCACATAGCCGGCGGTGTCGGTGTTGCCGTACTCCATCACGTCGGGCGCGGAGGACGGGTCGTTGAAGGCGGCCTTGACGCGCTGGGCGCGGGTCTCGATCGGGATGTACTCGACGTCGACCTTGGTGCCCTCGTGGGCCTTCTCGAAGGCGGCGACGGCGGCGTCGACGACCTTCTTCTTCGGCTGGTTGCCGACTTCCTGGAAGAGCCAGACGCGCAGGGTGCCCGTCTTGTCGTCCTTGTCGGAGGAGGAGTTGGAGGAGGTCTGGGGGGCGCATGCCGTGACGACCAGGGCCGTCAGAAGCAGGGCGGGCAAGCGGGGGGAGAGCTTCATGGAGTGATCCTCCGGGCGTGCGTTGCAACATATGCAATGACGGTTTCGCTCAACGCAACGGAGGCTATGGCTTGCATGAACACGCCCACAAGAGGTCTCAACCAATTCGTGACACGCAAAAGGCCCCTGGGGCGCGCGGAACGCGCCTCAGGGGCCTCGCGAAGCTCAGCCGGGCAGCGGGACTACTTGTCGCCGCCCTTGTCGTCGTCCCCGGAGCCCATGGACTCGTAGATCTCCTTGCACATGGGGCACACGGGGTACTTCTTGGGATCGCGGCCGGGCACCCACACCTTGCCGCACAGCGCCACGACGGGGGTCCCGTCGAGGGCGCTCGCCATGATCTTGTCCTTCTGGACGTAATGGGCGAAGCGCTCGTGGTCGCCGTCGCCGTGGGACACCTGCGGCGTCGGCTCTACGAGGGTCCCCGTACCAGTCCCGCGCTCGGGCTCGAGAGTGCTCATACGGCCAAGAGTAATCAACCGCCGGGGACTATGGATCCCTGGCTTGTACAACGAGCGCCGCGGGTGGTGATGCCGCGATGGCGCCCGCCCCCTCGCTCGCGCGGCGATGAGGCAGCGGCCGCCGGTGGAGCCCCGCGCCGCCACAACTCCCCGCACGGGCGGTTGGTTGCGGGGCAGCCGGAGCGGGCGGCCCGTCGGGGCTTTGGAGCCGCACCCGCTCGCGGACGCCCGGCAGACCCTCCGGGGCAGTCCCGCGACGGCGGCTTCGCCCGCGGCTTCCCCTCCCGCACGCGAACACGGCCGATCTCCCGCCCGGCCACGATGTCCGGTCGGGCCCCGTTCCCGGCACTCGAGCGCGCGATCAGTTGAGCGACGGGTCGTCCGCGTACGTGGCCACCATCGCCAGCTCGCTGCGCTGGCGGCGCAGGACCTCGCGCCAGAGTCTCTCGGGGGACGGGGAGGAGACGTCGCCGGGTTCCGACTCGACGACGTACCAGGCGCCCTCCACCAGCTCGTCCTCCAGCTGGCCGGGGCCCCAGCCGGCGTAACCGGCGAAGATGCGCAGGCTGCCGAGGGCCGAGGCGAGCAGTTCCGGCGGGGCCTCCAGGTCGACCAGTCCGATCGCGCCGTGCACTCTGCGCCAGCCCAGCGGGGCCCCGTCGACGGCCCCGCCGCCGGGGATGACGGCGACCCCCAGGGCCGAGTCCAGGGAGACCGGGCCGCCCTGGAAGACGACACCGGGTTCACCGGCGAGGTCGGCCCAGCCCTCCAGGATGTCGCCGACGTCCACCGGGGTGGGCCGGTTGAGGACGACACCGAGGGAGCCCTCCTCGTCGTGGTCGAGAAGGAGCACCACCGCACGGTCGAAGTTCGGGTCCGCCAGGGCGGGCGTTGCCACGAGCAACCGCCCTGTGAGCGAGGACACCTCGGTCATGCCAGACATGATCCCGCATCTTCCCTCCGCGTGGGGAGGCAATGCCTCTACGGCAGTGGATGCAGCTCAGAGCGCAACGATGCGCCCCACGCGCACAACTTGAGCCGTGACCGCATGTGCCCGACACGGAACCGTTCGTGTTGTGACACAGCTATGACGTGTCTGGGCGGCACTTGGGCTTACAGAAGGGGGGTGGGCGGCGATTACCCTTTCCCTTCTGCCCCCTGCCCGACTCATCGGAACGCGAGATACATGACCGTCAACGGCTCTGACGACGTACTGATTGTCCACGGCGGAACCCCGCTGGAGGGCGAGATCCGGGTCCGCGGTGCGAAGAACCTCGTACCGAAGGCCATGGTCGCCGCCCTGCTGGGCAGCGAGCCGAGTCGACTGCGCAACGTTCCGGACATCCGTGACGTGCGGGTCGTACGCGGACTGCTGCAACTGCACGGGGTGACGGTCCGTCCGGGTGAGGAACCGGGCGAGCTGGTGATGGACCCGACGCACGTCGAGAGCGCGAACGTCGCTGACATCGATGCCCACGCCGGTTCCAGCCGCATCCCGATCCTGCTGTGCGGTCCGCTGCTGCACCGCCTCGGGCACGCCTTCATCCCCGGCCTGGGCGGCTGTGACATCGGCGGCCGGCCCATCGACTTCCACTTCGAGGTGCTGCGGCAGTTCGGCGCGACGATCGAGAAGCGCGCGGACGGGCAGTTCCTGGAGGCGCCGCGGCGGCTTCGGGGTACGAAGATCACGCTGCCGTACCCGTCCGTCGGCGCGACCGAGCAGGTCCTGCTGACGGCCGTCCTGGCCGAAGGTGTCACCGAGCTCTCGAACGCCGCGGTGGAACCGGAGATCGAGGACCTGATCTGCGTCCTGCAGAAGATGGGCGCCATCATCGCGATGGACACCGACCGGACCATCCGCGTCACGGGTGTGGACCGGCTCGGCGGCTACAACCACCGCGCCCTGCCGGACCGCCTGGAGGCCGCCTCCTGGGCGTCCGCCGCGCTGGCGACCGAGGGCAACATCTATGTCCGCGGCGCCCAGCAGCGCTCGATGATGACGTTCCTGAACACCTACCGGAAGGTGGGCGGTGCCTTCGAGATCGACGACGAGGGCATCCGTTTCTGGCACCCCGGCGGCCAGTTGAAGTCCATCGCGCTCGAGACCGATGTGCACCCGGGCTTCCAGACGGACTGGCAGCAGCCTCTGGTGGTCGCGCTCACCCAGGCCACGGGCCTGTCGATCATCCACGAGACGGTCTACGAGTCCCGCCTGGGCTTCACCTCCGCGCTGAACCAGATGGGTGCTCACATCCAGCTCTACCGCGAGTGCCTGGGTGGCTCGAACTGCCGCTTCGGCCAGCGCAACTTCCTGCACTCGGCGGTCGTCTCCGGCCCCACCCGGCTCCAGGGCGCCGACCTGGTCATCCCCGACCTCCGCGGCGGCTTCTCGTACCTGATCGCGGCGCTGGCGGCCCAGGGCACGTCCCGCGTCCACGGCATCGACCTCATCAACCGCGGCTACGAGAACTTCATGGAAAAGCTCGTGGAGCTCGGCGCGAAGGTGGAGCTGCCGGGCAAGGCGCTCGGCTGACCCCCGCCCCGCCTCTCTGTCCCCGGGCCGCGTCCGGTCTCTGCTGGGGGTCCGGGGGTTATCCCCCGGATAGACACAGCATGGAAAAGCTCGTGGAGCTCGGCGCGAAGGTGGAGCTGCCGGGCAAGGCGCTCGGCTGACCCCCTCTTCCGGTACGACGATGGGGCGGCCGCCCGGTTCCGGGTGGCCGCCCCATTGGCGTTACTGAGACGGGTACGTCGTCCCGAGACGCACCGTCGGACCTACTTGCCCTTGGCGGCTTCCTTGAGCTTGGAGCCCGCCGAAACCTTGACGCTGTAGCCGGCCGGGATCTGGATCGGGTCACCGGTCTGCGGGTTGCGCGCGGTACGAGCGGCACGGTGGGTGCGCTCGAAGGTCAGGAAGCCGGGGATGGTGACCTTCTCGTCACCCTTGGCGACGATCTCGCCGACGGTCTCGGCGAACGCGGCCAGAACGGCGTCGGCGTCCTTGCGGGTCACCTCGGCGCGGTCGGCCAGCGCGGCCACCAGCTCACTGCGGTTCATGTTGTTACTCCCGTGTTCTTCTTGCCGTTGGGGTGTGCCACGCGGCGGGGCCGCACACGAGGCACAGCGAAGCCGATGCGCTCGCGCCCAGAGACGCATCCTGCCCCTACCTGCTGCGGGAAAGCCAATCCGGCACCCGTAGGACTCGTATGAACACCCTAGGGGGTCACACGAACAGAGGCCTGGGCGTGGCGCCACCCTAGAGGGTGCCGTGAAGCGCCCGGTTCCGCGACGCGCCGGGCCGGAGGACCGCCGTGGCAATCCTCACAGCCGAACAGCCGACGCTCACTGTAGACGCAGGCCCTACACCGTCGCCCCGGCGGCCTTCGCCGCGTCCCGCACCGCACCCGCGACCGCGCCCGCGACCTTGTCGTTGAAGACGCTCGGGATGATGTAGTTCGGGTTCAGCTCGTCCTCGGTGACGACGTCCGCGAGGGCCTTCGCGGCCGCGAGCATCATCTCCGTGTTGACCGTGCGGGACTGGGCGTCCAGCAGACCGCGGAAGACACCCGGGAAGACCAGCACGTTGTTGATCTGGTTCGGGAAGTCGGAGCGGCCGGTGGCCACGACGGCCGCCGTCTGACGCGCGACCGCCGGGTCGACCTCCGGGTCGGGGTTCGCGAGCGCGAACACAATCGCACCCTCGGCCATGGCGGCGACGTCGGCGCCGTCCAGGACGTTCGGGGCGGAGACGCCGATGAAGACGTCCGCGCCGCGCACGGCCTCCTTCAACGTCCCCGTCAGGCCCTCGGGGTTGGTGTTGTCGGCGATCCAGCGCAGCGCCGAGCCCGGAGCGGCGTCGACGAGGTCCTCACGGCCGGCGTGCACGACGCCGTGGATGTCGGCGACGACGGCGTTCTTCACGCCCGCCGCGATCAGCAGCTTGAGGATGGCCGTACCGGCCGCGCCGGCGCCGGACATGACGACCCGGATGTTCTCAATTGCCTTGCCGGCGACGCGAAGTGCGTTCGTCAGGGCGGCGAGGACGACGATCGCGGTGCCGTGCTGGTCGTCGTGGAAGACGGGGATGTCGAGGGCCTCACGCAGCCGGGCCTCGATCTCGAAGCAGCGGGGCGCGGAGATGTCCTCGAGGTTGATGCCGGCGAAACCCGGGGCGATCGCCTTGACGATCGCGACGATCTCGTCGGTGTCCTGGGTGTCGAGACACAGCGGCCAGGCGTCGATGTCGGCGAAGCGCTTGAAGAGGGCCGCCTTGCCCTCCATGACCGGCATGGCGGCCATCGGGCCGATGTTGCCGAGGCCCAGGACCGCCGAGCCGTCCGTCACGACAGCAACGGTGTTGCGCTTGATGGTGAGGCGGCGGGCGTCCTCGGGGTTCTCGGCGATCGCCATGCAGACGCGCGCCACACCCGGCGTGTAGATCATCGAGAGATCGTCACGGTTGCGGATGGGGTGCTTGGACTGCATCTCGATCTTGCCGCCGAGGTGCATCAGGAACGTACGGTCGGAGACCTTGCCGAGCGTGACGCCCTCGATGCCGCGCAGCTGCTGGACGATCTCGTCGGCGTGGGCCGTGGAGCTGGCCGCGATGGTGACGTCCATCCGGAGCTTCTCGTGGCCTGAGGCGGTCACGTCGAGGCCGGTCACCGAGCCTCCGTGGGACTCTACGGCCGTGGTGATCTGGGAGACCGCGGTACCACCCGCGGGCACCTCCAGCCGGACCGTAATCGAGTAGGAGACGCTGGGCGCCGTTGCCATGGCCGACTTCCTCTGCTTTCACCTGTGACGCTGATGCCGTCCGATGGTCGCACCTACTGATGAGTAGGCGTTAGCCACGTTGGATTGCGGACTTTTTGTTCATGACGAGAGAGGCCCACGTCACATGGACGTGGCCCTCTCACCAGGTCAATGACACCGACCCGCCATGCTCGCCTCGCGGCAAGTGGTCGCTCGTAGCGACGAAGGTTGGGCCCGGGGGCTTGGATCGGGCCGGTGTCACATCCAGGCTAACAAACGGATCCCGAAAGACCATTCCCGTACCGAGAGTTCAATCTCTCAGCAGATCGGGCACCCCGTCCCGGTCCGGCTGGTCGCGCTCCGCCGACACGACCGTCAACTGCTGGGTGGCCCGGGTCAGGGCGACGTAGAGCACCCGCAGTCCGGCCGGCGACTCGTCGGCGATCTCGGCCGGGGAGACGACGACCGTCGCGTCGTACTCCAGGCCCTTGGCCTCCAGGCTGCCGAGTGCCACCACCCGGTCGCCGAGACCGGTCAGCCAGCGGGCGGCCTCTTCCCGGCGGTTCATGGCGACCACGACGCCCACCGTCCCGTCGACGAGGTCCAGGAGGCGGGCCGCCTCCTCTCGGACGGTCTCTCCCAGTGACTTCCGTACGACCGTGTTCCGTGCGGGCGTGCCGCGTCCGTTGTTCGTTGTCACAAAACGGGGTTGGACGCCGGTGGACCGTACGGCCGAAGGGGCGGTGGAGCCGGGCATGGCGAGGGCCAGCACCTTGGCCGCGAGGTCGGCGATCTCGGAGGGGTTGCGGTAGTTCACGGTCAGCTGGAAGCGGCGGCGGGGACGCGTGCCGAGGGCCTCGTCGCGGGCCTCGGCGGCCTCGTCGGGGTCGGACCAGGAGGACTGCGCCGGGTCTCCTACGACCGTCCAGGTGGCGTGCCGGCCGCGGCGGCCGACCATGCGCCACTGCATCGGCGTGAGGTCCTGGGCCTCGTCGACGATGACGTGGGCGTACTCGACGCGTTCCTGGGCGAGCCGCTCGGCCCGCTCGCGCTGCGACTCCTCGCGGACCGGCATCAGCTCCTCCAGGCCGGTGAGGTGGTCGAGCGGGTCCAGTTCGCGCCTCTTCCTCGGGCGGGCCGGGGTGCCGAGGACCGCCTGGAGCTCGTCGAGCATGGCGATGTCGTGCACGGAGAGACCGTCACGTCTGAGTGAGCGGGCGACCCTGCGGACCTCGCCGGGGTTGAGGATGCGGCGGGCCCAGCGGCCGAGGCGCCGCTCGTCGGCCATCGCGGCGAGGACGGCCTTCGGGGTGAGCTCCGGCCACCAGGCGTCGAGGAACTCGATGAAGCTGTCCTCGGAGGTGATGTCCTCGTCGAACGACGAGCGCAGCTCGGCCGCCAGTTCGGGATCGGTGTGCCGGGTGCCCGCCCCGGACCGCGCCCACAGGGCGTCCAGGAGCAGCTTGCGGGCCCGGGGTCGCAGCAGGTTGACGGGTGCGGTGCCGCTGAGGGCGTTCCGGCGGACATTTTCCAGCTCGTCCGCCTCCAGTTCGAGCCGGCGCCCGAAGGCGACGACGCGGAGACGGGTGGGGGGTGCGGCGGGGGATGCGGTGGAGGTGTCCTCCTCGCCGAAGGCGAGCTGCCCGGAACCGCTCCCCCCACTGTGGCTCCCCTGCTCCAGCGCCCCCCGCGCCGCCTTCCGCAGCACCTTCAGCATCCGGTACGACCCCTTGGCGCGGGCCACCGCCGGGGAGTCGTACAGGGTGGCCTCGACGCCGTCGACCAGGGAGCCGATCGCGCGGATGGCGACCTGGCCCTCCTCGCCGAGGGACGGCAGGACACCCTCGGTGTACGCCACGAGCAGCGGGGTGGGCGAGACGATGAGGATGCCGCCCGCGTAGCGGCGCCGGTCCTGGTAGAGCAGATACGCGGCCCGGTGCAGGGCCACGGCGGTCTTGCCGGTGCCGGGGCCGCCCTCGACGTAGGTCACGGACGCGGCGGGGGCGCGGATGACCAGGTCCTGCTCGGCCTGGATGGAGGCGACGATGTCCCGCATGGTGTGGCTGCGGGCCTGTCCCAGCGCGGCCATCAGGGCGCCGTCGCCGATGACGGGCAGCTCGTGGCCGTCGAGGAAGGCCCTGAGCTCGGGGCGCATCAGGTCGTCCTCGACCCCGAGGACCTTGCGGCCCTTGGAGCGGATCACCCGGCGCCGTACGACACGCCCGGGATCCACCGGAGTGGACCTGTAGAAGGGGGCGGCGGCCGGCGCCCGCCAGTCGATGACCAGCGGCGCGTACTCGGAGTCCAGGACTCCGATCCGGCCGATGTGCAGGGTCTCCGCGATGTCGGCGGTGCTGTCCTCCCGGACAGCGCCTTCGGCGGGTTCCACGGCGGTGTAGGCGCCGTCGGGCCCCTTCTTGCCGTCCTTGCCGAGGAGCAGGTCGATCCGGCCGAACAGGAAGTCCTCGAACTCGTTGTTGAGCCGGTTGAGGTGCACACCGGCCCGGAAAACCTGGGCGTCCCGCTCGGCGAGAGCGCCCGGTGTGCCGACCTGGCCGCGCTTGGCCGCGTCGTTCATGAGGAACTCCGCCTCGTGAATCTTCTCCTCGAGGCGCCGGTAGACCCGGTCCAGATGTTCCTGTTCGACGCCGATCTCGTGGTCCCGAATCGAGTCCTGAACCGAGCCGACCGCGGATGGTTGAGCCTGAGCGGCCACCGGGCCCCCTTCTGACGTGCTGGGCAGCCGTCAACCGTACGCGAAGGGGGCCCCGGCGGGAAGTTACGCGTCGACCTCGACGAGCTTCTTGCCGTCGGAGGTGACGACCTCGAAGTGGTCGATCGTGTTCTGAGCCGGTGCGACCGCGCCGCCGATGTAGAGAGGCTTCTTGGACTCCGGGGTCTTGCCGTCCGGGAGGCCGTAGCCCCACTTGCCGACGGACCAGGTGGAGGCCGTCCAGCGCTCGCCGTTGTCGGTGACGGCGATGAGGGAGCACTTGAGCTCTCCCTTGACGCCCTTGAGCTCCAGACCGAGCGAGGTGCCCCAGTCCTTCGTCTGCATGGCGACGGTCGCGCTGACGCCGGTCGAGGGGTCGGTCCCCGACACCTTGTCGTTCATGGACTCGAAGAGTTCCTTCGCGGTGCTCGCGAGGACTCTCGGCTGCTCGGTGTCGCCGCCGGAGTCGCCGCCGCCCGCCGCCATAGCGGCGAACGGACCACCGATGATCAGCGCGGCCGCGGCCGCGACCATGTAGAAGCTGCGGCGCCGCTTCTGCGCACGGCGCTCCGCGACCTCGTCCACCAGCTTGTTCACGATCCGCGGGCTGGGCTTCGCGGAGAGCGACTCACCGATCGCGGGGGTGCCGGAGCCCGGCAGGTCCGCGAGGGCGGCGAGCATCGGCTCCATGCCGGCGAGCTCGTCGAGCTGCTGGGCGCACCATTCGCAGGTCGCGAGATGGGCCTCGAAAGCGGTTGCCTCGGCGTCGTCGAGGATCCCGAGGGCGTAGGCGCCGACGGTCTCATGCTCGTTCGGCACCGGAGATCCCATCATGGAACCTGACATACCCGAACCACCTGTGCCGAATCCCTGGTTACCCCCGTACACACTCATCACGCCGTCACCCCCCGCTCCTCCAGTGCGAGCTTCATCGACCGCAGGGCGTAGAACACCCGCGAGCGGACGGTTCCACTGGGAATGCCCAGGGTCTCGGCCGCCTCGTTGACGGTACGCCCCTTGAAATACGTCTCGACGAGTACCTCCCGGTGGGCCGGGGTCAGGTCGTCCAACGCATCCGACAGCGTCATCAACCACAGCGCCTTGTCGATCTCGTCCTCCGCGGGGATGACCTCCAGCGGCGACGGATCGACCTCCTGCGGCCGGGCCTGCCGGCTGCGGTGGCCGTCGATGACGATGCGCCGGGCGACCGTCACCAGCCAGGGGCGTACCGATCCGGTCGCTCGATTGAGCTGTCCGGCGTTCTTCCAGGCACGGATGAGCGTCTCCTGCACCACGTCCTCGGCTCTCTGGCGGTCGCCCGCAACCAACCGAAGGACATACGCAAGGAGAGGCCCGGCGTGCTCTCTGTACAGGGCACGCATCAGCTCCTCATCAGGTTCCGAGGGCTGGGACATGCGATGTCGGGCCCTCGATCCACGTTCATTGGCCACGACAGAATCCTTGCGCACGCCCACCTCCGATGTCCGGGGGTTCCCCCAGTCGGTCGCTCGACTACGGGTACGGGCGTGAGGGGTTGGGTGTTCAAAGTGCGACGACAGTTTTCTCCTGAGTGACGTGACGAGACAGGACATGCGCGCACATTCCCACCGCGCGATCTTTACATTTCCACCACACAGGCAAGATCACCACTACGGCCCGTGAGGTTGAGCGAGTAAACAACATGTAATCGAAATCACTTCGACAGGCCCTCCACGTAAGGGACATAACGACCAGTCAGGTGCGCGAGAGAGCCGCCCGCCTCCGATGCCGGGCCACTCTTTCGCGGTTCCCACAGACCTCACTGGAGCACCAGCGCCTCCTGCGCCCCCGTGACGTATCCAGATAGACGATGGGGCAGTTGTCCCCTTCGCACTCTCTGATCGCCGCCCGCGCGACCGGGTCCGTCAGCAGCCCTACGGCGTCCCTGGCGATGGCCCCGAGCAGTGCCGCACAGCCGGGCGGACCGTCCAACTCGCGCACCAGCGCCCCGTCCTCGTCCCGCACCGCGCGCGGGGCCGGAGGTGCGGCACGGGCGACGTCGTTGACGTGGGCGAGCGCGAGGTCGTAGCCGTGTCCGGTCGCTCCTCGCACCAACTGCCCGATCCGGCCGCGCAGTTCCCGGAAGCCGACGAGCCAGGAGGGGTCCGCGTGCGTCAGGTCGGTCCCGTCCGGCACCAGCCCCGAACCGACGATCCAGGCGCACAGCACCTCCGTCGAGTCGAGGCGTTCCTCGGGGTGGGTGGTCGCGAGGAGGTCGAGGCTGATCCGTCCGGCGTCGAACCGCAGCTCGTACGCGACCGTGGCCATACCCAGTGCCATGTGCCTGTCACCGCCTAGGGTGCCCCGGTCGTAAGGGGTCGGTGAGGTGCTTCGCGGCTGTTCCGGGGCTCCCTCTTACAGTGCCCTCCCGCTCCCGCCGCCGGAACCCCTCGTACCGGGAGCGATGCCTGGACGCGCACGTATGCGGCGGCGCGTCTCGGCCATGTCGGCGCGATCGACGGGGCCCTTGACTGGAGACATGACACAGAGCAGCGGGAGCAGCCGATCAGTAGTCAGCCGATGGGTACTGGGCGCGGCCACGGTCGCCACGGGCCTGATCGCCGGGGCCTTCTACGTCTTCGCGTGCGCCGTCATGCCGGGCCTGGCGCGCAGCGACGACCGCGTCTACGTCACCGTGATGCGCGACATCAACGAGGTCATCCAGAACCCGGTGTTCTTCCTGAGCTTCCTGGGCGCGCCGGCCCTCACGGCGGTGGCGGCCTGGCAGGCCCGGGGCAGCCACCACCGAAGGTGGGTGTGGGCGGCCCTGGCGGCCTCCGCCCTGGCGTTCCTGGTCACCGTCGTCTTCAACATCCCCCTCAACGACGACCTCGCGCGGGACGGCGACCCCGGCGCGCTCCGCGACGAGTTCGAAGATCCCTGGGTGGCGTGGAACGTGGTGCGGGCGGTGCTGCTGACGGTGACGCTGGGCCTTCTGGTGAAGGCCACGGGCAGCCGTGCCGCGAGGGTCGACCAGGTGGCGCCTGAGCGTTAGACGTCCGCGTACTTGGTGTCGGCGGCCGGGTCCAGTGCCAGCCGGTACCCGCGCTTCACCACCGTCTGGATCAGCTTCGGTGCCCCCAGGGCCGTACGGAGACGGGCCATCGCCGTCTCCACCGCGTGCTCGTCGCGGCCGGCGCCCGGCAGCGCCCGCAGCAGCTCCGCCCGTGACACCACCCAGCCCGGTCGCCGGGACAGTGCCCGCAGCAGGGACATCCCCGCCGGCGGCACCGGCCGCAGCACTCCGTCGACCAGCACCGCGTGCCCCCGGATCTCCACCCGGTGGCCGGCGATGGGCAACGACCGGGCCCGCCCGGGAAGCTCCTGGCACAGCAACTGCACGAGCGGCCCGAGCCGGAAGCGCTCGGGCGACACCGTGTCCACCCCCCGCGCCTGCAACGGCAACGCGGTCACCGGCCCGACACACGCCGGCAGCACATCGTGGTGGAGAGCGGCGAGCAGCTCCGGAAGCAGACTCCGGTCCTCGGCCCGGGAGAGAAGAGAAGCCGCGGCGGGCGCGCTCGTGAAGGTCACTGCGTCCAGCCCCCGCGAGACGGCCGCATCCAGCAGCCGGTCCATCGGCGCGAGGTCCTCCGGCGGCATCCACCGGTACACCGGCACCCCCACGACCTCGGCTCCCGCGGCCCGCAAAGCCTCCACGAACCCGGGCAACGGCTCCCCGTGCAGCTGAATGGCGACCCGGCGTCCCTCGACACCCTCCTCCAGCAGCCGGTCCAGCACCTCGGCCATGGACTCGGACGACGGCGACCAGTCCTCCGTCAGCCCGGCGGCCCTTATGGACCCCTTGACCTTCGGCCCGCGCGCGAGCAGCTCCACCTCGCGCAGCCGGTCGAGGAGCGCCTCACCGAGCCCCCACCCGTCGGCGGCCTCGACCCACCCCCGGAAACCGATGGCGGTCGTGGCGATCACGACATCGGGCGCCTGGTCGATCAGATCCTTCGTCGCCGCCAGCAGTTCACTGTCGTCGGAGAGAGGCACGATCCGCAGGGCCGGCGCGTGCAGTACGGCGGCCCCACGGCGCTGGAGCAGCGCACCGAGCTCGTCTGCTCGGCGCGCGGCCGTGACTCCCACGGTGAACCCCGCCAGGGGGCCGTGTTGCTCTGCTGCCTGCTGTTCGTCGTACATGGCTGTCGTCCCGCAGTCTGTCGTCTGACCTACATGCCGACCGAGCCTGTCAACGGCTCGTGACAGGCTCGGTTCCGCTTTATGTCGTCAGTGTTACGTCACACCTCGGCGTAGCTGAGCTGCGGCTTCGCCTCGGAGGCGGTCGTGGCCTGGCCCTTGGCGGCCGAGCGGCGAAGGTATACGGCCCAGGTGACCACGAAGCAGGCCGCGTAGAAGGCGAGGAAGGCGACGAACGCGCCGGTTCCGGACCCGTAGGAGAGGAAGGACTGCCGGAAGGCGAGGTTGATGCCGACGCCGCCGAGTGCGCCGACCGCGCCGATCAGACCCATGGAGGCACCGGAGAGGCGACGCCCGTAGGCGGCGGCCGCTTCACCCTCCAGGCCCTTGGCCAGCGCCTTGGTCTGGAAGATGCCGGGGATCATCTTGAACGTCGAGCCGTTGCCGAGGCCGCTGAGGACGAAGAGCACCACGAACGCGACGGTGAACAGTCCGAGCGACTTCTGCATGCTGGCGACGATCAGGACCGCGGTCGCCACGCCCATGCCGACGTAGTTGTACAGCGTGATCTTCGCGCCGCCGTACTTGTCGGCCAGCGCGCCGCCCACCGGACGGATCAGCGAGCCGAGCAGCGGGCCGATGAAGGTGACGTACGCGGCCTCCAGCGGGGTCCGGCCGAACTGGTTCTGCAGCACCTGCCCGAAGGCGAAGCTGTAGCCGATGAACGAGCCGAACGTGCCGATGTAGAGGAAGGACATGATCCAGGTGTGGCCGTCCTTCACGGCGTCCTTGGCGGCGCCGGTGTCGTTCTTCACGTTCTCGATGTTGTTCATGAAGAGCGCGGCGAGGACGGCGGCGACGAGGATCAGCGGGATGTAGATCCCGAGAAGTACCCGGGGACCACCGCTGGCGCCGATGATCGCGAGGGCGACCAGCTGGATGACCGGGACGCCGATGTTGCCGCCGCCGGCGTTGAGCCCGAGGGCCCACCCCTTCTTACGGAGGGGGAAGAACGCGTTGATGTTGGTCATGGACGAGGCGAAGTTGCCGCCGCCGATGCCGGCCAGCAGGCCGACCAACAGGAAGGTGTTGAACGAGGTCCCCGGCTTGATCACCGCGAACGCGGCGACGGTGGGGATGAGCAGGAGGCCGGCCGAGATGATCGTCCAGTTCCGTCCGCCGAAGATCGCGACGGCGAAGGTGTAGGGGACGCGGACGACGGCTCCGACCAGGGTGACCATCGACGTCAGCAGGAACTTGTCCGCCGGCGTGAGCCCGTACTCCGGGCCCATGAAGAGCACCAGCACGGACCACATGGTCCAGATCGAGAACCCGATGTGCTCGGAGAGAACCGAGAAGAGCAGGTTCCGCTTGGCGACCTTCTCGCCGGTCTCCTTCCAGAAGGTCTCGTCCTCCGGATCCCACTGCTGGATCCAACGGCCGCCCCTGCTCGGGGGTGCGGGGGCTGTACTAGGGGCTGTCATGACGCCTCCACGGTGCGACGGGGCTCAGGTCCTGCTACGAGTGGCTGATCCCGAAGGTAGGGAGGACGCGTTTCCTGCCTGTGGCACCGGGTGACCGGAAAGGAACGTTGCTCTCACCCCGGCGGGGGGCGGGATGAGAGGTCATGGGGTCTTTGTGTTACGAACAGCTCCGCTCCGGGGGACCGCAGTGTGAGAGCCGGTCCACGTCGCAGGCTACCGCTTCAGTCGTCGGCGTCCTCGGGGTCGTCGTAGTCCTCGAGGATCCGCAGCCCGAGGTCGGACTCCCACTCCAGGGCCCATCGCCGCAGCTCAGCGATGTCTTCGGGGCTGAGCCCGCAGGCCGCGAACTCCTCGTCACCGACCCATACGACGCTCTCGAGCCGGTCGCGCAGCTCGCACAGGTCGAACTCGCCCAGCTGCTCGAGTTCGATCACGGAGTAGTACCGACAGGCCGAGTGGACGTCGATCACATCCTGGGGGAGGCCGCGGTCGACGAGGGCACGCATCACCATGGAGAGCGCGCTCCCGCTTCCGTCTGTCTCTGTAGTGCGCGGGGCGACATTCACTGCTGACCTCGGTTCCCTCAAGCTCGCCTTTTGCCCCGGTGAACGTACGCACCGCGTGCCATGATCCGGCTTCGTCTCGGGCGTCCTGAAGCCAACGGCAGATGACTTCGAGCGGCGGAACGGGTTCCCCCTGGCGTCAATCAGGTCCGGCCTGCCGACCCGGACGATCAGGCCGCGGCTCGCACTCTGACCCGCCTCGGCCTCGTCCATCCTGACTTGGTCGTTTTCTACGACAGCATCGGCGACGTCACTTGGGCGGACGTCGGCATCGGCTACCTCGTGGACTCAGCGTGTGACGTCCTTCTGCGGCTCAAGGAGTACGGCGCCGTTGATATCGGCCCAAAACCTCGCAGCGTCAGTCGGCCTCCCGCTCAGTCCGTCAGATTGCGGGACTACTGTGGCGGAGCATGAACCCTGACCGCTGGTTGGCGGACACCCGCACTTCTTACGACACGGTCGCGGTGAGCTACGCGGACCAACTGCGTGAGGCTCTGGGCGGCTTGCCGTACCTCCAGGCGGCGCTGAGCCTGTTCGCCGACGCGGTCGCTGAGGCTGGTGGTGGGCCGGTGGCGGACCTGGGATGCGGACCGGGACACATCACAGCCCATCTGCACAGCCTGGGCGTCGACGCCTTCGGCATCGACATCTCCCCGGGGATGGTCGACGTGGCTCGAAACGATCACCCTGCCCTCCGGTTCGAGGTGGGCTCGATGACGGATCTCCACCTTGCTGACGAGTCGATCGCCGGTGCGCTCGCGTTCTGGTCGTTGATTCACGTCCCCGACGGCGAGGTCACCACGGTCCTCGATGCCCTCAGCCGGGCACTGCGCCCCGGCGCGCCACTGCTGATCGGCTTTCACGTGGGCGACGGGTCGCGGCTGAAGACGCAGGGCTACGGTGGCCACCCGATGAAGGTCTACATCCACCGCCGCCGACCCGCCCAGGTGAGCGCCTGGCTGCGCGAGTCCGGATTCACGGTCGAGACCGAGATGCTGCTCGACCCCGAGGGCAGTGCTCCAGGAGCGATCCTCTTCGCACGTCGTCGTTCGTAGCGGTCAGGCCGCTGCGGAATTAACCAGGACAGCGAGGTTGGATCGCTGATGAGACGTCTGGCCGACCGCACCTACGGGTGCGTGTCCGTGATCGCGATGGCCTCGTCGAGGTGGTCCAGGACGGCCTGCAGGTCGTCGGCCGGACGGGCTGCGCTCCGCGATGAGCAGCCCTTGCTGCTCGTAGCTTGCTGCTCGTATTAGCGCTCGGCCGCGGCCACGGTGACGGTCATGGTGATTCCTCTCACCTCTGGCCCTGACGACCGGCACTTGCCTCTGACGCCAACGTCAGGTTTTAGCGTCCTGGACATGGATATCAACAACTCCGTCGCCCTTGTCACCGGAGCCAACCGTGGCCTGGGCCGCGCCTTCGCCCAGCGCCTGCTCGAACGGGGCGCCCAAAAGGTCTACGCGACGGCCCGCCGACCGGAGACCGTGGACCTGCCCGGGGTCGAGGTGCTGCCCCTCGACATCACCGATCCCGCATCCGTGAGGGCCGCCGCCGAGGCCGCCCCGGACGTCTCGCTCCTCATCAACAACGCGGGAATCAGTACGGGGACCGACCTGGTGACCGGTTCGCTGGACGCGGTGCGGCACGAGCTGGAGACCAACATGTTCGGCCACCTGGGAATGAGCCGGGAGTTCGCGCCGACGCTCGCCAGGAACGGCGGGGGCGCGATCGTCAACGTCCTCTCCGCCGTGTCGTGGTTCGGGATCAAGGGCGCCAATGCCTACCACCTGAGCAAGGCCGCCGCCTGGGCCATGACCAACGGCGTCCGCCTGGAGCTCGCCGAGCAGGGCACGCTCGTCACAGCGGTACACCTCGGCCTGGCCGACACCGACATGGCGGCGGGCTGGCCCGTGGACAAGATCGCTCCGTCGGATCTGGCCGACGCGGCGCTCGACGGTGTCGAGGCGGGCTCCGCCGAGGTCCTCGCCGACCAGTGGAGTCGGGACGTCAAGTCCCGTCTGCCACTGACGCCGGAAGAGTTCAACGCCGCAATGGGCCGCGCCCTGGCGGCGCTGATGGCTTCCTAATGCTGTTGGCAAGCTGTCGGAGTGCGATTCATGTGCCAGGGGGGTACGAGGTCATGTGCTCACCTGACGTCCTCGGTCCGGCCAAGTCGTACTCGTCGATGTCGAGCTCGGCTCCGGTGGCGCTGACTGCGCCCGGCTGGGCTTGGTCGGTGTCGTTGATCTCGTCGACGCGCAGCCCTGACTCCCGGCAGACAACCATCCACGAGTAGTCGACCGGATCCACCGCCGGCTCGGTGAACCGGCTGCCGCGAACATCAGGAGTTTCCGCATGCCCTGGATCGTGTAGGTCAGGTGGAAGCACCGGCCGATCACCGTTTTGACCCGCGCCGGCGTCCGCCGCTGATCCTCCCAGCCGTGCGCGGCCGGACCATTGGCCGGCTCCGCCTCCCACACAGGGGGCGGAGCCCGGAGTCGTCAGGACCCGGGTCGCACGGTCTCCGTGGGCCCGACCCGACCCCGCCGTGAACCGTTCGGCCACAGCCTCGGCCTGCGCTTCGCCGCCAGGTCCTCGATCCAGCCGAACGCCAGGATCGCGAGTCCGATGAGTGGCCAGACCAGGAAGAACATCCAGAGCATGTCCGTCGCGTCGAGCGCGGCGACCGCGCGGTCGCTCTGCATGAAGGGGAGGCGGTACGCCAGGTCGATGATCGGGACCGTGGCCATGATCAGCAGGTTGTGCCAGAGGTAGATGGTGACGGCCCGGTTGTTGGAGAGGGTCACCAGCTTGTCCCAGCGGGCCAGCCGGCCCGGCAACTCCTGCCACGACGGCGAGTACTGGAGCAGGATCACCACGAAGCCGAAGGACCAGGCCGCCTGGGCCAGCGGGATGTCGTTCAGGTCCCAGCCCTCGGGGCCCAGATGGCCGGACGCCCACCACAGGGCGAAGGCCATCACCATGACCGAACCGGAGACGGCGAGGTAGCGCGGGACCTTCGCCAGCACCCCTTCGTGGTGCGCGAAACCGAGGACCCAGCAGCTGCCGTAGACCGCGAAGTCGGTGACCGCGTTGCCCAGTTCGCCGGGGATCGTCACCAGTCCCGTGCCCACCACGGCCGTCAGGGCCAGCGGTGCCAGCAGGGTCGCCCACGGCACCCTGCGGAACGCCCACAGCAGCAGCGGGGAGGCCAGCACGAACCACAGATACGCGCGGAGGTACCACAGCGGGCCCACCGCCTGATCCGCCCACGTGCTTTCCAGCAGGTCGTTCGGGAAGCCGACCTCCCAGGGGTACGGCGGTGCCCCGATCGGGATGACGTAGTTGACCATCTCCAGGAGGCCCCAGGTGCCGCTGTGGTCCGGGTCCTCCGAGAGCTTCCAGCCGCCGACGAACATCAGCGGCAGCACCACCGCGCTGAACGCCCACAGCGGAGGCAGGAGTCGGCGGATACGGCCCCTGATCACGCTCAGGGTCGGCCTGTTCAGCGAACGTGCCATCAGCGAGCCCGCCAGCGCGAACATCACGCCCATCGACGGGAACAGCACGGTCAGCCATGCCCAGCCGAACAGGTGGTAGAGAACCACTCGGACCAGTGCCAGCGAGCGGAGAAGGTCCAGATAGCGGTCCCGGCCGGGCGCCTTGGGTGGAGGAACCAGCCCGTGCTGTTCCCGCTGACCCGCCGTGTACTCCTGCGTCATCCGACCGGCCTCCGCTCGTCACTGCCCTTGGGCGTCCGCTGCCTCTGCACCGGTCCGCCCGGTGCCTCGACGACTCCCGTGCGGCGCAGCTTCTGCCAGCGCAGGCGGCCTCCGGTGAGGGCCGTGATCCAGGACTGGAGCAGCACGACGTACATGAGCTGGCGGTAGAGGATCTGCTGCAACGGCAGCGAGATCAGGTGTGTCATGCGTTCCCGGTCCAGCCGGAACGCGTAGGCGGCGCAGACCAGCTGGATCGCGAGGACGCCCAGCCAGGCCACGATCGTCTTCTCGGTCGGGCCGAACACGACGCCGTAGAGAAGGAATACGTCGATCAGGGGGGCCAGCAGGGGCGCCACCACCATGAACAGGGAGACCAGGGGCAGGCCGACGCGGCCGAAGCGGCCCGACGGACCCCGTTCCACCAGTGCCTTCCGGTGCTTCCAGATCGCCTGCATGGTGCCGTACGACCACCGGTAGCGCTGGGACCAGAGCTGTTGCACCGATTCCGGTGCCTCCGTCCAGGCGCGCGCCTTCTCCGCGTAGACCACACGCCAGCCGTCCCGGTGCATGGCCATCGTGATGTCGGTGTCCTCGGCGAGCGTGTCGTCGCTCATGCCGCCGACGCGTTCCAAGGCGGAGCGGCGGAAGGCCCCGACCGCGCCGGGGATCGTCGGCATGCAGCGCAGGACGTCGTACATCCGGCGGTCGAGGTTGAAGCCCATCACGTACTCGATGTGCTGCCAGGCGCCGATCAGGGAGTCCCGGTTGCCGACCTTGGCGTTGCCGGCCACGGCTCCCACGCGCGGGTCGCCGAAGGGCTGCACGAGCTCGCGGACCGTGGACGGTTCGAAGACGGTGTCGCCGTCCATCATCACGATGATGTCGTGACGGGCGTTCGCCAGACCGCGGTTCAGCGCCGCGGGCTTGCCCGCGTTCAGCTGGCGTACGACCCGGACGTTCGGCAGGCCCATCGCCTCGACGATCCGGGCGGTGCCGTCGCTCGAACCGTCGTCGATGACGAGCACCTCGATGGGATGCTCGCTCGCCATCAGTGAACGGACGGTGCTCTCGATGCACTTGGCCTCGTTGTACGCCGGGACCAGCACCGACACCGACTGGGTGACCGGCTCCCCCCAGCGGAAGTCCTTGCGGCGCACCCGGCGGGCGTGGATGCCCGAGAGCAGCAGCATGAGCACGAAACGGCCGATGACCAGGGAGCCGATGATCGAGAGACCGACGACGAGGACGTCGGTGATGTGCTCGGAGGCCTGGACCAGGAAGATCCACGCCTTGCCCTTCCACAGCTCGGGGCCGGCGACGGCGGTGTGCGCGGTGGGCGCGTCGAGTGCCTCGGTGAGGTTGTCGAACTCGTAGCCCTTGTCCTTCATGTCGGGCAGAAGTCGGTCGAGTGCCTGGACCGTCTGGTGACGGTCGCCGCCGGAGTCGTGCATCAGCACGATCGCGCCCTTGCCGTTCTTCGGGGTGGCGTTGCGCAGGATCTGCTGGACGCCGGGCTTGCGCCAGTCCTCGCTGTCGGTGTTGTTGACGACGGTGATGTAGCCGCGGGTGCCGATGTACTCGGTGACCGGCCAGGACTCGTTGTCCATGGCGTCGGCGAAGGAGGAGTACGGCGGGCGGAAGAGCGAGGTGCGGATGCCGGCCGCGCCGGCGAGGGCGAGCTGGTTCTGGGACAGCTCCCAGTCGATGCGCTTCTTGGACTGGAAGGACAGGTCGGGGTGGTTGAAGGTGTGCAGCCCGATCTCGTGGCCCTCGTCGACGATGCGCTTGACCAGGTCCGGATAGCGGGAGGCCATGGTGCCGGTGACGAAGAAGACCGCGTGCGCGTGGTGCTTCTCGAGGACGTCCAGGACCTTGGGGGTCCAGGTCGGGTCGGGACCGTCGTCGAAGGTGAGGACGAGTCGGCGGTCCGGCATCTTCAGGCTGGTGGCGCGGCCGCTGCGGGTGTCGATCACCGGGCCGCCGTCGAGGATCTTCTCCGGCACCTTGTCGGTGGAGGCCTCGGACTGGATGCGGTGGTCGGCGAGGATCTCGCTGTGGACGTAGCCGCGCAGCATGAGCATCGCCATCAGGGCGACGAGGATGAGCACGGGCAGCAGCAGGCGCATGGGCAGGCGACGGCGCCTGGAGCCGTCGGGGGCTCCTGGTGCGGCCCCCTGGCGGCGGGTTCGGGATGCCATTAGAGGACGTACTCCGGGAACGGGGAGGAGAGCGGGGCGCCGGAAGGCACGGGAGCCGTCGTGCCGGAGGTCTCCGACGCGACGAGCGAGCGGACGGGCGATGAGGCGGCCGAGCCGGCAGAGGCCCCAGGTACGGCCCCCGCACGGCGATTGCGGGATGCCATCACAGAAGGTGCTCCGGGGACGAGGAAGACAGCGGGACGCCGGCAGACACGCGAGCCGGCGTACCGGAGGTCTCCGACGCGACGGGCGACGGCGGGCCGTCGGCCGCCGTGCCGGGGCTGGTGCGACGGCATCACAGAACGTGCTCCGGAGACGGGGAGGCTAACGGAGCGCCGGAAGGCACGGGAGCCGTCGTGCCGGAAGTCTCCGACGCCACGGGCGCGGGCGAGGGCGGGCCGTCGGCCACCGTGCCGGGGCCTGCGCTGCCGCCGCCCGTGGTCTCGGTCGGGGCGACCGAGGGGTCGGGGCTGGTGGTGACGGGCGGAGTGACCGAGGGGCTGGGCGGCGGGGTGACCGACTGGGTCGGCTGCGTCGAGGGATCGGCGCTGACCGACGGGTTGCCGCCGGGCTGGGTTGCGGTCGCCGACGGACCGGCGGACGTCCCCGGCTTGCCCGGGTTCACGGTGGCGCCGGGCGCGGTGCCGCTGACCCCGGGAGCCGGTGTCACCCCGCCGCTGACCGTCGGGGTGGTCCCCGGGATCACCCCCGCGGGGACGGAGGGCTTGGTGGACTCCGCCGGCATCGGACTGGTGTCGACCTTGCCGGCCGGGGCGTCGTCCTTCGGGCCGGTCACGGGGAGCCAGGGCGCGTTGGAGTTGCCGGACAGCAGGGTGATGACGATGACGACGGCGTAGACCGCGCAGGCCAGACCGACGGCGATGCCGATACGGCGGAAGCGGCGGCTGCGCCGGCCCGACTCGTCGACGAAGACCGGGCCGTCGGAGCTCTCGGACCCGCCCTCGCCTCCGGGGCGGCCCTCGATGCGGTCGTCGCCGTTCAGGCCGATCCCGTCGAGCTGGACGGTCACCTCGTGCGGATCGTGTGCGTGACCGGCACCGCTGCCGGACTCGTCCCACGGATCGCGTACGACGGCTCTGTGGCCGGCCGGCTCCGGGGCACCCTCACCGCGGTCCGCTCTCGGGGCCCCGGGGAAGTCCCGGTCCCCGTCGTCGTCCGGGCTTCCGGTTGTGCCGGTTTCACCGGTTTCCGAAAACGTCTGGGTGGTGCCCCCAGCTGTCGGTATGTCTTGGGTGCCTGATGCAGCCTCGGGCCACTCCGGTTGGGCGTCTTCTCGCCACTTTTTTACGTTCTTCACGCGCACGCACATCCCCCACGGACTGTTCTGGGCGCGCTCTCGACCTTGAGCACACGTCGGCTGAACCGGGCCCCCACCCAGTCCGAGCGCCCCCTTTACCACACCGTGCTCAGATCACGAATGTAGCGCACACGGAGGAAGTGTGTTTGCCACGTGTCATTTGTGGATGTTCATATGAGGCTCATCGGTGGCCGGAATCCACCCATCGGCGGGCCGACGAAGCCAGTCATGTTCGACGGAAAGTTCGATTGTGGCGCGCCGAAGGGCATCAAACGCGGGATGCGCCAGCCCCCTGCGCCACACCAGCGACACGGGCGACAGAGGTACCGGGTCGACCAGCGGACGCAGCACGGTGGCGGGCATGGCCGGAAAATCCACGACCGCGAGAATCGGGTTCCGGGTCTTCGCCATGATCCGCTGGAACTCCTCGTCGCCGACCGCGAGCGGGGCCGGCGGGGCGATGTCGATGCCCCGTCCTTCGAACAGCCGACGAGCGAGATCGGTCCATTCCGGAGTACGCGGATTTCCGGCCCCCGCGTACACGGTCTCGCCCTCCAGAGCGGCGAGCGGCACCCGCTCCAGGGAGGCCAGCGGGTGGTCCTCGGGCAGGACGACGGCCATGGGCTCGAAGCGCACGGGCTGGTGGTCCAGGCCCGCCCGCAGCGCCGGGTCGAGACCGGCGAACCGGCCGAAGGACGCGTCGAGACGACCGGCCAGCAGCTCGCCCGCGGCGCCGGTCAGCCCGCTCTCGTAGCGGGCCATCAGCTCCTGGTCGGGGGCGAGTTCCCGGGCCCGCAGCAGCACGGCGCGGGCGGTGGCCTGGTCGGGGAAGTTCAGGTCCACGAGCAGCGGGCGGGCCTGCGCGAAGGCGGCGAGCAACTCGTCCTGGGCGTCCAGGGCCCGGCGGGCGTACGGCACCAGCCGCTCGCCGTCGCCGGTCAGTGTCACCTGCCGGGTCGTGCGCACGAACAGCTCCGCACCCAGCTCCCGCTCCAGCCGCCGCACATCACGGCTGAGCGCCTGCTGGGCGACGTAGAGCCGGGCCGCCGCGCGAGTGAAGTGAAGCTCGTCGGCGACGGCGAGGAAAGCGCGCAGGAGGCGTGGGTCAAGGTGGTGGGAGCGGGGGCCGGGACTCGGGTCGGGACCCGGGCTGGACACGGACATCGGGCGAACTTACAACACAGGTGCGTGAATCGGTACGGAGAAGGTGTTGGACCCCTTGATCGTCTCCGCGCGACGGTAGGCGCATGCCGCAACCGGACCGACCGATGTTCACCACGACCGCCGACGCCCTCGTCATCGTCGACTTCAGCCCCCGAAGTCCACTAGGCACACAAAACCCACGAGGCCCAGTAAGCCCGCACGCCCCGCGCGACCCCGGCCCCTACCGCCGCCTTCTCGCCACGCCCGGAGCCCGCGCCTTCACCATCGGGAACCTTCTCGCCCGCCTGCCCATGGGCATGTTCAGCGTCAGCGCGGTCGTCATGATCGCCGGGACGCGTGGGTCGTACGCCCTCGCCGGCGCCGTCACCGCGGCGGGCCTCGCGGCGACGGCGGTGGTCGCCCCGTGGACCGCGCGGCTCGTCGACCGACATGGACAGGCCAAGATCGCCGTACCGGCGACGGCGCACGCCGCACTGGGTTCGCTGGCGCTGCTGCTGTGCGTCCACCTCGGCGCACCGGCGTGGACGCTCTTCGTGTCGTACGCCGCCACCGCCACCACCCCCAACCTCGGCGGCATGTCCCGTGCCCGTTGGGCCCACCTTCTCGCCGGCGACGAGAAGTCCCTCCATGTCGCGAACTCCTTCGAGCAGGCGCTGGACGAGGCGTGCTTCATGCTGGGCCCGGTCCTCGCGGCCTTCCTGTGCACGGCGTTCTTCCCGGAGGCGGGCACGTTGGCCGGGGTGGTGCTGCTGGTGACGGGTGTGCTGGTGTTCGCCGCGCAGCGTTCGACGGAACCGCCGGTGCGGAAGCGTGGCCTTTCGAAGGCGCCTTTCCGCTCCCCCGGCATCCCGCCCCTGCTCGCCGTCTGCCTTGCCATGGGTGCCGTCTTCGGCTCCATGGAGGTCGTCACCATCGCCTTCGCCGACGCCCAGGGACACCGCTCGGCGGCCGGGATCGTGCTCGCGCTCCAGGCGGCCGGTTCGTGCGCGGCGGGGCTGGTCTACGGGGCGATACGACGGACCGGATCCGTCGAGGACCGGTACGTGTGGTGCATCGCCGCCATGACGAGCCTGCTGACGCTCCCCCTGCTGGCCGCCTCCCTCACCGGTTCCCTGCTCGCCCTGGCGGCCGCGCTGCTGATCGCCGGGATGGCGACCGCCCCGACGATGGTCACCGGGATGACCCTCGTCCAGCGGCGCACCCCGCCCGGCCGCCTCAACGAGGGCATGACCCTCGCGGTGACCGGCCTGCTCGGCGGAATCGCCTGCGGCAGCGCGGCGGGCGGCTGGACGGTGGAGCACATCTCACCGACGGCGGGCTACGGCGTCCCGATCGCGGCGTCGGCCGCGGCCCTGATGACCGCGCTCGCGTCGACCGGACAGCCGCGCACGAGTACCACTCCAGCACCGTGATCACTACGGCGCCGACAACCCTGCCGACCACACGCCCCACCACGGCACCCCAGTCGCACGGCCCTGACGAACCCCCTCATGTCGGCCCGGCGCCCGCGGCGACACGGCCGACGGCCGGACAGCCGACCGCCTCTCGCCCACGACGCGCCATGGCACCCCGAACCACCACAGCCACCGCAGCCCTCACGACCGCTTTCGCACCGGCCGAACCATCTACAACAGCACTCCCCCGACGGCCGAACAATCGAACACAACTCGCCGACGGCGAGCTACAGCGCCGCGACCACCACAGCCGCGACGACGACCGCCCTCATGTCGGCCCGGCTGCCCCCACCAGGACGTCCCGACCGCCGAACCATCGAGCACATCTCACCGACGGCCCGCTTCAGCACCACGCCCGCCGCAGCCCCGACGACCGACGCCGCGGCGGCCGGACAGCCGACCACCTCTCACCCACGACCCACCTCAGCCGCAGCCCTCACAACCACCCTCGTCCCGACCGGACCGCCCACACCCGCACCCCGACAGCCGAACACCTCCCACCCCACGCCGCACCACAGCCCTGACACCCACCCTCACCCCCGAGGCCCGCCACCAATCGTCGAATCGCTTCACCTGATCCTGCATAACCCATTGACGACCTTCAAAGGCGCCACATACGTTCCTTCGTCGAAGCGCTTCGACAGGCGTCGTCGAATCGAGTCGAATCGACGACCCCTGCGTGGCGCCCGGCCCGAAGCACCATCCGACTCCCCGGAGGTACGGGATGTTGACGGCACGAAGGCGTGTGGTGGCGACGGCGGTGGTCCTGACCGGATCACTGCTGCTGACCTCCTGCGGGGGCTCGGACAGCGGGTCCTCCGACGGCAAGACACTCAGGCTCTGGCACTACGAGGGTCCGACCAGCGCGATGGGCATCGCCTGGAAGGAGGCGATCAAGGAGTTCGAGGCCACGCACCCCGGTGTGAAGGTGGAGTTCGAGGAGAAGAGCTTCGACCAGATCCAGAAGACCGCCCCGATGGTCCTCAACTCCTCGGACGCGCCCGACCTCATGGAGTACAACAAGGGCAACGCGACCGCGGGCCTGCTCTCGAAGCAGGGCCTGCTCACCGACCTCACGGACGAGGCGGCCAAGCGCGGCTGGGACAAGAAGCTCAGCCCGAGCGTGCGCACGACGAGCCTCTACGACACCAACGGCGTGATGGGCTCCGGCAAGTGGTACGGCGTCCCCAACTACGCCGAGTACACGCTGGTCTACTACAACAAGGACCTCTTCAAGAAGTACGGCATCGCCGAGCCGAAGACCCTCGACGAACTGACCGCCGCGATGGACACGTTCGTCGAGAACAAGGTCACCCCCCTCGCCAACGGCGGCGCCGCCTACCCGGCCCAGCAGTACCTCTACCAGCTGGCGCTGTCGAAGGCCGACCGCGCGTGGGTCGACGCCTACCAGCTCTACAAGGGCAAGACCGACTTCCACGACGCGGCCTGGACCCACGGCGCCGACACCTTCGCCGACTGGGTGAAGAAGGGCTACTTCAGCAAGTCCTCCAGCGGCCAGAACGAAGAGGCCGCCGGTGTCTCCTTCACCTCCGGCAAGGCGCCGATCCTGTTCTCCGGCAGCTGGTGGTACGGCCGCTTCAAGACCGACAACAAGTTCGACTGGGGCACCTTCCGGTGGCCCGACTCGAAGCTCACCCTCGGCTCCGGCGGCAACCTCTGGGTCGTACCGAAGGCTGCGAAGAACAAGGACCTCGCCTACGACTTCATCGACATCACCATGTCGAAGAAGATCCAGAACCTGCTCGGCAACTCCGGCGGCGTCCCGGTCGCGGCCGACGCCTCCGCCATCACCGACCCCCAGTCGAAGACCCTGATCGACGACTTCAACACCCTCTCCAAGAACGACGGCCTGGCCTTCTACCCCGACTGGCCGGTCCCCGGCTTCTACGACGTCCTCGTCTCCGGGACCCAGAAGCTGATCACGGGCAGTGAGAAGCCCGACGACTACCTCAGCGATCTCCAGGAGGCCTACGACAAGGGCGCGCCGAAGCAATGACGGTGACCGTCGAACGGAGTGCGCGGGCGGCCGGCAAGGGCGCCGCCGTCCGGCCCCCGCGCCGCCCCCGCGACTCCTACGCCCTCTTCCTCCTCCCGGGCGCCCTCGCCTTCCTCGCGGTCATCGTCCTGCCGTTCGTGATGAACACGTACGTGAGCTTCACGGACTGGCAGGGCGTGGGCTCCCCCGAGTGGTCGGGACTCGCCAACTACCGCGAGCTGATGGACGATTCGGACTTCTGGGCGTCCTTCCGGCACAGCCTGTTCATGGTCGTGGCGATGGCGGCGATCCCCACGGCCCTCGGACTCGTCCTCGCCGCCGCCCTGTTCGACTACGTCGGCAAGCACTTCGGATCCAGAACGGCCGCTGTTCTCCGCGCCTGCTTCTACCTCCCCCAGGTGCTGCCGATCGCGGTCGCCGGCATCGTCTGGAGCTGGATCCTCGCCCCGGACAACGGCTCGCTCAACGCGCTCCTGAAGGCGATCGGCCTCGGCTCCTGGCAGCAGGACTGGCTGGGCGACCCCGACCTCGCGCTCTACAGCGTCATGGGCGTCATGGTCTGGGTCCAACTGGGCTTCCCGCTGGTCGTCTTCATGGCGGGCCTGCAACGCGTCGACCCCCAGCTGTACGAGGCGGCCGAACTGGACGGCGCCGGCTGGTGGCGCCGCTTCTGGCACATCACGCTGCCCCAGATCCGGCCGGAGATCTACGTCGTCCTCACCTGGTGCTCGATCGCCGCGCTCAAGGTGTTCGGCGCGGTGTACGTGCTCACGAAGGGCGGGCCCGGCGGCGCCACCGACGTGCCCTCCTACTTCTCCTTCACCACGTTCTTCGAGAAGACGCAGGTCGGCTACGGCGCCGCGATCTCCACCGTGCTGACGGTGCTCATCCTCGCGCTCTCCCTGATCGGCCTGAGGCTCCAGGAGAGGACGGACCCATGACCACCGCCCTGCGCCGCTACCCGGTCCTGATCGCCCTGTGCATCGCTGCCCTGTTCATGATCGTGCCGTTCCTGATCGTCACGGTCAACGCCTTCAAGTCCCCCACGGAGTACGCCCAGAACGGCCCTCTCAGCCTCCCCGACGGCCTGTACACGACCGGCATCAAGGACTTCTGGGAACGCGTCGACTTCGGACAGAAGCTGGTCAACTCGGTCCTGATCAGCGGCTCGGTGGCGGTACTGGCCGTGATCCTGTCCGTCCTGAACGCCTACGCGATCGGCATCGGCCGCATCAAGGGCCGGACCTGGGTCCTCGCCTTCTTCGTCCTCGCGAACATGCTGCCGCAGGAGGCGCTGGTCTACCCGGTCTACTACCTGAGCAAGGAAGTCGGCCTCTACGACACGAGGTTGAGCGTGATCATCGTGTTCACGGTGATCCAGGCGGCCTTCGGCACGTATCTGCTCTCCGCGGTCCTCGGCCAGTTCCCGCGCGAGATCCTGGAGGCGGCCCGCATCGACGGCGCCAACAGGTGGCAGGTGCTGTGGCGGATCGTCGTCCCCGTCAGCCGTCCCACCCTCGGTGTGCTGCTGGTCTTCTTCTTCATCTGGACCTGGAACGAGTTCCTGCTCCCCCTGGTCATGCTCATCTCCAACGACAACCAGACGGTGTCGGTGGCCCTCGGCGTCCTCCAGGGCCAGCGCCTGATGGACGCCACGATGACCAACGCGGCCGCCCTGCTCGGCGTCCTGCCCGCGATCGTGTTCTTCCTCGTCTTCCAGCGAACCCTCACCCGCGGTATCGCCGTGGGTGCCGTGAAGTAAGGACCCCCCACGTGAAGTTCACCGACGGCTACTGGCTGCTGCGCGAGGGCGTCACCGCGGCGCATCCGGCCCAGGTCCACGAGGTCGCCGCATCGGACGGCCGGCTGGACATCCTCGCGCCGACCCAGCCCATCCGCCGCCGCGGCGACCTGTTGAAGGGACCGGTCGTGACGATCAGCGCCCACGCCCCGCTGCCCGACGTCATCGGCGTCACCTTCACCCACTTCGAGGGCGAGCAACCGCAGGGCCCCCAGTTCGAGGTCCGCACGGAGGACTTCACGGCTCACACGGAGTACGACGAGGAACACGCCACCCTCACCTCCGGTGCGCTGTCGGTCCGGGTGGCCCGCACGGGCACCTGGCAGGTCGATTTCCTCGCGGGCGGCCGGCTGCTGACCGGCAGCGGCCCCAAGGGCATGGGCATCATGCGGGACGCGTCGGGCGCCCACTACCTGCGTGAGCAGCTGGGTCTCGGCGTGGGCACCTCGGTGTACGGCCTCGGCGAACGCTTCGGGCCGCTGGTGAAGAACGGCCAGGTCGTCGACATCTGGAACGCCGACGGCGGCACGGCCACCGAACAGGCCTACAAGAACGTCCCGTTCTACCTGACGGACGCGGGCTACGGCGTCTTCGTCGACCACCCGGGCAAGGTCTCCTTCGAGGTGGGCTCGGAAGCGGTCTCGCGGGTGCAGTTCAGCGCCGAGACCCAGGAGTTGACGTACTACGTCATCTACGGCCCGAGTCCGAAGGAGATCATCCGCAAGTACACGGCCCTCACCGGCCGCCCGGCCCTCCCGCCCGCCTGGTCCTTCGGTCTGTGGCTGTCGACGTCGTTCACGACGTCGTACGACGAGGAGACCGTGACGTCCTTCATCGAGGGCATGCGGGAGCGCGAACTCCCCCTGTCCGTCTTCCACTTCGACTGCTTCTGGATGCGCGAGTTCAACTGGTGCGACTTCCAGTGGGACCCGCGGGTCTTCCCCGACCCGGAGGGCATGCTCGCGCGACTGCACGCCCGGGGCCTCAGGGTCTCCGCATGGATCAATCCGTACATCGCCCAGCGATCGCCCCTGTTCGCGGAGGGCAAGGCGCTCGGTCATCTCCTGAAGCGCCCCGACGGCAGCGTGTGGCAGTGGGATCTGTGGCAGCCCGGCATGGCCCTGGTCGACTTCACGAGCCCGGCCGCCCGCGACTGGTACGCCGGCAAGCTCGAGGCGCTCCTCGCGCAGGGCGTCGACTGCTTCAAGACCGACTTCGGCGAGCGGGTGCCGCTGGACGTGGAGTGGTCCGACGGCTCCGACCCGGAGCGGATGCACAACTACTACACCTACCTGTACAACCGGACCGTCTTCGACGTGCTGCGCAAGCACCGCGGCGAGGAGGACGCGGTGGTCTTCGCCCGCTCGGCGACCGCGGGCAGCCAGCAGTTCCCGGTGCACTGGGGCGGCGACTGCGAGGCGACCTACGAGTCGATGGCCGAGTCGCTGCGCGGAGGGCTGTCGTTGGGCCTGTCCGGCTTCGGCTTCTGGAGCCACGACATCGGCGGCTTCGAGGGCACCCCGACACCGGCGCTGTTCAAGCGCTGGCTGGCCTTCGGACTTCTCTCCTCCCACAGCCGTCTGCACGGCAGCTCCTCCTACCGGGTGCCGTGGCTGTTCGACGAGGAATCCGTGGACGTCCTACGGCACTTCACCCGCCTCAAGCTGCGGCTCATGCCGTATCTCTACGAGGCCGCGCGCACCGCCCACGCCGAGGGCGTGCCGGTGATGCGGGCGATGGTCCTGGAGTTCCCGGACGATCCCGGGTGCGCCCATCTGGAGCGGCAGTACATGCTCGGCCCCGACCTGATGGTGGCGCCGGTGTTCAACGACGAGGGCGAGGTCTCCTACTACGTCCCCGAGGGCACGTGGACCCACTTCGTGACCGGCGAGACGGTGACCGGGCCGCGCTGGATACGCGAGAAGCACGACTTCCTGAGCGTGCCGCTGCTGGTCAGGCCGGGCGCGGTGCTCCCGGTGGGAGCGGTGGACAACCGTCCCGACTACGACCACGCCGACGGGGTGACCCTGCGGGCGTACGGCCTCGGGCGGGGCGAGCAGGTCACGGTGCGGGTCGGCGAGGTGGCCTTCACCGTCGTACGCGAAGGGGACACGCTGCGGGCGTCCTGCGGTGACCCGTCGGCGCCCTGGGGGCTGGCCGCGGGCGGACGCGAGGCGCGGGCGCGGGCCGGGACCGGCTTTCTCTCCCTGGAGCTGGGCTGATGGCGAAGATCACCGATGTGGCGCGGCGGGCCGGGGTCTCCCCCAGCACGGTCTCCTACGCCCTCAGCGGCAAGCGCCCGATCTCCGAGGAGACCCGGCAGCGGGTCGAGGACGCCATCCGCGAGCTGGGCTACCGCCCGCACGCGGGCGCCCGCGCGCTGGCCGGGCGACGGTCGAACGTGCTGGCGCTGGTCGTGCCCCTGAGATCCGGGATCCACGTCCCGACCGTGATGCAGTTCGCGGTGTCGGTGGTGACGACGGCCCGGCGGTACGACCACGATGTGCTGCTGCTGACCCAGGAGGAGGGCGAGGACGGACTGACGCGGGTCGCGGACACGGCACTGGTGGACGCGCTGATCGTGATGGACGTCCAACTGGACGATCCCCGACTGCCGTTGCTGCGCGCACTGCACCTGCCGTCGGTGCTGATCGGCTTCCCCGCCTCCTCGGAGGGTTTGACCTGCGTCGACCTCGACTTCAGGGCGGCGGGCGAGGCGTGCGTGGAGCATCTGGCGCGGCTGGGCCACCGGGTGGTGGCCCTCGTCGGCTCCCCTCCGGAGGTCTACGTCCGGCAGACCGCCTTCGCCCAGAGCGTGGTCCAGGGCTTCACCGCCGCGGCCGACCGCTGCGGGATGTCGTCGACGGTCCACCCCTGCGAGCCGGATGCCGCCCGCGCGGTCGCCGAACAACTCCTGCGCGAGCAACCCGCGTTGACGGGAGTGGTCGTCCACAACGAACCCCTGCTGCAACCCTTGGTCGACGCCTTCGAGCAACTGGGCCTACGCGTCCCGGCCGACCTGTCGGTCACCGCGATCTGCCCCGACGAACTGGCCGAGTCGGTCCGCGTCCCGGTCACCTCGGTGGCGCTGCCGTCGGCGGAGGTGGGCGCGCGAGCGGTCGAGCTCCTGATGAAGAAGCTGGACGGGACGGCCGTACCGGAGTCGACCCTGCTGCCGCCGCGGATGACGGAACGGGCCAGTACGGGGCGGCGGACGGTTTCCTGACGCGTCGGCAGAGGACGGGCTTCCCATGGGCCCCTAGGCGAGTCCGCCATAGGTGACGGTCCTGGCCGGGCCCGCTTCACGGGCCAGGCGCTCGGCCAGGTCACGGCCCCGCAGGTCCAGTTCCCCGCGCCTCGCGTCGTCCTTGGCGTCGTCCCGGTCGTTCAGGTACTGCTCCATGCCGGCGTCGAAGTCGGCCGCCCACCTGTACAGGTCCGCGACCAGTTCGTCTGACAGGTCCAGTCCGGCGGCGGGGTCGTCGGGAGCGAAGTCCCCGAACCCCTCCGCGCGGAGCGGGTGCCACTTGTACTCGCCCTCGACGGTGATGCGGAGCGGATACGGAGACGCGTCGTGCTCGTCGAGGGACCAGTGGAGTCGCCGACACCCCCAGCAGACGAACTTGTCGGTGGCGTACGCGTCGTCCCAGTACCGCACCACCCACTGCGGCCCGAGGTACCGGGCCAGTGTCTGGGCGACCTCCAGACCGTGCTTCGCGTACCTGCGCAAGGTCTGGCGGGACGCGGGCCCTCCCACGGGACGAGTCCGCGACCAGGACGTCAGCTGCTCGGCCAGGGACTCGGTCAGCCCGAGCCCGGGGTCGTCGAGCGGCGCGGAGCGGGTGAACCGGGAGAGGTCCTCGGCGCCCTCCTCGTCCGCGAGATACAGCGGTGAGTCGTCACCCTGCGCACGGACGAGCAGATGGCGTGATGCTCGCATCGAGGTCATGCGGGGTTCGCTTCCACGACGGTTACCAGAATCTCGGGGGCACCCTATCGTGGGAATTATGACCGCCCGCGTCTATCTGAAGCCGCCCTGGATGCAGCGCCACATAGCCAACCGGCTGGTCCCGTTGTTCCAGCGGTCGATGATCTCCCGCCTCACCGTCAAAGGCCGCCGCTCCGGTCGCGAGCGCACGGTCCCGGTCGCCGTCCTGGACCACGAGGGCGAGCGCTACCTCGTCTCCTACCGTGGCCTCAGCGACTGGGCCCTCAATCTGCGTGCCACCCCCGAGGCCCGCCTCACCACCGGCGGCCGCACCGAGACGATCACCGTGGAGGAGGTCCCGGAACCCGACCGCCCACCGCTGCTCGCCGCCTACCGCGAACGCTACGGCGGCATGCCCACGGTCTCCGGCGTCCTCGACGCCCTGCCGGCGCCCGCGGACCATCCCGTCTTCCGCATCCGCGCATGAGAAGACGGTGCCCCTGGCGGCACCGGCCGGGCGCCCGGGACACCGTCCGTCACACCACCAGGTGCCGCACCTCCGACACCACGAACTCGCCGTACCGCAGCGCCGAGCCCAGTGCCGCGAGCCGGGCGTAGTGCTCCGGCGAGAGCGCCGCGCCGGACGCGGTGCCGATCTGCTGCATCGCACGCAGCAGCAGGCGGAACGCGAGGTCCGGTGTGCAGCGGCGGACGCACTCGGTCAGCGCCCGCCCGACCTCGTCCGGCAGGAAGTCCGCCGCTTCGATCTCGGCAAGGACCGGGTCGGCCAGTTCCACGCCGTCCCACTCGGCGGGGGCGGCGGCGGCCGCATCGACCCCGGCGTGCCCGGACAGCCAGGTGTCGCACAGGCCGGTGAGCGTCTCCATCCACCGCGTTCCCGAGGTGACACCGGTGCGCCCTCCGGAGAAGAAGGACGGCCCAGTCTCTGTACCGGCCCGCCACAGCACCTCGATCGTCGCCGCGGGCAGGCGCAGCAGCAGCGCCGCGTCCCGCCGGACCGCGACGACGCTCTCCGGGTCCAACTCGTCCCAGAGGTGGTAGCCGACCGCCTCGGCGGCCGTGGGCCCGTGATGGGTCCAGTCCGCGTGGAACATGCTCATCAGCCAGGTCACACCGACGTCGGACTCATCGGTGCTTCGCACCATCCGTCACCTCCAGGACATGGCGAAGGCCCCGCTGCCGTGAAGCAGCGGGGCCTTCGACACTGTGTTTAATTAGAAACATGGGGTTGCCTCTCGGAAGAGGCGAGTGGAGATGGCGGGAATCGAACCCGCGTCCAACGGTGCAGAATCAGGGCTTCTCCGTGTGCAGTTCGCTGCGATTTTCTCGGCCCCGGCGATCACGCGAACAAGTCGCCGACGGGCCCAGTCACTGTTTGATTTCCCATCGAACCCCGTGACCGGGCTCGATGGTTTAGTCCCCTAGATTATGCCAGGGTCCGGGTCGGGAACACCCCCGGGCTGACACCCGTTAGGGCCTTCACTCACTGCTTATTAGGCAGCGAGGGCGAAGGCGCGGGAATCGCTCTTGGAATTGGCGATTATTGGTTGCGACATATGGTTAACGAGATCATTGCCGCTTCCTCGACACGCTTCCCCTGCTTCAACAGCCGCTGTCGAAACCGATCATCCCCATGTTGTTTTTTCAATGCTCCGAAGAGGAGCGCGCACCCTCGGTGAGGTGCAGGACCCATCGTACGTGACCAACGCACGACGGTGCCAGCCTATTCCTACTGGGCCTGGGCCCGCTGCTTCCGCTTCGCCGCCGCGATCGCCCGGTCCGACTCCCGCCGGTCCTGCTTCTCGCGCAGGGTCTGCCGCTTGTCGTACTCCTTCTTGCCTCGCGCGAGCGCGATCTCGGCCTTGGCCCGGCCGTTGATGAAGTACAGGGCGAGGGGCACGATCGTGTGACCCGTCTCCTGGGCCTTCGACTCCAGCTTGTCGATCTCCTCGCGGTGCAGCAGCAGCTTGCGCTTGCGGCGCGCGGAGTGGTTGGTCCAGCTGCCCTGGTGATACTCCGGGATGTGGGCGTTGTGCAGCCACGCCTCGCCCCCGTCGATCTGGACGAAGCCGTCGGTCAGCGAGGTGCGGCCCTCGCGCAACGACTTGACCTCGGTGCCCATGAGGACAAGACCGGCCTCGAAGGTGTCGATGATCGCGTAGTCGTGCCGGGCCTTCTTGTTCTGGGCGACGATCTTGCGCTTGCCGCCCTTCTCGCCGTCCTGGGCCTTGCCGCCCCCGCCACCCTGCTTCGGCTGGGACTCCTTCGGTACGTACATTCCCTTGCTCATAGTGCTGCCCATTTTCGCACTAGTAGGGGGCATGGAGACCAGTGCTTATCGGCGGGCGGGCAATCTCTAGTCGCCCAGCCCTCCCAGCACCGTCTCCGCCTGCCGAAGAGCCCCCTCATCGGCCTCGAGGTCAGGCGTGATCCCCCGCCCGTCGACCCCCCGCCCCGACGGAGTCCGATAGTGCCCCACGGTCAGTTCGGCCACCGCCCCGTCCGGCAGCCGGCTGGGCATCTGCACCGAACCCTTGCCGAAGGTGCGGGACCCCACGACCACCGCCCGCCCCCGGTCCTGCAGCGCCCCGGTCAGGAGCTCCGCCGCACTCATCGTCCCGCCGTCGACAAGAGCGACGAGCGCCCGGGTCGTATCCCCTCCGGGCTCCGCGTGCAGCGCCTGCTGCGACCCGTCGACGTCGTACGTCGCGACCAGCCCCCCGTCGAGAAAGACGGACGCCGTGGTCACGGCCTCGGTGACCAGCCCACCGGAGTTCCCCCGCAGGTCGAGAACGATCCCCCCGTCGGCCGGGGCCTCCCGCACGGCGTCCCGGACCTGGTCCCCGACACCCTTCGTGAACGAGTCGATCTTGATGACGGTGATCCCGCCGGCGAGCTCTCGAACGGTGACCGAGTCCGTGGACAGACGGGCACGCCGTACGGTCTTCGTCCACGCGCGCGTGCCGCGCTCGAGGCCCAGCCGGACCGTCGTACCGGCGGCCGCGTCCGTGGCGTCACCGCGCAGCAGGGAGACCACCTCGGTGACCGGATGCCCGTCGACCTTCTCCCCGTCGACGCTGCGCAGCCGGTCGCCCTTGCGGATCCCGGCGGACGCCGCGGGCGAGTCCGAGCTCACCTTGGTCACTTCGATCCGGCCGTCCCGCTCGCGCCGCGCCCACAGCCCGACGCCGGTGTACTGGCCGTCGAGGGCTTCCTCGAACTCCTCGTACTCGCCCCGGGAGTAGACGGCCCCCCAGCGGTCCCCGCTGCGGCTGACGGCACGCTCGGCGGCCTCCATGGGGGACGCGCCGTCCGCCTTGGCCTCCTCGGCCGCCTCGGCCACGTCCTCATGATGACTCGCGGGGGCGGCTGAACGGGCCGAGTCCGACGAGGACTTCCGGTCGCCGCGGTCGGCCTCGGGAAAGGAACCGGTCGCCGCACCGGCCACCAGCACGCTCGCGAACACCAATGTCAGGGCCGCCCCGCGGCGGATGCGGCGGGGCTGACAGAACAGGTTTCGACCTGACATGCCGGTGAGTCTAGGACAACGCAAGAGGGCCGCACGGCCGGTTGACCGTACGGCCCTCTTGGCATGCGTCACACCTTCAGGTACTTGCGCAGCGCGAAGAACGCGGCCAACGCGGGCATCAGCACACTCGCCGCGAGGATCAGCGGCAGCTTCGTCAGTACGGCGTCCCAGCCCACGAAGTTGATCAGGTTGAGCTTCGAGGACAGGGCCATGCCGTGATCGATGGTGAAGTACCGGCCGACGACCAGGAAGACACAGGCGAGCCCACCGCCGATCGCGCCGGCGACGGCGGCCTCCATGATGAACGGCGCCTGGATGTAGAAGCCCGAGGCGCCCACGAGCCGCATGATCCCGGTCTCCCGCCGACGGCTGAACGCCGAGACCCGCACCGTGTTGACGATCAGCAGCAGGGCGACGATCAGCATGAGCGCCATGACGCCCAGCGCGGCCCGGTTCATCAGGTTCAGCATCGTGAAGAGGTTGTCCAGGATGCCCTTCTGGTCCTGCACGGACTGCACACCGTCGCGCCCGTTGAACGCGGTCGCGATGACCTGGTACTTCTCCGGGTCCTTCAGCTTGATCCGGTACGACTCCTGCATCTGGTCCGGCGTGAGGGAGGCGGCCAGCGGGGAGTCGCCGAACTGCTCCTTGTAGTGCTTGTACGCCTCGTCCTGGGACTCGTGGGCGACCGTCTCGACGACCGACATCTTCTTCAGGTCGGAGAGGATGTCCTTCTTCTGGTCGTCGGTCACCGCGCCCTTGGCGCAGTTGGGGTCCGACTCGGCGTCGCTCTTGTTGCAGAGGAAGATCGAGACGTTGACCTTGTCGTACCAGTAGCCCTTCATGGCGCCGACCTGATCGCTCATCAGGAGCGAACCGCCGAACAGGGCGAGCGACAGGGCGACGGAGACGATGACGGCGAACGTCATCGTGAGGTTGCGACGGAGACCGACACCGATCTCGGAGAGTACGAACTGGGCGCGCATGGCGTCTTCTTCAGGCCTTTCCGGGGACTCTTCGAACGGCGGTCAGTGCTGGTAGCCGTAGACGCCGCGTGCCTGGTCGCGGACGAGACGGCCCTTCTCCAGCTCGATGACGCGCTTGCGCATCTGGTCCACGATGTTCTGGTCGTGGGTCGCCATCAGCACCGTCGTGCCCGTCCGGTTGATGCGGTCGAGCAGCTTCATGATGCCGACGGAGGTCTGCGGGTCGAGGTTGCCGGTGGGCTCGTCGGCGATCAGCAGCTTGGGCCGGTTGACGAAGGCCCGCGCGATGGCCACGCGCTGCTGCTCACCACCGGAGAGCTCGCCGGGCATCCGGTCCTCCTTGCCGCCCAGGCCGACGAGGTCGAGCACCTGGGGCACGGACTTGCGGATCTCGCCCTTCGACTTGCCGATGACCTCCTGCGCGAAGGCGACGTTCTCCGCCACCGTCTTGTTCGGCAGCAGCCGGAAGTCCTGGAAGACCGTCCCCAGCTGGCGGCGCATCTGCGGCACCTTCCAGTTGGAGAGGCGCGCGAGGTCCTTGCCCAGGACGTGCACCTGGCCCTGGCTGGTCCGCTCCTCGCGGAGCACCAGCCGCAGGAAGGTGGACTTTCCGGAGCCGGAGGACCCGACGAGGAACACGAACTCGCCCTTCTCCACTTCCAGGGAGACATCCCTGAGTGCGGGGCGGGTCTGCTTGGGGTAGACCTTGGATACGTTGTCGAATCGGATCACGGATGCACCACGGTAGGCCGGGGGTAGATGAGCGTGACCATACGCGAACCGGGTGCGGGAGCGCAGGCGCCGGTTCGGGTCGGGTATGGGATGGGTGGTTTTGTGCCGACCTGGAAACCCTCGCTTCGGCAGCGCCCAGGCGACCCTCGGTGGAACCTGGCACAGTAGGGAAGGGAACGTTCTGCTACCCGCGAGCGTTGTCCTGTATGGAACCGACAGCAAGAAGGGTGACGCGCATGACGTACGACCGCCTGGTGTGCGCAAACTGCGCGGCGCCCGTGAACGAGGGCCGGTGCCCCGTGTGCCGCGCCAACCGCGAGCGGCTGCAGCAGGACAACCTCTTCGCGGGCATGAACCCGATGGCCCTGATCGCCCTGCTCGCTGTGCTGATCGCGGCGGTGGCTCTGCTGGCACATCAGACCGCGTAGGCGGGCACCCCGAAGACATAACCTCGAAGACATACGCAGACATACGAAGGGCCCGGAGCGACACCCGCTCCGGGCCCTTCGTCGTAGCACACGCACACATCAAGCGAACGCGTGACTATCGAGAGTCACCTTCAGGCGGCAGCGCCACCGCGACCGCCCGCCAGGCGCGGCAGCAGGCGGAAGCCGACACCGCCGGCGATCATCGTGGCGGCACCGATGACCAGGAAGGCGGTCTGCCCGGCACCGGTCTCGGCGAGCTGCGCACCGCCCGTGCCCTGGGCCGCGGTGTCGGACGTGGTGTCCGTGCCGGTCTCGGTGAGGGCCGAGGAGCCCTCCTCCTGGGTGGAGGCGTTGGAGCCGCCGTCGGGGTCGGTGTTGCTGTTGCCGCCCCCGGCGTTGCCGTTCCCGTTGCCGTTGCCGTTTCCGTTGCCGTTCCCGTTGCCATTGCCGTTCCCGTTACCCGGGTCGGTCGGGTCCTCGGTGGGCTCGGTCGGCTCGTCGGTCGGGTCCTCGGTGACCGGCGGCTCCTCCGGGATCGTCGGGTCCTGGGTGACCGGCGGCTCCTCGGTGACCGGCGGCGAGTTGGGCGCGGTCGGGATGCCTCCGTCCGGAGGGGTCGGAGTGCCGTCGCCCGGGCCGTCGTCGCCGAGGCCGGTGTCGACGTTCACGCCGACCCCGCTCTCGTCCACGCTCACACCGATCTCCAGCGCGGAAGCAGCGCCGGCAGCAGTCAGCGAGGCACCGGCCGCGATCACGGCACCGGCTGCTATGCGCGCGATCCGGATGCGCGTCTTCTTCGTCATGTGGTTGCTACCCCCAGTAGCTCATCGTCAATGAGGCGGCGCTCGGGGCCGTGATCGACGGGAGAAGGTAGCTGTACTTGAGTCCCCCGGTTCACATGCGCCCCAGAGATACGCATGCCACGCTTTACCCTTCCCATTTTTCAAAGCAACGTCAAGGCCGTTGAGTGTGCGATGTCCTGGTAAGCGCCCTATGCCGGGGAAAGCGGTCTGTGAGTGTGATGTAAAACCCAGACATAAAGCAAACTGCCGCCCGGGGGCGGCAGTTGCGGAAGGATTACCAAGTCGACAAAGTTACTTCTCCTGCTGCTTGCGCCAGCGAATCCCGGCCTCCAGGAAGCCGTCGATCTCGCCGTTGAACACAGCCTCGGGGTTGCCGACTTCGAACTCGGTGCGCAGGTCCTTGACCATCTGGTACGGGTGCAGGACGTATGAACGCATCTGGTTGCCCCAGGAGTTGCCGCCGTCGCCCTTGAGGGCGTCCATCGCGGCCTGCTCCTCCTGGCGGCGCCGCTCGAGCAGCTTGGCCTGGAGGACGTTCATCGCGCTCGCCTTGTTCTGGATCTGCGAGCGTTCGTTCTGGCAGGAGACGACGATGCCGGTGGGGAGGTGGGTGAGGCGCACCGCGGAGTCGGTGGTGTTCACGCCCTGGCCGCCGGGCCCGGAGGAGCGGTAGACGTCCACCCGCAGTTCGGACTCGTCGATCTCGATGTGGTCGGTCTGCTCGACCACGGGGAGGATCTCGACGCCCGCGAAGGAGGTCTGGCGGCGCCCCTGGTTGTCGAAGGGCGAGATGCGCACGAGGCGGTGGGTGCCCTGCTCGACGGAGAGGGTGCCGTAGGCGTAGGGGATCTGCACGGCGAAGGTGGTCGACTTGATGCCGGCCTCTTCGGCGTACGACGTCTCGTAGATCTCGGTCTTGTAGCCGTGCTGCTCCGCCCAGCGCAGGTACATCCGCTGGAGCTTCTCGGCGAAGTCTGCCGCGTCGACGCCACCGGCCTCGGCGCGGATGTTGACGAGCGCCTCGCGGGAGTCGTACTCACCGCTGAGCAGCGTACGGACCTCCATCTCGTCGAGCGCCTTCTTGACGGAGGTGAGCTCCGCCTCGGCCTCGGCGAGGGTGTCGGGGTCGTCCTCCTCCTCGGCCATCTCGAACAGCACGGAGAGATCGTCGATCCGGCTGCGCAGCGCGTCGGCCTTCCTGACCTCGGCCTGGAGGTGGGACAGCTTGCTGGTGATCTTCTGCGCCTCGTCCGGGTTGTCCCACAGGGACGGCGCGGCCGCCTGCTCCTCGAGCACGGCGATGTCTGCCCTCAGCTTGTCGAGGTCCAGAACGGCCTCGATCGACTCCATGGTCGAGGAGAGGGACTTGAGCTCTTCGGATACATCGACGACTGCCACGCCCTCCAGCCTAACGGCTGTGGCAACCGACCTCGCCCGACCACCACCGTCACCGGGGGCCGCCGCCCCGGCTCCGTCATGGCGAGGCGGGCGCCGAGTTCTTCGTGTCCTGCGGTGACGCCCCCGCGTCGTCCCCCGACGTGGCCGCCCACACCCCGACCCCCGCCGCGGCCACCAGCACCACGGCGGCGGCCCCCACGGCCAGCCGACGCCGCCGCGTGGTCGCCCGATGCCGGGCCGAACCCGGACGGGGCGCACCAGCGGCCCGAGGCACCCGGGCGGTCCCCCGCGCGCCCCCGGCCAGCTCATCGGGCGCCGGCACCCTCATCGACGTGTGCGTGTCCCGGTTGGAGTCGGCGGGCTTCGCGCCCGGTACCAACGGCACGGCTCCGCGCCGCACCGGCCGGCCGGAGGACGCCGCGTCCCCGTCGGAAGCCGCCGTCGGCGCCTCCCCGTCCGGCTCCTCCTCTTCCTCCGCGTCCGGCTCGTCCACGTCCAGCGGTGGCATCCCGGCCAGCAACGGCAACAGCTCCCGCAGTCGCACCCCCAGCTCGGACGCCCGCAACCGAGAGGCCGGTGCCTTCGCCAGGCACTGCACGATCAGCTGCCACAGCTCGTCGGGGATACCCGGAAGCGGAACCACCGTCTCCGTGACATGCCGCCGCAGCACCGCCCCCGGATGCCCGCCGCCGAACGGCGTGAACCCGGCCAGCAGCTCGTACAGGACGGTAGCGAGCGCGTAGATGTCCACGGACGCCCGCGGCGGCAGCCCCTCGACAATCTCCGGCGCCAGATAGTCCGGCGTCCCGATGATCTTCGTGGCGCGGGTCCGCCGCGGCGAGTCGATCAGCTTCGCCACACCGAAATCGGTCAGGAGAGCGGGGTGCGAGCCCCCGGGGCCCAGCGGTCCCTGCATGTCCAGCAGGATGTTCTCCGGCTTCACGTCCCGGTGCACGACCCCCTTGGCGTGCGCCGCGGCCAGCCCGTCCGCGACATCGGCCACGATCGCCACCGCCGCCTCGGGCGCGAGCCGCTTCTCCCGGTCGAGCCGGGTGCGCAGATCCGTCCCCCGGACCAGGTCCATGACGAGCGCGAGGTCGTTGCCGTCGACCACGAGGTCGCGTACGGAGACCACGTGGGGGTGCTCCAGGCCGAGCAGCGCCGTGCGCTCCTGGACGAAGCGGCCCACGAGCTCCTGGTCGGACGCGAGATCCTCGCGCAGCAGCTTGACGGCGACGGGCCCCTCGGGTCCCTCGCCCAGCCACACCGTGCCGGCGCTGCCCCGCCCCAGGATCTGGTTGGCGGTGTACCGGCTGCCGATCTTCCGTGCCAAGACTGCTCCTACAGACGCGTGTTGTCGCTGCTGCGCCATCTGGGGGACGACCCCCAGCCGACAAAACTACGCGCCCGGAGAGGTCATGCTCACCGCGGAGACGGAAATCACCCGCCGGGTGTCGACAAATCTCCTGAGTCGCTACTGACCTGAGGAGTTACCGCCCAGATCGCTGATCCACCCGCTCACCGTGTCGATCATGTCGCCGAGCTGCTGCCAGTAGCTCTTGCCGGTGCCGATCCAGTCCTGGAGCGGGCTCAGCTCCCAGATCAGCCAGCTCGCGACGAACAGGATGACGATCGTGAACAGACAGCCCTTGAGGCAGCCCAGACCTGGGATCTTCATCGGGTTGGCGCTGCGCTGCCGCGGCTGCCGGGGTTCGCGCGCGGGGCGCTCGGGCTGCGGCGGGGGCGCGTACCGCTGCGGCTGCTGCTGCGGGGCGTGCTGCTGGGGCTGGGGCTGCTGCCGACGGCCGTAACCGCCGTCCTGCGGCGGCCGCTGCGGAGGCCGCTGCTGTCGCTGCGGCGGCTGTTGCTCCGGCCTGGCGACCTGCCGCTGCGGACGGCGGCGCAGCGGATCCTCGTTGGGATCGAGGTACTGGACCTGTGTCTGTTCGTTGCGGTCCCGGGCCGCGCGCAGCTGGTTCTGCCAGGGGTGCGGCTCCTCGGGGCCTCCGGGCTGCTGCCCTTGCTGCCCCTGCTGTCCTTGCTGCCCGTACTGCCCCTGTCCCGGCCGGCCGGGCGGTACCGGCGGCATGACGGCGGTCGGATCGGGCGCGCCACGGCTGGGGAGTACGGCGGTGGGGTCGGCGGCGCCGACGGAGTTCCCGGGGCCGGTGTGCGGCAGGAAGCTGGTCGCGGCGTTCGGGTCGAAGGCGCCCTGGGCGCCCGCGCCGTGCGGCAGCACCTGCGTCGGGTCGGCGGCGCCGGGCGCGTCCGGGACAGCCGCCGGCGCCGGGTCGGGCAGCAACAGTGCGCCGACGTTGTCCGCGGCGGCGATCTGCGCGGAGGTCGCGTGCACACCGATGCCCTCGGCGACGACCCGCAGCCCGCGCGCGAGGTTCTCGGCACTGGGACGCCGGTCGGGGTTCTTGCTCAGGCAGCGCTCTATGACCGTCCACAACGGGTCGGGGACCGTGGAGGGGCGGCGCGGTTCGGCGCTCAGGTGCTGGTGCAGGACTTCCAGGGCGGAGCCGCCGGAAAACGGCGGACGGCCGGTGACCAGCTCGTACAGCAGGATGCCGGCGCCGTAGATGTCGACCGCGGAGGTCTGCGGGCGGCCCTCGGCGGACTCGGGAGCGACGTACGCGGGCGTGCCGACGAATTCCTGCGTCCGGGTCAGGCCCGGGGAGTCCGCGAGACGCGCGATGCCGAAGTCGGTCAGGAGAGGGTGCATCTGGCCGCCGTACTGCCGCAGCAGCACGTTGGCGGGCTTGAGGTCGCGGTGGACCACCCCGTCGGCGTGGCTGGCGGCGAGGGCGTCGGCGATCTGGGCGGTGATCAGGGCGGCGCCGACGGGGCTGAAGGGGCCGTTCTCGCGCAGATAGCGGTGCAGGTCGGGGCCCTCGACGAGGTCCATGACCAGGGCGAGCAGATCGCCTTCGACGACCAGGTCACGCACCCGCACGATGTTCGGGTGGGTCAGCCGCAGCAGGACGGAGCGCTCGCGCAGAAACCGCATCACGATGTCCGGATCGCTCGCGAGCTCCTCCTTGAGGACCTTGATCGCGACGGTCTCGCCGGGCTGTCCCGGTACGGCGGCCTCGGCGCCCGCGGTCTCCCGCTGGCGGGCTCGCCACACGGTCCCCGTGGCACCGCGTCCGAGCGGCTCCTCGAGGAAGTACTTGCTGCCTACCGGCCGCACGTCATGCACTCCCTGCTGCTTGCTGTCGTTCCGACCCACTGTAGTGCCGCTCCCCAAGGCACTACGTAAGCGTTCCCGAGCGCGTTCGAAGGAAAGACGCTCCGGCCGGGTCCGCTGGTTGCGGGACATGGACGTGACCGATCTCAAGTGATCGTCGGCGCTGCACTGGTCAGGCACTTTTGGGGGCAGAGCTGACCAATCAAGATCACTTGCCCTCGGGCGGCGGGCGTGTTGTCAGTGGCAGGTGCGAGGATGCCTATCGTCAAGGCCGACGAACTTGGGCGCGTGCTTGTCCGCGAACTCGTCCGCGCAGAAGGGACCGCTGACGGCGATGCAGATCCGGCTGACCGTCGTAGACCCGCTGGGCCCGCCCGACCGCGCCCGGGGCCGCGCCGCGAGCTGCGACGTGCTGGTCACGGCTCCCGTCGGCACAGCGCTGGCCGCGGTGGCGACGGCGCTCGCCTCGGCGGTCCCGGCGGACGGGGGCACCTCCCGCGCGGGCGAAGCCGAGCGTGGGGGCGGCCCGGTCGTGCTGTACGCGGACGGGGAGCGGCTGGACACCCAGCGAGCCACCCTGGGCGAGCCACCGCTGATCGACGGCGCCGTGCTGTCCCTGGGCGCCCCTGCGGCTCCCGAGCCCCACCCCGAGCTCGACGACGCCCCCACCCAGCTCCACGTGGTCGCCGGCCCCGACGCCGGCGGCGTCCATCTGCTGCACGGCGGCCAGATCCACATCGGCCGCTCCGCCGACGCCGACGTCCCTCTGGACGACCCCGACGTCTCCCGGCTGCACTGCGCGATCACGGTCGCCGCCGACGGCCGCGTCTCGGTGGCCGACCTCGACTCCACGAACGGCACGACCCTGGACGGCACCCGCGTGGGCACCCGCCCGGTCCGGTTCCCTCCGGGGGCACTGCTGAGGATCGGCGAGTCGGTGCTCCGGCTGTCACCGAGCGCGGGGCGACGGCTCGGGACGGAACCTGACGGCGAGGGCCACGTGCGGGTGCCTTCCGGCGAGGCCGGGCTCGTGGCGGGCGCGGGCCGGGGCTCGGAGACCACTGCGGAGTCCGGCTCGGCCCCCGGACAGGCCGAGCGCTCGCCACGCGCGCGTGGCAGGGTGTCGGCGCGCGCCGCAGGGGCCGGGTCCGGCAGGTCCGTGCCGTCCTCGGACGCGGGGCCGGCCGAGGGCTCGGCACGCACGCGTGAAGGCCGTGGCAGTAGCGACACCTCACCCCGGTCGCCCACCGACCGGACCCACCACACCTACGGCTCCGCGGGCTGGGGCGCCTCGGGCGGAGGCCCCGAGGGCACCGGAGCGCAGGGCCACGGCCCCGCAGAGCCGCCGGTCGTCGTGCCGGAGCAGGGCGGTGCGCCTCGGATCGAGCGCCGGGACGGAACCGACGTCGGACGTCCTGACATCGACGACGACCTCCGGGGCAGGGACCCCGCCAGGGACACCCACGGCGGCCGGTCCGGAATGGGCTCCTTCGAAGTGACCCGCACCACCGCCGTCCCCCCGGCTCCCGCAACCGACCAGGACCTGCCCTCGGCACCCGACGCCCCCGCGACCGGCCGCCGCAAGGGAACCCCCCTGCGCGGAACCGACGTACCGCAAGGCGTGCGGCGCCGTGGTGGGCTGTCCGCGTGGGCCCGGCGGCTGGCCGGGGGGCGGAGCGAGCAGGAGACGCCCGGGCGGGACGAGGCGTACGACGAGGAGACCGCGCCCGTCACCGCGGTTCCGTCGCCCGCCGCGACCCAGGCGCCCGAGGCCTGGCCCGACCCGGCGGCCCTGCTGCTGACGGCGCTGGGTCCCGGCGCGCGTCTGTGGGAGCGCGGGCCCGGGCATCCGGAGGCCCTCACCGTGCGGCTCGGCACCGCCGACCGTGCGGCGCCCGACGGCTCGGGGCTGCTGCCGGCCGTTCCGGTCACCGCGGATCTGCGCGAGGCCGGTGCGCTGGGCCTCGCCGGTCCGCGCGCGCGGCTCGCCGGGCTGGCCCGCGCGGTGGTGGCCCAGCTCGCCACCCTGCACGCGCCCGAGACCCTGGAGATCGTCCTGATCAGCGCGGACCGCTCCCGGCCCGCGCGGGAGCGCACCGCCGAGTGGTCCTGGCTCGGCTGGCTCCCCCATGTCCGCCCGGGGCACGGCCAGGACTGCCGCCTCCTGCTCGCCCATGACCGCGAGCAGGCAGCGGCCCGCACCGACGAACTTCTGCGGCGCCTGGACGACCACCTGTCCGACGCGGAGGCCGCACCGGCCCGCAGGACGGTCCCGGCCGCCCGCTCCGCCGCCCCGCAGGACCGCCTCCGCAACACCGCCCACAGGCCCTCCTGGGCCCGGGACGACGCGGAGGACGAGACGAGCGGCGGTTTCCCGGGGCCGTACACCGTGGTCGTGGTGGACGGCGACCCCGGCGGCGCTGACCTGCGCAAGGCGGTGGCGCGGCTGGCGGCGGAGGGCCCCCGGGCCGGCATCCACGTCGTGTGCCTGGCCGAGACGGCCCCGGCCTCCCCGGCGTCCCCGGTGACGGACACGTACGAGGCGGCGTGCGCGGTGGCCCCGACGTTCCGCGAGTGCGGCGCGGTCGGCCTGCTCAGCGGGGACGTGGCGACGGCACTGCGGCTGGTGCGGGTGGCGCGGGCGGGGGTTCCGGCGCAGGCGGGCACCGGGCCCGACGGCACCGGTGCGGCCGCTTCCCGCAACCGCCCCGAGTCCGGACGCCCGGCCACCGGCACGCCCCACCCCGCAACCACCGCGTCCCCGGCCGACGCCCGCCGGGCGGACGCGTCCGGCACGGGCACTCGCACGGGCGCCGACGCCGACACCATCCACCTCACCGCCGACCCGACCCCCGCCCCCGTCGGCCACGGCACGGTCGCCGTCGTGGACGCCGTATCCGCGGCCTGGGCCGAGCGGTTCGCACGCGCGCTGGCGCCGTTGCGTACGGACGGCACCGCCGGTGGGGGGCACGCGCGTGTGTCCTCGCCGTTGCCCCAGGCGGCGCGGCTGCTGGACGAGTTGGGGCTGGCCCGGGCCACCCCGCCGTCGCTGATGACGCGCTGGGCGGACGCGGCCGACGACCCGGAGTCGCTCGGCGGCCGGGCGTGGGCGGTGCTGGGGGCCGGACCGCGCGGCCCGGTCTGCGCCGACCTCGTGGCCGAGGGCCCGCACCTGCTGATAGAGGGCGCCGCGGGCAGCGGCCGTACGGAACTGCTGCGGGCGGTCGTCGCCTCGCTCGCCGCGGCCGAGCGCCCCGACCGCCTGAGCATCGTCCTTATGGATGGCCGGGACAGCGTGAGCGCCGGGGGTACCTCCTCCGGGGGAGGCGGACACGGCGAAGGCCTGCGTGTGTGCACGGACGTGCCGCATGTGACCACCCACCTCACCGCCAACGACCCGGTCCGCATGCGGGAGTTCGCCCAGTCCCTGAGCGCCGAGCTGAAGCGGCGCGCGGAGCTGCTCGGCCGCTCCGACTTCGCGGAGTGGCACACCGGCCGGGAGCTGTCGGGCCGTATGGTCGCCCAGCGCACGGCATCCACGCGGGGCGCGACAGGCACCCCCGGCGACTCGGCCGCCGGTGACCTGGACTCCCCGCCCAGCTCCACCATCCGGCTGCGCCCGGCGGCGGCCCGCCGTCGGACGGAGACGGCACCCCCGCTCCCCCGTCTCGTCGTGATCGTGGACGACCTGGACGCCCTGGTCTCGCCGCCCCTGGGCTCCCCCGGCAGGCCGGCCGCCGGCTCCGTCATACGCGCGCTGGAGGCGGTGTCCCGCGAGGGCGAGCGCCTGGGCGTTCACCTGGTGGCCTCGACCGGCCCGGGCGGCCGTACGGCGGAGTCGGAAGCGGCCCGCCGGGCCACCCTCCGCGTCACCCTGGACACCCCGGTCACCGGGCCGGACGAACCGGCTCCCGGCCGCGGCCGGCTGACCTGGTCCGACGGCCGGGTCACGGCCTTCCAGGCCGGCCGGGTCACCGGCCGCATCCCCCGCACGGCCACCCTCCGCCCCACGGTCGTCCCCCTGGAATGGGAACGCATGGGCGACCCCCCGGCCCGCCGCCCGGTCCGGGAACTGGGCAACGGCCCGACGGATCTTGCCCTGCTGGCGAGTGCATTGGAACGGGCAGCGAGGGAAGTCGCAGCAGCAGAGGTCCCGTCGCTGCTCTAAGACGTGAAGGGATCCGGGGGCACCGCCCCGGGCGACGCGTGCCCCGACGCACCGGCACTGGTCACGACGGCATCACGATCTTCCGGTTGACAGCGGACGCCCACTTGCCGACCTCGTTCCCCCGGCGTAGACCAGTTCGCACGGGACAGCCCTCGAACGTTCGACGAGGAACGAAGAACGGGGTCGTGATGCGCAGCACGAGCAGCACCTACCGGAAGCCCAGGTCAGCGAACAGGGCTTCCGCGAAAACGGCGGCCGCCGCCCTCGCGGCAGCCCTCGCCCTGTCGCTCACCGCATGCGGCGGAGACGACGACAAGAGCAGCGACACGGGCGCGACAGGTGGCAAGGAGACGGGTACCAGCCTCACCCTGCCCAAGCTGAACGGTCAGAGCCTCCAGGTCGCCGCCGTCTGGAGCGGCGAGGAGCAGGCCAACTTCAAGAAGGTCCTCGCGGAGTTCGAGAAGCGCACCGGCGCAAAGGTGACCTTCGTGCCCGCCCAGGACCCGATCGTCAACTTCCTGGGTTCGAAGGTCGCGGGCGGCCAGCCGCCGGACATCGCGATGCTTCCGCAGCCGGGTGCCATCAAGCAGGCCGTGGACAAGAAGTGGGCCAAGCCCCTCGGCACCGAGGCCAAGGCCGAGCTCGCCAAGAACTACTCGCAGGGCTGGCAGGACATCGGCAAGATCGGCGGCACCCAGTACGGCGTCTACTACAAGGCCGCCAACAAGTCCCTGATCTGGTACAACGCCAAGGTCTTCGAGAACGCTGGCGCCACCGAGCCGAAGACCTGGGACGAACTGCTCACCACCGCCCAGACGGTCTACGACTCGGGTGTGACCCCGTTCTCCGTCGGCGGCGCCGAGGGCTGGACCCTGACGGACTGGTTCGAGAACATCTATCTCTCCCAGTCGGGCCCGGAGAAGTACGACCAGCTGGCCAAGCACGAGATCAAGTGGACGGACCCGTCCGTGAAGGACGCGCTGACCACGCTGGCCCAGGTGTGGGGCAAGAAGGACTATGTCGCGGGCGGCGCCAAGGGCGCGCTGCAGACGGACTTCCCGGCCTCGGTGACCCAGACCTTCACCGGCGGCGACCAGCCCAAGGCGGCGATGGTCTACGAGGGCGACTTCGCGCAGGTCAACATCCAGACGGCCAAGGCGAAGGTCGGCACGGACGCGAAGGTGTTCCCGTTCCCGAAGGTCGGTGACACCGCCCCCGTGGTCTCCGGCGGCGACGCGGCCGTGATCCTGAAGGACTCCAAGGCGTCGCAGGCGCTGGCGACCTTCCTGGCCTCGCCCGACGCGGCGACGATCCAGGCCAAGCTGGGCGGCTATCTCTCGCCGAACAAGAGCGTGGACATCTCCTCGTATCCGAACCCGGTGCAGCAGAAGATCGCCAAGGCGCTGATCGACTCCGGCGACGACTTCCGCTTCGACATGTCCGACCAGGCCCCGCAGGCCTTCGGCGGCACCCCCGGCAAGGGTGAGTGGAAGGCGCTCCAGGACTTCCTGACGAATCCGAAGGACATCGCGGGCACGCAGGCCAAGCTGGAGGCCGACGCGGCGGCCGCCTACGGGAACTGACGCGATGACCTCGGCCACCGAGGCAGGGGTCCCTCCGACCCCTGCCTCCCCCAAGTCGCGCAAGAGCGTGACCGGCACACGCAGGATCGTGGCAGCGATGTTCCTGCTGCCCGCCCTCGTGCTGCTGGGCGCGCTCGTGGTCTACCCGATCGGGTACTCGATCGTCCGCAGCTTCTACAACCAGTCCGGCGACGGATTCGCCGGAATCGACAACTACAAGGCCCTGTTCACCGACGACGGCATCCGCACGGCGCTGAAGAACAACATCATCTGGGTGGTGTTCGCTCCGACGATCGCCACCGCGCTCGGTCTCATCTTCGCGGTGCTGACCGAACGGGTGCGCTGGGGAACGGCGTTCAAGCTGGTCGTCTTCATGCCGATGGCGATCTCCATGCTGGCGGCGGGCATCATCTTCCGGCTCGTCTACGACCAGGACCCGGACAAGGGTTTCGCGAACGCGGTGTGGGTGGGCGTGCACGACACGTTCAGTCAGGCCTCGGCGTTCCCGAAGGCGCACCCGGGCCGTGAGTCGCCGCTGGTGGCCCAGGGGGGCGGGTTCATCACCAAGACGACCGTCCGCACCGGCGGCACGGTGACCCTGCCGCTGGTGGGTGTCGCCCCGGACCAGATGCCGGGTGACGCGAAGAAGGCCGTGGCCCCCCAGGCCGACCCGGGCAGGATCACCGGCACGACCTGGCAGGACTTCACCCGCGGCAAGGGCGTCGGCACGCTGGGCGGGGTCGACCCGAGCGAACTCGGCTACCCCGGCATGAAGATCGAGGCGGTCAAGGACGGCAAGGTCGTCGAGACGGCGAAGGCCGGGGAGGACGGCACGTTCTCCTTCTCGGAGAAGGCCGACGGGGCCCAACTGCGGCTTCCGGCGAGCAACTTCAAGGAGGCCTACAACGGGCTGGACTGGCTCGGACCGTCGCTGGTGACGCCGGCGATCATCGGGTCGTACATCTGGATGTGGGCCGGTTTCGCGATGGTGCTGATCGCGGCCGGGCTCGCGGGCATCCCCCGCGAACTCCTGGAGGCGGCCCGGGTCGACGGCGCGAGCGAGTGGCAGGTCTTCCGCAGGGTCACGGTCCCGCTCCTCGCGCCCGTTCTCGCGGTCGTCGCCGTGACCCTGATGATCAACGTCCTGAAGATCTTCGACCTCGTCTTCATCATCGCCCCGGGCTCCTCGCAGGACGACGCGAACGTCCTCGCCCTGGAGCTGTACCGCAAGGGCTTCGCCGAGGATCAGCCGGGCATCGCGAGCGCCATCTCGGTGTTCCTGCTGCTGCTGGTGATCCCGGTGATGTGGTTCAACATTCGTCGGCTCAGGCGGGAGGTACGGCGATGACCACTCAGGCCGAAAGGCTTCCCGAGACGGCAGCGGCCGACGGGGTGAAGGCGAAGCAGTCGCTCGGCTCACGGCTCGTCGAACGCGTCAGCGGCGGCCTGATCAGCGTCTTCCTCGTCCTCGTCGGCCTGTTCTGGCTGGTGCCGACGATCGGGCTGCTGATCTCCTCGCTGCGCACCCCGCAGGACCTCGCCGCGACCGGCTGGTGGAAGGTCTTCACCGAGCCGTCCCAGATGACCTTCGACAGCTACGACAAGTTGCTCCACAACAGCGACATCACCGGCTCCATCGTCAACACCGTGCTGATCACGGTCCCGGCGACGGTCCTGGTGATCGTCATCGGCGCGCTCGCGGGCTACGCGTTCGCGTGGATGGAATTCCCCGGCCGCGACTGGTGGTTCATGGGCGTGGTCGGTCTGCTGGTGGTGCCGGTGCAGGTGGCGCTGATCCCGATCGCCGAACTCTTCGGCAAACTGGGCCTGTTCGGCAACATCTTCGGGGTGATCCTCTTCCACACGGGCTTCGGTCTGCCCTTCGCGGTGTTCCTGCTGAGGAACTTCTTCGCGGAGATCCCCCGCGAACTCCTGGAGGCGGCGAGGCTCGACGGTGCGGGTGAACTGCGCCTGTTCGCCAGGGTGGTGATGCCGCTCGGCGCGCCCGCGATCGCGAGCCTGGGCATCTTCCAGTTCCTGTGGGTGTGGAACGACATGCTGATCGCCCTGGTGTTCACGGACGCCGACAGCCAGCCGATCACGGTCGCCCTGCAGACCCAGATGCGCGCCTTCGCCGACAACGTCGACGTCCTGGCGCCGGGCGCGTTCATCTCCATGGTGATCCCGCTGCTCGTGTTCTTCGCGTTCCAGCGGCAGTTCGTGTCCGGCGTGATGGCGGGCGCGGTCAAGTAGCCCGTACGACAGCCGACTTGAAGGGGCGGACCGACACCGGTCCGCCCCTTCGCGTTCGCCCGAATGCCGTACGGACCGTAACCAAGCTCCTCCATGGGGCGTTCCCGGGCAGAACTGCCGCGCCGACCCTTGGATGTGCCGTGCCCAGGTTCAGTGTCATCGTCCCCGCGTACAAGGTTCAGGCGTATCTGCCCGCATGCCTGGAATCGGTGCTGTCACAGTCGTACGAGGATCTGGAACTGATCGTGGTCGACGACGGCTCGCCGGACGCGTGCGGCGAGATCGCCGACGAGTTCGCGGCCCGCGATCCACGCGTCCGCGTGGTCCACCTGGCGCGGAACAAGGGGCTCGGTCCCGCCCGCAACGCGGGGATCTCGGAGGCGACGGGCGACTACCTGGTCTTCCTGGACGGCGACGACACCCTCACCCCGCACGCGCTGCGGGCGATCGCCGACCGGCTGAAGGAGACCGGCGAACCGGACGTCCTGCTCTACGACCACGCGCTCGTCCCCTGGTCGGGCGAGACCGTCCGCAACGCCGTCACGGGGCAGCTCAGCGAGCAGGGCCCGGCCCCCTTCCTCCTGGAGGACCGCCCGGGGCTGCTGCGGGCACCGACGGCGGCCTGGAACAAGGCGTACCGCAGGGAGTTCGTCGAAAGCGGGGGCTTCGCCTTCCCGCCCGGCCACCACGCGGACACGCCCTGGACCTACCCGGTCCTGATGACCGCCGAGTCGATCGCCACCCTGGACCGGGTCTGCGTCCACCACCGGCAGCGCCGACGGAGCCGGGCCCTCGGCACGGCCGGCCACTTCGACATCTTCGACCAGTACGACAGGGTCTTCGCCCACGTCGACTCGCGCCCCGAACTCGCGCAGTGGCGGCCGGTGTTGTTCCGCCGCATGGTGGACGACATCTGGGCGGTGTTCGCCGACCGGGACCGCCTCCCGCGCGGCAGCCGCGGCGAGTTCCTGCGGCGGGCCCGCGACCACTACCGCGCACATCGCACCCCGGGCCCGGTCCCGGGGCGCTCCTGGCTACGCCACAAGGTGATCCACCTGGGCCTGTACCGCACCTACCGGGTCGCGGAACTGGCCCAGCGTCTCAGGCGGCGGGCCACCAGGCCGGTCTTCCGCCTCGCCAAGGCCCTGCGCGCTGCGGCTCTCCGGCTCCACTACCGCGTCCAGCTGCGCCTCCCTCTGCGCGAGGACCGGGCCGTCTTCGCCGCGTACGGGGGTCGCGGTCATGGCTGCAACCCGGGCGCGCTGGAGGAGGCGTTCCGCACCTTCGCCCCGCACATCCGCACCGCGTGGATCGCCCGTCCCGAGCACCACCACACGATCCCGACCGCGACGCTCCGGCTGCGCCCCGGCACGGCCGCCTACTGGACGGCGCTCGCCCGCTCCAAGTACCTCGTGAACAACACCGACTTCGACCGCCGTCTGGTCAAGCGCCCCGGCCAGGTCCTCGTCCAGACCCAACACGGCACGCCCCTCAAGCACATGGGCCTGGATCTCCAGGAACGCCCGGCGGCGGCAGGGGACTTGGACTTTCACGAGATGCTGAGCGGCGTCGACCAGTGGGACCACCTCCTGTCCCCCAACCGCCACACCACGTTGACCTGGGAACGCGTCTACCCCGGCGGCTACACCGTGCTTCCCTACGGCTATCCCCGCAACGACGTGTTCCAGCGGGCGACTTCGGAGGACGTACGGCGACTGCGCGAGTCCCTCGGCATTCCGGAGGGGTCGGTCGCGATCCTGTACGCGCCGACCCACCGCGACTACCGCCGCACCCAGCGCACCACCCTCGACCTGGACCGCCTTCTGCGCCGTCTGGGCCCCCGCTTCGTCGTACTGGCCCGCGCCCACCACCGCCACGGCGGCCCGCTCGTCTCCCCCGCGACCGGCCGGGTCATCGACGTCAGCGACCACCCGAGCGTCGAGTCCCTGTGTCTGGCCTCGGATGCCCTGGTCACCGACTACTCGTCCCTGATGTTCGACTACGCCAACCTGGACCGCCCGATCGTGATCCACGCCGACGACCAGGAGGCGTACGAGGCGGCCCGCGGCACCTACTTCGACCTGCGGTCCATCGCGCCGGGCGCGGTCGCGCGCAGCGAGGACGAACTGACCGACATCTTCGCCACCGGCCACTGGCGCGGGTCCCGCTCCACCCAGCTGCGCTCGGCGTTCCGAGCGCGCTTCTGCCCGTACGACGACGGCCGCGCCGCCGAGCGGGTCGTACGCCATGTCGTCCTGGGCGAGACCGAGTTGCCACCGGTGATCCCGCTCGCCGAGCGCCACCCGGTGCCGTCGGCGGCGGCGGCGCTCGACCGCTTCCCGCTGGCCACCGTGCACCGCTCCGCGACGGACACGCCCGTCACCGAGACCCACTAGAAGGGGTCCCCATGCCGTCCAGCCCGTCCCGTCCCACACCGACCCGCCCGTCCACCAGGCGCCCGGTGGGACGACCGGGGCGCCGGCTCCGCTGCTGCCGGCCTGCGTCCGGCACTCGCTCCTGAGCGCCAGCCCCTAGGGCCTAGCCCCGGGCCGCCTCCGGATGCAGCCGTACCCATCCCTCCCAGGCCGACATGATCATGTCCTGCACGTCGAGTTTGGCCTTCCAGCCGAGTTCTGTGGCCGCCAGGTCGGCCGAGGCGACGACTCGGGCCGGGTCTCCGGGGCGGCGGGGGGTGACCGTCGGGGGGCGGTCGTAGCCGGTGATGGCGTTGATGTGGTCGATCATCTCGCGGACGGAGACGCCTTCGCCGCGGCCGATGTTGACGGTGAAGTCGCGGCCGGGGGAGGACTGCAGGGCGCGGGCCGCTGCCACATGGGCCTCGGCCAGGTCGGCGACGTGGATGTAGTCGCGGACGCAGGTGCCGTCGGGGGTGTCGTAGTCGTCGCCGAAGATGCGCGGGGCCGCGTTGGCCGTGAGCCTCTCGAAGACCATCGGGACGATGTTGAAGACGCCCGTGTCGGCCAGCTCGGGGCTCGCCGCTCCCGCCACGTTGAAGTAGCGGAGGCAGGCCGTGGAGAGGCCTGTCGCGCGGCCCGTCGCGCGGACCAGCCACTCACCGGCCAGCTTGGTCTCGCCGTACGGGGACATCGGCGCGCACGGGGTCTCCTCCGTCACCAGCGGGACGTCCGGCATGCCGTACACCGCCGCGGAGGAGGAGAAGACGAAGGAGGGGACCCCGGCCGCCGTCACCGCCTCCAGGAGGACGCGCAGGCCCTCGACGTTCTGTCGGTAGTAGTGCAGCGGCAGATCCACCGACTCGCCGACCTGCTTCTTGGCCGCGAGGTGGACCACGCCGGTGACCTCGTGGTCCGCCAGGGTGTGCGCGACCCGCTCGGCGTCCAGCGTGGAACCCACCACCAGCGGCACGTCGGCCGGCACGCGCTCGGCGACGCCGGTGGACAGGTCGTCGTACACGACCGCCCGCTCGCCCGCCTCGGTCATCGCCCTCACGACGTGCGCCCCGATGTAGCCGGCGCCGCCGGTGATCAGCCAGGTCATTACGGCCGTCCCCTCTTCGGTTGACCCGTGTCCGCGTCTCAGTGAACCAGGCGGTCGGGGCCGACGGGTGCCACCGTGGTGACCGCGGGTGAATGCCGGGACACGTGCGGTGCCGGAACTGATGTGCCGTAAGTGTCAGTCCTCGTCGGGCAGCTCGGCGTGCACCGCCGCGTCCAGGGCCGAGGTGAGCTGGTCCAGGCGGGCCCGCAGTTCGCGGATCTCGTCCACGTCGAAGCTGGTCGCCGAGACGATCCGGCGCGGCACCTGCACCGCGCGCTCGCGCAGGGCGACGCCCTGCTCGGTGAGCCGTACCTCCACCGAGCGCTCGTCGCGGGCACTGCGCTCGCGCCGGACCAGGCCGGCCGCCTCGAGTCGCTTGAGGAGCGGGGACAGGGTGCCCGAGTCGAGCCGCAGGTGCTCGCCGAGCTTCTTGACGGGCAGGTCGCCGTGCTCCCACAGCACCAGCAGCACCAGGTACTGCGGGTAGGTGATCCCCAGATCCTTGAGGATCACGCGGTAGACGCTGCCGAAGGCGCGGGAGGCCGCGTTCAGGGAGAAACAGATCTGCTGGTCGAGGCGGAGCCAGTCGGTGGCGGTCGGTGGCGTGGTCATGTCTCCAGGATAGCTCTTGCGGGCCATTTAGTTGTACACAACTAAATTGTGTGCTCTACTTGCAGCCGTGAGGCGGCCGCGGATGAGCCGCCGGAACAAGACTTCGAGAGGGATGGTCTTTCATGGACGCGCTCTACACCGCTGTCGCCACCGCCACCCACGGCCGCGACGGCCGGGCCTACACGAACGACGGCAAGATCGACGTCGCGCTGGCCCCGCCGGTGGAGATGGGCGGCAACGGACAGGGCACCAACCCGGAGCAGCTGTTCGCCGCCGGTTACGCCGCCTGTTTCGGCAGCGCCCTCGGTCTCGTCGGCCGCCAGGCCAAGGTGGACGTCAGCGACGCCGCCGTCACCGCCGAGGTCGGCATAGGCAAGCAGGGCGAGGGCTACGGCCTCAAGGTCACCCTCCGCGTCGAGCTGCCCGACTCCGTGGACGCGGAGACCGGCCGCAAGCTCGTCGAGACGGCCCACCAGGTCTGCCCCTACTCCAACGCCACCCGCGGCAACATCGAGGTCGACCTCGTCATCGAGTAGAGGTCGCACCGGGGTCGCACCAGGGCTCGCCTGCACGGGTTGCCGGCGGTTCCGGGCCGACCCGCGCGGCAGGCAGTCAACTGCTCACGGCTAGCCTGCGCGGATGGTCGTTCGCGCAGAGCGCGCCCTGGGCGCCGTCATCGGTTCTGCCGTGGGGGACGCGCTGGGCGCCCCCTTCGAGTTCGGGCCGGAGGGTGCCTTCTCGGACCGCTTTCCGGAGCCGGGGCACGGCAGCGAGATGTGCGGAGGCGGCGGCTGGGACCCGGGCGAGGCGACCGACGACACACAGATGGCGGTCCTGGTCGCCGAGTCCCTGGTGGAGTGCGACGGGCTCGAACTCCCTGACATCTTTCGGCGGTTCCAGCGGTGGGCGGCGGCGGAGCCGAAGGACATCGGTCTCCAGACCGAGGCCGTGCTGAGCAGCGGCGACCCTTGGGACATCGCCGCCGCACTCCACTTCCAGGTGAACCAGCGAGCCGCGGGGAACGGAGCGCTGATGCGAGCGGCCCCGTCCGCCGTGCACTTCGCCCCTCACGGCCGCGAGGCCACCATGGACGCCGCCCGCCGGCTCGCCGCCCTCACCCACGGCGACCGGGCCGCCTGGGAGGGCACGGCCGTCTTCCACGAGCTGATACGGGTGGCCCTCGCCGGTGACGACCCGCTGGACGCCGTGGCAGCCACCCTCGACGTGGTCCACCCGGAGCACCGCCGGCGCTACGCCACCGTCCTGGCCACCGACTGGCACCCCGACCAGGCCACGGAGTTCAACGGCGCCGTATGGCCCTGCCTGGGCTCCGCGGTCTGGGCCCTGCGCACGACGACCTCGTACGAGACGGCCGTACGCGCCGCGATCGACCTGGGCGGCGACACGGACACGGTGGCAGCGGTGACGGGTGGCCTGGCCGGAGCGGTGTACGGCCTCGCGGCCGTCCCGGAGCGCTGGACAGCACCCCTGCACGTACCACTGCCGGGCTTCGCCGACCGGGTGCTGAGGACGTCCGACTTGGCGAACCTCACTCGTCGGCTCACCGGCTGACAGAAGCGCCGGAGGGGGCACGGGGCTGTATCCGACATGCGGCTCCGCCGCGGGCCCCTCAGACGCCCACCAACAGCGCCCACTCGCGAATCGCGCGCACCTCGACCCCCGGCGTGTGCCGGTAGTACGGATCCGCCTCCAGAATCTCCTCCAGCTCTGCCCGCCCCACCGCGAACAGCAGCATCGCCCCCTGGTCGTCCTCCCACGGCCCCGCGGCAAACAGCTTCCCCTCGGCATGCAGACGGCCGAGCGTCTCGCGGTGAGCGGGGCGGGCGGCAAGGCGTTCGGGCGCGGGTGTGAAGGCGAGTTCCACGACAAGCACAAGGTCCCCCTTCGAGGGCAACAGGCCGACGCGACCGACGTTAGGCTCAGCCCGCCGCGCAGGTCTGTATCAGGCGATACAGCGAGGAGAGGAGCCGTCATGTCCGCACCCGACTGGCGGCGACTGCGGGGCGTCCCGCTGTTCGCCACACTCCCCGAAGCCGGCCTGCGCCGCCTGTGGGAGACCTCGGTCCCCCGCCACTACGCCCGCGGCGAGACCCTGCGCAGCCAAGGCACCCCCGCCGACCATCTGCTCGTCCTGCTCGACGGCACCGCGTCCGCGTCCGCCACGACCACCGCCGGACGCGTCGTACGGTTCGGGACGTGGGCCGGACCCTGCGCCCTCGACAAGGTCGCGCTGCTCGACGGGGCCGGCCACACGGCCACCGTCACCGCGCTCACCCCATGCGCCGTACGGGCCGTCCCGCGCGGCCGCTTCACGGCCCTGCTCGACGACTCCGCGACCGTACGCGCCCACGTCTTCCGGCTCCTCGCCACCCAGGCCCGCGCCCAGCAGGAACGGCTCACCGACACGGCCACCCTCCCCTGCGAGGCCCGTCTCGCGGCCTGGCTGCTGGACGGACTCGGCCGGGACGGAACCGACGGCCACGTCCCCCTCCCCGGCGGTCAGCGCGAACTCGCCGACCTGCTCGGAGTCACCCGCGTCACGGTCAACCGCGCGCTGTCCCGGCTCAGGCGGGACGGACTGATCGGCCCCACGGAGAACGGCGGCGGCCGGATCCGGGTGCTGGCACCGGAACTCCTCGCCCTGCGCGCAACGCAGTACACCCGCCACAGTCGCTGAGGCAGGCTCAGAGCGCCTTCAGCGCCTCCGTCGTCGCCCGCGCCAGTGCCGCGAGGTATCCCTTCGGCAGCTTCGGGCTGCGGATCACCACCGAGCGCCAGTACAGAGGGCCGGAGATCAGATCGAGGGCCAGCTCGTCGTTGAAGCCCGTGCGGAGCTCCCCCCGCTGCTCCGCCGCCGTGACGATCTTGCTGGCGACGCCCTCCTGGCCCTTCTGCAACGCGTTCTGCAGGGCCTCGGCGATCTCGGGGTTGCGGGCCGCCTCGGCCTGCAGGTCCGGGATGATCTGCGAGGCCACGGGGTGGCGCAGCGCCCGGGACGTCACCTCGTACAGCATCCGCAGGTCGTCCTCCAGCGAGCCCGTGTCCGGCACCGGCAGCCCCATCACCGCGATCTCCGAGACGACGTCGAGGACGAGGTGCAGCTTGGAACGCCAGCGGCGGTAGACCGCGGTCTTGCCGACGCCCGCGCGGCGCGCGATGCCCTCGATCGACATCCGTGCGTATCCGGCGGCCGCGAGCTCCTCGAAGACGGCTGCCCGAATGGCTTCCGTCACATCCTCACGGAGTACGGCGGCTCCTGCCGGGGCACGGCGGCGCGGACGGGTCGGCGGCGCGTCGGCGTTGGTCGTCATGCGGACCAGCATAGGGCGTAGCGACGAAACGGTCCCGTCCCGACGCGCGTCGCTACGACGGAACAGGCGCGTCCCGACGTGTGGCGCGTTACGACGATACGGTTACGTTCCATCGTCATCCGTCACGACGAAACGGTTGCGTTCCGACGCTCACTCGTCCTACGCTCACGTTGCGACGATACGGTCCCGTCCCGACGTAAGAGAACGTGAAGAGTCACGTAAGGAAACGTCGGATGACGGGCACGCCGGCCGCACGCGCACCACCCCCACCCCCCGAGTGAAAGCAGCGGATGTGAGCCAGGTCCTCGACACACCGCCCCCGACAGCGCCCCAGGCCGACGACGACCTCACGGCCCTGGCCGCCCGGCACGGCCTCGCGGTCAGCGGCGCCCGTCCCTCGCTGCCGGAGTACGTCCGCCAGTTGTGGGCGCGGCGCCACTTCATCACCGCGTTCTCGACCGCCAAGCTCACCGCGCAGTACAGCCAGGCGAAGCTGGGCCAGGTCTGGCAGGTCATGACCCCGCTGCTGAACGCGGCGGTGTACTACTTCATCTTCGGCGTGCTGCTGGGCACCAAGAGGAACGTGCCGGACTACGTCCCGTTCCTGGTCACGGGCGTGTTCATCTGGACGTTCACGCAGAGCTCGATCATGGCGGGCACCCGCGCGATCTCCGGCAACCTCGGCCTGGTGCGCGCCCTGCACTTCCCGCGGGCCGCGCTGCCGATCTCGTTCGCCCTCCAGCAGCTCCAGCAGCTGCTCTTCTCGATGGCCGCCCTGGTCGTCATCCTGCTCTGCTTCGGTGTGCCCATCGCCGCGTCCTGGCTGCTGGCGATCCCGGCGCTGGTCCTTCAGTCCACGTTCAACGCGGGCGTCTCGATGATCATGGCGCGGATGGGCGCCAAGACGCCGGACATCGCGCAGCTGATGCCGTTCGTCCTGCGCACCTGGATGTACGTCTCCGGCGTGATGTGGAGCATCGACAAGCTGGCCAAGGGTCACCACGACTGGCCGTCCTGGGTGGTCCCTGTCCTCCAGGCCAACCCGGCCGCCGTCTACATCGACCTGATGCGCTACTCCCTGATCGACAGCTTCCACGCGAGCCAACTGCCGCATCACGTGTGGGCGCTCGCGGTGGGCTGGGCGCTGGTCGCCGGCGTCGGCGGCTTCATCTACTTCTGGAAGGCTGAGGAGACGTACGGCCGTGGCTGACATCGAGAACGACAAGATCCCCACCGTCGTCGTCGACGGCGTGGACATCGTCTACCGCGTCAACGGCACCGGCGCGGGCAGGGGCTCCGCCACCGCCGCCCTCAACCGCATGATGCGCCGGGGCCAGGCCGAGAAGGCAGCGGGCGTACGCAAGGTGCACGCCGTCAAGAACGTGTCGTTCGTCGCCTACAAGGGCGAGGCGGTCGGACTGATCGGCACCAACGGCTCCGGCAAGTCGACCCTGCTCAAGGCGGTCGCGGGTCTGCTCCCGGTGGAGAACGGCCGCATCTACACCCACGGCCAGCCCTCCCTCCTCGGCGTCAACGCGGCCCTGATGAACGACCTCACCGGCGAGCGCAACGTCCACCTCGGCGGCCTCGCGATGGGCATGTCCCGCGAGCAGGTCAGGGACCGCTACGAGGAGATCGTCGACTTCTCGGGCATCAACGAGAAGGGCGACTTCATCACCCTGCCGATGCGCACCTACTCCTCCGGCATGGCGGCCCGCCTGCGTTTCTCCATCGCGGCCGCCAAGGACCACGACGTCCTGCTCATCGACGAGGCCCTCGCCACCGGCGACCGCTCCTTCCAGAAGCGCTCCGAGGCCCGCATCCGCGAGCTTCGGCAGACCGCGGGCACGGTGTTCCTGGTCAGCCACAGCAACAAGTCGATCCGCGACACCTGCGACCGGGTGCTCTGGCTGGAGCGCGGCGAACTGCGCATGGACGGCCCGACCGACGAGGTCCTGGCGGCCTACGAGGACTTCACGGGCGGCCCGGACAAGGCGAAGCCGAAGGTCGCGGCCTGACCCACGGCTTTCCCTCCACGACGACGAGGGCGCCGGAACCTCACGGTTCCGGGCGCCCTCGTCGTCGTATCACCTATGAATGCTGCCGCAGCAGCGTCCGCATGGTGCGCATCGCCACCGACAGGTTGGCCAGGTCGAACGCGTCCGAGCCCTGGATCTCGTCCAGCGTGGTGCGTGCCCGGCTCAGGATCGGGGCGTTCTTCTCCTCCCAGGCCTTGAAGCGCTGCTCGGGGGTCGAGGTGCCGTTGCCGACGGCCAGGACGTCCGCGGTGAGCGCCGAGTGGGCCGCGTAGAGGTCCTCGCGGATGGAGGCGCGGGCCATGGACTGCCAGCGGTCGGCGCGGGGCAGCTCGATGATGCGGTCCATGAGCTGGGTGATGTGGAGGCGGTCGGCGAGGTCGTAGTACACCTCGGCGACATCCATCGGGTCGCGGCCCATGCGGTCGGCCACCGAGACGATGTCCAGCGTCGGGAAGGCGGAGGAGAATCCGGCCACGCGCGTGGCGAGTTCGTCCGGGACGCCGACGCCGGTCAGCTCGTCGTAGATCTTCTGGTACCACTCCAGGTCGGCGCCCCGCAGCAGCTTCGGCAGCTGCGACCACACCTGTTCGACGCGGTCGCCGAAGAACTCGACGGTCTCGGCGAGCTGGAGCGGCTGCGGTCGGTTGTTGAGCAGCCAGCGTGTGCCGCGCTCGACCAGTCGGCGCGAGTGCAGCCGGATCCGGGTCAGTACGGCGGCCTCGACCTGGTTGTCGAGGGACTCGACCCCGTCCCACACCACGCCGGAGCGGAAGATGGCGCGGGCCACGGTCTGCGCCCGGACGATCTCCTCGAGCGAGGCGCCGGTCTCCTCGCGCAGGCGGTGCAGGTAGGTCGTACCACCGGTGTTGACCGTGTCGTTGACCAGGACGGTCGTGGTGATCTCGCGGTGCAGCGGGTGGTTGTCGATGTGCTCGGGGAACTTCTCGCGCAGCGCGGCCGGGAAGTACGTGTGCAGCAGGCCGTGCAGATAGGGGTCGTCCGGCAGCGAGGTGTGCAGCAGCTCCTCGGCGACCGTGATCTTCGTGTACGCCAGCAGGACGGCCGTCTCCGGGCTGGTCAGGCCCTGTGCCGCGCCGAGGCGCTCGCGGATCTGGCGGTCGGTGGGCAGGAACTCCAGGGCCCGGTCGAGGTGTCCCTCGCGCACCAGGTGGCGCATGAAGCGCTGCTGGGCGTGGAGCATGTCCTTGGACTGGGCGAGCGCGTTGGCGATGGCGGTGTTCTGCGCGTAGTTGTTGCGCAGGACCAGGCGGCCGACCTCGTCGGTCATCTCGGCGAGCAGCTTGTTGCGCTGCTTGACCGTCATGTCGCCCTCGGTGACCAGGCCGTTGAGCAGGATCTTGATGTTCACCTCGTGGTCGGAGGTGTCCACACCGGCGCTGTTGTCGATGGCGTCGGTGTTGATCTTCCCGCCGTGCAGCGCGAACTCGATCCGGCCCAGCTGGGTCAGGCCCAGGTTTCCGCCCTCGCCGACGACCCGCACCCGCAGGTCGGCGCCGTCGACTCGGATCGGGTCGTTGGCCTTGTCGCCGACGTCCGCGTGGGTCTCGGTGGAGGCCTTCACGTAGGTGCCGATGCCGCCGTTCCACAGCAGGTCCACCGGCGCCTTGAGGATCGCCTTCATCAGGTCGGCCGGGGTCATCTTGGTGACCTTGTCCTCGATGCCGAGGGCCTCGCGGATGTGGGCGTTGACCTGGATGGACTTGGCGGTACGGGGGAAGATGCCGCCGCCCGTCGAGATCAGCTCGGTGTTGTAGTCGGCCCAGCTGGAGCGCGGGAGCTCGAAGACGCGGCGGCGCTCGGCGTAGGACGTGGCCGCGTCGGGCTTCGGGTCGATGAAGATGTGCCGGTGGTCGAAGGCGGCGACCAGGCGGATGTGCTCGGAGAGCAGCATGCCGTTGCCGAACACGTCACCGGACATGTCGCCGATACCGACGACGGTGAAGTCCTCGGACTGGGTGTCGACGGCCAGTTCGCGGAAGTGCCGCTTGACGGACTCCCAGGCACCGCGGGCGGTGATGCCCATGCCCTTGTGGTCGTAGCCGGCCGAGCCACCGGAGGCGAAGGCGTCGCCGAGCCAGAAGTTGTACTGCTCGGCCACCCCGTTGGCGATGTCCGAGAAGGTCGCGGTGCCCTTGTCGGCGGCGACGACCAGGTAGGTGTCGTCCTCGTCGTGCCGTACGACGTCGGCGGGCGGGACGACGTCACCGGCCACCATGTTGTCGGTGATGTCGAGCAGCGCCGAGATGAACGTCTTGTAGCTGGCGATGCCCTCGGCCAGCCACGCGTCACGGTCGACGGCCGGGTCGGGCAGCTGCTTGGCGACGAAGCCGCCCTTGGCGCCGACCGGCACGATGACGGTGTTCTTCACCATCTGCGCCTTGACCAGGCCGAGGATCTCGGTGCGGAAGTCCTCACGCCGGTCGGACCAGCGCAGACCGCCGCGCGCGACCTTACCGAAGCGCAGGTGCACGCCTTCGACGCGCGGCGAGTAGACCCAGATCTCGAACGCCGGGCGCGGGGCCGGGAGGTCGGGGATGGCCTGCGGGTCGAACTTCATGGAGACGTAGTCGTGCGGCTTGCCGCCCGCGGCCTCCTGGAAGAAGTTGGTGCGCAGGGTCGCCTTGATGACGGTCAGGAAGGAGCGGAGAATCCTGTCCTCGTCCAGCGAAGCCACCTGGTCGAGGGCCGCGTCGAGCTCCTCCAGAAGGGCGTCCACGAGTTCGTGCCCGGCGCGCTGGCGGTCCGGCGACATCCGTGCCTCGAAGAGGGAGACGAGCAGCCGCGTGGTGTGAACGTTGTTGCGGAGGGTGTCCTCCATGTAGTCCTGGCTGAACGTCGAGCCCGCCTGGCGCAGGTACTTGGCGTACGCCCGCAGCACCATCGCCTGGCGCCAGCCCAGGCCGGCGCTCAGCACCAGGGCGTTGAAGCCGTCGTTCTCCGCCTTGCCGGTCCAGGTGGCGGCGAAGGCCTCCTGGAAGCGCTCGCGGCCGTCGTCACCGAGGTAGTCACCGCCGCCGTTCTGCGACTTGGGCATGCGCAGGCCGAAGTCGTAGATCCAGGCGTTACTGCGGTCCGAGCAGCGCAGTTCGTAGGGCCGCTCGTCCGTCACCTCGACGCCGAGCCGGCTGAGGACCGGCAGCACGGCGGACAGGGAGATGGCGTCGCCCTTGCGGTAGATCTTGAAGCGGCGCTCCTCGGGGGCGGCGCCCACCGGCTCGTAGAGGCTGAGCGCGAAGTCGTTCTCCTCGCCGAGCCGTTCGAGGTGGATGAGGTCGGCGACCGCGGAGCGCGGGGTGTGGTCGGCCTTGTAGCCCTCGGGGAAGGCGTTGCCGTAGCGGCGCGACAGCTCGGCGGCGTGCTCCTCGCCGAGCTCGGCGTTGAGCGCCTCGTTCCAGCCGTCGGCCCAGGAGCGGGCGGCCTCGACCAGGCGGGCCTCGATGCGCTCCTTGTCGCTGTCGCTGAGCTGCGGCAGCTCGGTGCCCTGCGGAACGCGGACCACGAAGTGCAGTCGGGACAGGATCGACTCGGTGTTCCAGGCGGTGAAGTCGACGCTGATGCCGTCGAGTTCCTCCTTCAGGATGTCGATGATCCTGAGGCGGACGCCGGTGGTGTAGCGGTCGCGGGGCAGGTAGACGAGGGCCGAGTAGTAGCGGCCGTACTCGTCCTGGCGCAGGTAGAGGCGCAGCCGCCGCCGCTCCTGGAGGTACAGGACGGAGGTGGCGATGGACTCCAGCTCGTCGGCGGGGGTCTGGAAGAGCTCGTCGCGCGGGTAGGTCTCCAGGATCTGGAGCAGGTCGCGGCCGTCGTGACTGTTGGGCGAGAACCCGGCCCTTTCGAGCACTTCGTCCACCTTGCGCCGAATGACCGGAACCCGGCGTACTGATTCGGTGTAGGCGGCGGAGGAGAACAGTCCGAGGAAACGCCGCTCGCCGACGACATTGCCGTCCGCGTCGAACTTCTTGACACCGATGTAGTCGAGGTACGACGGCCTGTGCACCGTCGCCCGGCTGTTGGCCTTGGTCAGCACGAGCAGCTTGTGCTCGCGGGCCTTGGCGCGGGCGTCGGCGGGCAGCCGCTCGAAGGACGGGCTGACCGGGTGGCCCTCCTCGCCGGCGTGGTGCGGGTCGGAGCGCAGGATGCCGAGGCCGGTGCCGGGGACTGCCGCGAGGGAGTCGTCCGCCCTGAGCTGGTACTCCCGGTAGCCGAGGAAGGTGAAGTGGTTGGCGGCCAGCCAGCGCAACAGTTCGCGGGCCTCGTCGATCTCCATGTCGCGCAGATCGGTGGCGACGGGCTCGGCGGGCAGTTCGTCGGCCATGCGCAGGGCCGCGTCCCGCATCTTCTCCCAGTCCTCGACGGCCTCCCGGACGTCGGACAGGACGCGCAGCAGGTCGGCGGTGATCTGCTTCAGGTCGCCGCGGTCGGTCTCGCGGTCGATCTCGACGTGGATCCAGGACTCGGTGTGCGCGTCGTGCGGCAGATCGCCGACGGGCGGGAGGGTGAGGACCTCGATCAGCTTGCCGGTGAGGTCACGGCGGACGACGACCTGGGGGTGGATGACGACATGGATGCCGCGCCCCTGCCGGGTCAGCTCATTGGTGACGGAGTCGACGAGGAAGGGCATGTCGTCGGTGACGACCTCGACGACCGTGTGGGTGCACGTCCATCCGTTCTCCTCCACCGTGGGCGTGTGCACCCGCACGTTGGCCGTGCCCTGAGGGCGCGTCTCGCCAAGCCGGAAGTGGGAGAGAGCGGCTCCGTAGATGTCGACCGGGTCACGGCCGGTGAGGTCCTCCGGGGCCGTGTGCAGGTAGTAGCGCTGGAGGAACGCGAGGACGGTCTCGCTGTCCGGGGTGTCCGGGGTGCGGGGGGTGTCCTCGTCGGTCGTCCCAGTCGGTAGGTGCACCCCGGCCGGGCTGTTCTCAGCTACCCGTGCGGCCCTCTCGAGCAGCTCGGCCTTGGCTTCGTCCAGCTTGGTCTGCATTGTCCTCTGACTCCTGTCGCGCGCCGTTGCGTGACGTAGAAGGAAGTACGGTCTCTTCCCCTGCGGCTCGACGCCACGGCCCGGGGTCTCCGGTCTGCTCCGACGCTATGCCGCAAGGTGAGATGAGCGGGGGTATATCAGCCATTCTCGACACGCCCGCCAGGTGTGACGCTGCTCTCTGCCGCGCTGCTGACGAGGGTGTACTCGGCGTCATGAGGGCCCCTACGGCCCCGTCCCGCCCGCGAGGACCAGCGACCGCCGCCCGGCCACGGAGGTGTTCCGTGCGCACCGGGCGCAGGGCGGGGGCCACAGCGCCCCCGCGAACTATCGCGCTGATCACGCCACCAAGGCTATCGCTCCTTACAGGGGGGTCGTCATGAGCCGTATGTGTACAAAACCGGGGGTGGAACTTTGACACTCTGCACAGTGCCCACATCGCATCCAGGCCATGACCTTCTTCCCTCCCCTTCGCGCGCCCCCTTGGCAAGCACGGCTCCGCGGTGCACGTTGCCGACATGACCGTAAAAATCCTCATCGTCACCGGCGACGCAGCAGAGTCGCTGGAGGTCCTGTACCCCTACCAGCGCCTCCGTGAGGAGGGCTACGAGGTCCACATCGCGGCCCCCGCCCGCAAGACGCTCCGCTTCGTCGTCCACGACTTCGAACCCGGCTTCGACACCTACACCGAGAAGCCTGGCTACACCTGGCCCGCCGACCTGGCCTTCGCCGAGGTCGACGCCGGTCAGTACGCCGCCCTCGTCATCCCCGGCGGCCGCGCCCCCGAGTACCTGCGCAACGATCCCGAGCTCCGCAAGATCCTCAAGTCCTTCTTCGACGCGGACAAGCCGGTCGCCCAGATCTGCCACGGCCCGCTGCTCACCGCCGCGATCGACGGTCTCCGCGGCCGCCGCGTCACGGCCTATCCGGCTCTGGAACCCGACATGCAGTCCGCCGGCGCCGCTTTCCAGGACGCAGAGGTGGTGGTCGACGGCACCCTGGTCTCCTCCCGCGCCTGGCCGGACCACTCGGGCTGGATGCGGGAGTTTTTGAAGGTGCTCGGGGCGAAGGCACCGGTGACGTAGCCGACGGGGCACCTGCGTGCCGCCGTGGTCGCGGAACCGGCAGGAACCGTCACGCCGCTATGCGCTCGGCCTCCGCCACCGCCTCCGCCAGGGTGTCCACCACCGGCACCCCCGCCACCTCGAGACTGGCCCGGCTGTGCGACCCCCCGGTGTAGAGCACGGCCCGGGCCCCCACCCGCATGGCCGCCACCGCGTCATCCGCGGCGTCCCCGATCACCACGGTCCGGGCCGCCTCGACCCCCGCCAGCGCGGCGAAATGCCGCTCCATGTGTTCCGACTTACTCCCCCCGGACGGCCCGGTCCGCCCGTCCACCCGCAGGAAGTGCGCCTCGATCCCGAACCCCCGCACCAACGGCAGCAGCTCGTCATGCACGTACATGCTGAGGATCGACTGACTGTGCCCGGCCGACCGCCATCCCACGAGCAGCTCCACCGCCCCTTCGGTGAGCCCGCACCCGACCCGATGCTCGGTGTAGTACCGATGGAAGGTCTCGTCCATGACCTCCCACTCCGCGTCGGTGGGCAGCCGGCCGAGCAGCCGCTCGTAGAACTTCGGCACCGGCACGCAGTACAGCGCCCGGTACTGCTCCATCGTGATCGGCGCGAGCCCCAGCTCGCCGAATGCCGCGTTCGTCGCCCCGATGATCGCGTCGTTGTCGTGGAACAGCGTGCCGTTCCAGTCCCAGACGATGTGCGCCCCTGTCAGCTTCCCCATGCCAAAAAAGTACCCGCCCCCACTGACAATCAAGAGACCAGCAGGTCAAAGAGGGTAAAGCGGCTGCCCGGCCGGCCGGATCACGGGCTCAGCCGCCCAGCCCCACCAGATTCGGGATCTCCTGCGTCGCGTACCACAGCAGCTCGTGGTCCTCGGCCCCGTCCACGACGAACTGCGCGTCGTCGTCCCCGGCGTCGGCCGCCTCCAGCGCGTCCGCGGCGGCGGTGACGTCCTCCTCCGCGTCGTCCGAATCGACGTGCACCGCGGCCGCCTTGGCCAGCCTCACCGTCCCGGTCACCCGTACCTCACCGAGCGCCGAGGGATCCAGCGCCCGGTCGGGATCGGCGCCCGCCGCCCCGTCGGCCACGTCCACGGCCACCACGACCCGTCGCCGGGCGGCCCCGGCGTCCGCCGCGAGCAGCCGCAGCGAGGCCAGTGCAGCCCGGTTCAGCGCCGCGTACTCCAGCTCCTCGATGTCGTCGGAGAGGTACCACTCGCGCAGGGCGGGCGTGACGGCGTAGGCGAGGAGCGGTCCGGCCCCCAGCTCACCCGTCTTGTACGCCTCGGCGAGACCGGAGAGGGTCAGGGGGACGTAGACGCGCATGGCTGGCCGCTTTCGTGGTCGGAGAACGTGATCGGAAGGGCTCCGCGAAGGCCTTCAGGATACGTGCGGGCGTCCCCTTTCGAGTCCCTGCCCACCCCTCGGCGGGCGTCCACCCCGGGCCCGGAATTCACCCGCCACGCCCCCGGGGCCACGGGGTTCCACCCTCTCCGATCACCCTGATAGGTGAACATTCCGGCCACCCGACGCGGCCCGTCGCTTCCTTGCCGCCGTGGTCCACGGACCCGTACAAGATCCCCAACGAAAGTTACCGCCCGGTACTTCCCGGGCTCGCAGAACGGGGATCCCATGAACAAGGTCATGACCAGGGCTCAGCACCACCCCGGCATCCGCCCGCCGGCTCGCCGCGACTCCCGCCGCCCGGGCGGCACGCCACCTCGTACTCCCGGCGGCAGCGCGCCGCGCACGGCCCCGGGCGACGGCCGCCCACCGGGCTCCCCCGGCAGCGCCCTCCGCGCCCGTACGCGCCCCACGGACACCCGCCCGCAAGGCACCCCGGGTCGGAACGACACGACCACCGGAGCTCCGAGGCGCAGCACCACGGCAGGCCCCAGGCCGGTCGGCACCACCGACACGGCCGCCACGGCAGGCTCTACGCCCTCCACCCGCGTCGCAGCAGCCCTCGCCGACGGACGCACCGCAGCCCCCGCAACCGCCCCCGTCGTACCGTCCCAGACCCCGCGCCGCCCCCGGGTCCCCCAGCCCCGCCCCACCGACCTCTTCGCAGATCTCCTCCTCGCCGTCCTGAGCGGTCAGCGCCCCGTCCACTCGATGCTCCGGCACACCGCGGGCCGCGCATACGACGAACTGGCCTGGCTCGCCGAACGCGGCCCCCTGCGCACCCACGGCACCCGCCCCGTCGTCCGGGACATCGGCTACTACGTCCCCCGGCCGGGCGCAGTGGAGGCCTTCGCCCGCATCGGTGCCGGCGACCAGCTGCGCGCCATGGCCTTCCGCCTGGAACAGGGCCAGGACCTCCGCTGGCGCTGCACCGCGGTCGAACTGGGCGGCTCCCGGGCACCTCGCCCGGACGACGACTGACAGGCCCGGAGAAGCCCGCTGGTCCGTCGCACGCCGAAGGGCCGGCCACCCCGAGGTGACCGGCCCTTCCTGTGCCACGGCGCCACAGGCACCGTCACATCGATCCGCTACGGCGCCCATCGCCCCGTAGGCAGTACCTACTTCTTGCGCCGCCCCCGACCACGGGACTGCTTGCGCCGCTCCGCGCGCGTGAGGCCGTCCGCCTCGGAGCGCACGGGCTCGTCGTCGTCGGCGAACTCGCCCTCGATGACACCGCCCTCGCCGTCCACGGTCGGCGCGGAGAAGTGCAGGTCCCTGCGCTGCGGGGCGTCGAGCCCCTTCGCGCGGATCTCGGGACGCGAGCCTGCCTGCGCCGGAACCGCGTCCTGCTTGGCGAGAGACGGCTTCTCGTCCTCGACCGGGACCTCCTCGACCTGCTGCTCGACCTGGACCTCCAGGTTGAACAGGTAGCCGACGGACTCCTCCTTGATGCCCTCCATCATGGCGGTGAACATGTCGAAGCCCTCGCGCTGGTACTCGACCAGCGGGTCCTTCTGCGCCATCGCGCGCAGGCCGATGCCCTCCTGGAGGTAGTCCATCTCGTAGAGGTGCTCGCGCCACTTGCGGTCCAGGACCGACAGCACGACCCGGCGCTCCAGCTCACGCATGATCTCGGAGCCGAGCTGCGCCTCACGCGCCTCGTACTGCTCGTGGATGTCGTCCTTGATCGACTCGGAGATGTACTCGGCAGTCAGGCCCGCGCGGTCACCCGCCGCCTCCTCCAGCTCCTCGACGGTGATCTTCACCGGGTAGAGCTGCTTGAACGCGCCCCACAGCCGGTCGAGGTCCCAGTCCTCCGCGAAGCCCTCGGCGGTCTCCGCCGCGATGTACTCGTCGATCGTGTCGTCCATGAAGTGCACGACCTGCTCCTGCAGGTCCTCGCCCTCCAGGACGCGGCGCCGCTCGCCGTAGATGACCTCGCGCTGGCGGTTGAGGACCTCGTCGTACTTCAGGACGTTCTTACGGGTCTCGAAGTTCTGCTGCTCGACCTGCGACTGCGCGGACGCGATCGCGCGCGTGACCATCTTGTTCTCGATCGGGACGTCGTCCGGGACGTTCGCCATCGACATCACGCGCTCGACCATCTGGGCCTTGAACAGCCGCATCAGGTCGTCGCCCAGGGAGAGGTAGAAGCGGGACTCGCCGGGGTCGCCCTGTCGGCCGGAACGACCGCGCAGCTGGTTGTCGATACGGCGCGACTCGTGCCGCTCGGTACCCAGGACGTAGAGCCCGCCGAGGTCCTTGACCTCCTCGAACTCCGCCTTGACCGCCTGCTCGGCCTTCTCCAGGGCGGCGGGCAGGGCCGCGGCCCACTCCTCGATGTGCTCCTCGGGGTCGAGGCCGCGCTGGCGCAGCTCCGCCTCGGCGAGGTCCTCGGGGTTGCCGCCGAGCTTGATGTCGGTACCACGTCCGGCCATGTTGGTGGCGACGGTGACGGCGCCCCTGCGGCCGGCCTGGGCGACGATCGTCGCCTCACGGTCGTGCTGCTTGGCGTTCAGCACTTCGTGCTGGACGCCGCGCTTGCTGAGCTGCTGGGAGAGGTACTCGGACTTCTCGACCGACGTCGTACCGACGAGGATCGGCTGGCCCTTCTCGTGCTTCTCGACGATGTCGTCGACGACCGCCTCGAACTTCGCGACCTCGGTGCGGTAGATCAGGTCCGACTGGTCCTTGCGGACCATGGGCCGGTTGGTCGGGATCGGGACGACGCCGAGCTTGTAGATCTGGTGGAACTCGGCGGCCTCGGTCATCGCCGTACCGGTCATGCCGCAGAGGCCCGGCTGTTCCTTGCCGTTGTGGTCGTGGCGCTTGTAGAGGCGGAAGAAGTTCTGGAGGGTGATCGTGGCAAGGGTCTGGTTCTCGTCCTTGATGTCCACCCCTTCCTTCGCCTCGATCGCCTGGTGCATGCCCTCGTTGTAGCGGCGGCCGGCGAGGATACGGCCGGTGTGCTCGTCGACGATCATGACTTCGCCGTCCATGACGACGTAGTCCTTGTCCTTCTTGAAGAGCTCCTTCGCCTTGATGGCGTTGTTCAGGTAGCCCACCAGAGGGGTGTTGACCGACTCGTAGAGGTTGTCGATGCCCAGCCAGTCCTCGACCTTGCTGACACCGGACTCGTGGATGGCGACCGTGCGCTTCTTCTCGTCGACCTCGTAGTCGCCGGTCTCCTCGATGCCCTTGAGCGGGTTTCCGGCCTCGCCCTTCTTCAGGCGGGTGACCAGCTTGGCGAAGTCGCCGTACCACTTGGTGGCCTGGTCGGCCGGACCGGAGATGATCAGCGGCGTACGGGCCTCGTCGACGAGGATGGAGTCGACCTCGTCGACAATGGCGAAGTTGTGGCCGCGCTGGACTAGTTCGTCCTGGGACCACGCCATGTTGTCGCGCAGGTAGTCGAAGCCGAACTCGTTGTTCGTGCCGTACGTGATGTCGCACGCGTACTGCTCGCGGCGCTGGGCCGGCGTCATGTTGGCGAGGATGCAACCGACGCTCAGGCCGAGGAACTTGTGGACGCGGCCCATCATCTCGGAGTCGCGCTCGGCCAGGTAGTCGTTGACCGTGATCAGGTGCACGCCATTGCCGGACAGCGCGTTCAGATACGCCGGCAGAGTGCCGACGAGGGTCTTGCCCTCACCGGTCTTCATCTCGGCCACATAGCCGAGGTGGAGGGCGGCGCCGCCCATGATCTGCACGTCGTAGTGACGCTGGCCGAGGGCGCGCTTGGCACCCTCGCGAACGGTGGCGAACGCCTCGGGCAGCAGGTCGTCCAGACTCTCACCGTCGGCGTACCGCTGCTTGTACTCATCGGTGAGGGCCCGCAGCTCGGCGTCGGAGAGGTCGACGAAGTCCTCTTCGATGGAGTTGACCTGGTCCGCGATGCGGTGCAGCTTGCGCAGGATCTTGCCTTCGCCTGCACGCATGATCTTCGAGAGGACGGACACGGGGGTTGGTCTCCTTGCCGGTCGGGCCTGGGACGGTCGGTTTCCATTTGACTTACTGAGCAACGGCCATCGTATGCGAGGACCCCGCCGCGTCGGGAGGCCTGCCGGGTACGCCGACTGTCAGCTCCTTCAAATCTGTTTCAAAGGGAACAACGGACGGGGAACACCGATGGTGCCGCACCCCGCCCACGAATTGCGCGAATTGTGATCGCCTGCTCACTCACAGCAAAAACGATGGCGCCTTCACCGAACACCTGAGCAGAATCGGCTGATGGAACCCGTCACCCTGACAACAGCCCGTCTCCTGCTGCGCACGCCCACCCCGCGGGACACCGAGACGGTCCTCGTGGCCGTGCAGGACCCCGACATCCTGCGCTGGACCACGATCCCCTCGCCGTACCTGCCCGAGCACGCACAGGGTTTCACGGAGCAGCTGGTCCCGGAAGGCTGGGCGAACGGCACGATGTTCACGTGGGGCCTCTTCCTTCCCGAAGGAGAGGAGCTGGTGGGCATGCTCAGCCTCACCAAGCGCTCCGCGGGCACGGCCGAGATCGGTTACTGGAGCACCAAGGAACAGCGCGGCAACGGCTACGTCACCGAGGCCGTCGAGGCCGCCGCCCGCTGGGCCTTCGGCGAGTGGTCGATCGACCGCGTCGAATGGCGGGCGGAGGTCGGCAACCACGCCTCGCGCGCGGTGGCGGAGCGCGCCGGCTTCACCATCGAGGGCGTACTGCGTTCCTCGCTCGTCCACCAGGGCGTACGCCGGGACTGCTGGGTGGGCGCGTTGCTGCCCTCGGACCTGGGCCTGCCGTCGACGGCGCAGTATCTTCCCGCCTCTCAGTAGATCCGCAGGTCACCTCGCATTGTCAGTGCCGGGCCCTATCGTTCGGACCCATGACGACCGTGCCTCCCACCACCGACCTCTCGGCCGACGAGGCCCGCCGCATCGTGCTGCGCGCGCAGGGCTTCCTCGGCACCCCCGACCGCCGGGCCGGAGTCCGCGGCGTCCTCCGTCACCTCGGGGCGGTCCAACTCGACACCATCTCGGTACTCGCCCGCTCCCACGAGCTGATCCCGTACGCCCGCCTCGGCGCGGTGGGCCGCAAGAAGGTGGACAGCGCCTACTGGACTGACAGGCACGCTTTTGAGTACTGGTCGCACGCGGCGTGCATCCTCCCCATCGAGGAATGGCCCCACTTCGCCTTCCGCCGCCGCGCCTACCGCAGCCGCCCGCATTGGAACCACCAGCTGCCGGACGGCACCTACGACCAGGTCATCAAACAGCTCCGCACCGAAGGACCCCTCACCGCCACGGAGTTGGGCGGCGCGAAGAAAACCAGCGAGTGGTGGGACTGGTCGGGCACCAAGGTCGCCGTCGAGCGCGCCCTGATGTACGGCGAGGTGGTCTGCGTGGAGCGCCGTGGCTGGAAGCGTGTGTACGACCTCGCCGAGCGCGCCGTCCCCGCCGATCTGCTCCACGACGAGCTGGACGACGCCGAGTGCCTGCGCCGCCTGGTCCGACTCGCGGGCCAGTCCCTGGGGGTCGGCACCCGCGCGGACATCGCCGACTATCACCGTCTCAAGGGCGAGCAGGTCGACGCGGTGATCGCCGATTCCGGCCTGGTGCCGGTCACGGTCGAGGGCTGGGGCAAGCCTGCCTGGGCCGACCCGGCGGCCCTGGAGACACCCCCGCGCGGCCGCCATCGCACCACCCTGCTGTCCCCGTTCGACTCCCTGATCTGGGACCGCGCACGCACGGAGCGGATCTTCGGCTTCACCCACCGACTGGAGGCCTATGTCCCCAAGCCCAAGCGGGTCTACGGCTACTTCGCGATGCCGGTGCTGGCCGGTGGGCGTCTTGTGGGCCGCGTGGACCCGGCCCGGGAGGGGAGCACGCTGGTGGCCAGGCAGGTCACTCTGGACGGCCCGAAGGCGGTCCCGGCGGTGGCCCAGGCACTGGTCGAGGCGGCGAGCTGGGTGGACTGCACGGACATCCGGGTCGAGCGGGTGGACACGCCGGACCTGCGCGAGTCCCTCGCCAAGGAAGTCACCGGAGCGCTGACGACGGCCCTGCGCTGACCGGGAGCCGAATCAGCGGATCTCGAGGATCTTCTCCCGCATCGCGTAGACCACCGCTTCCATCCTGGAGTGCAGCTGCAGCTTCTCCAGGATGTTGCGCACATGGTTCTTCACGGTGTTCTCGGAGATGAACAACTCCTTTGCGATATCGCGGTTGTTCATCCCGGTGGCGACGAGCTTGAGGACTTCCAGCTCACGGTCGGTCAGCCGCGGGGCGGGCACGAGACGTCGCTCGTCCGTCCGCTGGATCATCGACTTGAACTCGGTGAGCAGTTTCGACGCCATGGAGGGGCTGATCTGCGACTGTCCGTCGGCCACCGCGCGAATGGCGGTCGCCACCTCGTCCGTGGAGATCTCCTTGAGGAGATATCCGGTCGCGCCGGCCTTGATCGCGTCGTAGAGATCGGCTTCCTCGTCGCTGATCGTCAACATGATGATCTTGGCGCTGGGTGCCACTTCCTTGATGGAGGTGCAGGCCTCGATCCCGCCCCGCTTGGGCATCCGCACGTCCATCAGAACGATGTCCGGCAGCAGGTCGGCGGCCTTGTCGACGGCCTCCGCGCCGTCGCCCGCCTCCCCCACGACCTGGATGTCCTCCTCGGCCGCGAGCACGATCTCCAGTCCGCGCCGGAAGAGGGCATGGTCGTCCACGACGAGAACCCGGATCGGCTCCTTGCGTGGAGAGCCCGTGTCCGTGTCCGTGCCCATGCTGACGACGCCGTCGCCGGCGTCTTCGCCGTGCAGCGGTCCGAAGCTGTCCGCCATCGTTCCTCCCCCTGAAGGCTGTGGCTGGTCCTGTGCCATCGCCAACCCAAGGCAACGACCCACCGGTTGGGCCGGTGTGGCCATGATTTCATGCCCGGACGACAGTGAGGTGACAGAGCGGGACGCGAAATGGTCGCACGCGGGTGCCCCTGGGGGCGCACAAGCGCTCCAGGGGCACCGGCTCAGCTGTCATCCGGGAGGGTCAGCCACCCATCGTGTCTCCGGCCGCGGGAGAGTGCGCCCGGGCGACCATCGGATCCGTGCTCAGGTGAATGACGCCGTAGTCGTAGGCGTGCCGCCGGTAGACGACACTCGGTTCTTTGGTCTCGGAGTCGACGAACAGATAGAAGTCGTGCCCGACCAGTTCCATCTCGTAGAGCGCCTGGTCGAGGGTCATCGGGGAGGCAACGTGGGTCTTCTCGCGGACCACGAGGGGGCCTTCACCCTTGATCTCCAGCGAGCCGATCTTCTTGGTGGGCACACCGTCCGACTCTTCCTCGTGAACGGCCTGCCCATTGCCGTTGAGCGTCGCCGCGCCCGGAACGTGGTCGGCGACCTCGGCAGCCGTGAGTCGCCGTGCGCCCCTGCGTGTGTGGCGCTTGTCGTGCTCCTTGCGCAGCCGGGCGTCCAGCTTCTCCGCCGCCAGGTCGAGTGCCGCGTACGGGTCGCTGGCTGCCGCTTCCGCCCGGATCACCGGACCGCGGGAGCGGAGCGTGATCTCCACTCGGTCACAACGGTCGGCCTGTCGGGGGTTCGGCTCCTTGGACACCTCGACGTCGAGGCTGATCACCTTGCCATCGAGCTTCTGGATCTTCTCCAGCTTCAGCTTCTCGGCCACGTGCTTGCGGAACCGCTCGGGCACCTCGGTCTTGCGGCCCTTGACGACGATGTCCACGCAGAACTCCGTTCCCGGATCGCTCCGCCTCGATGCGGAGCGTCTCCCTTTTGCACCAGGCTCCGGTGAGCCCCGGAACCTCGGACTCGGTGACTTCCACCTCCTCCCCCGCGGGCAAGATCTCCATTCCACCGTCGCGGGTGATGGTGGAAATCCCGCGGGCACGGCATTCGGTTTTGCGAGGTGTGGCCTGCGCCTTTTCTCTCACAACCGAACATATCTCGCCTGGACGGATGTCGTCACCCTCTACTGCGGCGTACCTCCGTTCAGGTGAATTTACCCTCTCGTAACCTGCAACGATGCAACTGCGCAGTCAGTTCCGGTTTATTTCGAAGGAATCCGGTGGGGCCGCGACCACAGCTGCGCAGATCAGGTCACGGACGCCACCGACGCCCGCTGCTGTCACCGAGCAGCGCTCCCGGTCCGTGTCCTCCTCCGTCACTGTGACCAACCGTTCCCCCATGCTTTCCCGAGTTGCAGCGGTGTACACGAAGCCCGTCCCTCCACCGTCGCATCCGGCCACCAGCCGTCCACCACGGCGCCCGCTCACGTCCTGCCGTTGTCCTGCTGTCCCCGGCTGCCGACGGCCTTGCCGTGCACCCGCGTCCAGCGGCCGACAGCCCCTGCGCCCTCCCGCCCCCTGTTGCCGTTGATCACGGTGTCCGGCCCTCATCTGTTCACCGCGGTTCCCGATGTTCTCCCGAGCCCGCGCCTCCCGAACGGCCCGCGCAGCCTCGGTGAGGGACGCGCCTGTCGTCATCAGGTCGTCGACCAGCACGACCAGTCCTTCGGCCAGCAGACGTCCGCCGCCGGGAACCACGGTCAGCGCGCCCGCGAGGTTGTCCAGCCGCTGCCGGGAGTTGAGCCCCGACTGGTCGGCCACCCGCCGTCGCTGCCGCAGTACGGCCACCACCCGCGCCGGCATCCCCGCCCGCCGCAGCTCCCCCGCTGCCGCGAGCGCGATCCGCCGCGCCGGATCATGCCCCCGAGCCCGAACCGCCCGCCGCGCGGACGGCACGGGAACGAGCAGCACCGGCACACCGGGCCCCTCCCCCCTCCACCGGCCCTCGACAAACGCCCCCGCTTGCAGGCCACCGCCCCGGGAGGCCTCACCACCCAGCACGGCACCCACGGCGAGAACTTCTGTTCCTGGCGCGTCTTCACCCCTGGCCAGAGGTTCTACTCCTGGCACGTCACGGCCCCGGCCCAGAGCCTCCGCTCCTGACACGTCACCCCACCTGGCCGAGACTCCAGCCCCCAGCACATATCCGCTCAGGCCCAAGGCCTCCGCACCCGGCACGTCACCGCACCGGCCCAGAGCCTGGACCCCTGACGAATCACGGCCCCTCACCAGAGCCCCTGTTCCCGGCACGTCAGCATCCCCGGCCAAAACTCCAGCCCCCGGCACATCCCCGCCCCAGCCCAAGGCCTCCGCACCCGGCACGTCACCACCCCTGGCCGAGACCTCGGCCCCTGACCCGCCCCGGTCCCGGGCCAACGCTGCTTCACCTGTGCCGCCGACCCCCCACAACCACCCCGCCCCACCGGCTCGGGCCACGGACGCCCCCGCAGCGGCATCCCGACCCCCGCACTCACCCGCCGCGCCACCCTGACGCACGGACACACCTACCGCGCCATCCCGCCCACCGCACGCACCCACTGCGCCAACCCGCCCCACAGACGCACCCATCTCCCCGGCCCAACCCCCGTCAAGGCCGCCCCCCGTCACCCGACCGGAAGACGCACTCCCCACCTCTCCACCGGGCCCGACCAAAGCCCCAAAGCCCCCCTCCCGAGGCCCCCGAGACCGCCCGGACGCACCCCCACCGCCCGGCTCACATACCTCCCGCACCGCCGCCCATACCGCCCCCGCCAGAGCCGTACCGAGCGGCCCGGCGAGGCCCAGCGCCCCCCGCTCCTTGTGGGCCAGCAACACCGCCCGTACCGAGTCCGCATACCGAGCCGCCGCGTGCACGACCGGCAGTCCGGGCGGCTCCGGCGCCGGTCGCACCCGGCCCGGCGCGGCCCCGGCCAGCGCGGCACGGCACTCCGGACAGAGCACCGTGCGCGGCCTCCCACAGCCTCCGCACTCGGCCGGCAACACCAGATCGGTCAGGTCCTGCCACCACCCCCGCATGCCCACCACTGTGCCAACGCCGAACCCGACCGGCCACCCCTGTGGATAACTCCCTGTGGAAAACCCGCCCTCCGACACGAACAACAGTTCCCACCGCAATCGCCGGCCGCCGATACAGCCAATCGGTCGGCCGAACACAGCCCGCGAATCAGTTCCTCGTACAACGAATCCGTACACCGAATCCGCCCCGTCCCCCAGCGAATCCAGCGCCCCCGACCAGCCGCGAATCCCCACCGGCCCCGGAAACAAAAGCGGCCACCCCCACCAGGTCCTCACCCCGGCAAAAGCGGCCGCCAACGACAGCGCGGTCCCGTCACCTCACCCCGGATAGACCGGCGCCGTCCCGTCCGCGTCCACCTTCTGCCACTGCGCCCCGGAGGGCAGCCGTACGATCCCGTCCTCCGAGTAGGCCACCAACGGCATCTCGTCATCCTCGGACGCGGCGATCTCCTTCACACCCGTGAGCGCGGCCGGCGGCGGCCCCTCCGGAGTGGAGCCGTCGACCTGGACGTACCGCGTCTGCTGCACACCACCCTGCTCACGTCCGACCACCACGAGCCTGCTGTCGCCGGCCCAGGACATGGTCGTGACCTCCTCCAGATCCGGTGTCGTGGAGCGCAGTTCCCGCACCGAGACGCTCTGCGGGTCCCCGGTCCTGCCCTCCCGCTCGATGCGCCCGACGAACAGAGACTGCTTGCCGGCCTTCTCGACGACGAGCGCGATCCGCACCCCGTCGGCGGCCACCCGCAGGTCCCTGATACGCCCGTCCAGCCCGGGCGTCGCCACCTCCAGCGGCTTGCCCGCGCCCTCCTTGAACAGCAGCAGCCGCGGATCGGCGGGGTTCCGGTCGGCCACCCACAGATCGCCCTCGGTGTCCCAGCTCGGCGTGGTCAGCCGGTCCTCGGCCGTCTTGCCATTGCTGACCAGCACCGGATCCCCGAGTGACCCGCCCGACACCAGCGACCCGACGTACAGCGCCTTGCGGTCCATGCCGACACCGGCAGCCGTGTGCTCGTCACGCGAGACGGCCACCGACCGCAGATCCTTGTCGCCGTCGCCCAGCGCTCCGGGCACCGGCACCGGCTCGGCCTTCGTACCGCCGGCATCCGCTTCGGCCGAAATCCGCACCAGCCGGTGCCGGCCGTCCACGAAGTACAGGTACGCGGGATTCTCGACCGAACCGCGGGTGGCGGCGCCGTTGGCCTCGTTCTCCTTCACGGAACACAACTGCTTGCCGCCCGCCTGAAGTTCCACCGTGTCCACCGCGGGGGTGAGGTTCTGCACGGTGAACAGCAGCTGGCTCGCCATCGCCTCGCACTGGTCCAAACCGACGTGCCCGGCCTTGGCATTGAGCGGCACCGTCAACATGTTCTGGTCGTCGGGAGTCAGCGAGGAGACCCCGTCCTTCAGCGCGGTACCGGTCGGGAAGCGCGTCCTGACGACAGGGTCGAGCCAGCTCGTCGGCCCGCTCAGCAGGGATCGCACCAGCTGCGTCATGGGGTCCACGCGTTCGCGCACATACACGGGATCGGCGACCGCCACGGTCTGCGGAGCCGTCGCCGCCCGCGTGTTCGAGGCGAAGTAGTACTTGTTGACGGACACGTAGTTGCGCTGGAAGTCCGACTTACCCATGACGACACCCGGCGGAGGGCTGTCGATCCGCCACTGCTTGGTCTTCTTGTCGTGCACGAGGTGCACGGTCTCCCGGTACTCACCGGAAGCCGGCGCGTACGACTGCTGTGCGTCGACCACGGCCACCTTGGTGCCGGTCAGCGTGAACGACGTGTCTTCGCCCTGCTCCCGGCCCACGGGAGGCACGACGTCGGCGCCGGGCCCGTCGTCGAGCACGGTGGTGGACAGCCCCGGCTGCCACTGCTTCGCCGCACTCCGGGTCAGGTACTTGCGGGCCGTCTCGTAGTCCGGATCGTCGCTGGTCAGCGCCTCCAGAAAGCCCTGCACGATGTCCAGGGGCTCGGCGTCCTCCTGCGGCGGCATCGCGTAGACCCGCACCTGGGTGTCCTGTCGCGGGGTGGCGTCGACCCCGCGCAGATCCCCGCTGTCCGGCATGGAGGCACATCCCGCCAGCAGTACGACGCCACAGGCGACGTACGCCACCGCCCGCCCTGGCGTGCGCCGGCCGCCCCCCTCGCGGTCAGCGTCCACGGAATGCCTCCCCCTGCTGTTCGTACGACTCCCGCGCCCCTGAGTCCGGGCGGCTCACCGTCTCACCGGACCTGTCCCCGGCGGACGTGCTGTCCGGCCGTGGCGCACCGGACGTCGGCCTGGGCACCACGCGCGCGCCATTGCCGGGCAGCGCCGTCGGATCGGCCGTGGGTGTCACCGAGGCCGACCTGGGCGCTATCGGGTCCCGCGAGGTCACCTGGTCACCCGTCGGCTGAACCGGCACGGTGGCCGCCTTGTCGCCGCCCCCACGCGGCAGACCGGCGTCATCGAGTCCACGATTGCGGCGCGAGTCCTTGGGCTCCAGCGGTATCGGCGAGCCCCGCAGCGGCTCGTCGGCCGTCCTCGGCAACGTCAGCCGGAACTGCGAACCGCCGCCCGGCTCGCCCCACGCCTGCAGCCAGCCGCCGTGCAGCCGCGCGTCCTCCAGGGCGATGGACAGCCCCAGTCCCGTACCGCCGGTGGTACGCGCGCGTGCCGGGTCGGCCCGCCAGAAACGGCTGAACACGCGCGTGGCCTCGCCCGGCTTCAGCCCGACGCCGTAGTCGCGCACTGCGATCGCCACCGCCCCGCCCGCCGAAGCCAGCTTGACCACGACGTCCTTGCCCTCGCCGTGCTCGACGGCGTTGACGACGAGATTGCGCAGCACCCGCTCCACGCGCCGGGCGTCGGCCTCGGCTACGACGGGCTGCTGATCGCCCACGACCCGGACCGTGGTGCCCTTGCGCTCGGCCAGTGGCGCGGCCCCGCCCACCACGCGCCGTACGACCTCCCTGAGGTCTATCGGCTCCGCCTCCAGCGCCGCCGCACCCGCATCGAAGCGGCTGATCTCCAGCAGGTCCGCGAGCAGCGTCTCGAAGCGGTCCAGCTGGTCGGCGAGCAGCTCGGCCGACCGCGCGGTCATCGGATCGAAGTCCTCGCGCGCGTCATGGATGACGTCGGCGGCCATCCGTACGGTCGTCAGCGGCGTCCGCAGCTCATGCGACACGTCCGACACGAACCGCCGCTGCATCCGCGACAGGTCCTCCAGCTGCTGGATCTTCAGCTGAAGGTTCTGCGCCATCTTGTTGAAGGCTTCACCGAGCCGCGCGATGTCGTCCTCACCGGTGACCTTCATCCGCTCCTGGAGCCGCCCGGCGGACAGCCGCTCCGCGATCCCGGCAGCCATCCGCACCGGCGTGACGACCTGCCGCACCACCAGCCAGGCGATCGCGCCGAGGAGTACGACGACGAAGAGCCCGGCGGTCGCCAGGGTGCCCTTGACCAGGCTGAGCGACTTCTCCTCCTGAGTGAGCGGGAAGAGGTAGTACAGCTGGTACGGATCGCCGTTGGGGTCGTTGACCTGCTTGCCGATGACCAGGGCCGGCTGGGGCTCCTGATAGGGGTCGTAGACGATGCGGGTGTAGCTCTGGGCGGCCGTCGTACTCTCGTCGATCTTCTCGCGCAGAGCCTCGGGGACGCTGGCCGTCGGGTCGACGTCGCCCGAGGCACGCGGCCCGCGCCCGCTGCCGCTGTCGCCACCCACGGGCAGGGACACCACGTCAAAGGCGCCCTGACCACCGCTGGAGAGCGAATAGACGAGATTGCTCATCCACTCGATGACGAACTGGTCGGACTGACCCTCCGCCGGGGCCGCTTCGTCGGTCCCGGCACCGGCCTCGTCCGCCTTTTGCTTAGCCACCGCGAACCCACCGGTGGCCTGGCTCTGCGACGCCTTGACCTTGGCGTCGAGGAGCCCGTTGCGTACCTGCCCGATGACGACGAAACCCAGCAGAAGCACCACACCGAGCGACATCAGCAGGGTCGTGGCGACGACCTTGAGCTGGATGTTGCGCCGCCACAGCCGCATCACGGGCAGCAGAGGCCGGCGCACCCAGCGCATGAAGAGCCTGAGGACCGGGCTGCCCTGGACTCCACCCTGAAGCAGTCCACCCTCGATGAAACGTCCCCAGCGGGAACCCGCCGACTTCCGCCCGACAGGCCGCCCCGCACCCGCCCCGGTCCGTCCCGGCGACGAAGCAGCACTGTCTCCGGACATGTCAGCTGGGCCCTGCCTTGTAACCCACACCACGGACGGTCACCACGATCTCCGGCCGCTCCGGGTCCTTCTCGACCTTGGAGCGCAGCCGCTGCACATGCACATTGACGAGCCTGGTGTCGGCGGCGTGCCGGTAGCCCCACACCTGCTCGAGGAGCACCTCACGCGTGAACACCTGCCACGGCTTGCGCGCGAGCGCCACCAGCAGGTCGAACTCCAACGGCGTCAACGCGATCGACTGCCCGTCCCGCTTCACGGAGTGCCCGGCCACGTCGATGACCAGGTCACCGATGGCGAGCTGCTCGGGAGCCGGCTCCTCCGACCTCCGAAGCCGCGCCCGGATCCGGGCCACGAGCTCCTTCGGCTTGAACGGCTTCACGATGTAGTCGTCGGCACCGGACTCCAGGCCCACGACCACATCGACGGTGTCGCTCTTCGCCGTGAGCATCACGATCGGCACGCCGGACTCCGCCCTGATCAGGCGGCACACCTCGATGCCGTCCCGCCCGGGCAGCATCAGATCCAGCAGCACCAGATCCGGCTTGGCCTCACGGAACGCGGCCAGCGCCTTGTCACCGTCGGCTACGAAAGACGGCTCAAAACCTTCACCACGCAGCACAATGCCCAGCATCTCGGCAAGTGCGGTGTCGTCGTCGACGACAAGGACTCGTCCCTTCATAAAGACATCATCCCATTCTCATAACAGTGGTGAAGGCAGTGGTGAGACAGCTCACCGACCAGTGACCTTAGTCGTACTGGACCGTCACTGTCTGCCTCGGCCGCCGCCGCGAAGGTCCGCCGTGGATTCAGGCGGAATACGTGGCCACCGCATCCGGATCAGCTGATCGTCACCTCCCGGGACCTCGCACACAGCTCGGCAAGAGCCTCGGCCGTCACCGGCGACACCACGCCCTCCTCCGTGACGATCGCCGTCACCAGCTCGGGCGGCGTCACATCGAAGGCCGGGTTGTACGCCTGGGTCCCCAGCGGCGCCACCGGAATCCCACTGCCCGCCTCGGTTCCCGCCACCGGCACCTGGGGCGCCGCGATCTCGGTCACCTCGTGCCCGGGCCGCTGCTCCACCTCGATCGACGCCCCGTCCGGCGTGTCCGGGTCAACCGTGGTCACCGGCGCCACCACGATGAACGGCACATGGTGGTACCGCGCGAGCACCGCGAGCGGATAGCTCCCCACCTTGTTCGCCACCGAACCGTCGGCCGCGATCCGGTCGGCCCCGATCAGCACCGCGTCCACCTCCCCGGCCGCGAACAGCGAGCCCGCCGCGTTGTCGGTCAGCAAGGTGTACGCCATCCCGCTGCGCGCCGCCTCGTACGCCGTCAGCCGGGCCCCCTGGAGCAGCGGACGCGTCTCGTCCACCCACAGCCGCCGCAGCCGCCCCGCCCGGTGAGCCGCGAGCGCCACCGCGAACGCCGTCCCCTCGCCGCCCGACACCAGCGAACCGGTGTTGCAGTGCGTCAGGATCCGGTGCCCGCCGCCCGGCAGCAGTTCGTCCAGCAGAGCCAGGCCACGCTCGGCCATCGCGGCACTGGCCGCCGCGTCCTCGCGGTGCAGCCCGCGCGCCGCCGCCAGCGCAGCCCCGGCCGCCAGCTCCTGGTCACCGCTCTTGCCGAGCTCGGCCCGGTACGCGGCCTCGGCCCTGCGCACCCCGACGGCGAGATTCACCGCGGTCGGACGCGCGCCCGCCAGCACGGCCGCCGCCTCATCCACGTCGAACCCCCGCGCGGCGGCGAGCGCGACCCCGTACGCCCCCGCGATGCCGAGCAACGGCGCCCCGCGCACGGCGAGCGAACGGATCGCCTCCACCAGCGCGGACGCGTCCGTACAGACCAGTTCGACCTCCTCGGCCGGCAGCCTCGTCTGGTCGAGAAGCACCAGGACGGGGCCTTCGGGTGGCTCCTCCCAGCGGATCGCCGGTAGCTCGGTGGACTTGCTGTCCTCGCCGGTTTGCGCGTACTGATCAGCCATGTCGTCAGTCTGCCCCTTGTGCGCCGGAGTATTGAAGGTGCGCAGCCCATACCGCGGCTGGTCCTTCGCCGACCACCCCATGGCACGATGGCTGCCAACTTGCCGCCGCGACCGCGGACGGGCACCGTGAAGGAGCGACGATGAACGACACTCCGGGCTGGGCCTCGCCCGGATCCGCCCCGCCCGACGGGCACAAGCCCGGCACGCCCGATCCCGCCGAGCCCGCCGACCGGCCCGAGACTTCGAACCCCGTGCAAGAGCCGCAGGACAATCCGCAGGACGCCGACTCGAAGTGGTCCCAGGAACAGCCGCCCCCCGGTCAGTGGTCCGCCCCCACAGGCCCCGCCGCTCCCGGCCAGACGCCTCCGCCCCCGCCGCCCGGCCCGGGCTGGGGATCCCAGCCCCCCACCGCCCCGCCCGGAGGCTACGGCCCTCCCCCGGGCTGGGGCGGCGGCTACCACGGCTGGGGCGGCCCCCCGCCCGCGGCCAAGCCCGGCGTGATCCCCCTGCGCCCGCTCGGCGTGGGCGAGATCCTCGACGGCGCGGTTTCCACCATGCGCACCTACTGGCGTACGGTCCTCGGCATCTCGCTGACCGTCGCGGTCGTGACCGAGGTCCTCGTCATCCTGCTCCAGGGCTTCGTCCTGAACGACAGCGCAGGGACCGAGGCCCTCAACGACCCCAGCGCCAGCGCCGACGAGCTGACCCGCGCCCTGGGCGAGACCATGGTCGGCAGCACCGTCGTCTTCCTGATCTCCCTGATCGGCACGGTCGCCGCGACCGCGCTGCTGACAACGGTCACCAGTCGGGCCGTGCTCGGCAAGCCGGTCACCACCGGTGAGGCCTGGCGCGACGCCCGCCCGCAGGTACCGAGGCTGTTCGGCCTGATCTTCCTGCTGCTGCTCATCACCTTCGGTGTGCTCGCCGTCGGCGCACTGCCCGGCATCCTCGTGGCCGCCGCGGGCTCGAACGGCGGCGGCATCGCCCTCGTCATCCTGGGCGTCCTCGGCGCCGGCGTCGTCGCGCTGTGGCTGATGATCCGCTTCTCGCTGGCCTCGCCCGCGCTGATGCTGGAGAAGCAGAGCATCGTGAAGTCGATGAGCCGCTCCACGAAGCTGGTCCGCGGTTCCTGGTGGCGAGTCCTCGGCATTCAGCTGCTGGCCGGGATCATCGCGAACATCATCGCGGCGATCGTGGTCATCCCCTTCACCTTCCTCGCCGCAGCGCTCAGCGGTGAGGGTGTCGGAGGCTTCGTCAACGGCACCGGCGACCTCGGCTGGACGTTCCTCATCATCAGCGGCATCGGCTCGGTGATCGGCTCCATGATCACCTTCCCGATCACGGCGGGCGTCACCGTGCTCCTCTACATCGACCAGCGCATCCGCCGCGAGGGCCTCGACCTCGAACTGGCCCGCGCAGCCGGCGTCCAGGGCTACGGCACCGGCTCCACTCCCGGGAGCTGATGCGGTGAACCTGCCGGGGGGAGTGCTCACCATGCTGCGCGCCGGCGACACATCCGTGCTGTCACTGGCACGGTCCGCCGACGAACCGCCGCTGACGATCCCGCGCGATCCCGCGCGGGAGGCGGCCCGTCGCGAGCTGTCCAAGCGCATGTACCACGAGAACGATCCCAGCTGGTTCCAGCGCGCCCTCAACGCGTTCTGGGACTGGGTCGACAAGCTGTTCAACACCGCCTCGTCCGCGACGCCAGGGGGACCACTCGGCCTCGTCGTCGTCATCGCCGCCGTCCTCCTGGTCGTCGGCGCGCTGTGGTGGCGCCTGGGCACTCCGCGCCGCGGGCCGGCCTCCTCCGCCGCCCTGTTCGACGACCGCCCACGCAGCGCCGCCGACCATCGCGCGGCCGCCGAGGCACACGCCGCGCAGGGCCACTGGAACCAGGCCGTCCAGGAACGCATGCGGGCCATCGTGCGCTCCCTGGAGGAACGCACCCTCCTCGACATCCGCCCCGGCCGCACCGCGGACGAGGCGGCCGCGGAAGCGGGCCGCGCCCTGCCCTCCCACACGGACCGGCTGCGCTCCGCGGCCCGGGACTTCGACGACGTCACGTACGGCGGCCGGACCGCAACCGAGCAGTCGTACCACCGCATCGCCGAACTCGACCGCGACCTGGAACGCACCAAGCCGGTGCTCGCGGCCAGTGCGAGCAGCCACAGCGCGGCCCACAACGCCCGCCAGGGAGCCGCCGAATGACCACCGAGGTCACGCTCCCGTCCACCTCGGCCTCGCCTACCGCCCGCCAGGTGTGGACCCGCGCGCGAGGCATCGTGCTCGCCCTCGTGCTTCTCCTCGTCGCGGCCGTGGCGATCGCGGCGATCCGTTCCACCGAACGCCACGGCGGCCTCGACCCGCGCTCCGCGGACCCCTACGGCAGCCGCGCCGTCGCCGAACTCCTCGCCGACCGAGGCGTCGACACCCGAGTGGTCACCACCCTCGACGAAGCGCGCGCCGCGGCCGGCCCCGACACAACGCTCCTGATAGCCGTACCCGACCTCCTGACGCACCGCCAGCAGACCCAACTGCACTCCGCGGCCGCCGACTCCGAGGGCCGCACCCTCCTCGTCGCCCCCGGCAGCTGGTCCGTGGAACGGCTGGCCCCCGGCGTCGTCGCGGACCCCGCCACCAGCCTCGACTCGACGCTCTCCCCCGACTGCGCCCTGCCCGCGGCCCAGCGCGCGGGCACCGCCGACACCGGCGGTATCCGCTACACCGTCACAGTCCCCGGCTACGACGAGTGCTACCCCAGCGAGCGCCTGCCCACCCTGGTGCGCGTCCCGGCGGCCTCCGGGAACGGTGACACCGTCGTGCTCGGCGCCCCCGACATCCTCTACAACGACACCCTCGACGAGCGGGGCAACGCCTCGCTCGCCCTCCAACTCCTCGGCTCCCGCCCCCATCTGGTCTGGTACCTCCCCTCGCTCTCCGACCCCTCCGCCACCGACCCGAACGAGGAAAAGGGCTTCCTCGACCTGCTCCCCTCGGGCTGGCTGTGGGGCACACTCCAGCTCTTCTTCGCGGCAGCACTCGCCGCCCTGTGGAGGGCACGCCGACTGGGCCCGCTCGTGCCCGAGAGACTCCCCGTGGCGATCCGCGCCTCCGAAACCGTCGAAGGCCGCGCCCGCCTTTACCGCAAAGCCAACGCCCGCGACCGCGCGGCCACCGCTCTTCGCTCCACCATCCGCACCCGCCTCGCCCCCCTCGTAGGCGTCCCCGTCACCCAGGCACACGCGCCCGAAGCACTGCTCCCCGCCTTGTCCGCCCATCTCCACAGAGACGGAGACGGACAGTCCCTGCAGCCCCTCCTCTTCGGCCCGCCGCCCAGCGACGACGCAGCACTCATCTCCCTAGCCGACCAACTCGACGCCCTCGAAAGAGAGGTACGCCGTTCATGATGGACCCGACCACTGACAACGCCGGGACCGCCGGGGACCCGGGCCCCGCCAGGGCCTCCCTGGAAGCCCTGCGCGCCGAGATCGCCAAAGCCGTGGTCGGCCAGGACCCCGCCGTGACCGGCCTCGTCGTCGCCCTCCTCTGCCGCGGACACGTACTACTGGAAGGAGTCCCTGGGGTCGCCAAAACGTTGCTCGTCCGCGCCCTCGCATCCGCACTCGAACTCGACACCAAGCGCGTCCAGTTCACCCCCGACCTCATGCCGAGCGATGTGACGGGCTCCCTGGTCTACGACACCCGCTCCGCCGAGTTCTCCTTCCAGCCCGGCCCGGTCTTCACCAACCTCCTCCTCGCGGACGAGATCAACCGCACCCCGCCCAAGACCCAGTCGTCCCTCCTGGAGGCCATGGAGGAACGCCAGGTGACCGTCGACGGCACCCCGCGCCTCCTCCCCGACCCGTTCCTGGTGGCCGCGACCCAGAACCCGGTGGAATACGAGGGCACCTACCCCCTCCCAGAAGCCCAGCTGGACCGTTTCCTCCTCAAGCTGACGATCCCGCTCCCCTCCCGCCAGGACGAGATCGACGTCCTCACCCGCCACGCCGAGGGCTTCAACCCGCGCGACCTGCGCGCCGCCGGCGTACGCCCCGTGGCGGGCCCCGCCGACCTCGAAGCCGCACGCGCCGCGGTCGCCAAGACCACGATCTCCCCCGAGATCACCGCCTACGTCGTCGACATCTGCCGCGCCACACGCGAGTCCCCTTCCCTCACCCTGGGCGTGTCCCCGCGCGGCGCCACGGCCCTCCTGGCCACCTCGCGCGCATGGGCGTGGCTGACCGGCCGCGACTACGTGATCCCCGACGACGTGAAGGCTCTGGCCCTTCCCACCCTCCGCCACCGCGTACAACTGCGCCCGGAGGCCGAGATGGAGGGCGTCACGGCCGACTCCGTCATCAACGCGATCCTCGCCCACGTCCCGGTCCCCCGCTGATGGCCCTCACCGGACGAGCCGCACTCCTCGCAGCCCTGGGTTCTCTCCCTGTCGGCATCTGGGAACCCAGCTGGACGGGCATCCTCGCCGTCAACGCCCCCCTGGCAGTGGCGTGCGCCTGCGACTTCGCCTTGGCGGCACCCGTACGACGACTCGGCCTGGCCCGCTCCGGTGACACCTCCGCCCGCCTGGGCGAGGCCGCTGACGTCACCCTCACAGTCACCAACCCGTCCGGCCGCCCCCTCCGCGCCCACGTGCGCGACGCCTGGCCCCCCAGCAGCTGGCAGCCCGGCACGGAAGTGGAAGCCTCCCGCCACCAGCTGACCGTCCCCGCCGGCGAACGCCGACGCCTCACCACTCGCCTACGCCCCACCCGCCGCGGCGACCGCCAGGCCGACCGAGTGACGATTCGCTCCTACGGCCCCCTACGGCTCTTCTGCCGCCAGGGCACCCACAAGGCTCCCTGGACGGTCCGCGTCCTGCCCCCGTTCACCAGCCGCAAGCACCTCCCCTCGAAGCTCGCCCGCCTGCGCGAACTCGACGGCCGCACCAGCGTCCTCACCCGCGGCGAAGGCACGGAATTCGACAGCCTGCGCGAGTACGTCCCCGGCGACGACACCCGTTCCATCGACTGGCGAGCCACCGCCCGCCAGACGTCCGTCGCCGTCCGCACCTGGCGCCCCGAACGCGACCGCCACATCCTCGTGGTCCTCGACACCGGCCGAACCTCGGCAGGCCGCGTGGGCGACGCCCCCCGCCTTGACGCCTCCATGGACGCGGCACTGCTCCTGGCCGCCCTCGCCTCCCGCGCCGGCGATCGCGTGGACCTCCTCGCATACGACCGCCGAGTACGCGCCCTGGTCCAAGGCCGAACGGCCAAGGACCTGCTCCCCTCCCTTGTCGACGCGATGGCCTCCCTCGAACCCGAACTCGTCGAGACGAACGCTCGGGGCCTCACAGCCACAGCCCTGCGTACGGCCCCTCGCCGCTCCCTGATCGTGCTGCTCACGAGCCTCGACGCCGCGCCGATCGAGGAGGGCCTGCTGCCAGTCCTTCCTCAGCTGACCCAACGGCACACGGTCCTTCTGGCCTCAGTGGCGGATCCCCATATCGCCCGCATGGCCACGGCCCGCGGAAACACCGATGCGGTCTACGAGGCCGCAGCAGCTGCCCAGGCACAGACGGAACGCGATCGCACGGCGGAACAGCTCCGCCGCCATGGAGTGACTGTCGTCGACGCGACACCGGACGATCTGGCTCCAGCGCTGGCCGATGCCTACCTGGCATTGAAGGCGGCAGGCCGCCTGTAGACGAAAAAAAAGGGGGGCGCGAAGCGCCCCCTTGAGGAAACCGAACCTGAAATGCAGAAAGGCCCACACCATAAGGTGTGGGCCTTTCTGTCTAAAAGGAGTTCGGCGGTGTCCTACTCTCCCACAGGGTCCCCCCTGCAGTACCATCGGCGCTGTAAGGCTTAGCTTCCGGGTTCGGAATGTAACCGGGCGTTTCCCTCACGCTATGACCACCGAAACACTATGAAGTTAGACCGGAAACACAACACGGTCGTTGCCTCAGAACTAACACAGTGGACGCGAGCAAATATGGACAAGCCCTCGGCCTATTAGTACCGGTCACCTCCACCCATTACTGGGCTTCCAGATCCGGCCTATCAACCCAGTCGTCTAC